>NZ_JANCOB010000019.1:0-56852 GCF_024296565.1 Klebsiella sp. SWET4 | reverse complement strand
GACGATTGGCCGAATCTATAACACGGTCTACCAGCGCTGCAAGACGCAGCGTGAACTGATCATTGATAAGTTTCCTAAACTTAACCGCTTCCTCACCGGGTACGATCTGCGCCATGTCTTTAACGATGAGATGAGCGAGTTCGATCTGACCCGTATTTTAACCGGTTCGGAAGGCACGCTGGCGTTTATTACCGAAGCGCGGCTGGATATCACCCGCCTGCCGAAGGTGCGCCGTCTGGTCAACGTCAAATATGACTCCTTTGACTCCGCGTTGCGTAATGCGCCCTTTATGGTGCAGGCGAAAGCGCTGTCGGTGGAGACTGTCGACTCCAAGGTACTGAATCTGGCGCGCGAGGATATCGTCTGGCACTCGGTAAGCGAACTGATCACCGACGTGCCGGATAAAGAGATGCTCGGGCTCAATATCGTCGAATTCGCCGGGGATGACGCTACGCTGATTGACCAGCAGGTCACTACCCTGTGCCAGCGGCTGGATGAGCTGATGGCCGGCAGCGAGGCGGGCGTCATCGGCTGGCAGGTCTGTCACGATCTCGATGGCGTAGAGCGGATCTACGCCATGCGCAAGAAGGCCGTCGGCCTGTTGGGCAATGCCAAAGGCGCCGCCAAGCCTATTCCTTTCGCTGAAGACACCTGCGTACCGCCTGAGCATCTGGCGGATTACATCGTCGAGTTCCGCGCGCTGCTCGACAGCCACGGCCTGAGCTACGGCATGTTTGGCCACGTTGATGCCGGGGTGCTGCACGTGCGCCCGGCGCTGGATATGTGCGATCCGCAGCAGGAGGTGCTGATGAAGCAGATCTCCGATGACGTGGTGGCGCTGACGGCGAAGTATGGCGGCCTGCTGTGGGGCGAACACGGCAAAGGCTTCCGCGCGGAGTACAGCCCGGCCTTCTTTGGCGAGGCGCTGTACGGCGAACTTAGGAAGATCAAAGCAGTCTTCGATCCCGATAACCGCCTGAACCCAGGGAAAATCTGTCCTCCGGAAGGGGTCGACGCGCCGATGATGAAAGTCGATGCGGTGAAGCGCGGCACCTGGGATCGGCAGATCCCCATCGCGGTGCGCAGCAGCTGGCGCGGGGCGATGGAGTGTAATGGCAACGGGTTGTGCTTCAACTTTGACGTCAAGAGTCCGATGTGTCCGTCGATGAAAGTCAGCAACCAGCGCATCCACTCGCCGAAAGGGCGCGCGACGCTGGTGCGTGAATGGCTGCGCCTGCTGGCCGACCGCGGCGTCGATCCCAACCAGCTGGAGAAGGCGCTGCCGGAGCAGGGCGTCAGCCTGCGTTCGCTGGTGGCGCGCACGCGGAACAGCTGGCATGCGCGTAAAGGGGAATATGACTTCTCGCACGAGGTCAAAGAGGCGATGTCCGGCTGTCTGGCCTGCAAAGCCTGTTCGACCCAGTGCCCGATCAAAATCGATGTGCCCGAGTTCCGTTCGCGCTTCCTGCAGCTGTATCACAGCCGCTACCTGCGCCCGGTACGCGACCATCTGGTGGCCTCGGTCGAATCCTATGCGCCGCTGATGGCGCAGGCGCCGAAGACTTTTAACTTTTTTATTAACCAGCCGTGGCTGAAAAAGCTGTCGGAGAAGCACATCGGGATGGTCGATCTGCCGCTGCTTTCGGCGCCGTCGCTGAAGCAGCAGATGGCCGGCCACCGCTCTGCCAACATGACGCTGGAGCAGCTCGAAGCGCTGAGCGCTGAGCAGAAAGCGAAGATGGTGCTGGTGGTGCAGGATCCGTTCACCAGCTACTACGACGCCCAGGTGGTGGCTGACTTTATTCGCCTCGTCGAAGCGCTAGGCTATCAGCCGGTGCTGCTGCCATTCTCGCCGAACGGCAAAGCGCAGCATATCAAAGGGTTCCTCACCCGCTTTGCTCGCACCGCGCAGAAGACGGCTGACTTCCTCAATCGCGTGGCGCAGCTTGGCATGCCGCTGGTCGGCGTCGATCCGGCGCTGGTGCTCTGCTACCGCGATGAGTATAAGCAAACCCTTGGCGATAAGCGCGGCGATTTCCAGGTGCTGTTAGTCCATGAGTGGTTGCCGAAGGCGTTGACGACCGCCGCCCGTCCCGAACAGGGAGGCGAGCCCTGGTACCTGTTCGGTCACTGTACGGAAGTGACCGCGCTACCGGCGGCGACAAAACAGTGGGCAGAGATTTTTGCCCACTTTGGCGCGAAACTGGAAAACGTCAGCGTTGGGTGTTGCGGGATGGCAGGGACCTATGGCCATGAAGTGAAAAACCATGCCAACTCGCTGGCCATTTACGCGCTCTCCTGGCAGCAGGCGATGCAGCGGCTGCCGCGTAACCGTTGTCTGGTGACGGGCTACTCCTGCCGCAGTCAGGTGAAGCGCATTGAAGGCAGCGGCGTTCGCCATCCGCTGCAGGCGTTACTGGAGATAATAGGATGATTTGGAAACGTCAGGCCACGCTGGAGCAGCTCAACCGGCTCGGTGAGGGAAACATGGTAGGGCTGCTCGATATTCGCTTTGAGACCTTTACCGACGATACGCTGGAGGCCACGATGCCGGTGGATAGCCGTACGCAGCAGCCGTTTGGCCTGCTGCACGGCGGGGCCTCGGTGGTGCTGGCGGAGACCCTGGGGTCGGTAGCGGGTTATCTGTGCAGCGAAGGCGAACAGAAGGTGGTGGGGCTGGAGGTTAACGCCAACCACATTCGTTCGGCGCGCGGGGGCCGGGTGCGGGGGGTCTGTAAAGCGCTGCATGTCGGCACTCGTCATCAGGTCTGGCAAATCGAAATCTTCGACGAACAGTCGCGATTATGCTGTTCATCGCGGCTAACCACCGCAGTAATATAAGCCGTGACCGGGAGGCGAATAGCCTCCCTTTTTTCAGGGTAATAAACGGTAACGGGTTTGTCAGGACCAGAGATTTTGTCGCACGGACCACCCTGCAGCGGCAAGGAATTATCTAATAAATATATTATTGCCGATCCACTCGCGTTATATATGCTACTCTTTTCAATACTAAATGCTTAAAGGTAACAAGAGGACGGTTAACCATGGGTATTCTTTCCTGGATCATTTTTGGACTTATTGCCGGTATTTTAGCCAAGTGGATTATGCCGGGGAAAGACGGCGGCGGGTTTATTGTCACCGTTATTCTGGGGATCATCGGCGCCGTGGTCGGCGGCTGGATCAGTACCCTGTTTGGTTTTGGCAAGGTCGACGGGTTTAATTTCGGCAGCTTTGTGGTTGCGGTAATCGGCGCGCTGGTCGTGCTGTTTATCTACCGGAAAGTGCGCAGTTAATTCTCTGCCATTCTGTTTCATTCTCGTTAACAAAGCTGCCGCGATAAGCGGCAGCTTTTTTTATTGCAGTGCCCAGGTCAGGCGACCCGCGCAAGGGCTATTGCCCGTCGGCATCCCCGGTAACGGGCACCACCTCAACGTGAACTTCGTAGTGCTTCGCCGGGCTGGCCGGGATCAGCGCGGTCAGTTTGTTAATGGTTTCTGCCGGCGTATCGGTCGCTACCGTGGCCGAAAACAGCACCGGTCTGTGCGGCGGAAGCTGCGGCGGGAACGGCGGCAGGGGGCCACGGCCCATCTCCAGCGGGGGGCGGGCCCCGTTATCAACGGCGGGCGCCGGGACGTCGGTTTTATCGGCCGCAAAGGCGCTGGCGGCGGCAACCGCGGCGATGGCGAACAGGGCAGTCATAGCTTTTTTCATCTGGTATTCCTCGATTAGCAAGTATCAAAAGAGTAGAGGGCGGCGGCAGGCGGGACAATCCCATGCGACGCGAATCCTCTGAATCTCCTTTTTTCTTCGCGAATGTGAAGGTCAGATGAGAGCTTGTGTCATTGGGGAAGCATTTTAGTTCAGCAGTACGCTCATAATCAGCAGCACGGCCATGCACATCGACATAATACTGATATCAACAATCATTCTTTACGACAAAAGCTCCAGCAAACGGGTACGGCACGGCGGCGACGTCAAAGCACGTATTATAGTGGTTAAAGATTGTACCCTGGCATATATTCACTGGACAAATGATTATTCGCCAGACGTTGCCTGAGTTGCCCGCGCCTGACCATAGCGCCATCACCACGACCGGTTCCACACCTTGCAACCAGCGCTCAGCGGAGCAACATGAGGATGGCTCATGTTGCAATGAATTTAAGTCGCTTTCCCTCCACCGCCGACTCTGGCAAAAATAGACTCATTAACGAATCAACAACATTTATCGGTTGAAGCGCGCCAGGCCTGACCCCGCGTTGCTTGTGGAATGGCAATCTGCTCATTCAGCTTCATACCCAACACCAGAATGGACAATCGCCATGACTAACGAATTTACCTATACGATTAAGCGCAGTCGTTTTGATGAAAACTATAACCCCGCGGAAAATACGCGTATTACCACCAACTTTGCCAATTTAGCCAGAGGGGAGAACCGTCAGGAAAATCTGCGCAATACGTTAATCATGATGAATAACCGGTTTAATACCCTGGCGCACTGGGATAATCCTCATAACGATCGCTATGCGGTGGAACTGGATATTATTTCTGTCGAGATGAATATTGCTCAGAATGGCGCCAGCTTCCCGGTGATAGAGATCCTGCAAACGCATATTGTCGATAAAAAGAGCGGAGAGCGCCATGCCGGTATCGCCGGTAATAACTTCTCCTCCTATGTGCGGGATTATGATTTTAGCGTGCTGCTGCTGGAACATAATAAAAACCGGGGTAGCTTTAGCGTGCCCGATAACTTTGGCGAGCTGCATGGCAATATCTTTAAGGATTTCGTGCAATCCAGCGCCTATAAGGCCAGCTTCAGCAAGGCGCCGGTGATTTGCCTGAGCGTCTCCAGCAAAGATGTTTACCGGCGTACCGGTAATGAACATCCGGTCCTCGGCATTGAATATGCTCAGGATGGCGTGTCGCTGACGGAGCGCTATTTCAGCAAAATGGGCCTGCAGGTGCGCTATTTTATGCCGAAGCACAGTGTCGCGCCGTTAGCCTTTTATTTTACCGGCGATCTGCTCAGCGATTACACCAGCCTGGAGCTGATCGCGACCATCAGCACGATGGAGACGTTCCAGAAAATATACCGCCCGGAGATCTACAATGCCAATTCCGCGGCGGGGCAATACTATCAACCCAATCTCAACCACCTGGATCATTCATTAACAAAAATTGTTTATGACCGGGAAGAGCGCAGCCTGTTGGCGATAGAGCAGGGTAAATTTACACAACAACATTTTATCAACCCGCACAAGACGTTGCTTGAGCAATGGTCTGCTAACTTCGCGCTTTGCTAAACCAAAATAAAAGGCTACTTATTATGAAAACATGGCTTCCGACATCGACCGCCGGCAGTTTACCGAAACCGTCCTGGCTGGCGCAGCCAGAGACCCTGTGGTCGCCCTGGAAACTGTCCAGCGACGAATTACTGGCCGGCAAGCGCGATGCCCTGCGTTTGTCCCTCGACGACCAGCTGCGTGCCGGGATCGATATTGTCAGCGACGGCGAGCAAACGCGGCAGCACTTTGTCACCACCTTTATTGAGCACCTCAGCGGCGTTGATTTTGCCAAACGCGAGATCGTGAAAATTCGTAACCGCTATGAGGCCAGTGTTCCAACCGTGGTGGGCGCCGTGGAGCGCCAGAAACCGGTCTTCGTGGAGGACGCGCGTTATCTGCGTCAGCTCACCAGTCAGCCGATCAAATGGGCGCTGCCAGGCCCAATGACCATGATCGACACGCTGTATGACAACCACTATAAAAGCCGGGAAAAGCTGGCCTGGGAGTTCGCCAAAATCCTTAATCAGGAAGCGAAAGAGTTAGAGGCCGCCGGGGTCGATATTATTCAGTTCGATGAGCCGGCTTTCAACGTCTTCTTTGATGAAGTCAACGACTGGGGGATCGCCGCCTTAGAAAGAGCGACCGAAGGGCTGAAGTGCGAGACGGCGGTGCATATCTGCTACGGCTACGGCATCAAGGCGAATACCGACTGGAAAAAAACGCTGGGTTCTGAGTGGCGACAGTATGAGGAGGCCTTCCCGCAGCTGCAGAAATCCTCCCTCAATATTATCTCTCTCGAGTGCCACAACTCGCGGGTGCCGATGGATCTGCTGGAACTGATCCGCGGTAAAAAGGTGATGGTCGGGGCGATCGATGTCGCCAGTCATGCTATCGAAACCCCGGAAGAGGTGGCTGAAACCCTGCGCAAGGCGCTGGCGTTCGTCGATGCCGACAAACTCTACCCGTCCACCAACTGCGGTATGGCGCCGCTGCCGCGCCATGTCGCGACCGGCAAACTGCATGCCCTGAGCGCCGGCGCCGAGATCGTTCGCCGCGAGCTGGCGGCAAAGTAAGGCGGGGCGCATTCCCGTTATCTTCCTCTGGCGGTGTCACTCATCGCCGGTTCACCTCCTGAGCGGGCTGTTGCCCGCTCAGCGTCATGTTGCCGCCAGCGGGCGGCAGATCGCCCGCAGGGCGACGGCACTGCACAGCGGAAACAGCGCCAGCAGGAGCCAGGGATAAACCGCCTGCGGCGAGGGGGTGAGCGCCTGGTCAAGCAAATGACCGAGCAGTAAATTTCCGGCTAACACCGCGCACCCCCCCGCGGTGGCGAGCGCCCCGTAGTGGGCGCCCAGCGTCGACTCCTCAGCGAACAGGGGGATCAGATCCTTGGCTGAGGGCACCAGCAGCATCTGGCCGAGGGTGAGCAGCGTGACAAAGCAGGCCGACGGTACTAATCGCAACCAGCCTTCGGCGGGCGGGGTGGCGGCGAATAACGCCACGCTGACAAAAGAAGCCGACAGCAGCAGAAAGCCCACCGGCAGGATGCGCACGGCGCCAATTCGTCGGGCGAAGCGGGCGAGAGGGAGCTGCAGGGTGATAATCAACAGCGAAGCCAGCATAAAGAGCGGCGCCAGATCCTGCTCACGACCGCCGGAACGTTGGATCTCCACCGGCAGGGCGAGGTACAGCTGGTTGTAGCTCAACAGCCATGAGCTGTAGGCGAGAATAAACGCGACAAAGCGCGGCTGGCGCAAAGGCGTCCACCATGGGACTCGTCTGCGCGTTGTTGTCGTGTGCCCGTCGGCGGGCAGACAGAAAAAGAGCACCAGCAGCGCCAGGAGAAAGATTCCCGCGCCGGCGAGGGCGATATGCCGAAAGCCGATCCCGCTCAGCAGCCCTCCGGCCACCGGGCCGATAACCGCCCCCAGCTCACCGCACACCGCAAACAGCGCAAACCACTCGGCGCGGCTGCGTTTCCCGTTGGCCTGGCTGTGGGTACCGGTCCGCGCCAGCAGGGCCTCGATCGACGGGGAAAACAGAGCGCCGCCGACGCCGGTCAGGCAGGCGCCGAGGATAATGGGCCACAGCGACGTAGCGCATGCCAGCAGCAGATAACCGGCGACGCGAACGACGCAGCCGGCGAGGATGATGGCCTTAGCGCCATAGCGGTCGGCCAGCGTCCCGCCAATGATAAACATGCCCTGCTGAGAGAAGGTGCGCAGCCCGAGGATCAGGCCGATAAGTCCCCCCGAGAGCAGCATGTCGTCGCGCAGGAAGAGGGCCAGGAAAGGAACGACCGCGTAAAAGCCAATATTAAAAACGAACTGACTTCCCAGTAACACGGGAGGCCAGAGGGTTGCCGCAGGGCGCAGGGAGAAGAGAGGCATATCCGCCCAACCTAAACGATGAAATGAATGTGTTTTTTACCATGGTAAGGGGAGATCTCGATTTTGGTTTTCACCCGGAAAACGTCCCACAGCAGCGCTTCGGACAAAATCTCCTCCGGCGTCCCGCTGGCGAGGATCTGCCCCTGCTGCATCACGATCAGCGAATCGCAGAACATCGCGGCATGGTTAAGATCGTGAATGGCCACAATGCTGGTCACCGGCAGCTCGCTGATCAACTGCATTAACTGCATCTGATGGTGTATATCCAGATGGTTGGTAGGCTCATCCAGCAGGATTTCGCTCGGGCTCTGCGCCAGCGCGCGGGCGATATGCACCCGCTGCCGCTCGCCGCCGGAGAGGCTTAACCATCCCTGATCGCTTTTCTCCAGCATCGCTACCCGCTGCAGCGCGGCGGTGATCGCCTCATCATCCTGAGCGCTCCAGTTTGAAAACGGGGAGTGGTGGGGAATGCGCCCCAGGCGCACGACGTCGCGCACCCGCATATTGGCCTCGGTCATGCCGTGTTGCTCGACGAAAGCCACGCGGCGGGCGAGCTGCTTTTTCGCCATCCGGGTGATGTCCTGGCCGTCGAGGGTGACGCGACCCGCATCCGGGCGGCGCAGGCCCGCCAGAACGCGCAGCAGCGAGGATTTGCCGCAGCCGTTGGGTCCCAGCAGTCCGACCGTTTCGCCGCGCGACACCCGCAGCGAGACATTATTGACGATGACCTTTTTGCCTGCCTTCCAGGTGATATTTTCAGCGCAAATACTCATCACTTATTCCTTGAGCGGTAGATAATCACGGCAAAGAAAGGCACCCCAACCAGGGCGGTTACCACCCCAACGGGCAGACTCTGCGGGGCAATCAGCAGGCGCGACGCAATGTCCGCCAGCACCATCAGGATCGCCCCTGCCAGCGCGCTGGCGATCAGCAACGTCCGGTGTAGCGGGCCAAAGAAGAAGCGCATCACGTGCGGCACCACCAGGCCGACAAAGCCGATCGAGCCGGCCATACTGACGATGGTGGCGGTGATCAGCGCCGCGGTGGTGAAGAGGATCAGGCGTACCTGTGGCACGGCAATCCCCAGCGAGGCGGCGGCATCATCGCCGAAGGTGAATGCATCCAGCGCCCGGGCATACCACAGGCAGACCGCCAGGCCCGCGAGCACCACCACGATGACCAGCTGGAATTCGGGCCAGCGGACGCCGCTGAAGCTGCCCAGCAGCCAGAACATCACATCGCGCGCCTGCTGCGCGCTGGCGGAGGTGCTGATGGTGTAAGCCGTGATGGCGTTAAATAACTGCGATGCGGCAACGCCCGCCAGAATCGTACGCTCATTGCCGCCGCGCGCGCCGTTAGTCAGCAAGGCGACAAAGGCGAAGGCGGCGAAGGCCCCGGCAAAGGCGCCTGCCGAGAGGGAAATCGCGCCAGCGCCAAGGCCCAACACCACGATCGACACCGCGCCGGTGGAGGCCCCGGCGGAGACGCCGAGGACGTAGGGTTCCGCGAGGGCATTTTTCAGCAGGCTTTGCAGCACGACGCCGCAGATAGCGAGGCCTGCGCCGCAGCAGGCGGCGACCAGCGCGCGGCTGAGGCGGAAATCCCAGATCACGCTCTCATAGATACGGTTGAGAGGCTCAGCGGTTAAGCCGGTTCTGTTGCTGATAGCGTAAAAGACATTCTGCAGCGGGATGGCCAGCTCGCCGACGCTGACGCCCACCGCTATCACCAGCGCCAGCACGATCACGGCCAGTAAACACCAGCCGGTGAGCAGCATGCTGCGGCGCGTCTGAAGCACGGCGACGCTCATCAGTTCAGCCCCATTTTTCTCAGCTGCTCGCCCACCTGTTCCGCGCCATAAAGCGTGCGGATGGTCGGGTTCATCGCCTGACCGTCCATGACCACGATATGGCCTTTTTTCACGGCCTCCAGCTGGCTGACGGCGGGATCGCTTTTGAGGAATTTGATCTTCTCCTCGGCCTTATCCAGCGCCCAGCGGTTACGATCCAGGCTGGAGACCACGATCACATCCGGGTTGGCGGCAATAATGCTCTCCCAGCTCACCGTGGGCCACTCGGTTTCGGAGGTAATCGCATTATGTCCGCCCAGCACACTGGCGATAAATCCGGAGGCGCTGTTTTTGCCGCCAACATAGGCATCGGCCGAAGGTGAGGCGCTGGAGAACCAGAAGACGAAGGAGAGATCCTTTTTGCTTTTACCAAACTCCTGGCGCAGGTCGGCTTCACGTTTTTTGAAATCGGCAATCAGCGCCTGACCACGATCTTCGACGTTGAAAATGCGGGCAAAATCGCTAATTTCCTGATACAGCCAGGTCATATCCCACAGCTTTTGCCGGCTGCCATACATATCGCCGGTGGCCTTTTTGGTGGCGCACATCCCCGGTGAGACGTAGCTGTTTACGCCGACGGTAGCGAGATCTTCACGCTTAGCGACTTTGCTTTCCGGCCCCAGTAGCAGAGGTAACTGGGCGGGAACGAAATCGGGATTTTGCGCCAGCACGGATTCCAGGCTCGGAATTTCCACCGTCAGGGTTTTAATCTTCGCGTTTTGCTCAGCCAGCTGCGGTAAAACGCTGGTCGGCCAGAAGGCGCTGGCGACCACCTGCTTTTGCAGCCCGAGCAGCAGCAGAATTTCGACCGTATTTTGCCCCAGCGCGACCACGCGCTCCGGCGGCCGGGTGAAGGTCTCCTGATAGCCACAGTTTTCAATCGTCAGGGGGTAGGTTGTTGCCAGCGCGGAACTGACGGCGGTGAACATCAAGCCTAACGCGCAGAGGACCTTCTTCATTAAACGCTATCCTTGTAAACAGGCGAGTGGATGACCAGCAAATGGGAGTAATGCAAATGAAACTCATTATTGGGGCGGGGTTTTATACAATGCCATATTTACAGTGTCAATGAGTGACTATTTCGGCAGGCAATGAAATGCCCGCGCGATGGGGCGGATCAGCTCGCCAGTGGGCCACGAATATACGCCTGCAACCCCTGGGCGAGAAAATCAAATACCCGCTTACAGGTTGGGCTGTGGCGCAGATCCTCATGCATTACCAGCCAGGTATCGAGATTCAGGGAAAAGTCGGCCGCCAGTACTCGCTGCAGGGGAATAATGCCATCCGCAAGGGGCACCTGGCAGATGCCGATCCCCGCCCCGGCGCGGATCAGGCTCAACTGGGCGAGGTCGCTATCGGTCCGCATCGCGAACGCTTCGCGCTGAAATCGGGGGTAAGCCTGCAGGGCCCGGCGAACAAGTGGGGTGGCGCTATCGAAACCAATCAGCGCGTGGCCGGCCAGATCGTCGAGGGTAGCGGGCAGGCCCTGGCGCGTCAGGTAGGCGGCGGTGGCATGTAACCCAAGCTCGATCCTGCCGAGACGGCGGGCGATAAGCTGCTCCTGCTGCGGGGCGACCATCCGCACCGCAATATCCGCCTCCCGGTGAAGCAGATCCTGAAACCGATTGGAGAGCATCAGTTCGATGACGATATTCGGGCACGCCTGCCTGAGCCGGGCAACCAGCGGCGGCAGCACCTCGGCGCCGACCACCTCGCTGGCGGCCACCCGCACCACGCCACGCAGTTCGGTTCGGTCGCGACTAAAGTTAGCCGCCGTGCGTTCCAGCGCCCGGGCGGTATTGTCCATCGCCTCGGCGTGCACCCGCAGCGCCAGCGCCGCGTCGGTCGCCAGCAGGCCGGTCTGCGAGCGGGTAAATAAGGCCTGGCCGAGCGCGGCCTCCAGCCCGGCAATATGGCGCCCCGCCGTCGGCTGGGTGATGTTCAGGGTGCGCGATGCGCCCGATAAGGAACCTTCCTGCAGGACGGCGAGAAAGGTTCGGTACCACTCCCAGGGAATAGAGGTATTCATACAAAAATGTATAGCTGCTCGATGATGGCATGCAATTTCATTTGATATGAGCGGCAGGTAGGCTGTCAAGCATCCATTAGCGAACGGGGAAAGAGGATGAACAGCAGCGGCAAAGTACTTATTCTGGGAGCAAGCGGGGGGATTGGCGGGGAAGTGGCGCGCCGGCTGGTGGCGGACAACTGGCAGGTTCGGGCGCTGAAGCGCGGCGCTCAGATTCGCGGTCCCGCAGATGGCATACAGTGGATAGCCGGCGACGCGCTGAATGCCGGGCAGGTTGCGGCGGCGGCTGCCGGTTGCGACGTTATCGTCCATGCGGTCAATCCGCCGGGCTACCGGCACTGGCGGCAACAGGTACTGCCCATGCTGCACAACACCCTGCAGGCCGCCGAACAACAGCGGGCGTTAGTTGTTCTGCCCGGCACGGTCTACAACTATGGACCGGATGCCTTTCCGCTGATTGCTGAAGCGGCCCCTCAGCAACCGGTGACCCGTAAAGGCGCTATTCGGGTGGAGATGGAGCAGGCGCTGGAGGATTACGTGCAGCGCGGTGGCCGGGCGTTGATTGTTCGGGCGGGCGATTTTTTTGGTCCACGCGCCGGAAATAACTGGTTTTCTCAGGGGCTGGTCAAGCCCGGGCAGCTTCCCCGCGTCATTAGCCGCCCGGGGGCGATCGGCGTCGGGCATCAGTGGGCTTATCTGCCCGACGTCGCCGACACCACCGCCGCGCTGTTGGCCCGCAGGCATGAGCTTGAGCCGTTTGCTCGTTTTCATATGCAGGGCCACTGGGACCCGGACGGCAGCGAAATGAGTCAGGCGATCCAGCGGGTGGTCGCCCGCTATGGCGGCCGAGCGGCAGTGAAGTCTTTTCCCTGGTGGCTGGTAAAGCTGGCGGCGCCCTTTAACGCCACCCTGCGGGAAATGGTCGAGATGCACTATCTCTGGCGTCTGCCGGTACGCCTGCGCAACGATAAACTGGTTGATTTTTTAGGTGCGGAGCCGCATACCCCACTCGACAGCGCGGTGCTTCAGACGCTGCAAGGCCTGGGTTGTCTGCCCGCCGGCGCGATAAACACCGAGGTGCGCGAGGCGTGACGCGGCGAGAGGTTCACAGAGCGGGGTGTTATTGTGACCAAATCATAATAACGTCACTCGTTGTCAAACGATAGCGATCGCATTAAGCTAAACGGATGACGAAAAATACCCCCACCCCTGCAAGCCGTGGTCCCCATGACCACAGCGTTCGGGACCAGATTCTTGACGCGGCCATGGCGCACTTTAGTCGCTATGGCTATGAGAAAACGACGGTCACCGATCTCGCCAAAGCGATAGGCTTTTCCAAAGCCTATATCTATAAATTCTTTGACTCCAAGCAGGCGATTGGCGAGGCGATTTGCGCCAGCCGGCTGGAGAAGATCATGGTGGCCGTCAGCGCGGCTATCGCCGATGCGCCGTCCGCCAGCGAGAAACTGCGCCGCCTGTTCCGGGCACTGACCGAGGCCGGCAGTGAACTGTTTTTTGAGGATCGCAAACTGTACGACATCGCCGCCGTCGCAGCGCGCGATAAATGGCCTTCAACGGAACAGTATGCCGGTCATCTGCAGCAGCTGATTGGTCAAATCCTTGTCGAAGGCCGCCAGGCGGGTGAGTTCGAGCGCAAAACCCCGCTGGATGAGGCAACCCTGGCGGTCTATATGGTGATGTGTCCTTTCATCAACCCGGTGCAGTTGCAATACAATCTCGACACCGCGCCCACCGCGGCGGTGCTGCTTGCCTCCCTGATCCTGAGAAGTCTCTCCCCCTGATTGGTGACTATTGACTTTATTGGTCACTGGTCTGAGAATGCGGTCACTGTCCGGTCTTTTCATTAAGGTGACCCATGCTCAGGCTCAATGCCGTCCATCTTGCCATCTGCCTCCTGCCGCTGGCCCTCGCGGGCTGCGGCGAACCTGCCGATCATGACGATCCCCGCACCCGGCCGCCGCTGGTCCGGATGGCGACCGTCGAGCGCGCGGAGGCCAGCTCGCGGGCCTTTACCGGCGTGGTGGTCGCTCGTACCCAAAGCGATCTCGGCTTCCGGGTATCGGGAAAAATCCTTGCCCGGCTGGTGGAGACCGGGCAGAGCGTCAAGCGCGGTCAACTGCTGCTGCGTCTGGATCCGGCTGATTTAACCTTGCAGGCGCAGTCTCAACAGCGGGCCGTGGATGCCGCGCGGGCGCGAGCCAAAAAGGCGACCAACGATCTGGCCCGCTATCGCGGCCTGGTGGCGAGTGGCGCCGTCTCGGCCGCGGAATTCGACCAGATTAACGCAGCGGCAGAGGCGGCGAGAGCCGACCTGAGCGTGGCCCAGGCGCAGGCCAATGTGGCGCAAAACGCCACCGGCTATGCCGGACTGCTGGCGGACGCTGACGGCGTGGTGGTGGAAACGCTTGCCGAACCGGGGCAGGTGGTCAGCGCCGGACAGGTGGTGATCCGCCTGGCGCGGGCGGGGCAGCGCGAAGCGCGGGTGCAGCTTCCGGAGACGCTGCGCCCGGCGGTCGGCAGCGAGGCGCTGGCGACACGCTATGGCAGCGAATCTCAGCCGGTCACGGCGACCCTGCGACTGCTTTCGGACGCGGCTGACGCCACCACCCGCACCTTTGAAGCGCGCTATGTGCTGAACGGGGCGCTGGCGAATGCGCCGCTGGGGTCTACCGTGACCCTGCGTATCGGCAGCGACCAGGCGCCAGGCCAGGTGCTGGAGGTGCCCCTGGCGTCGGTCTACGATCCGGGCAACGGCCCTGGCGTCTGGCGCATTGCCTCGCGTCCGGCCACCGTCTCCTGGCAACCGGTGACCGTGCTCGGCCTGAATGATGAAACGGCGCGGGTGACCGGCCCGCTGAAGCCCGGCGAGCCCATCGTCGCCCTGGGCGCCCATCTTCTGCACCAGGGCGAGGCGGTGCGTCTGGCGGAACGACGCGAGCATAATGCCGCCGGGAGCCAGCCATGAGCGCCGGGCGTTTTAATCTCTCCGCGCTGGCCGTCCGCGAGCGGTCGGTGACCCTGTTTTTGATTATCCTCATCTCCGTCGCCGGGCTGGTGGCGTTCTTCGGACTCGGGCGGGCGGAAGATCCGCCCTTCACGGTCAAGCAAATGACGGTCATTACCGTCTGGCCCGGCGCCACCGCGCAGGAGATGCAGGATCAGGTCGCCGAGCCGCTGGAAAAACGGCTCCAGGAGCTGAAGTGGTACGATCGCACGGAGACCTATACCCGCCCTGGTATGGCGTTGATCACCTTGTCGCTGCAGGATCAGACTCCGCCGTCCGAGGTGCCGGAGCAGTTTTATCAGGCGCGCAAAAAGCTCGGGGATGAGGCGAAAAACCTGCCTGCCGGCGTCTCCGGCCCGATGATGAATGACGAATTCGCCGATGTCACCTTTGCCCTCTTTGCTCTGAAAGCGCGGGGAGAGCCGCCGCGGCAGCTGGTGCGTGACGCTGAAGCCCTGCGCCAGCAGCTGCTGCATGTGCCCGGGGTGAAAAAAGTGAATATCCTCGGCGAACAGGCGGAGCGCATTTATCTCTCCTTTTCTCATGATCGTCTCGCCACCCTGGGCCTTTCGCCAGAGGCGATTTTTGCCGCGCTGAACAGCCAGAATGTGCTGACCGCCGCCGGGGCCATTGAGACCCGGGGCGGGCAGATCTTTATCCGCCTCGACGGGGCGTTCGACCGCCTGCAGCAGATCCGCGACACGCCGATTATTGCCGGGGGCAGAACGCTGAAACTGGCCGATGTCGCCACGGTTGAGCGAGGGTATGAAGATCCCGCGACCTTCCTGATCCGCAATCAGGGCGAACCGGCGCTGCTGCTGGGGGTGGTGATGCGCGAGGGCTGGAATGGTCTGGCGCTGGGGAAAGCGCTGGACGCCGAAACGGCCAGCATCAATCAGAGCCTGCCGCTCGGCATGTCGTTGACCAAGGTGACCGATCAGTCGGTGAATATCAGCTCCGCAGTCGATGAGTTCATGATCAAATTCTTTGTCGCCCTGCTGGTGGTGATGGCGGTGTGCTTTGTCAGCATGGGGTGGCGCGTGGGGGTGGTGGTCGCGGCGGCGGTGCCTTTAACTCTGGCCGTGGTGTTTGTGGTGATGGAGGCGACCGGCAAAAACTTCGACCGCATCACTCTCGGCTCGCTGATCCTCGCCCTGGGCCTGCTGGTGGATGATGCCATCATTGCCATCGAAATGATGGTGGTCAAAATGGAGGAGGGGTATGACCGCCTCAAAGCCTCCGCCTATGCCTGGAGCCATACCGCGGCGCCCATGCTGGCCGGTACCCTGGTGACGGCCGTTGGCTTTATGCCCAATGGATTTGCGCAGTCCACTGCCGGGGAGTACGCCAGCAACGTGTTCTGGATCGTCGGTATCGCGCTGATTGCCTCCTGGATTGTGGCGGTGATTTTTACCCCCTGGCTGGGGGTGCACCTGTTGCCGGACAGAAAGCCCGCGGCGGCAGGCCACGCCGCGCTGTATGACACCCCGCGCTATCAGCGCTTCCGTCGGCTGCTGACCCGGGTTATCGCCCGCAAATGGCGCGTGGCCGCCAGCGTGGTGGTGCTGTTTATGGTGGCGATACTGGGAATGAGCGTGGTGAAAAAGCAGTTTTTCCCCACCTCCGATCGTCCGGAAGTACTGGTTGAAGTACAGATGCCTTACGGGTCGTCGATTATCCAGACCAGCGCCGCGACGGCGAAAATTGAGCACTGGCTGCAGCAGCAGCCGGAGGCGAAGATTGTCACCAGCTATATCGGCCAGGGCGCGCCGCGCTTTTACCTGGCGATGGCCCCGGAGTTGCCCGATCCCTCCTTTGCCAAACTGGTGGTGTTGACCGACGGTCAGGACGCCCGCGAGGCGCTCAAGCGGCGGCTGCGGGAGGCGGTGGCCAATGGCCTGGCGCCGGAAGCGCGGGTGCGCGTCACCCAGCTGGTCTTTGGCCCTTATTCGCCCTATCCGGTTGCCTGGCGGGTGATGGGGCCCGATCCGCACACCTTGCTCGACATCGCCGAACGGGTTAAATCGGTGCTGCAGGCCAGTCCGCTGATGCGCACCGTCAATAGCGACTGGGGTTCGCGGGTGCCGGTGATGCATTTCAGCCTCAATCAGGACCGGCTGCAGGCGAGCGGACTCAGCTCCCAGTCCGTCGCCCAGCAGCTGCAGTTCCTGCTGTCAGGGATCCCCATCACCACCGTTCGGGAAGATATTCGCGCCGTGCAGGTCATCGGCCGCGCGGCGGGCGATATCCGTCTGGATCCGGCGAAAATCGCCGACTTCACCCTGGTGGGCAGCGGCGGGCAGCGGGTTCCCTTATCACAGATTGGCGACGTGTCGATCAGAATGGAGGACCCGCTGCTTCGCCGTCGCGATCGCACGCCGACCATCACCGTCCGCGGAGATGTCGCGGATAACCTGCAGCCGCCGGATGTCTCCACCGCGCTGATGAAATCGCTGCAGCCCATTATCGACTCGCTGCCGCCGGGGTATCGCATCGAGACGGCGGGGTCGATCGAGGAGTCAGGCAAAGCCACGCGGGCGATGGTGCCGTTATTTCCCATCATGATCGCCCTCACGCTGCTGATCATTATCCTGCAGGTGCGTTCGCTGTCGGCGATGGTCATGGTTTTCCTGACCGCGCCGCTGGGGCTGATTGGCGTGGTGCCGACACTGCTGCTGTTCAATCAGCCGTTTGGCATCAATGCTCTTGTGGGCCTGATCGCCCTGTCGGGGATCCTGATGCGCAATACGCTGATCCTGATTGGCCAAATCCACCATAACGAACAGGCAGGGCTCGATCCGTTCCACGCGGTGGTGGAGGCGACAGTACAGCGCGCCCGCCCGGTTCTGCTGACCGCGCTGGCGGCGATCCTGGCGTTCATTCCGCTCACCCATTCGGTCTTCTGGGGAACGCTCGCCTATACGCTGATTGGCGGGACGCTGGGGGGAACCATCATGACCCTTATTTTCCTGCCGGCCATGTACGCGATCTGGTTCCGCATCCGACCTCAGCCCCCGGCTGACGCAGTGCAACACCCGGCGCTGCACCCGCAGGGGTAATTCCCTCTTGCCGGACCTGGCCGATAAACGCGGTCAGGCCCGGCCCTGGGCAGCGTCAGGCGGGTAAGGATACCGGCACCGCATGAGTGCGATGTTGATCCTGTTCGAGACGGTCAAGGCAATCGAGGCTGATGGCCGATGGCGAGGTCGCGCCGGTGAGGGTCATGGTGACCTTCATATCCTCGGCAAATAAGCGCAGCAGATGCGCCACGCCCGCTTCGCCCGCCGCGGCCAGGGCATAAATATAGGCCCGTCCGAGCAGCACGCCCTTCGCGCCGAGGGCCAGCAGGCGAATGACGTCCACGCCGGAGCGCACCCCGGAATCAGCAAGCACCGTCAGATCGTCGCCGACCGCATCCACCACCCTTGGTAGCGCCCGGGCAGTGGGGATGGCGCCATCGAGCTGTCTGCCGCCATGATTCGACACCACAATGCCATCGGCGCCGAGGCGCACGGCATTGCGCGCATCGTCGGTATCGAGGATCCCTTTGATGATTAATTTCCCTTGCCAGCTGTCGCGGATCCACTCCAGATCGTGCCAGGCGATGGACGGGTCGAAGTTGTTGCTGATGAACCCCATGTAGTCGTCCATGGTCATTTTGTGGCCGGTGTAGGCTTCGATATTACCGAACGACAGGGGCCTGCCCGCCAGCCCGACGCTCATTGCCCAGCGTGGATGAGTACAGGCCTGGAGATACTGTCGCAGGGTGGCGTGCGGCCCGGACATGCCTGATCGATTATCCCGATACCGCGAGCCGGGGATCGGCATATCGACGGTGAATACCAGGGTTTTCATGCCGGCGGCCCACGCGCGCTCCAGCGCATTACGCATGTAGCCGCGATCTTTCAGCACGTACAGCTGGGACCAGAGCGCGCCGCTGGCCTGGCTCGCCACCTCTTCAATGGAGCAGACCGACACCGTGGACAGGGTGTACGGGATCCCGGCGCGGGAGGCGGCGCGGGCCGCCTGAACTTCGCCGCGGCGGGCGTACATCCCGGTGGCGCCGACCGGCCCCAGCGCCACGGGCATCGCCCATGAAGCATCAAGGATCGTGGTGGCCAGCGTCGGTTCGCCCGCCCCGCACAGCACGCGCTGGCGAAGGGCTACCGAGGCAAGCTCGGTGGCGTTGGCGTTCATGGTATTTTCCGCCACCGCGCCACCGTCGATATAATCGAAAAGGAAGCGGGGCAGACGGCGACGAGCGGCTTCGCGATAATCGCTGGGGGCTGAAACAATCATTATTATGTCCTTATGTCTTTTAACCTAAGTGGATGTTCTGCAGGCAAAAAAACTATAGGCTTCTAAAAACCGGTGGGGAAATGAAATATTAGCATCCCAGCTATTCCCTGCTGGAATAATCTGGTTTTATCGCTGAGGCTGTTATTTCCTTTTTTTACTCTTCGGCGCGCGCGTTATTTTTATTTATTTCCGCGCAACGTGAAGCTGGCAAAATAAAGACCCGGTATGAGGCGACAGCGCTTTGCGCCATCGCCACCAGGGGGAAGGAGAGGTCAGCGCGGCGTCTGCGTTTTCCGGGAGGTGTAAAGAAGATGAATTTGAAATTGAGCTGGTGGTATCTTTTGCTAGCCTTTCTCTGGAGGACAGACGGAGCGACACCATGAAAGATAAAGATGAACAAACGGCATTGATTGGCATGGCCATCGGCGCGGCGGTCATTAGCTTAGTGGCTACACAGAAGCAGATTAATCAGGGGAGTATCGTGGATGAACTGGTGAGACTGGGCAGACAGAAGGGGGACGGGGTGGAAGATGAGGTTTTTGTTCAGGCCGCCCGCCTGGTCAGAAAAGGCACCTAGCCAACCGCTACCCTGCCTGGCAATCCATTTACCCGTTTCATCACAGTTTTCATTCCCTGGATCGCGGCCTGGCGAGCGGCGATTGTTGCTTTCTGAAAGCGTCACGGACTGGCGCTTTCTTATCCTGAACCACAGGCCCTGCGCCTTCTCGGCCTTGTTGGCCTTTAGGTGACGCTGTCACTTTTCCTTCTCCAGGCTGTGCGATAAACAGGAACCGGGTCATCTGCTATTGCATAAATCGGTATTAACTTTACCGGTTTGTTTTAAGTTATTGATATTATTTCAAAATTTTATCATGTTTTTAGTCTTGGGGGCATTATAGGGACATCTTTGCGAATTTGCTATCGAGTAGCCCGACCTGATCTTCGTCCATATCGCCAATCCATTTTGAATAAACGGTATAAACCATTTTGGCATTTTCATGCCCCATTTGGCTGGCAATGAACGAGGGATTTGCTCCGGCAGATAAAGACCAGCATGCATAGGTATGCCTTGACTGATAAGGGTCGCGGCTTCTCAAATTCGCAAGCATCATCCCTCTTTTCCAGCTGTAAGATATTGAACCTCGGGAATAGAACCCGGCCTTACTCTTCGATTGAGGTTTTGGGCGAAACACGAAGCGAAGAGCCTGCTGCTCAGATTTTCCTATCTCCCTGTGATGGAAAACGATATTAGTCGCGTCAAGATGACCAGTTAGCTCAAATTGTTCCCGTAATGCTTCGAGCGCTGGTTTTAGGAGAGTGATTGTACGGACACCAGCCTTAGTCTTTGGCGGGCAAAACGTTCCCTTTTGCGTGACGTTTCGGCTTACGTAAATCTTCCCGTTTTGGAGGTCTACATCCTCCCAGGCGAGCGCACAAATTTCACCGTGACGAAGTCCTGTAAAAATCGCAACCCGCCAAATTCTTGCGTGATATTCCGTAATTGCGTTAATAAATAGCTCGTACTCATCTTGAAGCAATGGATCCGGAACGGTTTTTTCCTTTTTTAATGGACGAATATTCTCGTAAGCCGCATGGGATACAAACTTGCTCTGGTGGGCAAACTTGAGCATCAGACATAGCGCATTAATGCGAAAATTTACCGTACTAACGGCCCTGCCAGTCTTGTTCAGCCAAGGGGAATCATCGTGGATAACAGCGCCGTAAAGAAGCTCTCTACGGCAGGCCAGGATGTCGTGGTGCTGGATATCTTTAATTAGCGTGTTTTTACCGATGATCCGAGTGAGGACCCTCAGCATTGATTTTAGATTGAAGTAGGATGACTCTGCAATCTCAAGCCTTTTATTTTCAAGGAAAAGATTGCAGAGGTCGTCAAATGTTTCTACCGGTTGAACCTCCCCGCCAAATGTCTTCGATTTCGACTCAGGGAACCGACTTGCATATTCGAAAGTCCCCATTTGTATCTCGCCAGTTATTGCAGCTCTAAGATTTCCTGCTTTTTTGATGTTGGCATTGTTAACAGTCCATCCCTTGAGTGTTTCCCTGCAGCGTTTGCCGCGAAAGAGAAACCAAATCCTGATTTTTCCATTGTGAATTTCTACACCAGTAGGTAATGCCGTCATCATGCGTCCTGTACGAGCTGATTTATCTTGGGTAAGTTGTACCAAATGACAGCGCGCTCTTTGCATGCGCCTTCTGTCTGGGGGAGCCTTTTGAAATGGACGCCTTCGATCCATGATCCAAGTCGATAACTTTTTATCTGCCTTTGCGTGAGTCCAGTTCTCTCGGTCAGGCGAGATTCAACGATCCATTCTTCATTAAAAACGACCTGTGCCATAAACACCTCACAGGCGGCAGACCGAGTTTAAGCTGGCCTGCCGCGTCGAATTGATAATTCGATATCAGGAAACCTGACCGGGTAAATGCCGGAGCCGCCGGGCGCAGTTCATGGCCGTGGCCACGTAGCTGCAATTCCTATTAACGACCTCAACAGTGATTTTTGTGCCCTGAACCACGACGGTATAGGTCCGCTTCATTTTCTGCCGGCCATAATCGCCATAAAGCTCAACATGTTTTGCCAGCGCGGCATCGCACGCCTGGCGGCCCAGCGGTGATTGTTTGCTTCGGTTAATCAGTCGCATATTCACCTCACACAAAAACATCAACTGGGTCGCCAGCTGCGCGCGCGTTGTCGTTCGCTTCCCGGCGGAGGCCGAGAACATAGCCAACGGGATCCCAACAGGACAGGATTGCATTAAGTTCTTTCTGGCTGTGCCAGGTTGTCAGGCGTTTTTTAAGCTCGGTGGCGCAGGCACGCACGTTCGCCCGGGTGGGGCCGGCCATCTTCATGCACAAGCACAATGTCAGAAGCAGATCCGAATATTCGTCGGCGGCTGCGCGCAATGCTGCCGGGTCGATGCTGGCTTCCAGCTCGGGCAGGCGGTTTTTCAGGCTCATTTGGCACCTCCCTTACGACGAAGAGCCATTCTCAATCTGTTTTTCTCCAGTCTGGCTTTGCGTTGTGCGGGCGTTTCACGTTCGCGAGCGCGCGCATTTGATTCACGATTACGGCGGCGCCTGGCGTTGAGTGATTCGTCTTCGCTTCGTAAATGCATCCGAGGTTCCCCGTCCTTTGGCTCGGGCCAATGGCGCGCCTTATTTACCGCGAGCTTATCGATCATCGCTTGGGTAATCTGCTCGTCAGTGATTCCCGCTCTGCGCTGGGCATCCCACATCAGGAACTGCATATCAGCCCATTCGCTGTGGTCGTTAGGTTCCGCGGCAGCTTCAAGCGCTTCTATGCTGAGGTGTTTCAGTGGGCCAGCCGGACCAACATTGCCGAAGGTGGCATGTGACCATTCAGCGTGTTCTCCGCGAACCTGATTGCGAGCAAATGAGAACTCCCCCATCAGCGCTGCCAATGCGATTTCAGTAATACGCAAATACATGGCTGCGCGGGACGGATTGCTGAATTCACCCTCTTTTAAAAACCTCGACATTTCCGCCACGTCAGCACGGCACACGGCGATTAATTGCTCATTAGTGAAGGCGGCGATATCAGTCATTCCAGGCCTCCAGCTCGTTCTCTATTTCGTCGTCTATTTCGTCGTTGGTGGCTTCTTCATTCAGGTAGTCGCGAGCTTCTTTGAGATAATGCTCTCGACGCCAGTCGTACCATGCTGAGAACTCTGGCGACCAGCCATTCCTGTCACCCACATCAGCGAAAAAATCGTGCATTGCGTTGTTGTAGGCCAAGTTTTCAACCATGCAATACGCCGTAGTCAGTGCCGCCTCACGGATGTAACCGCGGAGATCGCGCTTGTGCCAGTAGGGGCTATATTTCGAATCGCAGCGCCCTTTGAATTCAACTTTCCAGCGGCGTATGCATCGTGCGTTAAGTGATTTGCTCATATAGTTACCGGGAGGGCGAACCCTCCCGCCTCCCTTAGCCCACGTATTCCGGTTTCATGTCGTCCAGGGTGATGCGGAACTGGTCATACAGTTCATCGCCCAGGTAACGTTTGGCGGTATTGAGAACACCTTCGGCTTTAGCAAACGATTCTGCGGCTTCCGGATCTCCAGGATTTGGCAGTGAATTGATAGCCGCTTCCACCCGGTTACGGTGATCAGCCAGGTGATATTGACGAACGGCTTTATTTTTCAGTTCCGTGTATAGCGCGGTACCAAGTGTTGGTTTTTGGGTTTCGATGTCGCCACGGATTGCGCTTGCCTGGTCGACTGTCACTGCTTTTTCAATGCGGTCACGCAAATCGTCGGCTAACTGATCGATATTTTTGGTTGATTCCTGTGCACTGGCTGATGTTCCCGCACTGCTGGCAATCTCATCAATGGTGACCCTTTCAACAGACGAGGGGTTGATCACCTTCTCCTCACGCTCATCAATTTCATCGGCGGTATAGACACCGAGGATCACATCCGGGCAGTACAGTCGCGCCCAACGTTTAACGGCGAGATAGGCCAGTTGCTGGCGGGGGTCGCTCGCCCACAGTGTAGAGTTGCGGACTTGTGCCTGCGAAAGCATCAGCACAAGCTCGCGAGGTTCTGATTCTCCTTTGAGGGTTGCCCAGGCGCGAACGCCCACGCCAGCTTCATCTTTCAAATTCCAGCCTGGTGCGATGTACTTTTTGTTCTGGCTGCTTGTCTTCTCCACGAAGCGTCCAACGATGTTTTCCCATGCCCCAAACCATTCAAAGTGAATACGGTCTTTTGTCGGAGCCATGGTATTGATCACAGCGTTAACCAGTTGCGCTTCATAACCAAGAACACCTGAATTACCAACGATGAAAGTCTTTTGCGCTACAGCGAAAGGATCCATTCCCCAGCGCGCGGCCTGCATCACAACAGCCATGCACGCATCTGGTTTCCCTCGATAATGCTCAGGCACGAAGTTGCCACTATTGGCCATTACTTCCGAGAGCGTGCGCAGGCGGTTGAACAATTCACCGTTCGTCAGGATAGAAACGTTGTCGATCTTCTGGGTCTGGTTTTCAGTAGTTGCGACTAAATTGGACATTGTTGTTCCCCCTTATGCCTGTACGCGCAGCGCTTCGAGACGGCGCACATCAAAATCGTTAAGTTCTTCGGCGTAATCCTCAGTGATTGGCGCCGGCCATTCGCCAGTGTCGAAACCGTTCGCGATCGCGCGCATAGCTTTGCGGTATTCCAGCATGCCGAGTTCCAGCAGTTCTTCGGATGCCTCGATGATGGCGATCCAGTGGTAGTTCTCGTCTTTGTTGACGAATATCCAGAAGAACTGGTCAAGGGCTGCAGTTTCGCAGTACATAGCCGCGCTCAGGTGGTAATCGCGCTCGATGATTTCCCGGTGCAGTTTCGCGCGTAGGCCTTCCTGCTTGATGTTCCACATGCTGATGGTTTTAAGGTCTGCACCGATGCGCAGGCCGCCCATGTCTATCTCAAGGTCAGGACGCACGCGAACTTCCAGCCCAGTTTCCTCATCAATGCCGAAATAGCTCACCTCGACGGCACGGCTCGGGTGCGTCAATAACTTGCCGGCGGTCGGGTGATTCAACAGCGCTTTCTGAATGGCCAGTGCCGTAGCCAGCTGCTGGCGGGTAACCAGCACTTTTCCTTCCGGGTTCTCGCGCCATGCATCCAGCAGCTCATCGGCAAACACGGCAACCGGTTTAACCGATTTCACGGCCTGAATCAGATCCGCCTTAGTGCCTGATACTTTCAGCGGCTGCGGCTTCTGTGCTTCCTGAGCAACTATGTCAGGATTGATAATCGCCAGTTGTTCCAACATGGCATCACGACTTCCGCTGGTTTTAACTGGTGAGGGCTTCTGCATTTCCTGAGCAACCAGATCCGGATTAATGATTGCCAGAGTTTCCATCAGCGTTTCCCGGCTGCCACTGGTCTTGAGCTGTGGCGGCAGGGTGGCGTTAAATTCCTTGATACAGGCTTTCATTGCAGATGCGGTCTGTTTCTGGCCTTCTTCAATGCGCTGGAAATCAACTGGCAGAGACATGTAGCTCTGTCCTGTTTCGTTGATATCGTTCCCCAGAGCGGTCTGCGCTGGCAGACTAGCGTTGTGTTCTTCAATGAGTGCTTTGATCTCATCGGTGCTGAGGGGGGCGATCAGGCTGGCGTTGTGCGCCTCCAGCAGCGCCTTGATGTCGTCAGCACTCAACAGCGGCGGTAGCCCGTTGTTGTATTCGTCGATAAACGCGCGGATCGTCGCCGTCGTGGTGAAGGCGCCTTCCGGGATTTCCGGCTCGATGCTGAATTCTTTTTCCAGCTGCTCAGGCTGCAGCGCCAGTGCATGCACCAGGTTGCCCATATCCAGAACAGGGGAGCGTACCTTCTGGATGGTTTTGGATACGTGGCGCGCCTCGAAATACATCAGCGATACCCGGGCATCTTTAACCATCGTGGAGCTGATGCCGTTAGCGGCGTGGTAGACCTCATTTGGCACGCCTTCATATCGACCAGGCTCGAAATACTCCGGCCATGCTGGCGCTGCTTGTTCAGCCTCTTCCTCTTCATCGCTATGAGCACTCTCGGAAACCTGGCTTTTCAGCACTTCGGCGGTAAGATCCGGGCAGCGTTCAGCCAGTATTTCTCTCATGTTCACGGCAGTTGTTTGCGCAGGAGGTTCATCAGCGCCTTCGCCTGCTGATACCGCATTATCATTTTCGTCTTCGACCGGCTGAGCCGTTTCCATCTGCACATTGCTGGTGGTTTCCCCGGAATTAGCTGGATGTAATTTTTCTTCTGCAGCGCGCTGGCGCGCCTGGTCCACGATAGAAAGTGCTGGTGCTGGTGCTGGTGCTGGTGCTGGTGCTGGTGATGTCTGGCTATCCATCAGACCATCAATCGAAAAAACACCATTGCCCATGTTTGAAACTTCAGGCTGTTTGGGCTTGGTCAGGTCTTCGGTTATCCACTTCGGATCCGTGGGGTCACTGATACCTTCGACATATTCGCCACGTTCGGCGGCCAGAACCTGATTAGCGTCAGGTCGTTTCTTTTGAGCTTCTTTCACAAGTTCGGTGCCAATTACCTGAAAGTCAGTTGGGAGAGTTTCCAGGTCAGGCACATCTTCATCTCCATCGATAGCCTTTTTCACAGCGTCCAGAGTGACGGCGGCAGATGAAACATGACCGGCTTTTTCAAGCGTCTCAGCAGAAAGGGCATCATGTTTATGCTCGGTCAGATTCGCATTGATATAGGTCTGCAGACTTACCGGGAAATGGTGAATATCGCTGGTGGCGCCACGAATAAGGGCAAAAATCGCTGCGCGGGAATAATCCAGGATGCCTGCGACCTTGCGCAGCGCTGCAGACCATTCCTTGAACGGACTTTCTTTCTTCTGGACTATCTCTTTGGCCCGGCGGTGAATTGATGCTGGGAAATTGTAGATATCGAAATCCATCGGCATTGTGGCCAGAGCTATTTCTACATCGAGCGTATCAAGGGTATGGGTGTAGTCAGGATTGCGATCGGTTTTATTACCGCCGCCAGCATTCGTACCTGCATCAGTTTTCATAACTGAAGAAATACAGTTACCGGCAGCCCATTCCCTGGTGAGAATGCCGCGGTCAATCGCGTTCGTGGCGAACCACAGCTTTGCAAACTGGATACGCTTGCCGAGCTCATGCCGTTTCCCTTCGGGGAAGACTTTTTTATTGGCACTTGTGAATTTCCAGAGTGCCGGCATATCGTATTTTTTGATTTCAGGGATATTCTCGGCGGCCAGAATCAGATCCTGGACGGCAGCATTATCAGTGTCCATTTCAAGAACTGACAGCTCCTGCCGGTGAGGCATGCTGATATGATAAACGTGACTTTCTTCGGCCATATACTGCGCCAGCAGCTGAGCGCGAAAGGGGAGTTCTGCCACGTTAAAAAGCGCGCTCGAATCGTCCTGGTATTCATCGCTACCGAAAGTTTCCACGGTCTCACCTTGTGCCGCGTCGCCAGTAGTATTGGCATCAACCAGCACGCCACTAACGGGCTCAGCGGATACTCCGGCATCATCGATGTGATGATCCGCAGGCGCCTGACCTGGCTTAAGAGTCCAGGTGCGGCCATCGTCGCCGAGCTGGTAGCGTTCGCACCATGAGTAATCGAGAACACCTTCTGCCGGCAAATCATTGAATACCGGGAAATCGGTGCGAATTGGTTTTTGATAGTCTTTTCCGCGGCCTGTTTCGATCCCAGCGTCTTCCAGATCGACGTCCAGCTGCAGAAGGGCGCGAGCTTCTGATTTATTAGTGCGCCAGATTACGGCATCAGCTTTACCCGATTTTTGAGTCGCTTTTATCAGATAAAAATATTCCATGTGATAGCCTCTATTTTGGATGTAGAATCCCCCGGGCCATTGGTAGCGCCCATTCAGGGTGGTCATTGGTTTTGGTAATTTCCGGTGTAACTTTGGTCGGTGGCACCGGACGTACAGCCCGCTTCGGCGGGTTTACGTTAGCCCTCGTGAGCCATCTGGTCGTGAGAGGCGCAACGTTCTGAGCAATACTCTTTTTCTTTCCGTGCGAGCTGGTTCCCCTGGAGATATAACAGGGTGCTTACTACTGGTTTTCCCTCGATCGCTTTACGGCAGTAACCGCATTTTTTCTGCATTCTTCCCCCTACATATGCACCGTGAACCCGGCCGGATGCTCGTCCAGTACACCTTTCAGCGGATAACATTCAGCTTTCACGTGTTGCTCTTCTGCAGCTGCCTTGCAGTCATTCTCACTGTCGTAAACGCCGAGCAGGACATCCTGATGACCGCCCGTCAGCATGCTGACGGTGAGAACCAGGGCAAACATCGTGCTCATGAAGGGGCTCCTTTTTGCGCGAGCATGTAGCACACCCTGCGGATGAAAGCTGACAGCGGACTTAAACGAACAGCCTGCTGACGAGCGGGTTTGCGTGCGAAATCATTCATTGAAATATCTCCTTTAGTGCGCTGATAAGCGCAATCCAGATGAAGGGCCCAATTACTGCCGAAATGACCATGGCTCTGATGCCGTGCTTGCTCATTTCAACCTCAGCCATTACGTGGCCAGCGGAACAAGAAATACTTCTGCGCTTAATGTAAGACGGTGGATGGCCGTCGGTTGTTATCACCGAGTCTTCTCGGCTTGACTCTAATTACTACATATCTGTGATGTTGCAACGTGGTAAATTTAGCGTGTCGCTAAATTCAACGCAATAGCAAAATGCTAAATTATTTGGTGTGTTGTTTTAGCGTATTGATTAATAATGGATTTAAGTTCTGTCGATAACGAGGAGGGACATTGAGGAGACAAAAAAGCCCGCGCAAAGGCGGGCTAAGGTGTCCAAATAGGAGTTTAGGGAATATTCAGAATTTTAGCGTCAACGACAACCCCAATGATTTTGCAGTTGCCGTTAACTTCGATCATCGGATAAGCAGGATTAAGGGGTTTTAGAAAGCGTCTGCCAGCATCGATAACTAGTTTCTTAAAAGTAGCTTCATTATCGCCATCTAGTTTGGCAACAACTAATTTTCCATTTCGAGGCTCTACTTCAGGATCTACCAGAATAGCAGCCCCTTCAGGTATGCTCAGACCTGCAGGAGAGGTCATTGAATCTCCTTTTACATCCAGCCAGAAGGAGTCCTCAGAGCATACAACAGTCGTATCGTACCAACGATCGATCGCTCGTCGGTGATATGGTTCTACAGCTTCCATCCATTGCCCCGCGCTTACCCAGCTGATTACAGGATAACTTCCTTTCGTCTCATTCAATCCTCGAAACGAAACGTTCGAAGATGTTTCTTTGGCATGTAAAACATCCATCCAGCCAAAAGGCAGATTAAGCGCAGACTCAATTTTGCGGGCCATCTTATCGCCAATATTGCGATGAGGATTTGGACCCAGAAGCTGGCTAAGAGCTGCCGGGCTTGTCTCAATGAGTTCGGCGAACTGTGCCTTTGTCATTCCAGACTCGCTCTGGCGCTTCTCGTACAGAGATTCCAGGTTGGCTTTTCTGATTTCTTTATTTTCCATCCCTGCATTGTTGTCGTTTTTAGCAAAATGATAAATGCGCAAATTGCTAAATGTTGCTTGCGTAGTATTTAGCATAACGCTAAACTCCAGGATTGTTGACTCAACCGGAGACACCAATGAGTACAGAACTACACCGCTGGCGTAAGGGCGCCACAACTGACGAATGGGCACAACTAGCGAAGCTGGCGAATACGACCCCGGGCTATCTGGATCAGATTGCCTACGGTAATCGCCGTGCATCTCCCGAAATGGCATCCGCAATTGAAGATGCTACAAGATTTTTTCACAGCCAGGCCCCGGTGCTCAAAGAAAGCCTTGTATTCGTCACTCCACGTAATACGGCACTCTGAACATTAAAGGGAAAATCATGCGTTCACTTACCTATCAACAAAATACCGGATTTAACACCGGTGCCTTGATAAAGCGAAATCAGCAGAGAGAGTTAGATCACGACGGTATTCGCTCTGCCGTTCGCGCCTGGGCAGCAGCTGAAGGGCAGGATGTTGTCTCGGCATACATCATCGATGAGTGGCGACAGCAGGGCGGCGGGGATATCAACTTTCCTGATGACATCAGCCGTGCCCGACAGAAGCTTTTTCGCTACCTGGACAACCCGGCCGAGTCTGAGCGCTATCGCGAGTACGTTCGCCTTCTTACACCGGCAATCATGGCCGTTCTTCCGCTGGAGTTTCGCTATCGCCTGATGCCCGAAGACAATTTTATGTCCCGTCTGGCTCGTCTGGAAAAAGAAACTAGCGAAGCAAAGGTTGCCGTTGCTATGGGGGCACCACGCCATCAGAAGCTGAAAGAACTGAGCGAGGGAATTGTCGAGATGTTCCGGATAGACCCGGAGTTAACAGCACCACTGATGGCCATTGTCACTTCAATGCTGGGAGCTTTGTAATGGGGAATATCAAAAAGGTGAAAGCCGCGGTGCTGCAACACCTACGGCTTTCGTTGCGAATTAACTGGATCAATTCACAGGGAAAATTATGAACACGAACCAACTGAATATCAATAACGAGGGTGCCCATGGCTAAAAATTCTATCGACGCTTATGGCGCCAGCGGCAAAAGCAATGTTCTTTTTTTCGAACCTGAAAGTTTGCATCTGGTTACCGATACAACACACCCGCTTTACGATGAACGAGTACACCTACCGCTTAATGAAGCTGTGATCCTCAACATCATGGAGCTTGGGGTACTCGAACCGATTATCGTGTGGAAGGACCCAGAGACAGGGAAAACATGCGTGGTTGCAGGTCGGCAGCGCGTAAAGAACGCAATGGAAGCAAACGCCAGGAGAAAGCAGGCAGGGCTGGAACCCTGGCCGGTACCCGGTATAGCTAAGCGCGGCTCAGCAATTCAAATGGCCAAATACATGGTCAGCGAAAACGAGATAACTCAACCAGATACCCCACTGGGCCGGGCCAAAAAAATGGTTCAGCAGATGGAATACGGTCATGACGAAAATGACATTGCCCTGCTTTTTGGCTGCAGCGTAAAAACGGTCCAGGCAACCGTGGCTCTACTAGATGCTACGCAGGCCGTCCAGGCGGCGGTTGAGGCTGGAAAAGTCACTGTCACTCAAGCGCGTCAGCTGGTCGATATGCCACCGGAAAAGCAACGGGAAACGGTCAAACAGTTAGAGGCAGCGGCAGAGGGTGTAACTGGCCACGAGAAAGCTCGCCGCCAGCGCGCTGTCCTCGGCGACACAAAGCCTCGTCTCAAATCCCGTAAGGAAATCACCCAGCAACTTCAAACCGCCAGCGGCGAATACGCAGCGGCTTTGCGGTGGGTGCTTGGTGATGAAAACACACCAGTTTAAGCAACAACGGGGTCTCTATGCGTGATTACGGCAAGGTGCATACATCATTTTGGATAAGCGATGGAATGCGCCGGGTATCGGATGATGCCAGGTTGCTGGCGCTGTACCTGCTCACCGGGCAACACACGAACATGATTGGGTGTTTCCGGCTGCCTGATGGATACGTTTCGGAAGACTTAGCCTGGACTCCTGAAAGGGTTTCGAAAGGGTTTGATGAGCTATCGGCTAACGGTTTCGCAACGCGTGATTCGTCATCGAAATGGGTGCTAATTCGTAACTTTCTGACCTGGAATTCAGTTGAAAACCCAAACCAGGGAATTGCAGCACTGCGTTTGTTTGATCAGGTCCCGGACACATCTACGGTTAAGCCAGAGCTGGCGCGGGTTTTAGCCTCGGCAATATCCCACATCGGCATCGCAAAACTAAAGGGTTCCGAAAGGGTTCTCGAACCGTTCCTTAACCAGGATCAGGAACAGGATCAGGATCAGGAAGAAGATAGTTCGGGGCATGGCTTCGCCACACCCCCAGACGATCAGAACCAGGACGAAGGCGATAAACCTGATCCCCAAAAAATATACCCGAATGATTTCGAACAGGTCTGGTCGGTTTATCCCAAGCGGGCAGGGGGAAACAGCAAGTCAGATGCTTTCAAAGCCTGGAATGCCCGAATCAGGGATGGAACCACTACGGCGGAAATCTTCGCAGGAGTGGTGCGTTACGCGGCTTTCGTTAAAGCCGAGGGAATCCTCAACACGCAGTACGTGAAACAGGCGAAAACGTTTTTTGGCCCTGGTATGCATTTCAGCGAACCGTGGGCGATTCAGCAGGCGCCAGGCGCACGAGATCCCAATCAGATTTCGGAACCTGACAAAACCATCCCATCGGGATTCAGGGGGTAGCGATGAAAAACATGATTGGTACCGGGAATGCACTGGAGCGACTGAAAAAACTCATTCCCCCTGGCGTTCAGCCAAAATTCGGCAGCGTTGATGAATGGCGTGCCTGGCAAGCCGAAGAAGGCCGTAAGTGCTGCGAGGAACTGGAAAAACAAAACCAGCGCGCACGTGCAGAGAAAATCTTTGGACGTGCTGGAATTCAGGATCTGCACCGCAGCTGCACATTCGCTAACTATCAGGTTGAGTCGGATGGCCAGCGTCGGGCGCTCTCGATGGCGAAAAGTTATGCGCAGCATTTCGGCTCTGGGTTTGCGAGTTTCGTATTCAGCGGAGCGCCGGGCACCGGGAAAAACCATCTGGCGGCAGCAATCGGAAATCACCTGCTGGCTGGTGGCCGCTCTGTGCTGGTGGTGACTATTCCTGACCTGATGCTACGTGTTCGCGAGTGCTATGACGGCGGGCAGTCAGAGGCGTCATTGCTGGACGATTTGTGCCATGTGGACCTGCTTATTCTGGATGAGGTGGGTATTCAGCGCGGAAGCAGCGGTGAAAAAGTCATCCTGAATCAGGTTATCGATCGCCGGCTGTCCTCCATGCGACCTGTCGGCATCCTAACCAACCTGAACTATGAATCGCTGAAGGAAACACTGGGTATGCGGATTCTTGACCGTCTCCAGATGGACGGCGGTATGTGGGTGAATTTTGAATGGGACAGCTATCGCAAAAACGTGCGTCATTTGCGTGTCGTTAAGTGAGGTATGTATGGCTAGAGCATTGTCAGCAGTTGAGCGCAGAGAGTACGTCCGTGCAGTGATTCGGATCACCAGGCATCAGGGGCGCCTTACGACCACCGAGGCAATTAAAAAACTGGGGCTGAGCCGCGCTACTGTCCAGCGGTATTTTTCCGAAGCAGAAGCGACTGGCGAGGTTGTCCGGCATGGTCGTTTGGGGCTGTTCCGCGATCAGCGGGCCGTCATCGACTTTGACATGAAGCGTTTTGGCCTGGTGCCGAAAGTTGCTGTTGGGATGAATTACAGCCTGCTTGGCAGTCCTGTTTTTCAGCGAGTTTTAGATGTTCAGGAGGCTATTCATGACTAATAACACCGAACTGACTAGCATACAAAAAAACGCAAATATTCACCGTTTGTCCAGACTCATTGCCTACGCATCTAACGACGAATTGCGGCAAATGGCTGTTGAAGTTGAGCATTACACGGATCAGCTCATAGAGGGGCTGGAGAAGGCGCAGGGGATGGAAGCCTACTGGAAAACTCAATGCCGGGGGATAACAGACCACTGCGAGGAGTTGCAGGCGCGCATCGCCGAGCTAGAGCGCGAACAGGAGCACCTTCGCCCGGTAGGTGTGATGAGCGAGAAAGCATTTCACCGTCTTGAAAACAGCGAATGTCGCTTTATTGCGTTGTGGCCGCGCCCTGGTATCTTTTTGCCGCGCAAGCGCCCCGAGGACGGCGTGATCGTTTATGCGCGTACAGTTGCTGCCGCTGGCATCAAGGTGGAGGCTGAGTGATGGACTCTTCACTGGAATACGCCTGCAAACGCCTGCAGGAACTGGAAAGCCTACTGCTGGTGGATGTGCCTGAAACAGTATGGCCAGCGGAAGTCAGCATGGTCTTCGCTCAGATTGAAAAAGCCGGGACACTCCCGGCGCACCACCAGCGCCGACTGCAGCACCATATCAACCGTATGTGGCTGGAAAAAATGCCAGTACCGTCAATTATCGCCGCGGCTGGTTCGCTGGCCTGTGCCATGGAGAAATATGCGTGAAAGATAGCGAAATCATCGTTGATAACTTTGCTGGCGGCGGCGGCGCCTCGACGGGCATCGAGCTGGCGATTGGGCGCAGTGTGGATATTGCGATTAATCATGACCCGAACGCTGTAGCGATGCATACCACCAATCACCCGGACACACTGCACTATTGCGAATCGGTTTACGAAGTCAGGCCAAAGGTCGCGACTGCTGGCTGCCCGGTAGCGCTGGCGTGGTTTTCACCAGATTGCCGTCACTTTTCAAAGGCGAAAGGAGCTAAGCCGGTAGAAAAGGCAATTCGTGGGCTGGCGTGGGTCACTCTTCGCTGGGGGCTGGATGTTGACCCTCGTGTGATGATGCTGGAAAACGTTGAAGAATTTAAAACGTGGGGTCCGCTTATTGAAATCCCTCCGAAGCCAGATTTACCTCATGAAATGATTGGTAGTTTTATTGGTCCCGTTTACCCTGGCTACAGCCGTCCGGACCCGGCGCGCGTCGGCGAAACATTCCGGGCATTTGTCGACATGCTGACAACCGGGATCCCGGCGAACCATCCAGCGCTGGCTGAATGCTGCGAGTTTCTGAGCATTTCGCTTGATAGCGAAGATGCCGCACGGTTGGTAAAAGGGCTGGGATACATCGTTGAGTATCGAGAACTGCGCGCTTGCGACTTCGGCGCACCGACGATTAGAAAACGATTCTTCATGGTCATGCGGCGGGACGGTAAGCCGATAGTATGGCCGGAGGCCACTCATGGAGATCCGAAATCACCGGCGGTGCTGTCTGGCAAATTGGCACCATGGCGCACAGCTGCAGAATGCATCGACTGGTCAATCCCAGCACCGTCGATTTTTGGACGCAAAAAGCCGCTGGCGGAAAACACACTCCGGCGCATTGCTCGGGGAATTCAGCGCTTTGTTATCGAAAGTGCTTCGCCGTTCATCGTGAAGTGCAATCACACAACGACACGCGGGAAATATGACTGTTTCCGGGGGCAGGCACTTGCGGATCCGCTGCAGACGATTACGAAAACCCACGGCTACGCAATCGCGGTACCTCATCTGACAAAATTCCGCACCGGCGCCACAGGGCAGCCAGTTACCGATCCGGTACCGACAGTGACCGCCTGCACGTCCAGACGCCCGGGCGGGAATGGGCATGCGCTGGGGATTGTTGAGGCAGGCCTTGTCCCGTTCCTCGCTGGCAACGGTGGCAGTGAGTACCAGGCGAAACCACGGCCGCTTGATAAACCTGCTCACACCATCCTGAAAGAGTCGCGAGCCTGCGTAGTCTCTCCAGTTATCGCCAGGCAGTTCGGCGCCAGTGTCGGGCATAGGGCTGATGAGCCAAGCGCGACGATCACAGCTGGTGGCGGCGGTAAATCGCAACTGGTTGTGCCGACGCTCATTCAAATGGGATACGGAGAGCGACCCGGTCAGGCGCCTCGCGTCCCCGGACTGGATAAGCCGCTGGGAACCGTTGTTGCTGGTGGCGGGAAACATGCTGTAGTTGGTGCATTCCTGGCAAAACACTACGGCGGCAACTACACCGGGCCCGGTGTGGGGCTGGATAAGCCTGCGCATTCAGTAACGACTGTCGATCACCACGCCTTAGTCGCTTCTCATCTGGTTAAGCTGCGCGGTACTTGCCGTGACGGCCAGTCTACTGACGAGCCGATGCCGACTATCACTGCCGGCGGCCAGCACGTAGGGGAGGTTAAAACGACTCTGGCGGTTGAGGACTATGACGAAGAGCGCGCACAGCAGGTGCTGGCGTTCCTGCAGCAATACTGCGGGGAGGATAGCACCGGGCTGGTGGATATCGGCGGAGTGACTTACCGCATTGTTGATATCGGGATGCGAATGCTGCAACCGCATGAGCTTTACCGGGCGCAGGGGTTCCCGGAGTGGTACATCATCGATCAGGATTACCGCGGTGTGAAGTATGCGAAGGATAAGCAGGTTGCACGCTGCGGCAATGCCGTTCCGCCCCCATTCGCTGAGGCGCTGGTGAGGGCTAATTTGCCGGAGATGTGCCTGAAAAAAGACATTGCAGCATGATAAAGCCCGCTTCGGCGGGTTTTATCTTTTATGGCGAAAAATTAATCCAAGAGGAGAATGGGGGGGCGAAAAGTGAACTTAAGCCCACAAAAGGACAAATCGGAAAAATTATTTGTAATACAATTATACACTCATTAGTTATGAGGTTTTTGTATGAAGATTTACCAGGCTCAACCACATGATGTGGATACTATCCTTCCCCTGTATCTCGGGTACCGTCGTTTCTACGAGGTCGAAGAAAATGCCTCGCAGGCCAGAGATTTTATTCTCAAGCGCCTTCAGCTTAATGAGTCCGTGATCTTTTACGCCGAGGTTGATGGGAAAGCGGTAGGCTTTACGCAGCTCTATCCTTTATTTTGCTCTCTTGAGATGAAACGTATTTGGTTGCTTTATGACCTTTTCGTTGATGAGTCAGCTCGGAAGCATGGTGTGGCACACAAACTAATCTCACGTGCTGAGCAACTGGCGAAGGAGAGCGATTCGGCATTTATTATGCTTAGTACCGCTACAGATAACATCCGTGCACAGGCGTTGTATGAGCGTAATGGATTTGTGCGAGATACTGAGTTCTTCGTGTATAACAAGTTTCTGAAATAAATGTTCGATGTAGCCATAATAAAGTGGTTAGTTAATGCCTGGCGGGTTAGCTCACTACTTGAGTATGGCGTCAATGCAACTTACCCAGTGGTAGTCGTCTCTTCTAAACTGCCAGACTATACAACTGGATAGCCTTCTACTTTCAATTTTGCCAAAGTTGACAGAGAGAAATGGTATGGCAGCATGAGAAAACCCGCTTCGGCGGGTTTTTTATTTCTATGTTGTTAAGCATTCCTCATCAATAGACCTCCGAGTGGCACTCTCTCGGCATGAATTATGTCAAAGATAGGTTGACTACTGTCTGCTGCAACAGTGGCCGCAACCCTCCAACAGATTGCTCTCACCTAAATGCTCGATACTTAGCGCTAAAGAACACCAATATGGGGTTAACACTCAGTGGCTTACATCTGCGTTTAGCTAAAGAGCCGACTCGCATTCAGATGCTGAACCGACGTTGACGAGTTGAAAAACCAGGTGTATAACTACTGTATAAATACACAGCTGTGTATTTATACAGTAGTTATTTTTAGCAATCGACAAGGAAAATGGAAATGGTTGATCAAAAAATCAATGCACAAGTTTTAAGCGGTGTTAACGAAGATATTTTGGAAATGAAATCACTGACTACGTTGCGTAAACGTGTTGTAACTGATGGTGAAGTGGTTTCTAAATCTCAGAATGCTTTTCGTCTGGCAGGGGGGAACACGGGAGTCATCTTGCGCAATGACGGGAATGATTTTTATGCACTGGTAACCCCTGATGGGCAGGCGCAAGATGGACAATGGAATACCCTTCGCCCACTGTCTTTTAACCTCAAAACCGGTCGTGTCTCTTTACGCAATGGAGTGGATATTTCTGGCGGTACAATCATTTCCCATAATGCGGGAATTACCGCGCAGACCACTGGCCCAGATCCGCTTATCAACGGCCAAACCTATCGGGCTCCGGATATCCACACTGATTTTATCACCGGTAAAACAACAACCACTATGCTAATGAGCTCTAGAGCTCTCACCGGTCAGGAAGACTATGGGTTAATTTCCTATCGGGATATGAAGGGGAATTGGAATGAACTCCAGTTGAAATCTGGAGCTGAGTTGACAGCAGGCCAGTTGACAAAGCGCAATACTGAGGGATGGATTAAAGCTGCAGGTAATCGCAGAGTAAATAATGACAAAGACAGTAAAACCAATGGCTTATGGATTCAGGGGGCCGGGGATTTATCAGCTGACTTCTATCACTATGAACGTATTGGCCAGCACCATTTCCTTGGTCTGCATGTAGCTAATGGCGGAGCGCAGGGTTGGTATGAATTCCGTAATGATGGTCATGCCTATACTAATGGCGCCTGGAACAGTAGCTCGGATGCGCGAATGAAAACCCAGGTTGAGAGAATTGATGATGCTCTTGATAAGCTCAATCGTATTAGTGGTTACACCTATCTGAAACAGGGGGTTAGTGAAGCAGGCGTTATTGCTCAGGAAGTGGAAGTTGTGCTGCCCCAGTCTGTTAAACAGACAGAACTGACACTTAATGATGGCAGTGTGCTTTCGGATGCGCGAAGCATCAATATCAATGGCGTAGTGGCTCTTCTGATAGAGGCTCTCAAAGAAGAGCGTTCGCTTCGACAGGCACTTGATACTCGTCTGGCTGCACTGGAAAAAAACTCTATGGAAGGGCAATGATATGGCCGACACGGATTTTAATGAATATGACTATAACCATGGTATTCCACCTCGCGACGGACTAGTGTGGGAGCCCGCAGATGCCGAGGGGCCAGGCCGTTGGGGATGGGAAACTACGAGAATTGATACACCTCCAGGGCAGGGAACTAATTCCCCTGGTATGATTGTCTGGCCCAAGCGGCCCGGTGATATTAAGCAATGGTATGATCCTAAAGGCAACCAAAGCGGTGAATTGGGTATCGGATGGTCAGATTACAGTCTAGACGGGGTACCTAACTCGCAATATACCGTTATGCACGGTTATCCGCTTCGCGTGACGTTGAACCGGGAAATTGAGCTGGGGGAAGCACCCGGTTGGACGGTGGGGCTATTTGAGGGTACAACCCAAATCGATGTAACTTCTGCCGCTAGAAAGGCTCTTGACCAAGGGCTGGTATCCGGTCTTCCTGATCCTGCGCGTGCCGGTGTAGTGCCTTTTATTAGGTTGTCACCTGACCCTACTAACCCTGAAAAAGTTACTCGTATCATGACAGTACTCCCGCTAGGTGCTGTCACCGATGTACAAGCTTCTTCGCTGCCAGCTTCGCCTGGAGCGGTTAATGTACAGCGAAGCGTTTCAGATATCGTTCAGAATGGCGCACAGTATTTGGTGATGAATGGCGGAAAGCCCTTTTCCGTTCCTGTTGTGGATGCTGCGCCTGTTAAAGACAAAACACCACAGACAAACCGCTATGTCCCTGGAGTCTGGCAGGCTGTCGTGGCTCCGGGCCTGCCTGCAATGATTTTCGTTACAGATCGGCTACACAATACCCGCCTTCTTCCCCAGCCGTACACTCCGGATACAAGCGGCATGCAGGTTGAAACCGGTTCATATGGTCCGTCAGGCTATACTGCTGCTGCAAATAATGGAGATGTGATAATTCGTTTTCCTGCCTCCACGGGAGCCAGTCCTATATATGTCTCTACCATAAAGGTCTTAGATCAAGAAGCACTGAACCAGCGTCAGGTAGCAGAGAATACTCTTCGGAACCGGGCAGAAACCGCAGCGAAAGAAGAGGCCGCAAGGAGGGAAGAGGAGGCCCGGCGGGCTGAAGAATTACGTCGTGCTGAAGCTATCCGGAAAGAAAACTATGCGAAGGCGGGCATTCTCGACACGCCTGTTTACACGCCTGACATGATAAAATCTGCAAATGCCCTGCTAGGAGCTTCGGCATCAATGGTTCTAAACCGGGCGCCAGGCGGGATTCAGCTTTCAACTGTCAGTGCTGGCGTTATGACAGCAGTCGGCGAATGGGCAGGTTCTGTAGCCGGGGCGCTATGGAGGGGGGCAGTTACAATATCAGTTGCAGTAACAGAAGCCGTAACACTCAGTACTGTGGGGGCGTTTGCTGTCGGTTTTATACCATTCCCGGCCGGGCACAGTAGTGATAGCAGGGTTCCGGGACGTGACCTCAATATGATGGCTGCTCAGGCTCGTCTGTTCACAGCCGGGAAGACTAGTATCGAACCGGGAATGAAGAGCGTTAATCTACCGGTGCGTGCGTTTATCAGCATGGACAATGATGGGCGTCAGTCCCTGAACTTCGTGAAAACTGGCAGTGGAGGGGTGTCTTCAACGGTACCAGTTTTGAACGCAATCAGGGATACAGCGACCGGCCTGGATAAAATCACTGTGCCGGCTGTGGCGGGAGCCCCGTCGAGGACCATTCTGGTGAACCCAGCACCGGTCGGTCCAGACGCACCATTCCATACAGGTAACAACACGCCTGTGCCGGTTACTCCGGTGCATACTGGGACAGATATCAAACAGGCGGATAGTATCGTTACTACTTCCTTTCCAGCCGGGGACATTCCGCCGCTACAAGACTTCATTTACTGGCAGCCGGATGCGACAGGAACTGGTGTTGAGCCGATTTATGTTGTACTTAGCGACCCGTTAGATTCGGGTAAGTTTACGCGAAGACAGCTTCAAAAAAAGTACAAACATGCGATAGATTTTGGGATCAGTGACACCAAAATAAACAGTGAAACGTTGTCGAAATTCAGGGGAGCAATTGAAGCCCATTTGGCTGAAAAAGATACTGTCGTAAAAGGCACATACCGACGAGAAAAGGACTCAAAAGTATATTATAATCCAAAAACTAACAATGTTGTTGTGTTGGATAAAAATGGTGACTTTGTTTCCGGCTGGCATTTGATTCCTGACTCTCCTCAACATGTTAACTTTATTAAAACAGGGGTTCTGTAATGAGTATGAATTTGATTGAACTTGCAAGGAAGTTAGTCTCCTCACAAATTACTGCAGATGAATTCGAAACCCAATTTTTCAATATGTGGCGAAATGAAGGGAACACGGGTCAGCTAACACAAGATAGTAAGGAAATTGGAGAGTGTGCGGCTGAGATTTTTATTCTTGCTGATTGTTATACATCAGATCCCGTGAGAAGAGAGAGCGAATTGGATTCGAATGGTTTGCGTAAAGAGGTTAAAGAAACTCTTGAGAAGTATCATTTCCTTTAAGCTTGACAACGTTACCGTTAAATATGGATGACCAGCCCATTAGGGCTGGATACTCTAATCTATAAGTTTCAGCAGTAGCGCAGTTCGTTTACGTGAGAGTTACTGTAATTACATGATTTTGATGAAAAATGTGAAACCTTTCTTCAAGGATAGCGAACTGGTACAGCCTGATTTTCTAAACTAACTTAACGCTATAATAGATGAAATCTAATTTAAACCCGCGCCGGCGGGTTTTTTGTTACGTTGAATTTTTTAGCAACGAAAGCACATTATATTTTTGATTTTTAATAATCAACACGTCATAATCTTGACGTCGGAGCCTGAACAACTCCGGTTGACTTCTGCGCTTTGGGGGGACTCAAAGTGCAAATGACAATCAGAACACATTTCAACCAGTCACAGATGCAGAAATGCACCTGCGTTTTATTACATTCAGTGTTTTACCTCTTTGGAGGTGAAGCATGAAACTCGAAGCATCCTTAAAACATTTCAGCCCTCAGGGTATGCACATCAGCGAAGATGTGAAAGGCACATCACCTGATCGCCTCAACGGTACGGATGTTATGGCTGGTATTGGGGTGACAAGCAGCAGGGCAAGATTCGGACTGGCAGCGTTCTTTGGAAAGGCTGGCATCAGCAAGACAGATGAGCAGTTGGCCGTCCAGGCGCTAGCGCGGTATGCGATTGAAACCGCACCGAAGAACGTACGCAAAACAGCGGGTAAAGAGCTGGGGCGCTGCTGCCTGATTTTAGCGCAGTTTGCTTTTGCGGAGTATTCCCGGTCCGCGCAAACAACGGGAGTCTGCAAGGTATGCAGTGGCACCGGAAAGATTGAAACCACTACCACGGAACGCAAAGTTTCTAATCCGTGGGGCAAAGCACCATATTGGGCTAAAAAATCCCGTGCTGTCCGTCCTTCCGACTGGGATAAGTGGACTGAAGTAACAGCCAGCATAAGCGCTAAATGTGAAGCCTGTGACGGTAAGGGGAAAATAAATGCTCGCTGCCGCTGTGGTGGTTCTGGCCGGGTTCTGGACCGCAAAGCGACAAAAGAGCAGGGAGCACCGGTTTATAAAATCTGTGAGCGCTGTTCGGGGAGTGGCTTTTCAACGATGCCGTCTACGGCTGCTTATAAAGCGATTCTGACGCTTATCCCAGACCTGCACATCAGAACATGGACACGCAACTGGAAACCTTTCTGCGATGCGCTGGTGGACCTGTGCTGGAAGGAAGAGGAGAGGGCAGATAAAGAGTTTCAACGAGCAACAGCTGATTGAGTAAATGGGCGCATTATTTTGCATTTTAAGCGCACAATGCTTGATTTTGTCCGAAGTTGTCGTGTATATTTTAAATCGTGGAATAAAACGCCTGAACGAAAACATTCATATAAACCCTGCTATTGCAGGGTTTTATGTTTTTGAAAACAAATGCCTGAAATCGGCTATAAAGTGTGATCTGAATCAAAATGTCATGCGCCAAACTTAAGGAATATTAAGGAACTGTAAATATTCTTTATAAGTGATGGCTTTATGGCGTTAAAAGATATTTTTGTGCGAACCGAACCTCGCAGACGGCATTATGGTGTTGCATTGTTTATCGGGCTTATTTCTGGGGTGGTTTCAGCATTTGTAAAATGGGGTGCTGAAGTACCATTACCACCGCGTAGTCCTGTCGATATGTTTACCAGTGCCTGTGGACCAGAGTCATTAATTCGAGTTGCCGGGCAAATTGATTGTTCCAGAAACTTCCTTAACCCTCCTTATATTTTCCTGCGTGATTGGTTAGGGCTGGCCGATCCAAATGCGGCTGTCTATACCTTTGCCGGACATGTGTTTAACTGGGTAGGTGTAACGCATATCATATTCTCCATCGTGTTTGCGGTTGGGTATTGTGTAGTTGCCGAGGTGTTTCCAAAAATCAAGCTGTGGCAGGGTTTACTTGCAGGTGCACTCGCACAACTGTTTGTCCATATGATTTCGTTTCCGCTTATGGGCCTAACCCCACCGTTGATTGAGCTTCCATGGTATGAAAACGTTTCTGAAATATTTGGTCACCTGGTGTGGTTCTGGTCAATTGAGATAATTCGCCGGGATCTGAGAAACAGAATTACGCACGAACCGGATGCTGAAGTTTCTCTGAATTCAGCATTCAGATAATCTAAGCTGCGAAGTCAGAAACCCGCATAAAATGCGGGTTTTTTATGCCTGTGATTAGTCGCTCTTCGATAGCAATGTATGCAGAGTGTATTGACGCTAGCTATGTTTACAGCATAACGTATTGATGTGGTGAATCCCCCTATGCGGAGGGGCGACCAGTCAGTTACAGAAACCTGTAAATGCAGCGCGGGCCATGCCGGCTGGGGCATGCTCACCGGGAGGCACCCGGCACCACACTGCCACTAAACATATTTAAGATTTATGGAAGGTTTACTTCTGCGGTTGCCTGTCTATGTTTATAGAACGTAACGGCAAAAGTGAATGCTTCCTGGTAAATCGGTAGCTCGGACTATTAGGAGCGCCTTCGTTTCGTTACTACCTAGAATGCCTACTTTCTGCCCGTTCCTCTGAGCGGGCTTTTTTTCGCCATGAATAAGGCTCCTCGGAAAGCTGAGGTACAAATCATTTGAGGCTGCGCTTATGCGTGGCCTTTTCTTTTTCCCCTCAATTCTGAGAGGACTCACAGCAATAAGAGGGGGCTTAATGTCCGATCCTTTAACTGGTACCGGCCTGATTTTTGGCGGCGGTTTAATTGGTTCCGTCGTATATGGCGTTATCACCCACACCGATTTTGGTGTGGTATTTGGGGCTTTTGGCGGCGCGGTGTTTTATGTGGCAACGACCGCAAACCTGACACGTGGAAGGCAAATAGCTTACTTCATGACGTCGTTTATTGTCGGTGTTCTGGCTGCCGGATTATTAGGCTCAAAATTTACTACCTGGACAGGCTATACAGATCGTCCGCTTGATGCGCTCGGTGCGGTGGTGGCATCTGCTGTCACCATCAAGGTCCTTACTTTCATTAACAGCCAGGACTTGAGCAGCCTGTTCGGATTACTTTCCCGATTAAGGGGAGGAGGTTCGAGTGGTAATAAATGACCCGGCAGCGCTGGCCAATGCGGTGATATGTGCCGTTATTGTCTGCGCTTTGATGTTTTATCAACGTCGCGGTGCCAGGCATCGCCCTGGTATCTCCATCATTGCTTACTTGCTTGTACTGATTTACGCGAGCATACCTTTCCAATTTATCTTCGGTCTTTACGTACAGTCCCACTGGCTGGTGGTATTGGCAAACGTGATGATATGCGCCGCCGTGCTATGGGCTCGGGGTAACGTGGCGCGTCTGGTCGATACACTGAGGCACTAATGAATCAAACACAATTCCAGAAGGCGGCTGGCATCAGCGCCGGGTTAGCTGCGCGCTGGTTTCCGCATATTACAGCCGCGATGAAAGAGTTTGGCATCACTTCCGCTATCGACCAGGCAATGTTCATTGCCCAGGTAGGGCATGAAAGCACGGGATTTACCCAGCTTGTTGAGAGCTTCAATTATAGCGTGGCTGGCTTGAATAGTTTTGTCCGCGCTGGGCGGCTGACGCAGGGTCAGGCTAATTTGCTCGGCCGCCGGCAGGGTGAACCATCGTTGCCACTGGAGAGGCAACGAGCGATCGCCAATCTGGTGTACAGCAAACGCATGGGGAATAACGGGGCAACAGACGGCTGGTTTTACCGCGGGCGCGGGCTCATCCAGACCACCGGCCTGAACAATTACCGCGAATGCGGGAATGCTTTGAAGATTGATCTGGTTAAACAGCCTGAATTGCTGGCACAGGATGAGTATGCGGCGCGCAGTGCTGCCTGGTTCTATACCTCACGCGGCTGTTTGCGTTATCCCGGTGACCTTACACGCGTCACTCAGATTATCAACGGCGGACAGAACGGCATTGATGACCGTAAAGCCCGCTATCTCCTGGCAAAAAGTATTCTTGTTTGAGGGAAATATGAACTATCTCATTAATCGACTGAAAGAGCCGTCAACCTGGCGCGGCATCATCCTGGTCATTGCCGGTGTCTTCGGCTATCAGATGCCTCCGGGCATTCAGGAAACCGTCATCGCTGGCGGCGTAGCGCTGGCTGGCGTTGTTGGTGCGGTGATGCCGGACAGCGTTAAGAAGTAACCTGGCCAGAAACCAGCAGGCCTACAGAAAGCCGCTTTCCTTCAGTTTTTTAGCCAATAAGTAATTGGTGATTACTCCAAGAGAAACCCCAACAATCCACGGCACAGCTGAATTAAGCATTAGCGAGTTGTTCACATTAATGCTGGCGGTGATGCAGGCATAGGTATTTGTAAAAGCAAACCATGTAAATAGTATCTGTTTCATTTGGTTATCTCCATGCTTTCCTTCCCAACAATATCCACCTACGAGCTAGTAAAAGCAAACCAGGTACAACCGAAAGGGCTACGAAATGAGTGAAGCAAAACCGCAGGACGGCAGCACTGTAAAAGGCTACCGCACATTAACCGCTGGCGACATTGAGCGGATGAACCGCCTCAAAGGTGTCAGCCGGCATTTTTGCAGTCTGCTCGATACTGAGCGAGATGTTGCAACGGCTGAAGTTGTCGAGCGTGGTAGTCAGGCCGAAACCGAGAGAGCAGAGGCTTTGCGCTGCATGGCTATCGCGCGTACCAAAATGCAGGAAGCCTGTATGTGGGCATGCCGCGCTGTTGCCCGGCCAGATGCTGACTGTTAACCCCACTAAGGGATAAAGCCAACAATATCCCCATAAAAGGATAAACCATGACTCCATTAGTTCTTACCGCAGAGCAAATTAAAGCTCTGGCAGACTTCGCTGAGCAGGAAGGCCAGCCCACTTACACGATCTCTCAGGCCAGCATCCCTGAATTTGAAGCGGATGACGGCAGCACTGTACCGGGTTACGAGGGCCTTATCGCCTACTCAGAATCAGAAGAGCACGGCGTGCTTCAGCTGGAAGATTAAGCACTAAAGAAGCTACTCTTTGGATGAAGGGCTTTGATGTCTACCATTAATAGGTCTTCTCCTCTACACGTTAAGGCTGTACCTTGATAATGTTGATTTACATTCACGGTATTGGTGTTTTCATGAAAAAGGGATTTATCGGTACGATCTTCCTGTGTGGTATGCTTCTGGGGTGTTCCAGCTCCGCTAAAAACCCTCAACCAAAGCTGCTATATTCGCCGCATCCTGCATATCCGTATTACGCACTGGCTAACAGGATTGAAGGAGGTGTGGCGGTTAGATATAACGTAGGTGTTGATGGCAAGATATCAAAGCTTTGGATCCTAAAATCAGAACCTCAGCACCTATTCGACTCTGCCGTTATTGCGGCAATGGCCCAATGGCGTTATGAAGCCAATAAACCGACTCAAGGCTTAACAAAAACAATATATTTCAAACTTCAGGCTCCGTCCGATTAAACCAGATAGCAGAACGTTGAGACCGTCTTCATTCATGCTTCATTTATTCCCATCGCTAAGGTCACCTCTGGGTGGCTTTTTTATGGCTTTAACATTGGTGGTGTTGCAGTCAAAGCCTGAGGACCTTTCCTGCCAGTTGAAGCTGTTGCGCTAGTGTGCCATTCAGTGTTTACGTCAGCTGCGGTTGGAGAAAGCCAGTTGGCTGGCTTATGCAGGACAGATTATTTTCTTGTTGAATGCTGCTTCTGGTGTGCTTATATTCTACCTAAAAATTGGTAGGTGTGTTGTGATTAGAAAATGCTATGCAAGAATGTCTGATCCAGCATCGAATGACAAGCTGACACTGGAAATGCTTGTATCTGACGGTGGGTGTAAGATTTTTATCTGGGATTTTGATAAAGGGGTAGCAATTTTCTCTGAGGGTATAACAGGTAAGCAGTCTAAATACATAGTACAAGGTGAAAAGCATGCAGGGCATATCAATCTTATCAGAGATAACACGGTTGAGCGCACTATTTATGGGGTTAAGGAGTTCACCTATGGAAATGGTGATTCCGGTAAATCCTCTCCTGTGTTTTGCTCATTGTGCGAGGGGCAGATACTCATAATCGAATGCCAAAAGGCTTTTATAAGAAAACCATTAAGGCTTGATGAACTCACCTTTGAATAGAACTACCTACGATACATTCCTCATATGATCGAAGGATATAACATCTCTCAGGTATCCTGCTTCTGGATGCCGGGAACGTGTACCGCTGGTGGGCTGGATTCTTGGAGCCTTTGCCCAGCAGTTTCAGGTGATAAAAAACCCCGTGGAGTAAATCCGACAAATTGACGGGGCGCTGCAGAGGCAGCCAATGTCGGAGTTTAGTCAGATTTCGAGGTGTTTTTCTACTGGTTTTGAGAAAAAAAGGATGGTCTGACACTACAGGAAGTGGCTCATCCCTGAGCTCACGGGTAGAACAGTAGACTTTGTCATGGCAGAGCAAAGTCATAAGTAAGTGTAGAATGTGTTTCTGATTTAACAAGCTTAGTGAGTGTATGCTTCATGGATTGTACGTCTGTAACTTTCATAATATTTCTACCATTTCAAAATTAAGATATTAGGTAAAACCTTAGGGAATTTAGAGGGTAAGAGAAGCTGTGAACAAAAAAAATCTCCTCGCGAAGCAATGTTTTTCACTTTAACGAAATATATTGTTTGCAATGTGGGTTTTTTAGTTCATCATACATGCTACATTGAGTTCTTATAAAATGAGCTGCTAATTATGACTGAGTGCAAACTTCCACAACTTCCAGAGTATTATCGATATGGTACTGAACAAATTAACAAGTTGCCTGGGAGTGGGGATGTTTTTCCTCCTGCGGGTAGTATAATAAAGTCAGTAAGTTTAAATGAAGGTGTATTTGTTTGTGTTCCGGTGCAGCGTTATATACACGGGTTGAATATTTGGGTTGTAGTTGAATCTTCTTGGTAATGATTTTTGTTTGGTAAGAGTGATTTTTCGTTGGTTTGATGGTTTCTATTTATTATAAATTCGCTGTTGGAATTTAAAATTGGCATCATTGCAATGCTTTCAAACACCGTAGAAGGATTATGATGCTAGTGCAAAATAATATTTATAATAATTCGGAGTCATATGCTATTCTTTTGTTTAGTATCTGGCCTGTCCTTATTGTACTTCTTGTCGTGATATCTTGCGCCTTTTACGGTGTATTGATGCATAAAACTGCAATTTGTTGTTTTCTGTCAGCCATGTTCCTTGGTGTCGCAGGCTGGTTTTATGGATGATCACCAATAGCTCTAATATGAGTCGCTTTTTAGTATAAAGTCAGGGTGTCATTACTTTACCTGGCTTGTAGCGTTGGTTCCCTAAAGTTTGACGATAAAAGGCCCTGTTAATACAGGGCCTTTCTGTATGTATTATTTTTCAAAGAGGTAAGACATGTCAGAGATCACCGCATCCGAGCAAATCCGCCTGGATATTATTAAGAAAGTGAATTACGACACTGCAGCGGCGAAGTTAGCCATTGACTGGGTAGGCGACAGCTATCTGAAGTCTGAGTTATTCGCAGACTCTTTCGATCGTGTTTACACGGAAAGCGAGATTGTCTCGAAAACTCGTAAAGCAATTCAGGAAGCGGCCGAAGCCTGGCGCTATTTGATACTGGCGCTGAGCAGGTCAGCTAAGGTATTACAGCAGGCATTCATAGAGTGCCTGCGATAATGCCCATCAGACAAATCGTCTGAGCTGACAGTTCAATCAATCACCAATTTCCAGTTATACGGGGTAACTGACATCATTGTCTGTTTATCCCGGTAAATTTTGAAATACTCACTACTCTCATAACGTCTCTGCCTGCCAACACCAGAACGGCAGAGGTCAGTTAGCCGTATAGATGAACCTCTCCCGGGTGGCTCCTGAGAGATTCTTTATACGCTAGCTGGTAGTAACTAAAGGCCGCATATTTTTGCGGCCTTTTTCATCATTTGTAAAATGAAAGCCCTCAGGCGATTAACGATGCTCAGGACCATGGAAGTGATCTCCACCATGTCCGCCTCCATGGGGACCAGGGGGAAGGATACATCCTGAAAGTGACAGCGCACCACAGATCACAAAAACAGCAAGCATAATTCTTTTCATAATAACTCCTGAACTAAAGAGCCTTAATTCCAAAACATAAAAGTGAATATTTTATGGAGAATCAGTAATTCCATTTTCTCCCTCACGTTAAATAGGAATAATCCATGGCAAAACCGGACTGGGGCGAGCTTCAGCAACGGTTCCTGTCCGATCATGCCGCAACCGGCGTATCACCGAAGGATTGGTGTGAAGCGCAGGGACTGAATTACGCTACTGCCCGCCGATACATTAAGAAACCCACTGCGCAAACTGCGCAAAAACCTAAGCAGAAGAAATTGCGCACTGCGCAAAAGGAAAAGTGCGCAGAAGATCTGGTGGATGGCGACGGCCTTACCGCTCAGCAGCGCTTATTTGTCGCGGAATACCTGAAGGATAGCAATGCCACGCAGGCCGCTATACGTGCCGGGTACAGCAAGAAGACTGCTGAACAAATTGGCTATCAGCTGCTTCAGAAAACTTCAGTTGCGCAGGCCATTGCGCGGCAGCAGAAAGCATCCATTGTGCGCACGCTTGGCAGCGCTGATGAAGTGCTTGAGCAGATGTGGCGGCTGGCAACGTTCGACGCCAACCAGCTATCGCAGTATCGCCGTGGGAGTTGTCGTTACTGCTGGGGCTTTGGTCATCAGTATCAATGGCGTGATGCCGTGGAGTACGAAGAGAAGCGGCTCGAAGCGCTTGAGCGTAAACGTCGCGAGCCCGTCGATGTTGGTGGCTACGGTTACGACCATAACAGCGCGCCTAACCCGGAATGCCCTCGCTGTAATGGTGATGGCATCGGCCAGCCATACTTCGCTGATACGCGTAAGCTGGCGCCTGATGCTGCGCTTGCCTATTCCGGTGTGAAGCTTGGGAAGAATGGCGTGGAGATTACCGCTATTAGCCGTGAGCGAATGTACGAGGCGGTGATGAAACGTCTCGGCCTGGCTGATAGCGAGTTCGCCCAGCGTCTGCAGCTGATTGAAATTGAGCGCCGGCAGCTGGAGGTCGAAAAATTACGCAAAGAGCTGGCTGCTGATCCGGAGGATGACGAACCAACGCCAGTTGCAATCAATATCAACGTAGTCGATGCGCGAGTGAGGGAAGAGGATGGCGATAGCACCGACGCTTAACATCCCTCAGGCCAAATTCCTTGCGATGCAGTACAAATTTAAGGCCTATGTCGCCGGCTTCGGTTCCGGTAAGACGTGGGTCGGCTGCGGTGGTATCTGCAAAGGGATGTGGGAACACCTCAAAATCAACCAGGGTTACTTTGCGCCAACGTATCCGCAGATCCGTGACATCTTTTATCCCACTGTTGAGGAGGTGGCCCACGACTGGGGGCTGAATGTCAAAATCAACGAGGGAAACAAAGAGGTTCACTTCTACGCAGGGCGCCAGTATCGCGGAACGACGATCTGCCGCTCAATGGAAAAACCGCAAACCATCGTTGGTTTTAAAATCGGTAATGCGCTGATTGATGAGCTGGACGTAATGCCCGCCAAAAAGGCGCAGTTAGCCTGGCGAAAAATCATTGCTCGTATGCGTTACAACGTGGCCGGTCTTCGTAACGGGATCGACGTCACCACGACGCCGGAAGGGTTTAAATTCGTTTATCAGCAATTCGCAAAGGCTGTACGCGATAAGCCTTCGCTCTCAACGCTGTACGGCCTGGTGCAGGCCTCGACGTTCGACAATGAAAAGAATCTGCCGCCGGACTATATCCCGTCGCTGTTGGAGTCATACCCGCCGGAGCTGATCAAGGCTTATCTTCGTGGCCAGTTCACCAACCTTACCAGCGGGACGATTTACCATCAGTTTGACCGTAAGCTGAATAACTGCCGGGAGGAAGAACAACCCGGTGAGCCGCTGTATATCGGTATGGATTTCAACGTCGGGAAGATGGCCGGGGTTGTTCATGTGTTACGTCTGGGGCTTCCGTTTGCGGTGAATGAAATTGTGAAGGCTTACGACACCCCTGACATGATCCGCATCATCAAAGAACGGTTCTGGCTGTACGACGGCAACGATTATCGCAAGGTGCGGGAAATCTATATTTACCCGGACGCTTCCGGCGATTCCCGCAAATCCAGCAATGCCAGCGCTACGGATATCGCCCAGCTTAAACAGGCCGGCTTCAATGTGGTTGTTAATGCATCAAACCCGCCAGTGAAAGACCGCATCAACGCGATGAATGCCATGTTCTGCAATGGTAACGGCGAACGTCGCTACAAAGTGAATGTAAAGCGATGCCCGGTGTACACCGAATCGCTTGAGCAACAGGTTTGGGGCGAAAACGGTGAGCCGGATAAAACGGCGGATAACGATCACCCCAACGATGCCGGTGGGTATTTCATTGTGAAGCAATTCCCGATTATCAAACCGACTGGAAAAGTCACCCAACTGCGGATGTAAAACCATGCCTGATATTTCAACGCCCAACCTCGACTATAACGACATGGTTGAGGCATGGGATATTAATGATGCACTGATGGGCGGTACGCTGGAAATGCGCCGGCAGGGTAAGAAGTATCTCCCGAAATGGCCGAACGAAGATCCTGAAAGCTATAAGGAGCGTTTAGCTTCGGCAACGTTACTCCCTGCCTATGAAGAGGCCATTAAACAAAACATCGGGCGAGTGTTTGCTGAGCCGACGGTATTGAGTGAGGACTCTCCTGAACAAATACGGGAGCTGTCGCCAGATATTGATATGGAAGGAAACCGGCTCGATGTCTGGGCACAGCAATTTTTCAGCATTGGATTCCAGTATGGTCTGGTACATGCGCTGGTGGATTTCCCGAAAATTGACCCGGAGGCAGTAAAAACTAAAGCCGACGAAAAAGCCGCAGGATCTCGCCCGTATGCCACGATGTTAAATCCTCGCCAGGTCATCGGCTGGAAATCGAAAGTGGTTAAAGGGAAAGTGGTGTTGACCGATCTGCGTATCAGAGAGGTCATCATTATTGATGGCGATGATTACGGGCAAACGAAAGTTGAGCAAATACGCCATATCATGCCGGGCAAGGTTGAAATTTATCGCCGAAATAAAGGTGATAACGGCGAAAGCCAGTGGCAGATTCACGACGAGTGGGAAACCAGTCGCGATGACATTCCCCTGGTGACGCTTTATACGAAACGCACAGGCTTTATGCGCGGTTCACCGCCACTGCTTAATCTCGCCTTACTGAATATCAAGCACTGGCAGAGTCAGAGTGAACAGGACAACATCCTTCATGTCGCTCGTGTGCCGTTGCTGGTGGCTTACGGTCTGGCTGATGGCGAAACGTTGACGATAGGTTCTTCCTCTGCGACTCGTTTCGATGACCGTCAGCGGCAGGGACTGGAATATGTCGAGCATACCGGGGCTGCGATTGAAGCCGGTAAGGTTTCCCTTGAGGATCTGGAAAACCAGATGCGTCAGGCCGGCGCAAAACTGCTGCGCGCGGAAAACACATCGACTAAATCCTTAGACCAGACTCACGAAGAGCGGATGCAGGAGAATTCACCTCTCTACACCATGGCAAGCTCGCTTGAGGATGCGCTCGATAATATCCTGCAGATTATGGCGGAATGGCTGGGCGAGAAAGAAGGCGGCAATGTCGATGTACGCACCGAACTGGATGTTTCAGCCCAGACGTTTGATGCCGCAGCTGCAACAGCTGTTCAGTCGCTCCGCCAGGGTGGTGATATACGTCAGGTCGATGCTGTTCGCGTTTTGCAGGCCCTAAAATTTATCGATCCGGATGCGAAGCCCGAAGAGGTAATCGACGAGCTGCGAAATCAGCAGGTCACGCTGGCCGGCGGACTGAGTAACCCGGGTGGTGCAAATGGCAACGGCGAATGACAAGCTTCAGGATGAATCGATAGCGCATGCGATATGGATAGCGCGGTACAGCACCAGTGTTGCAAACAGGATGATAAAAATCCTGAATGACAGCGATGCGGAACTGACAGCCAGATTGCTGGTAGCGATGGATAGCCTGGATGCTGACAGCTTTACCGTGTCGCGACTGGAAGCGCTGCTCGTTAGTGTCAGAGCTCTCAATCGCGAGGCTGTGCAGTCAATGTACGCGGGACTATCTGATGAGCTGCAGCAACTCGCTCAGCACGAAGCAGGCTTTCAGCTGAGCCTGTTCCAGTTTGCGATCCCCTATGATGTGCTATCGCTTCACCCGCTGGTGGGCATTTCACCGGATGCCGTTTACGCAACTGCGATGGCACAGCCGTTTCAGGGGCGCCTGCTTTCGGAGTGGGCAGATAACCTTGAAGCTGACAGGATGGCAAGAATTTCCAATACAGTGCGGCAGGGTTTTCTCCTGGGCGATACGCATGAGCAAATCGCCAGAAAGGTCCGTGGTCATGCTAACCGTGGCTATCAGGATGGCGCGCTGCAGATGAGCCGAACCAATGCCGGCAGTATTGCAAAAACGGCTGTGGGGCATCTTGCTTCTACAGCCAGGAAAAGCTTTGCAGATGCGAACGATGACATTTTGAAGGGTAAGCAGTGGTTATCCACTTTGGATAACCGTACATCAAAAGACTGTCGGATTCGCGACCGCCTCAAGTACACACTGGATAACAAGCCGATCGGCCATAAGGTGCCGTATCTGCAGGGACCCGGGAAAATCCATTTCTGCTGTCGCAGCGTCGAAACCTACATCCTGAAATCGTCTGATGAGCTGGGTATTGCTGTTGGGCAAATATCAGATAGCTCACGTGCCAGCATGGACGGGCAGGTGCCTTCGGATACCGATTATCAGGGCTGGTTCTCGCGCCAGTCGTTCACGCGACAGTCCCAGATCGTTGGCGTAACCCGGGCCCGGCTGATTCGTGACGGCGGCATGTCGCCCGATGACTTCTACAACGACAAGGGCGAATGGCTGACTCTGGAGCAACTTCGTAACCTGGATGCTCAGGCGTTCAGTAACGCCAGACTTTAAAGCTTTTTAAGTCTTCCATCAGGCTGCCTCCGGGCGGCCTTTTTTATTGCCGTGATCCGGATGGTGAGCGGTGCAACGGTCGGATGACCACCGAAAAGGTAACCACATGAAACTGAAAACAGTCGAAGTTAACGGCAAAAGCTATGCAGAAGTCGATTCCAGCGGTTTACCCGTCTACGTCCACGATGACGGCCAGGAAGTTGGTTTTGATGCTGTGCAGGCCGTTGGGAAAATCTCTTCTCTGAATGGCGAGGCGAAATCTCATCGTGAAGCCAAAGAAGCCGCTGAAGCCGGTCTGGCTAAGTTTGCCAAAATCGGTGATCCGGCAAAGGCGCTCGAAGCGCTGGAGATGATGACTAAAATCGACCAGAAAAAACTGATCGACGCAGGCGCTGTTGATCAGGTTAAAGCAGATATCACCAAATCCTTCCAGGCCCAGCTTGATGAAGCTACTCAGCGTGCGGCGACCCTTGAAGGCCAGCTTTATCAGGAAATGATCGGCGGTCGGTTCTCTGGCTCGAAATTCATCGCAGATAAAGTAGCAATTCCGGCAGATATGCTTCAGGCGCGGTTCGGTCAGTCCTTCAAAGTCGAGGACGGCAAAGTCGTTGCCTATGATGGCTCTGGCAACAAAATTTATTCCCGCTCGAAGCCGGGCGAACTGGCGGCCTTTGATGAGGCGCTGGAGTTCCTGGTGGAGCAGTACCCACAGAAAGACCACATTCTGAAGGCCAGCGGCAACCAGGGAGGCGGCTCACGGCAATCTCAGCATTCACTCGGGCAGAAAACGATGAAACGCGATGCGTTTACCAGTTTGAGCCCGACAGATCAGCAATCAACTCTCAAAGACGGTATCACCATCGTCGATTAATTCTTTGCCAGCCGCCGGATGGCTGCTGGTGCCGGAGCTGGATAGCTCAACCAACCCTATATTTTAATCTCCAAGGAATCCATACACATGGCTAATACGCTTACCGGGTTGATCCCGACTATCTTCACGGCTCTGGATACCGTATCTCGCGAACAGGTCGGTTTTATCCCGGCTGTATCGCGCAATGCTAAAGCTGATGCGGCGGCGAAGGACCAGACTGTTACTGCGCCGGTTGCGCCACCGGCAACCACTGTTGATATTACCCCGGGGGCTACTGCGCCAAATGACGGCGACCAGACGATCGGCACCGTTGATGTCAAAATCACCAAATCCAAAATGGCCCCGGTCAAATGGAACGGTGAGGAACAACTGGCGCTGGGGCCCGCAGGGACATACAACACCATCCTTGCTGATCAGTTTAAGCAGGCTTTTCGCGCGCTGGCTAATGAGATGGATGCAGATCTCGCGGCTTTGTATTTCGCATCCTCTCGTGCTGTTGGTACGGCCGGCACCGCTCCTTTCGGAATTGCAGGTGATTTGTCGGATGCGGCAAATGCGCGCCAGGTTCTCTCTGACAATGGTTCGCCGACAACTGATCTGCAGATGGTTCTCGGTTCTTCGGCTATCGCTAACCTCCGCGGTAAACAGTCTGTTCTGTTCAAAGTAAATGAGTCCGGTACTGATGCGCTTCTGCGTGAAGGTATTGTGGGGCGACTGGAAGGTTTCAACATCCACGAATCCGCGCATGTTAAGAAACGCGCTGCATCTCCGGCTGCCGGATACCTGGTGAATGGAGCAAAAGCTGAAGGCGATATTCTGATTGCCATTGATACCGGCACAGGTGCTTTTGCAGCAGGTGACATCGTGACGTTTGACGGGGACAGCAATAAATACCTTGTTGCTGCTGCGACGGCCACAGCAATCACCCTGGCTGCTCCTGGCTTACGTCAGGCACTGGCCGACAACACCGCTATTACCGCTGGTGGCGCCTACACCGCAAACATGGCGTTTGATCGCAATGCATTCCTGCTTGCATCCCGAACCCCGGCAATGCCGCAGGGCGGCGATACTGCGGATGATGTGATGAACGTTACTGACCCGGTATCTGGCATCACTTACCAGGTAGCCCTGTACCGCCAGTATCGCCAGGTGCGTTACGAAGTCGGTTTGTCCTGGGGCGTAGCGGCAGTTAAGTCGGCGCACTCAGCGTTGTTGCTGGGCTGATAAACAGGGGCTTCGGCCCCTTTTTTTAGTGGAGGGCTAATGGCCGGATTAACAAAAGAGCAGCGCGCCCAACGAGCTGCTGAGCAAACTGTGTCTACGCAGGCGGATAACAACGAACCCGTATCGACCACATCGCAGCTGGTGGCGATGGTTACCGATTTCCCGGCATTCCCGGGTGGGCCCAATACCGCCAACGTTCACCCTGATGAAGTGGCGAACTGGAAGGCGCACGGCTGGAAAGAAATGGAGTGATGCATGATCACTTTCATCACCGTTGAAGACGTCAATTCGATTCTCGGTGCCACCTGGACAGATGAAAGCAAAAAAGCCAAATCTGTGCTGATGGCTAATACCTGGATGAATGGACTTAACCTGAAAATGCCGTGCAATAAGGCAACTCACGAAATCATCATTCCTGACGATGTGAAACAAGCTGGCGCCTATGCGGCGCTAGCGGCCTCGAATGGTGGCCTTTATCAGCAGAAAACCGATTCTGGTGTGTTGCTGAGTAAGACGGTAGATGCCGATGATGTCAGCGTTTCAAAGACCTTCGCGGAACTCGCTACCAACAGCTCGGCATTGCTTGATTCGGACCTGCAGCTGGCGCTTGCAATGCTAAAGCCCTATGGCGTTAGTCAGTCTCAGGTACGGCTGGTAAGGGGGTGATATGCAAAACACTGATGTGCATTATGCCGGTGACGGGCTCGGCCCTCGCGATGTGTTTGTGAATGGAAACCCGATCAATTATGTCGTTTACGCAAACCCGGCAAAGGGCGTTGTTGAGTTTGCACCTCATCCACTCCGGGCGAAACGAAATGGTGAAATCTATACCCGTAGGCTTCGCGGTTCTGTGATCGTTAAATTCCGTCATAGCGGTGGTGAATGCGATGGGTATACGTGATGAGTTGCAGACAGAAGTCGCCGCAGCATTCGATACTGATCTGCAGGATGCGGTTAAGGCGTTCACCGGCAGTTACACCGTTCGTGGTGCATGGGATCCCGTAACGGAAACCGGTAACGAAATGGTGGTGGCCTATTCAGGGCGCGGTGTTCTGGCTCGTTACAAACTCCGCCGTATCGATGGCGCTAACATTCTGCATGGTGATGTGAAGCTAACCGCCCTGGTTAACGAGGTGACTGATAAGCCGGCCGTCGGGCATATCATCACTGCACCGGATCCGATTACGGGTGAGCTTCAGCGCTACGAGGTAATCACCGCTTCTGCCGACTCTGCTGGCGCTGCGTACTCCATTCAACTGCGGAGGGCGTGATATGGCTAAGGGCTGGAACATTGACCCGGCTGCATTCGCCGGGCTGGTGGCCGGAGATGTCAAACTACGCCAGCGGACAATCGCCATTCAACTGCTGAATGAAATTGTTCAACGGTCGCCGGTAGGAAACCCGGAGCTGTGGGCCATCAACGCGACCGCGGTTCAATACAACAAAGCTGTTGGGGAATGGAACGAATCTCTTTATGCCGATC
>NZ_JANCOB010000018.1:0-60042 GCF_024296565.1 Klebsiella sp. SWET4 | reverse complement strand
AGCGCCGGAATGCTGCCTGGGACCACGGTCCCACCTTTACCGTCAGTACCGGAATGCTGCCTGGGACCACGGTCCCAACTTCCCGGTCAGCGCCGGAATGCTGCCTCTGGGACCACGGTCCCAACTTCCCGGTTAGCGCCGGAATGCTGCCTGGGACCACGGTCCCACCTTTACCGTCAGCGCCGGAATGCTGCCTGGGACCACGGTCCCATCTGCACCGTCAGTACCGGAGCTATACCCAAGACCTTCTTACTCACACATCCTGTTGTTTTGGAGAAAATTAATGCTGAGCATATCTATTAATCATTGAGTCATTTCTGAGACAGACCCTGAACATGATAGATGTGTGCTGAATCGATTGGTTGATCGTGTTCCTGAATATCTCAAATTACATTGTATGGCTAGTGAGTAGTGGACAGAGAGAGAAGCAGAATTTCTACATATTATGGAGTGGCAGATATTTAATTAATGGCAGATGTACGTCTGGCAGCACTAGGATATGAAGCCAGCACCGCCGGCTTTTGACGATAAGAGAACATCGGTGGACAATAGTACTCCTGTAATATATGTCAGTCTAACTCCCTACTTTAGTTATTCAATCATTGTCAAACCTAAGTTCCGATACTCAATGTGAATCAAAATAATAATACCCGCACTATTCCAGAAGCGGGCATTGAACAGCGTACATAAAGCCTGCCAGTCGTGTTATATCCGACTATGGTTGTGCTGTAACATTCATATGAGTAACATTATCAGATAAAATCCCGCCGCTGTCATAAGCAGCGATCCCACGACGTGAACCAATACAGATGTGAGCGCCGATAAATAATTTCCCGTCTGCAGTAATGAGAAGACTTCCACAGAGAATGTTGAAAAGGTGGTCAGCCCGCCACACAACCCAGTGACGATGAGCAGTTTCCATGCAGGATCAAGTTGGGGGTGGCGCATAAAATATGCCATTGCTGCACCGATGATAAAAGCCCCCATTAGGTTAACCATAAGCGTCCCTGGCGGAAGTGAGGGGTAAAAACTGTTGAGCTTAATCCCCAAAAACCAGCGGATGACACAACCAGTGGCGCCACCAATCATAATTGCCAATAACTGACTCAACGAGAATCTCCCCATACAAGGTGAATATAAATTCTGAAGCAGGATGTATGCCGGATTCAGCCGGCATACGCACCTCAGATGCCGTGATGATTTCGATCATCCACGGCGAACAAATGCCTTAATACCTGCATAACGCGCGTCACTACCCAGTTCCTGCTCAATACGCATAAGCTGATTGTATTTTTCAATGCGTTCGCCACGACAAGGTGCGCCGGTTTTCAGATGCCCTGCACGCAACGCCACTGTCATATCAGCGATAAATGTATCTATGGTTTCACCGCTGCGGTGCGAAATAAAGGCACCCCATCCGTTTTCATGACACAGTGAAACCGCATCAAATGTCTCGCTCAGCGTACCAATCTGATTGAGTTTGATAAGCGCTGCACTGGCAAGGTTTTCTTCAATACCTCGTTGGATATACTTCACATTCGTGACGAAAAGGTCGTCACCGACCAGCTCCGCTCGTCCGCCAAGTGTATTATGCAGATATTTCCACCCGGTCCAGTCATCCTCGGCAAGACCGTCTTCAAGCAGGACAATCGGGAACTGGCTCATCAGTTCACCATAATAATCCGTCATCTCTTCTGAGCTCAGGGCGCTGTTTTCGGTACGAAGGTGATATTTCCCGTCGCGGTAAAATTCGCTGGATGCGGGGTCCATACAGATGCTGATATCTTCCCCTGGACGGTAGCCGGCTTTCTCAATGGCCTGAACAATGAATTCCAGAGGATCCCGGTTCGAAGATACGGCCGGGGCAAATCCCCCTTCATCACCCACCGCAGCGGAGAGGTTCCGGGACAGAAGGATCTGGCGCAAAGCCTGATAGACCTCACTGCCCTGACGAATGGCCTCTGTCAGCGATGATGCACCGTGCGGCGCTATCATAAATTCCTGAAAATCGGCTCCCTGACCACGGGCATGAACTCCACCATTAATAATATTCATGCACGGAACCGGCAAAAGACTGGCATTGAGTCCGCCGAGATAGCGGTAAAGTGGCTGACGGGTGACCTGAGAAGCCAGTCTGGCCACCGCCAGCGAAACACCCAGAATAGCATTAGCACCGAGCCGGCTTTTAGTCTCCGTGCCGTCCAGTTCCCGCATCAGATTATCCAGGCGCCGCTGCTCCCGCACATCGGTTCCCCTGACTGCGTCGTAGATTTCTGTCTCCACGGCCTTAATGGCATCACGGACCCCTTTCCCGCTGAAGCGACCTGTATCCCCATCGCGGCGCTCCGTTGCCTCTCTTGAGCCAGTACTGGCACCGGACGGTACCGACGCTCGCGCCATCTGCCCGTCAGAAGTAAAAGCATCCACCTCAACAGTGGGATTACCGCGGGAGTCAAGAATTTCGCGGGCGGTGACTTTTTCAAGTAGAAAATTCATACAGTTCTCCTGTAGCTCAGTCATGAATATGTTTAATCAAAACGTCTACGTTCAGGTGGTTAACGTATTCAGCCGAACGGGACGTCAGTGCTCCCATAAAACGGTTCCGGTGGCCAGCTATCACCAGGTCCGCGCCGGTATCGTTGATACATTTCTGTACATCTTCGAATCGCCGCATGGTGACCAGTTCTCTCGCATTAACCTGCTCAGCTACAGACGATGTCAGCTCGCTGAGCAGCGCCTTCGCCAGGACAACCTCCTTCGATACGGCATCGTTCATCAGACTGTCCGATATGTAGTTCATCTCCCGGTAGTCGTTACAGATATGAGCAATGGTGATTTTCATTTGCAGCATACTGGACAGTGTTGTCGCCAGTGCGAGAAGAGGGACGCCATCCTCTTTCCCCTGAACAAGAACAAGTGCATGTGTGTAGATTTTCATGGCTATCTCCGGCTTTGACTGAGATGGTGTTCGAGCCAGGGCAGAAGCTGTTTCTTCCGGCTTACCATACCCGTTACGAAACATGGAGTCGCGCTGATACCCTCCGGCCCGGCAAAATAGAGTGAAGAACAGCATGTATGAATATCAGTGACCATCAGCACGATAAGCCCGGCTTCCGTCATGACTGCCAACTGCACCATCGCACTTTGCAATTCATCCAGCAGAGGGGTGACCTGGTCAGGTGAACTGACCTCCAGTTGCGCTATACGAACATTCATACCGGCGAGCGAAAAGGCTTTAAGGTCTTTATGCAGAAGCTGCTCTGCAGACATTCCGGTGATATCGGTTTTAGCTGTCAGGAGCCCTCGGGCAAAAGCCGTGCGTTTTACCCCTGAAAGGACGCAGAGTTCAGTGGCGGAACGGATATCGTCTTGTGTTGTGGTGGGAGAGCACAGATTAACGGTGTCGCTGAGCAACGCGCCAAGAAGCAGGATAGCGTGGGCCGGGGGCATCGTACGGCGCATTTCTGTATCCATCAGTAGCCAGAGTACTGTCGCGCTGCTGCCTGCCGGTTTTATCCAGACCTCTGGCGGCAATTGGGTGATCAGACCGCCCAGCCGGTGATGATCGATAATTCCGATGATATTGCTCTGAAAAAGGTCAGCAGGCCCCTGAGCCGGTTCGGTAAAATCGACCAGCCATACAGGTTCATCTTTCAGTGAGATATCAAGCAAGGGCGGTAGGGTTAGCGTGGCAGCTTCAAAAATATAGTGTGTCTCAGGGTTCACTTCACCAGGCCGCCAGGCTCGGGCAGGACGGTTACACCGGTTGAGCCAGCCCGCCGTCACGGTAGCGGTGCAGACAGCGTCGCTGTCAGGATTAAGGTGACCAAATACATTAATCAAAAGAATATCCCCGTTAAGGGAAGCAGACAGGTCGATGGGATTTAGGGACGACCTGACATACCTCCTGAAAATCAAGAGTCATATCAGGCGTCATCAGCCCCGGACGGGGCGGTTGGGAAAGGTGGAACGCCATCACCTTCTAAAAATTATAAGTCAGAAATAAAGAGATGTCAGCTTACATTTGGGGTGTCTACGTGCGTTCAGTGTTTTTTACTGGCATGAATCACCTTTGACTGGTGAGATATATCAGATTTCACCATGGGCACTGGCTGGGGCTGTCAACCTGGACTTCTGCTTTCGCTCATAAGCTACAACAACACAGAAATCCTACACATGACAAAAGAGTACCGTTGATACTGTCACTAAAATCCATAAGGATCTTGTCATGTCAGGAGAACCGTTATCTAGCAAAGTGTAATATACTGAAGTACAGAGTATTTGTTTTGAGTGGAGTGGTTATGAACGCGAGTTTAAGGCATGTTCTGCGATATACAGGAGTCCCGGTTGACGCCGCTGAGCCTGTGCGCCGGAAGTTCGGTAGCCGCCTGATATTGATCGTGACGGTTGCTCTTCTTCCTTTGCTGATTGTTGATATATCTCAGTGTATATTTGTGCTTTCACAGCTTATGTGGGGTATCGGTATGTATGTTGGTATTTCTGTGGCGAGTGACAAACCTGAGCGTCGGTAATGCTCAGAACGAGATATCTAACGGCCTGCCATATGACGGACTGCTGTTAAAGCGACGATGTAGAGGACGCAGGCTTTGCTTTACACGTGCCCTCCCTTTGGTCTGGACCTTTAATCGCGACAATCGCGTTACGATCTCTGTTTCTCACAGCCAGCAAAGACTTATCTGTGTTACCCGACAGCTCAACGAAAGGCTCAGAAAAACGCCAGATTATGAATCATCCGCAGAGCGGTCCAATAAGTATATTACATCCATAAATTGAACTCAAAGCGAATAGCGGAACTGGTGGATGTTTTGCCTTACGCCCGCGTTTATTGCAGGTTAATTCTTGTTTATTCATTTCACTGATTGTGAAGAATCTCCCTGCATCAGGCTAAGAAAGTCGTAGTGTCAGAAAAGTGCTTCTTTAATGCTGATTTCATCCACCCGGAGGATAGAAGACATGTCGAAACCTTCCATGTCAGACATGAACGCATCGCTTTTCATGTACTTCTGATTTATAGCCTGTATATCAGCGTCTTTCTGATAAGTCACTGTTGCAATAACCTGACATTCATTCCCCAGATAGACATGATTTACATATATATTAAAAGCGGGAAGGGAGACCATGTGCCGGGGCCAGTGTCTGTGAAAATAAATTTCTGCTGACTGTGTATCTTTGAGTGTATAAATCCTGACCTGTTTCATCTTATCTTTCCTGTTGTGAGGTTTTCGTAGGACGGCCAGTCAAAGCATACCAATTATCTTTTTTTTTAAATTAGCAAAAGACCACTTTTCGCACGTAGCGGCTTTGTGCAGCTGTACTGTATTAATAACATACTGGATAAGTATCAGTGTTACGCCAGCTCTACAGAGTATCAAATAAGCAGAAAATATGACTCCCCACAAGCACAATGCTGCCCTATGTGCTTGTGGCTATGGGAGAATTCTCTTAGCTTCCACTTGTAATGTTGAGGCCTCCTTTCATAGCTAAGACTGAGGCTGGGCAATGAGAATCAGAAAACAACCAGACTTTTAATTTATACCGTTATTGAAAAAAGATACTGGTCATGCAAAGGTGGTAGACGGTTAAAGGCTGACAACAATCATCTTAACACATGAATAACTACAAAATTCGTCTTCGTACTCTCATTACAGCCCTTTCTACAGGCGCTGTAGTGCTTACCGGAACCATGCTGTTATGCATAATGATTGTGTTTCAGAGAGACAGCATAGAAGAAAGTACGGTTCAGAATAACATCGCATACGCTCGTAAGCTGGCCGACACTACAGATCGGTACCTGACGATTGCGCAAAGTGAGCTGAGGTGGAGTTCTGGGCAGATCCACGATCTTTCAGCTTCCGACGAACTAGTACGTGAGGCGGATCGTTTGAGGCTACAGTCTGGCTTTTTTAATTCAGTTGTCATTGTTAACAGCGAGAGGGTTGTAAGAGCAACCTCGCCTGAAAGTCTGGGTTTAGTTGGAAAGATACTGACTTCAGATGCCAGTATCAGAGCTGTAAAAAATCAGGTAGCTTCCATTTCTGAGCCGTTTATTTCGGCTTCCGGAAATTATGTTGTTTTTCTTTCACAACCTATTTTTTCTGAACATGGGGTTTATCTTGGGTATATGGGGGGGACAATTTATTTAAAAAAACATAGTATATTAAGTGATATTTTAAGTCAGCATTTTTATCCCCCAGATACTGACATAAAAATAGTTGATGGCAATGGTATGGTGGTGTTTAGTCATGATCCTGATACAGTGGGTACTGTTGAAAATATTTCCCCTGAAATTCATTATCAACTTAACTCCTCGCAAAGTGGTAAGCTCAGTTTAGCTAATAATAATAGGGATTATGTCGCTGGGTTTGCACGACTAAGACAAACTGACTGGAGTATCTGGATTTCCGGAAGTGAAAAGGAGGTCGATGCGTTAGTCAACCTTTCGGTAAAAAAGATCGTTGGATTCATTACCCTCGTCGTATTTTTTGTCGCTATTTTAATGATATATCTTGGTACACTAGTCGCTACCCCCTTGGAGCGGCTGGCAAATGCTGTAAAGGCTGGTAGTAGCCAGCGGAGCGATCCTTCTGTACTACAAAATATCAAGGGTTGGTACTATGAAGCTCAGGAACTCAAAGAGGCGGTAAAACAAAATTTAATATCTACACAGACGAAACTCAAAGCCTTCAGCGAGCAGGCGATAAAAGATCCACTTACAGGGCTCTACAACAGACGCGGTTTTGAGAAAATGTATGAGTCCATTTCCTCAGGAAAGCAAGTAAACATTATTGCAATTGATATAGATCACTTTAAACAAGTAAATGACCGATTCGGGCATGATGCTGGAGATAAGGTGCTGCAAGAGCTTGCGACTCTTTTGAAGGAAATATGCCGGGAAAACGACTTTATCTGTCGATTTGGCGGTGAAGAGTTTGTAATCGTTATACCTGAAAAAAAATCTGATGAAGTAATTGATATTGCAGAGCGTATCCGAAAGCAAACTGAAACCACTATTTTTCCCTTTGTGGGACATTTGACATTATCAGCAGGAGTGGCGTCTTCCCAATATTTCGGTGAAGATATTAATGAGTTACTCAGACGCGCAGATGAATTTCTCTACGTAGCAAAGCGGTCAGGCCGCAATGCAGTAGTCTCTGTACAAAACAAGTATCAATTTAACTGACCCCATCCAGGTAGACGATTCTGCCTGGTTCTGCTCATCCTGGTTAACGAGCGGCAGGAAACCATTGAGGGCGCAGGGGTTATCACTGGTCTGCTGCGTTTCAGAGACGATCCGGTCCGCCGTCGGTTTGATCGCCGGGCTTTAAGTGACGTGGTCAGAGAGGCCCGAGCCTTCAGATCTCTGATGTTACGGGCCAGAATGTCAGGGGAGGAGGGGACCTCTCCCTTGTCAGCCAGCTGGCGCAGGAGGTCCGGTGCGATAAGGATGTCACCTTGTCGGCTCAGCATCTACCCGGCCCGGTTTCCGGGCCTTTTGAGTGAAAACAACCCTCAGTTATCGCTGTACCGTGTGCGGCCTGTGCCGTGCCTTCACTATAGCCCGGCCGCTGCAGATGCAAGGGTGCGCTGACGCCGCCATCCTCACCCGGTCGCAGTTTTTTATATGATGCTCGCCGTTCTTCCCGTCGTTTTCTCGCTCAGGTTTCGCTCGAAAACCGTCCAGACCCGCTTCGCGCTTTATCTGCGCTGCGGCCTCCGGTGTCGCCCCTGCATCTTCCGCTTTCCGCCGGGCTGACGTATCGGCACGGCACAACCCGGTGCCGCAGTCCATGTCATTACGGAGGTTTTACCATGCAGTATGTGACAACACGCCCCGTCCTGAATGTTGAAGAGTGTGGCCGCCTGTCTTTTATGCCGTACCTGTTCGGCACGGATTTCATGCTCGCAGAATTGCAGGTGTATGCGCTGGCGAAACAATGGATGCCTGAATACAGCAGTGAGTTCTGGCACTTTATCCGGCTGCCAGAGGGCGGCGGTTACATGATGCCGGATTGTGGCCGGGTTCATCTGGTCAACAGTGAAAACTGGTTTGACCGCATTGTGAGCGCCGACGCAGCGGGCATTATTCTGACATCGCTGGCCGTTAACCGTCGTCTGGCGGCAAATCATGACAGCAGTAATCCGGCCCTGACCCGCCTTTATATGCTGCGTGATGCCCAGCTCTGGAATCACATTACCTTTCACCCGGAATGCAGTGCCATTTACGCCGCGCTGGACTGATTAACGACCGGGGCGGCCATGCCGCCCCGCAGGGAGACGAAAAAATGAATTCATCAGTAACCGTTCCGGCCGTCTACGTGGGCACATATCACCAGTACAACGGCGGCAGTATTTTTGGCAAATGGTTTGATTTAACCGATTTCGACGACGAAGACGAATTTTATGACGCCTGCCGGGCGTTGCATGCCGCAGAGGATGACCCCGAGTTTATGTTTCAGGACTGGGAAGGGATCCCGTCTCAGTTTGCCTCTGAATCCTCTGTTAAGTGGGCGTTTATCGAGGCATTCCGGCAGGCGCAGGACGAAGGACGCGCCGCCGCGTTTGTGGCCTGGGCGGAATATACCGGCGAGTGCGACTATGACGCCTTTGATGATGCGTATTGTGGCGAGGCTGAAAGCGAGGAGGATTTTGCTTATGGCTTTGTGGAGGATCACGGCCTGTTAAACGAGGTGCCTGAATTCCTGCGCGTCTATTTCGATTATGAGGCTTACGCGCGGGATCTGTTCAGCAGCGGCTATGTCTTCCATGAAGGCTATGTATTCAGCAACTGATTACTATCCGGCGGGGAAGCCCGCCGGTTAAGGAGAAAGCACATGAAACTTGCACCACAAAGCCGCGATATCCTGCGACAGTACAAAGCCCTGATGAATGCCCGCCGCCGCGATGCCGGTCAGCGGGAACTGACCACCGCCCAGGTGATGGATGAAATCTGCTATTACATGACCTGCCAGTGTGCCGTCTACATCGGCGGGCACTTCATCTTACAGGGCGGTAAAGGGCAGTAATCAGTAAGCTCGATGACAGGCGTCCGGGCCGGAGGGCACCTGTCAGCCCGCGCGCAAAACCCTGGCAGGCTGCGCGTGCCGGAGAGATACATCGCCGCGCCTCCGGCGCCGCGCACTCTCCTCTCCGTTGTCAGTCGCCGTTGCCCGGGAATACGCGTATTATCAGGGATATATTCCTGTAAAGCAGACCGGTGATTCATATGTCAAAGTGGAATATCGCCTCTTTTCCAAAAGAGGAGCAGGACAACGTTGCCGTCGATAAGGTGGCCGCTACTGTCGCCTGGCAGGAAAGGATGAGCAAGCCCGTCGTGCCGGAACTTGTTGAACGGGAACAGCCTGAACACCTGCGCGAATATTTCCATGAACGGCTCCGCGTACATCGACTGAACAGTCAGCAGCTGCCGCGCGCAAATGCACCCGAATATAATAAACCGGGCGATGATCAGCAGAATTGATTTTCTTTCTCAGTGTGTCCAGAGAGGGTAATCTGTGCGTATGTCTCTGATGTTTGCAGCCGTGACGCTTTTAACCGGTATTAACCTGTTTTTTATTCCGTTTCAGCCGGTATCGGCTCTGTGGGGGGCTATCCTGGTCGTTGCTTTTGTTCTGATTCATGTCGTGGCGGATAAGCTGCGCCTCTGGAGTGGCATGGCGTGGATTATCGTTGCCGGCATCATCATAACGCTGATGCTGCAGGGGAAAGAGCCGGGTGACGAATTTCGTGTCCTGATCACCGTTTTCGCTTTCCTGGCTTCTGCCTGGTACTGCGTTGTTCAGTACAGAAAAGAGAAGGGAGAATCTCAGTCCTGACCTGACCAGACCTACCGGTACTCTCCACCTTGCTGCAGCTCTTCCTCTGTTTAACTTTCTTTTCACACAATCTGCCCCGGGGCCACCTTCGGCTCCTGACCCGCTGGCGCGGTTCAGTCGTCGAGCCACACTCCGCTAACCGCGAAAAGACGCGGTAAGCTCCGCCGAACCCGCCAGGCGGTTTCGGGCCTGCCGGCTAGTGTCTGATGTCTGAGGTCAACGGCAGCGCTTGCTGCGACCGTACCGGTCGCGCCGCTTTCACCGTGCCGGCGAAGGACTGCCGGCACTCTGCAGGGCAACGCCGTTTCGCGCCCGCGCGTTCCGTCGTTGCGGCGGGTGCCTGCTCCTTTCCCCTGGTACCCGTATCACCCTTTTGAGTCCATTCGCCCGGGCTGACATAGCCACAACCTGTCGCATTGGCTGTCCAGGGTGTAATGAACAGTCCACAAAACTTTTTGCATGGAACCGCAAAAACTTTTGTGTCCTGCCCCGGACAGATGCGTCAGGCCGTGGCGTCTTTGCCCTTGCGGCGAACGGCTCTCAAACGGGTGAAGGTAACAACCAGGGGGCAGGTTCAGCAGGTCCCCGCACAAAGTCAAAACCGCGGCCCCGGCAACTCAACGGGTGATGGTTTTTAAAGACAAAACAACAGCGTAAGGAGATCCATCATGGCAGCACGTGGCGTTAACAAAGTCATTCTGGTCGGATATCTGGGACAGGAACCGGATGTGCGTTACATGCCCAACGGGGGCGCAGTGGCCAATCTGACGCTGGCCACGTCTGAAACATGGCGTGACAAGCAGACGGGAGAGATGCGCGAAAACACCGAATGGCACCGTGTGGTGATCTTCGGCAAGCTCGCGGAAGTGGCGGGCGAATACCTGCGTAAAGGCGCACAGGTCTACATCGAGGGCCAGCTGCGCACCCGCAACTGGCAGGACGATGCCGGAGTCACGCGCTACGTCACCGAGGTGCTGGTCGGCCAGAACGGCACCCTGCAGATGCTCGGCGGCCGCCGTGAATCCGGTGTGCCTGAGAGCGCCGCGCAGCCACAGAGTCCTGCCGCCCCGGCACAACCTGCTCAGGCCCCGGCTAAATCCCCGAAAGCGAAGGGCGGTAAGAAAGGCCGTCAGGATGCGGCTCCGTCTCAGCAACCGCCTCAGCCACTCCCGGATGATTTCCCACCAATGGATGACGACGCGCCCTTTTAAACCATGATGAAGACGCCCCGTTCAGGCGGGGCAGAGAAGGAGAAACATATGGACCATAACGTTTTGTCCCCGCTTGAATCTCTGCCGGATGGCACGTTTACCCGCGAGCAGGCTCAGATTGTCGCCGCGCAGTATCAGAATGTGGCGATTGAAGATGACCAGGGGACCCATTTTCGTCTTGTCGTCCGTCATCAGGATGACGGCAGCATGATCTGGCGCGTCTGGAATTTTGAACCGGGCGGCGAGGACCTGATGAACCGCTATATCCGGGACTACGGAGTACGCAAAACGCAATAAGCCGTAATAGGTGCCGGGCAGATGGGTCTGCCCGGCAGACATTAACCAATATCGGAGAGAAATCAATTATGTCAGTGACCGAGTCTAAAGCAAAAGCACCGGTTAAAACCAGCAAAAAATCGGTGAACCCTGCCGAATCCGCCGCCCTGAAAGCCGCGCTTGAGGCTGCTCAGGTTGAGATGGTGCCGCTGTCGGGGCTGGTCAAATCCCCGCTGAACGTTCGCACGATCCCCTATCCGGCTGACAGTGTCCGGGAGATGGCTGACTCCATCATGGCGATCGGCCTGATCCAGAATCTGGTGGTTCACTCGCTGCCGGACGGTATGTCAGGTGTGGCTGCAGGTGGCCGCCGTCTTGCCGCCCTGCAACAGTTGCTCAGCGAGCAGCGCATCGATGCCGGGTGACCGCGAGCAGCAATATGCTGACCCTGAAAGACCGGGAAGGGGTCCGTCTGGATCTGAAGGTTTCCGCGGTCGACAGCCAGTGGACGCTGTTCCGGGCAGATACACTGCCGGTGGCAGAGGGGGAACGTCTGGCGGTGCTCGGGAAGATACCGGACACACGCCTGAAGGGCGGGGAAAGCATCACGGTGATGAAAGTGGAGGACGGGCAGCTGACGGTACAGCGGCCGGGGCAGAAAACCACGCAGACCCTGGCCGTGGGCGCGGGCGTGTTTGACGGTATTAAAATCGGCCACGGCTGGGTGGAAAGTCCCGGCAGGTCGGTTAGCGAGACGGCAACGGTCTTTGCGTCGGTGACGCAGCGTGAGCTGGATAACGCCACCCTCAACCAGCTGGCGCAGAGCGGAAGTCATCTCCGGCTGTACTCGGCGCAGGATGCTGCGCGCACGACTGAGAAGCTGTCGCGGCATACCGCCTTCAGCGTGGTCTCAGAGCAGCTGAAGACCCGATCCGGAGAGACGGACCTGGATGCGGCCATTGCGCAGCAGAAGGCCGGACTGCATACCCCGGCAGAACAGGCCATTCACCTGTCCATCCCGCTGCTAGAGAGCCAGGACCTGACCTTCACCCGCCCCCAGCTGCTGACGACGGCACTGGAAACCGGGGGTGATAAGGTCCCGATGTGGTCTATTGAGATGACCATTAAGAAACAAATCAAGTCCGGACAGTTGCTGAATGTCGGTGTCTCCCCGGGCCACGGTAACGACCTGCTGATATCCCGTCAGACCTGGGATGCCGAGAAAAGCATCCTGACCCGGGTGCTGGAAGGCAAAGACGCGGTGGCCCCCCTGATGGACCGCGTGCCGGCCAGTCTGATGACGGACCTGACCGCCGGACAGCGGGCGGCGACCCGGATGATTCTGGAAACCCCGGACCGGTTCACGGTGGTTCAGGGGTATGCCGGGGTGGGGAAAACCACCCAGTTCCGGGCAGTCATGAGTGCCATCAGTCTGCTGCCGGAAGAGACCCGCCCGCATGTCATCGGTCTGGGGCCGACGCATCGTGCGGTCGGGGAAATGCAGAGTGCCGGCGTGGACGCGCGCACGACGGCGTCGTTCCTCCACGACACGCAGCTGCTGCAGCGCAATGGCCAGACACCCGATTTCAGCAACACGCTGTTTCTGCTCGATGAGAGTTCGATGGTGGGGTTGTCAGACACGGCGAAAGCCCTGAGCCTGATTGCGGCCGGGGGAGGTCGCGCAGTACTCAGCGGAGATACCGACCAGCTGCAGTCCATTTCGCCGGGCCAGCCGTTCAGGCTGATGCAGCAGCGCAGCGCCGCCGACGTTGCCATCATGAAAGAGATTGTGCGCCAGGTGCCTGAGCTGAGACCAGCGGTCTACAGCCTGATTGACCGGGATATAGATCGTGCTCTGGCCACCATCGAGCAGGTCACGCCGGAGCGAGTACCGAGGAAAGAAGGCGCCTGGGTGCCGGGCAGTTCAGTGGTGGAATTCACGCCGACGCAGGAAGAGGAGATACGTAAGGCGCTGAGCAAGGGGGAAAGCCTGCCGGCAGGCCAGCCCGCGACGCTCTACGAGGCACTGGTGAAGGACTATACCGGACGGACCCCGGAGGCACAGTCGCAGACGCTGATTATCACCCATCTGAATAATGACCGGCGGGCACTGAACGGTCTGATTCATGAAGCGAGGCGGGAGAACGGGGAAACTGGCAGGGAGGAAGTCACCCTGCCGGTGCTGGTCACGAGCAACATCCGTGATGGTGAACTGCGCAAACTGTCGACCTGGACAGCTCACAAGGGGGCGGTGGCGCTGGTTGATAACGTATACCACCGTATCGACAATGTGGATAAGGATAATCAGCTGATCACCCTGACTGACAGTGAAGGAAAGGAGCGATATATCTCTCCCCGTGAAGCCTCTGCTGAAGGTGTGACGCTTTATCGCCAGGAAGAGATCACCGTGTCTCAGGGGGACAGAATGCGTTTCAGCAAGAGTGACCCGGAACGCGGCTATGTGGCCAACAGCGTCTGGGAGGTGCAGTCTGTTTCGGGTGACAGTGTCACGCTTTCTGATGGCAAAACCACCCGCACGCTGACTCCGAAGGCGGATGAAGCACAGCAGCATATCGACCTCGCCTACGCTATCACGGCTCACGGCGCCCAGGGGGCCAGCGAACCGTATGCCATCGCGCTGGAGGGTATGGTGGGGGCGCGAAAACTAATGGCCAGCTTCGAGTCTGCTTACGTGGGATTGTCCCGCATGAAACAGCATGTGCAGGTCTATACCGACAGGCGTGAGGGCTGGATAAAGGCCATCCAGCATTCACCTGAGAAGGCGACGGCGCACGATATTCTTGAACCCCGTAACGACCGGGCGGTGAAAACCGCAGATCTGTTGTTCGGGCGGGCAAGGCCACTGGATGAAACCGCCGCTGGCCGGGCAGCCCTGCAGCAGTCCGGTCTGGCACAGGGAAGTTCACCGGGAAAATTCATTTCTCCGGGGAAAAAGTACCCTCAGCCGCATGTGGCGCTGCCGGCATTCGATAAGAACGGGAAAGCCGCCGGTATCTGGCTCAGCCCGCTGACCGATCGGGACGGACGGCTGGAGGCTATCGGCGGAGAGGGAAGGATTATGGGCAATGAAGACGCCCGGTTCGTGGCGCTGCAGAACAGCCGCAATGGTGAAAGCCTGCTGGCCGGGAATATAGGAGAGGGGGTCAGAATGGCCCGCGACAATCCCGATACCGGGGTGGTGGTGCGGCTGGCCGGTGATGACCGTCCCTGGAACCCCGGGGCCATTACCGGCGGGCGGGTATGGGCTGAACAGGCGCCGGTGGCTCCGGTACCGCAGGCCGGGGCTGACATTATCCTCCCGCCAGAGGTTATGGCGCAGCGGGCGGCAGAAGAACAGCAGCGCCGCGAAATGGAAAAACAGGCGGAACAGACTGCCCGGGAAGTGGCCGGGAAGGCGCGTAAAGCCGGCGAGCCGGTGGAGCGGGTGAAAGAGGTTATCGGGGACGTCATCCGCGGACTGGAGCGTGACCGGCCGGGCACGGAGAAAACGACGCTACCGGATGATCCTCAGTTCCGGCGCCAGGAGGCGGCGATTCAGCAGGTGGCCTCAGAAACTCTGCAGCGTGATCGTCTGCAGGCTGTGGAGCGGGACATGGTTCGTGACCTGAACCGCGAGAAAACCCTCGGGGGCGACTGACGCGCCTGTGGCTTGTCTGCTCCGGCAGCCTCCCCGATTAAAATCGGGCAGTCTGCCAGAGCGCTAAAAGGAAAAAAACATGAGAGCACAACACACATTTCTTGGCGCGACAGACAGCTGGCTTCAGCGCCTGCTGACCTGGACACCGGGACAAACGGATATGATTAAAACGGTCGCACTGGTACTGATGGTGATAGACCACACTGGCTTACTGCTGGCCGGAAACAATGAAGTGATGCGCCTGCTGGGACGCGGTTGTTTTCCACTGTTCGGACTGGTGTGGGGAATGAACCTGGCCAGGCACCAGGAAATCCGCCAGTCGCAGCTGAATCATCTCTGGTGCTGGGCGATGATCGCTCAGGGGGCGTTTATCCTGGTGGGCTATCCCTGGTACATGGGCAATATCCTTTTTTCATTCGCTGTCACGGGGCAGGCGATGCGCTGGTTCAGCTTACGGACCCGTAACGATATGCTTCTGGCTATCGCTATTGTGATCGCCTGGGTGCCGTTGTCCGCGGACAGCTATGGCCTGGCTGGCGTCTTTATGCTGATCAACAGTTACCGGCTGTGCCGCGCCACGGAAGCGGTGGAAAGAACGGGCTATGCTTTACTGTGGGCGGTAATGGTCCTGCTGTTGAATCTTCATGATGCCGGGCAGTCTGTTGCTGGTCTGGCGATCGCCCTTCTTGTCGTGAGTGTGTGCTCTGATATCGGGAAACAGGTTAAACGGTTCTGGCCACCCCATTTTTTTGTATTGTTCTATGCTGTTCATCTGGCAGTGCTGGGGATTGTGGCTGCATAACGAGCCAGAGATTAGCCGGTTGCCTGCAGGGAGGATGATCCGGCCGGCAACCTGGCGTATCTTACTGGCCTTGTGTTAACTGCAGGAATACCTCAACCTATGACGGAAGAAAAACGACCCACGCTCAGTCTGAAAAAAAAGCCAGCAGAACAGTCGACTGGTACTGAGCCTGAAAGCCCACGCATTGTCAGGCGCAAGCAAGTGGTTAATGTCACCACGCCGCCGGCATGGAAAGTCAAAAAAGAGAAGCTGGCCAGGAAAGCGGAGCAGATCGCTTCGGCTAAACCTGTTCCGCCTGAACCCGCTAACCTAGAAAAAACCAACAGGAAAATTCGTTACCTTCGCTTGCCGGCGTTGCAGGTGGCCATTGATACCTTGCAACCCTGGTGGCCCGCACTTTTTGATGGTGATAAACCACGTCTGCTTGCGACGGGGATCCGCGAAACCATATTTAACGATATAGCTTCCCGCGGGATACCGCTGTCCCATAAGCAGGTCATTAAATGTCTGAAACGGATTACTCGCTCTGAACAATACCTGTCATCGATGATCGCCGGTGCTGAACGCGTTGACTTAAATGGTACTCCGGTGAGTGTCGTGACTCCGGATGAAGAGCAGTATGCGAAGCTGAGAATGGAAAAGCAGCGCCGGCAGCAGGCAAGAATTCAGAGCGATATGGTTTAATTTTATTTAAAGCCTCTTACTTTATCTGTTTATCCCCTTCAACACTGCCAGTGTTATTTAATAATGCTGGCAGGGTGATAATATTTGTATTTCTTCCTTTATTATTTAACAAGGATATCTATGAATATCAAAACTGCTTTAATTGCGGTGGCTGTCTCCTCTTATATGTTAACCTCTACCCTGGGCCAGGCCAGTGAACATTCTTCTGTATTCACCCCGGAGCAGGAAAAAAGAATTGGTGAAATTGCAGCAGATTATATGCGTGCGCATCCTGATATTCTTATTCAGATGAGCGAAAAGCTGCAGGCAGAACAGCAGGAAAGGGAAAGTCGCGAGTTGAAATCAGCTGCGCTGGCACAACAAGCCAGAATTCTGTCTGATAAAAACATCCCATCATGGGGACCCGCTGAAGGGACGGTCATGGTCGTCGAGTTCTTCGACTATCAGTGCATCTGGTGCAGCAGACTGGCACCAGAACTGGAAAAAGTCATGAAGGCTAACACGAACGTGCGGTATTACTTCATGGAGTGGCCAGTGTTTGGCAGCCGCTGGCCGGAATCACTGCTCGCTGCGAAGACTGGTCTGCAGGTCTGGAAAGAGAAGGGGGCAGAAGCATATTTAACGTATCATAATAATATCTATGGTACCGGGCTGAATGAAGGCAGACTCACGCAGGAGATTATTGAAAAACAATCCGGGAAAATAAATTTTAATCAACACACCATTGAAGCAATCAATAATACGTTGAAGAATATAAATCAGATCGCCACAACAACAGGCTTAACCGGCACGCCGGGTGTAATTATTATGCCGCTCAATGGAGCGACAGAGGATAACACCACCGTCTTTTCCGGGATGACAGAAGCAGAGAATATTCAGCAGGCAATCAATAAAGCACAGGGGAAATAAATAATGAAATACTCAGTATTGTCTGGTTTTCTGGCAGTGACTTTGTTCGCTTCCGGTGGGGTGATGGCTCAGCCAACTGTACAGGCGGGGTTTTCTCCTGAAGGGTCGGCGCTGCAGCTGGTACTGAATACGATCGTTACTGCGCAGCAAAGTATTCGCTTGATGGGCTACAGCTTCACTTCACCGGAAGTAACGCGAGCACTGATCCAGGCGAAACAGCGGGGTATCGATGTCAGAGTGGTACTTGACTGGAAAGCCAACAGCGCGAAAGGGAGTGCAGGTGTGGCGGCGATGAATCTGCTGGCCAATGCCGGTATTCCTGTACGAACCGTCAGCCAGTTTAAAATCATGCACGACAAGGTGATCATCACTGACGGCCGAAACGTGGAAACGGGGTCGTTCAACTATTCCCGCGCTGCGGCGAACAGCAACTCCGAAAATGCCCTGGTCATCCGGGATTACCCTGCGCTGGCTGAGACCTACCTGAAGCACTGGCAGTCCCGGTGGGAGATGGGGAGGGACTGGTCGGGATCATATTAAGTTTTTCTTCTAAATCAACATTTCAATCTACTGAAAGATACCGCTGCGCCAACAACGTTATCTTTCATTTTGTAATTTAGTCTTCGCCGACCTACGGTTCCTGTAGTATCTTTGTTCAAGTATTCAGTCAGATGCTTGAGGAGGCAGAGATGTCACAGGTCGTAAACGTAATTACTTCCTCACAAAAACCTAAACGTCCATATCGGAAAGGAAACCCGGTATCAGCGAACGAACGCCAGAAGGCTTCCCTGGCGAGGCGTAGTAATACCCATAAATCTATACATGCGCTCATTCAGATTCCGTTAAAAGAGAAACTGGCTCAGTTTGCTGAGGAGGAAGGAATTACGCAGGCTCAAATGATTGAAAAACTGATTAAACTTGAAGCAGAGCGCCGTGGAATCGATGTGTAAAAATTCACATTCTTGATCCGGTTGGCTATGAGTGCTAGATTACTGATCGTTTAGACATTGCTGGTTGGCCACGCCTTAAAGTGGCAGGGAAGTGGTTCTGCTGAGGTATAACCCCGGAATCAGAAAGCAAAAACCCCGATAATCCTCACTAAGTTTGGCGACTGGAGAAGATTACCGGGGCTCACTTAAAACTGCATAGAGATTGTTGCTCTATGCAGGGAGTATAGATTTATGCTCAGAAAAGTTCAAGACCTTCTGTGCTCACTCCTTCCGCGCAACATAAGCGCAGGAAGCGGTGACTGATCTCCTTCAAAACCACTATTCACAGGTTAAAAACCCGAATCCGGCATTCACGCCGCGTGAAGGGAAAAAGACTCTGCCGTTCTGCCGTAAGCTGATGGCGAAAGCCGAAGGCTTCACGTCTCGTTTTGATTTTTCCATCCATGTGGCGTTTTTGCGTTCGCTGGGTAAGCGTCACCGGATGCCACCATTGTTGCGCCGGCGTGCAATTGACGCGCTACTGCAGGCAATGTGTTTTCACTATGATCCGCTGGCCAATCGCGTGCAGCGCTCGATTACCAATATGGCCATCGAGTGTGGACTGGCCACCGAGTCCAGGATCGGCAACCTGTCAGTCAGTCGTGCTACCCGGGCGCTGAAGTTTCTGGCCGAGCTGGGGCTGATCACCTATCAGACGGAATATGACCCGCAGATTGGTTGTAACATCCCGACCGATATCACGTTCACCCCGGCCCTGTTTTCCGCGCTCGACGTTTCTGAAGTTGCTGTGGTGGCCGCGCGCCGCAGCCGTGTGGAATGGGAAAACCTGCAGCGCAAAAAGCAGAAACTGAAACCGCTGGAGATGGACGAACTGATCGCTAAAGCGTGGCGGTTCGTGCGTGAGCGTTTTCGCAGCTACCAGTCTGAACGCAAAAGTCACGGCCGGAAGCGGGCAACCGCCAGGCGGGATGCTTCACGGCAGCGTAAGGATATCGAGACGCGCGTGCGTCAGCAACTGACCCGGGAGTATGCCACCGGCCGCTTCAGGGGCGATCATGAAGCGCTCAAGCGTGAGGTTGAGCGTCGTGTGCAGGAGCGCATGCTGCTGTCGCGCGGGAACAACTACACGCGACTGGCCACTGTCCCCATATAACATTACCTTCCTTAAAAAATCCGGCCGGCGCCGGAGGCTTTCGCACGCCTGTTGGCCGGCTACTACGTATTATCTTATCTTCAGGCCTGCTTTCCTCACCATAATTCCGGTCTTCCTGGCGTCAACGTGGCCTTAAATGTTATCGCCGGCGTCACTTCTGACGGCCGATTTCTGTTATCCACATATAAGTGCAAGGGAGTATTTCATTAGGCTACAACCGTGATACGCACAAAGCACATGCCGTCGGACTTTCAAGGCGCGTGGTTCCTTTTAAACACCAGTTCTGTACCTCTTTTAAAGATCCTTTAATAAATCCTGTAAACACATAACCTGTTCATCGCCTGCCCTGTGGACAGGCTCGGGAGAATGCCCGCCCTTGCAGCGACCTGACGGTCGCGCCGGTTCGGCAACATCAGAGAGAGCTCCCATCGCTGCGCGACGGGCCCCGACCGGAGAACCACATTAGTTACAGCATTCAAAAGGACGTTCTTCATAAAACCGGCGCCGGTTTGCCGGCCAGGTGCCCCTCCCCACCACTGAAAAGCGCCCCCGCCCCCGGCCGAAGGCCGGGAATGATGTCGCTTTTAATGATGGGTGTTGTAACTATTCTTCTTCATCGCTGTAGGTGGAGCTGCGGTCAGTTGTCTGGTACACGCTCGTAAGCGGCCCTGCGGCCCGCTAACGCGGAGATACGCCCCGACTGCGGCTATCGCCTTGTCGTGACCACTCCGACCGCGTACAGAGACGTCTGAGATGTTTTGAGCGGGTATGGCTTTGCAGCTACCGCGTTAAGTTCCCTGGTGTCGCTGAATTAATTGAAGAACATCCCCCTAAGCGTCAGCAGCAAGCTGCCGCCGCTAAGGCCCCGGAAATCACGCCCTTTACGTCGTAAACGCCGTAAAGCCCGCTCACCGGGGTTAAAAGGGATTACTTTAACTTCTTCATTGCTGTTAGCAGGTTAAGGTTAATCAGGGCAGGGGGTAGGATGGCAGAATTTATGAACCCGTAACCGGCTACGCCGGGCTTTCGGCGCCATTTGACTCCACAGACACATGTAACCTCATCTGGCGCCTCCATGCCGCTGACGCGGCATTCAGAAGCTTCCCAATGCTGTAAGTCTTAACGTCTGCTTTGTGCCAGATGCAGACTTTTCTAAAATAGTCATTTTTCAACAAAATGCCTGCAGGTCAGGGGGAAATTCATCGCAGGGATGTTATGGTAGATTGCTTGTCAGTTTGAAAGTAGGCTTACCAAACAATCAGGGAAAGGAGAGTCATCTGTATGACAATTTTAGTGACGCTACAGGCTCAGCTCATTGTGGGAGAAGCACAGGTGATAAAAAGCTTGGCACCTGAGGGGATGCTGGCGGCCGTATTTGAAGACGACGGCCGGACCGGGTATTTCTATGCGCTCGATGAGTCCGTAGAAGGAAACCCGATTCTTGATGCAGTGCATATCTACAATGTCGAGGATATTTCAGACGGCCACATACCTTCTGACGTTAAAATCGGCTGGTCTGAAGACAGTCGGAAGTGCGTGCTCCTTATCAACGGATATCCGCATGCAGTATTCGATTTCGTGGGAAAAAATGGGTACTGCAGAAGCGGATATCCCCCCCCGATTAACAAGGTTTGGTCTGTGTCCGGACATGAGTGGAGCGATTCGGTAGATGACTTTTTCCGGTGAGTTACGGTGGGCTTAACGCCTGCCGTTGTTCTTTACGCATATTGATAATTTCGCCCTGAAGAGACCGGCCGATTTCATGGACATTCAAATGATAAACCATTTATCCAAATGCCCGCTCCTCGCTCATAGCGGACTGCGCTCACTTACTGCTGTGAGCGTTACCTTGAGTTAATGCCTGCCTGGTACAGTCAGTTTGATAGTGCTTGTTTCGGGCCCTCGTCATTAAAAGTGGTTCCTGTCTTCAGGGCATGCAGCTGACCGACGACAAGACCGGTAAACGTCGCCAGGGTGGCGTTTTAAAGCGTTATTTATTAGGAATCTCCAAAACCCACTTACCTCACAGCAATTTTTCAGCAGGGGTTTGCCTGCTTGCCATAATAGATAAGTTGAAATGCTCACGATGATGAGAAAAAAACGTTTCTTCAGGATCGATATTACCTCACTTGCTTTCGTTCCTACCAGGGGGCAAGATGCTACAACACCAATGGAGGTAGTTTAATGAAACGTTATGTATGTGTGGCCGCTACGTTATTTTTGAGTACTTCGGCACTTGCAGCGGGTGAACTTGTAATCAATGATTCGCCGCTGACATTGGTTTTGAGCGACCAGAATCAGGCACATGTATCATCCTGTGCCGATTTTATTTCTTTGCGTAAGGCTGGTGAAACGGTTAAAGAATTACCAGAACTCTCCGATCCTGATTTCCGTACTGCACAAGATGCTTTGTTTTCGTGCTGGCTGAATGCATACACAACTGAGCACGAAATGTCGCCGGTAAATGCAAATAAACCAGGGCTGGCAGACATTCTTCAGCACTTTCCCGCAAGTGCGGCATACCTCGTAAGTAATAAAGAACAACAGGATGTAAGGATGCACTACGCGGGTAAATCTATCGCCGATTATACACCTGACCTGAAGGCTAAGGACGATCGCCTTGAATCAGCCGCCAGATCAACCGGGTATGTCCTGGATGATTACTATACTTTTGCTGATAAGAAAGGGAATCAACTCAATATAGTGGCCCTGACTGGCTACGCCACTGGCGGTACGGCCGCTGATAAGGCCTTCTATCGTATTGATGATATGCATGAACGAATCTGGAAGGTTACCCGGCTTGATGAGAACAGCCATCTCTGAAAAAAGGCGCTCTGTGAGCGCCTTATTTAACTACTTACTTTTTGCTGCCTGTTGCAGTTGTGCTTTGGTATCGCTGTTACGCTTATCCCCGATCCCAGTTCGATGGGATTCATCAGCTGCACCATTCCAGTCACCACGATTGACCGCAGCGTTAAAATTGGGGAACCCGTTTTTTAGCTTAGCGATGCCCAGATTGAACCCCATATCAACCAGGGCAGTTTTTCCTTCATTCGGGAAGTTATCATAACCAGAGTAAAGACCCCGTAAGCCTTTTTCGGTGCTCTGGACATCTTTGATACATTGTCCGATAACTGCATCATTTGAGAGATGCAGGCTACTCGGAACAGCTTTAGAGTCCTTTTTAAAGCTATCAAATGCTGAAGTGATATCCGCCTTCGAAACGGCTTCTTCATGCTCCATATCGTCACCATGAGCATGAGTTATTTTTGTGCGAGTAAACGGTAAGCTCGCTGCCATGTCAGCAGTCGCCAGCATATGGCCGATACCCACCGTAATATTACCCGCGGTATCTTTGTACATGCTGTTTTTAAACCCTTCATGAGCCTTAAGGTTATTCACACACATAGTCATATATGTGCCGTTATAGTCTTTCGTTGAGGCAATATTAATCGTTGTTTTGTCCGTGATCCCTTCATGGCGGTTACCACCGTTCCCACCAGAACCCCCACCATAGCTCGAGGAGCCGTTGTTACCATCATAACTGTGAATCGGGCCGTAGGGGGTGTCATGGTCATTCCAGCCTGGCCCCTGATTTGAATCTTCAATACCCATAAAAAAATCCTCTTTGACGTTAGTAAAAACAGAACCTGAAAATAACTGTATATATATACAGTAAAATAATCCTACTCCTCTAAATATTCCGATGTCAACAACATGATGTAAGTTGATTTTAAGTTGCGAAGGAGTGACTTAAAGGTCTGATTGCTGCATCAACGGGGCTTAACAGAGAGCCTTAAAAGGGCTGGCTTCCATTTCCCGTGCATCGCGGGCTACGATTGCTTACTACAGTGGACTTTATCCTGAGTTTTTGCCAGCCAGGTGCGGTCAGGCTGATACCACCCGTTCGCACATCACTGTGCCAGTACCCACTGGTTCCGGTTTATCATGCAGCAGAATATCCCCTCTTTCTCCGTGAATCCGGCCCGTCTCATCTTTTCAGTTCGCGCCCGGCTGCGCAGGCCAGGACTACCTAATTTCAGGCAGAGGAGGGTATACCCGCTGACACGGTCCGTTCTCTCACGCCCGTCACCATTCTTTTGTCCAGATTGTTTCTCTCACAAGACAGTTTTATTTAATTGATATGGAGAATGATTTTTTTGACCGTCACATGTTGACAACTATCTCACTCCGAAACTACCATCAAAAAACTGTATAAAAACACATGTGTATTTATACAGTTTTTTTTCGCGGGAGAGGCTTATCGCCAACGGAGTACACTCCGGAAGTTTCCCCCGCAACACACCAGGGGCCATCAGGATCAGACACAACATTTATCATCAGGAAAAACAGAATGACTTCTTCAACTGCAGTACCAGCGAATCCGTCTGCCGACAACAGCGCGAAAAAGGTTTATCAGTGGTTAAGCACGCTGCCGGACAGCAACGGTAAGAAGCTCATCTCCGGTGTCTTCGGTGGCTATAGCAACGTCGGCGGAGACAGCGGTTTCTCCCTGGCCCAGGGTAACGCCATCAAAAACGCCACTGGGAAATTCCCGGCAATTTACGGGGCAGACTACGCCCGCGGCTGGGATGTCAGTTCCCCGAGCGATGAGGCCAGCCTGATTGACCACAGCTGCAACAGTGACTTAATCAGCCACTGGAAAAACGGTGGCCTGGTTGCCATCAGCCATCACCTGCCTAACCCGATCTATGCAGGAAACAACCCTGGTAACGGCGAAGGTGGCCTGAAACACGCTATCAGCAACGATGAGTATGCGACCATCCTGCAGGACGGCAGTGCCGCCCGTCAGCGCTGGCTGTCACTGCTCGATAAAGTGGCTCAGGGTCTGCAGGAACTGCGGGATAACGGCGTGCCGGTGCTGTACCGTCCCCTGCATGAAATGAACGGCGAATGGTTCTGGTGGGGAGCGACGGGGTACAACACGGATGACTCCACACGCCAAGACCTGTACCGCCGCCTTTACCAGGACGTGTTCAGCTATTTCGTGAACACGAAAGGACTGACCAACCTGCTGTGGGTGTTTTCGCCGGACGCGAACCGTGACCACAAAACTGCGTACTACCCGGGAGCCGGTTATGTGGATATTGCCGGTCTGGACTTTTATGCCGATAACCCGGCCGCCCTGGCCGGGTACGACGAAATGCTGGGCCTGAACAAACCGTTTGGCCTGGTGGAAGTGGGGCCGTCAACGACCAATGGCCAGTACGACTATGCCAGCCTGGTGAACACCATTCTGCAGAACTTACCGAAAACCATTATGTTTGTGCCCTGGAATGACGGTTGGAGCCCGGTGAAGAACCAGAATGCCTCCGCAGCGTTCAATAACGGCAGTGTCATTAACCTGGGCGACATCAGCATCAGCTGGTAATCCCCCCAGTGAGCCCCCGGTGTTGTCGGGGGCCGGGAGCATGAAGATGAACACTGAAACCATTTCCTGGCCGGAGATGCTGGACCTGTTCCATCGGTGGTGGCGGGGAGATTCGCCGACCGGGGCCGTGTTGTTCTCCGTGGTGATGGCTGCCCTGCGCATGGCTTACTTTGGTGGCGGCGGGGGCTGGAAGAAAAAAATACTGGAGATGCTGCTCTGTGGCGCGCTGACGCTGACGTTCTCGTCGGCGCTGGAATACCTTGGGTTACCGAAAACTCTGTCGGTGGCGTTTGGCGGGGGGGTTGGGCTCACGGGTGTGGACACCATCAGAGCGCTGGCAATGAATTATCTTGCGAAGCGGTTTGGTTCCGGTAACGGAAAGGAGAAGGTGTAACAATGGCGTTATCACGTGGCATCCGCAACAACAACCCCGACAATATTCTCCGGGGTGAAGACTGGAAGGGGCTGGTCCGGGACGGGCAGGATACGGATAAAGCCTTCTGCCGGCTTATTGCGCCGGAATACGGCATCAGGGCGATGGTCATTATACTCCGGCGCAACCGGCAGAAGCATAACCTGAACAGGATCAGTGAGATAATCCGGCGCCGTGCCCATCCGGATAAAAACGACACCCGGGCCTGTATCGACAGTGTGGTGCAGGCGACCGGCATGCCGGCAGATCAGCTGGCTGATACCGGCGACAGTGGCTTTATGACAACACTCCTGAAAGCCATCGTCCGGCATGAGAATGGCGAACAGCCTTATGGTGACGACGTGTTTGCCCGCGCCCTGGCACTGGCAGGTGACCAGTGATCACCGGCGCAGCCCTGGCGCTGCTGAAAAAGACCGTCCTGCCGGGAGTGGTGTTGCTTGTCATGGTGGCCGTACTGCTGGCAGCCGGGCATTACCGGGAACAGGCCCGTAAGGAGACCCTCAGGGCAGACAGGGCGGAACATAACCTTCAGGTGGCAAACATCACCATTACCGACATGCAGACCCGGGCCCGCGCCGTGGCGTCCCTGGATACCCGGTATACACATGAGTTAACCGATGCGAAAAAGAAGCTTGGCGATTTGCAGTTTTGTGTGCGCACTGGCCAGTGTGGGTTGCAGGTCAACGCCACCTGCCCGGTCGTTGACACGGCCGGCGTCGGCCGCATGAGCAATGCAACCCCCCCACTTACAGACACCGCTGAACGGGATTATTACACCCTCAGGGAGCGGATCAGCGCCGTTAGCGGGCAGGTGAGCTATCTGCAGGCCTACATCAGCACACAGTGTATGAGGTAGAGTCTCTCCCCCCTTACAGGAGAGGCTGATCGTTTTTTGTGCCTGAATCTTCTGATTCTGAGTAGACGATAAGCTCCTCGTAAGCCGGTACAATGCTACCGTCATCAGCTTAAAATTCGGAGATACTGGCCTGAATGATCGTGTAAGCGGGTCAGCTGTCCAGCCCAGCGAAGCGTACCAGAGCTTTAATTTGCTCTGCGGTAGGAACGAATGGAGTCATGTTTTATCCTTTTCTGGGGATATTGTTGATTTTATCCCTTAGTGGGGTTAACAGTCTAAGTAATCATCAGAATCCCTCGATGGTGAATCTACGTGACGCAGATCTTAACTTAGCCCAGAGAGAGAGTGGACATCTCAATTAGGTCGTTTCGGGTAAGGAGGCTGAAGACATTGCTGCTGATGAAGCTGTGTCAGCTGCTCATTTCATATGGCATCCTGTCACGCGCGCTGTTGGTAATGTGAAGAATCAGGGACCAGAGCTCATCGAGCCTGTTGGCTGATGAGATGTGGGAGGCTGAGCCATGTTTTAAGGCTAATGTACACATACATTAGCCTTAAAATTAGCCGTTCATCGTAACCTAATTGTATCTCTGATACTGATGGCTGTGGTTCTATTTATTAAGGATGAAAACGACTGTTCGAATAAATATGAATCTGGCGATCTGCCAGCTGCAATGTGTGAGACACTTAAGGGACCAGGATTTAGATAACGCACGCCCGGTACGTCTCTTGGACACGCCGTATATCTTAACTTCACCATAGGCAAATATTACAACTTTACTGTTACCGCATAAGTGCGTTTAATGCTTTCATGTTAAGTACCAATTACTTTTACCAGCACCCCGTTGATTAACACTCCACGATGTTAGTAATGTTTTCCTCAGCAACGTGAGGGCATCCCCAAGAAGAAGCGTTTTTCCGAAGAGCAGATCATCAGTATCTTCCGCGAGGTCGACGTCGGGGTTTCTGCCCGGGAACGATCCGCAAGCATGCTATTTCAAACGCTACTTTCTAAACCTGGTGCAAGAAGTTTGGCGGCAAAGAAGTCCCTGAGGTAAAGTGGCTTAAGTCACTTGAAGAGGAGAACGTCAGACTCAAGAAGCTGCCCGCCAAAGCAATGCTGGATAAGGGGGCACTTCAGGTGGCTCTGGGGTGAAACTACTGTCGATCTGCCACTACGAGGCCCAGCGTCCGGCGGATGATGCGCATTTATCAGGGTGCTGCCAGGCCCCCACAGGCGGACATTAGTCTTGCTTGACGTCCCATTTTTCGCGAGTGTTGTTTTTAATTGATTAATTTCGTAGTCAGATGCATGGCTGTTCCTATCAGTTTTTTTTAGTCTGAACTCTTTCGCCTAAACCTATTCCTGCAGCACCTTTTTTATGCTCACTTTTTAATTTATCCATTTCCTTTAGTAATTCCTCATTTTTATTTCTCCATTGTGATAATTCGGCAGAAAAACTATCACGCGCTATTTTGGATCTATTCTCATTTTCTTCAAGTTCTTTTCTCTTTTCCTCTAAAATAACTTTGGTATCATCGAGCATTGTCCTTAAATTAATCGTTTCAGCCTGCAGTTTTCTTGTGTTCCTCTCTAAAGTTTCATTGGCCGCTTCTGATTTTACAAGCTGTCTTTTTAAATTTTCAACTTCCTGCGTATATACACTAAGTTGGTTATTAACATTGCTTAATTGCTCAGTTAATGCTGAGTTTTCTTCACTCAGTTTAGAGCTTATGTCCTTTGACTCTTGGATTTGAGCTTGAAGAGTCTGAACTTCAAGGGATTCACTGACGCTCTTTTTATGGTATGCAATGTCACGTTCAGCTCTCAGTGTTTCGGTTTCAATTTCATTTTGCAGTCTATTAACCTTTATTGAATGACTATCGCCGCGCAAATACTTATTAGGGTTTCTTTGAGCGTAAGCAATAATCATATTAATAATGGGCAGCAATAAACAAATGGAAACAGATACAATAAAGGGGAGAGTCAGACACTTGTCAGTGGTTAGATAAAAACCTGCTTTATCTATTCTCTCTTCAATCTTACTTTCACTAAAAAGTATCGTTAAAACAAATTTCCAGTTAATAGTGAGCCACGAGAATATAAATGCTCCAATATAGTAATTTTTAACTCTTTCACTAGAGTTGGATTTTACTGAAGCATAAATTTCTTTAAAAAACTCTAACATTTCAGCCACCTTAATCTTAGCTGTTGTTATTTAATTGTTGTTGCATATAAAACTGCCTCTGAAGATTCAGAGGCTTTCTCTAGTTACTCTTCGGTAAAGATTTTTTCAATAGATTTTGTCGGGTAAAATAGCAGATTACTATTCTCACCAACGAGCTGTATGAAATCTAATCTGGTATAGAAGTGCTTAGCTTTATCGTTCAGAGCTTCCACGAAGAGACCATATATTCCTACGGCCTTAGATGCATCCCAGACGACATTCATTGCGTGAGTTACTAGCAATTCACCCCATCCCTGACCTTGAATTGATTTGTCAATAGCCAAGCGTCCCAAAGTAATGCTTGGCGCATTCTGATAAGGGATTTTTCTTTGCTGTGTTTTTGACGGGAGCATTTTTCTCTCGAAACAGCTCCCGGATAATGTGTAATAGCCTAACAGCTTAGGCTTCTGTTCTTTGGTTACTAATACATAACCTTTTAAAATTTGCCCATCATGCTGCCGCTTGAGATGGTCTTTCAAAAATGTATTTAAGGTTTCCTCTCCACAATCGAATTCGCCTATGTCATAGTCAAATTCGTCGTTGATCATCTCTATCGCCAGCTCTTGCATCACGTATAAGCTACCTCATTTTTTGTAGACGCTTCGCTGCTCGCTTCAGCCGCTCATTCGGCGCAGCAGGGTTTGCGATCGCATCCATGACAAGGTTCCAAGACTCCTCGTTTAGAACCATTCTGCGATGTTGTTCAATCACTTCCGCTGCACGTTCTGAGGCACTGGCAACTACAAACTGTGTAATAGTCTGGTTTGACATTGCCGCGGCTTCTTCGATTAAGCTTTTGTCGTCATCAGTTAATCTTAGATCTATGCGCTGCTTTCTCAGTGCGGACATACATTTGTTCTCCAAGCTGTTCTCACAGGCTTCTGTAAAAACAGTTAATTACTACATTATGTTGGTCACTCGACCGGTATATACTTAGGTTAATCACCTATTCAAAACGTTCTAGATTGTGTACGGAGCCTTTCCGTACACACAATATAGCGGTTGTGAGTTGCATACTCAACATGTGCAACCAACTTTTTTCACTGTTTTTCGAGAGAGAAGTTGCTTACAGCATAAGCACAAACTAGCAGCATGCAGGCCGGACCACGATCCTCACAGCCATCAATCTAGAAACCTGATGTGCTGGCGGAGGGCCATATGCTGCAAATCAAGGTTCAGCGGTGCTTGCTTTTCTGACCTTAAGTGAAGGGGGCGGCTCACTCTGCTTCAGTGGTGGTAGCTAATCACCACAAACTGTCAGATACAAGGGAAGGGGGGGGGATAGGCAGAACCTGTCAAAACAGCAGCCGGCTGCGCCGGGCGACGGCGCCATTTGCCCGCGGCACTCCATTTAACTTCAGCTGGCGCCTCTATGCCGCTGACGCGGCATTAAGAAGCTCCCCAGAAACGATTTTCTTTTCCAGATGAAAAAAAAGGCGTTAACTGTGACATGAACCAGACGTCGACAACCTGAAGGTAATCAGGGATGAGGAAAAGAAAATCATGCACTTTTGTATTAAAGCATTAACTGCAGGCATTTTTACGGTAGCCGGCTTCAGCAGCGGGGCTTCAGCGGCTCCGGCCTCAGATGTAACGCCACAGATGGCCTATGAAGATATATCCCGCTCCTTAGCTGAGCTGGAGCCCGTTACCTTCCAGGCTAAAGCTGAAAAACATAAATTATTAGTTTTTGTTGAAAATCAGTGTGTTTATTGCAGCTATGTTGTGAAAAATATCAAAAAGTACACGGATGCAGGGCTCACTATGTCATTTGTGACTGTGGTGCCGTCATCCATCAAAGACTCTGTCATAGAAGATATGGGGAGAGTATGGTGTGCACCCGATCGCCAGAAAAGTTTTAAAAATGCGATGGCCGGTTTTTTGCCAGATAACACCAGTTCAGAAAAATGTAAAAATCTGGTGATTAAACAGTCCGAGCTTGCAGACCGACTCGGGGTTACCGCCACGCCTGCGATGGTTGTGCTGGAGCCGTCTGTACATACTTTCCTCGGTAGTGTTTCTCCGGAAAAAATTCTCGCAGAGCTCCAGTAAAGAGACGGGCAGGGATTGCTGAAAATAAATCAAACCGTAAAAAATGAAAGTCTGTCTGAAGGTACAAACCCGCATACTACCGCTATGTTTACTGGCCATGACGATCGAGATAGCGGGTCCTGCAGCTGCAGCGGTAAGGCTCATCACGGTATCACAGGCTCAGGATGCGGCGAAAATGATGTCCCGCGGATGCGAACACTCCACCTGTTCCGGAGAGAAGCAAACACATACAGCGGCGCTGCGTACATCGCTGCAGCAGGAGGACAGACTCCTCAGGATTGAAGAGCAGGGCATAATCAACCAGGGCGCCAGAACCGCTATCCATATCCTGGAACAGAAGGTACAGCGAGACATCCGGGAACTGCGCTAACAACCCGGGAAGGGGATACTTTATGGTATATGGGAAGAACCTTCTCACCAGTTTCTGAGGTAGCTAATCGGGACCCGTCCGACCGCATACAGAGGCGTCTGTGGCGTGTTAAGCGGGTATGGCTTTGCAGGGAAGTGGGGAGGCTGAACCTTTCAAATCAGGGGCGGAGTTCAGCTGCACACTCCAGGGTTTTACAACATTCAGCAACTTTGATATACACATGGCAGGGACTTTTATCACTACGGGAAGAAGATGAGAACACACTATGATAACCTCAAAGTGTCGAAAGATGCTCCTGTGGAGGTAATACAAGCTGCTTACCGGACGCTGGCAAAGAAATATCACCCGGATATAAACAAAAATAATCCCGAAGCTGTAAGGATAATGCAAATAATTAATGCCTCATACGAAGTATTAATTGACCCTTTGAAAAGAAAAGAACATGATCGCTGGATTATTAAAGAAACCTGGAGAGAAAAGGCTGAAGCCACAATAGCACGAAATTCAGAAGCGAATGTTAATGTTCAGGCATCAGTTAAAACAACACCAGAAAGAAAAAAGAAATCATTAATGACAATATTAGGTGTTGTTTTTTACCCTTTGTTTTCTATGCTGAAAACTGTTGCCGGCCTGTGTGTGATAGGGATTGTTGCGTACGCTATTATTGATAATATTAATGAAAGAGATGCTTCTTTAGATAAAACAGATACAGGAAGCAACTCATCCCCATTAAAACCAGAACGTGTAAATAACAATAACGGAATTTGTGATTCATCTGTGCAACAACTACTGTGGCCTACTATCCCAACTGTTTTATCTGAAAAAGACAGGCGAAATGGTTTGTCCTCACTTAGGTTAGATAACACTCAAAATAACGAAGGGTTACGAATCCGGTTAACCCTGGAAAATGCATACATCAAAACTGATTTTGTACGTGAAGTATTCGTTCCAGCAGGTAGCCAAATTACTCTGGAACAAATCCCATCAGGAATATATCGGGTAAAAACACAAAATGTTAAAAATGGATGTGTACAAATTTCTGAACCAATCAATATGATTGAAAGACAAACTTCAACGGGAACAGAGTACAGTGACAATTCTTTGACTTTTTATCCCGTAATAAATGGTAATACACATTTCTTATCTTTGCCGGCGTCACAGTTTTAAAATATCCCCGCAGGGTATTTGCTTACCCGCCACGTACAACATTTTTACGTGAAGTTTCCAGGTTATCGTATGAGTTATATGATAAAGCGTAATGTACGCATACATTAGCTTTAATAACTCTGGATAGGGCGAAGCAGCTATAATTTCATCCTGGCCATAGGAGGTGAGTATGTGCGGACGTTTTTCTCAGTCAATGACGCGGGAAGAGTATCTTTCTCTCCTCGCCAATGAAGCAGATCGAAATATTGCCTACGACCCGGAACCCATCGGTCGCTATAACGTCGCCCCGGGTACCAGGGTGTTACTGCTGAGCGAACGCGACGAACAGCTGCAGCTCGATCCGGTTCACTGGGGTTACGCGCCAGGGTGGTGGGATAAACCGCCATTGATTAATGCCCGGGTTGAGACAGCAGCCAGCAGCAGGATGTTTAAACCTCTTTGGCAGCACGGTAGGGCGATCTGCTTTGCCGATGGCTGGTTTGAATGGAAGCGTGAAGGAGACAAGAAGCAGCCCTATTTCATCCACCGTAAAGACGGCCAGCCAATCCTCATGGCCGCGATCGGAAGCACTCCGTTTGAGCGTGGTGATGAGGCGGAAGGGTTTCTGATTGTCACGGCCGCGGCTGATAAAGGTCTCGTTGATATCCATGACCGGCGCCCACTTGTCCTGGTACCGGACGCCGCCCGGGAGTGGATGAAACAGGACATTTCGGGTAAGGAGGCTGCAGAAATTGCTGCTGATGGAGCTGTGTCAGCTGATCATTTCAAATGGCATCCTGTAACGCGCGCTGTTGGTAATGTGAAGAATCAGGGACCAGAGCTCATCGAGCCTGTTGGCTGATGAGTTGTGGGAGGCTGATCCGTGTTTTAAAGCTAATGTACGCATACATTAGCTTTAAAATTAGCCATGCATCGTAACTAATTTCCATCATCAATATGGACAGCTATCACGACAGGGAGATCTTAAAAGCTTCAGACCTGTGCATTAAAAGCGGTGCAAGTCTAATAAGTAATTATCGTACTAAATATATAATTCATTTTTACATGTATTATTGTTAGTCAGTAAAGTTAATTGTTGAATTTACCTATAAACAAAGATATTAATATAATACCTGCCTTTTCAATAAAGGAACTTATCATGAGCTGGTTTAATGACGTATTTGGATTCGAAGAATCAGACTATGCAGAGACTCAGGCTTGTTTTTTCCAGGAAGGCCCTTTTCTTCATACCAGAAGCCAGCCATCTGTTTCTTATCGTTCTGGTATTCTGACCATGCCGAGTCTGGCCGAATTAAGGAAAGCGGTCAGCAATCTTGTGACAGAACCGTATGGAAGGTGCAGATTTGACATACTTGAGGCTGATGCATATGACCTCCACCGAAAATCCGAAGTAAAGGGCGCGCTGATCCAGGTTGCCAGTCAGTTCAACTTGCTCGAAATGCCATGTGAATATACAACGCCAGAAAAGGGGATTACCGATTACCAGTTTGATCATACTCAAGGACCTGCCTGCGCTATGGCCTGTGCTGCTGCCACGGTATTTCGTAACTATCTTGTCCCGATAGGGTCACAGACTGGACAATCCATTACCAGCCAGCTTAACACGCTGGCTGATATGGAAAAGGCTATTGGCATTGATGGCATACGAATGAAAAACGGGTATGCCCTGATGTCGGCTAATACAGTGCAGGCTATTAGCCATCATATTGCATCGCTGGATGAGCAAATGCGGGACAGGCTCAGACAGGAGTTACGCATCGGATTGCACTCAGATACTGAAGTCACTATACCAGGAGTACCTGAAGATCAGTTTGTGTCTCAGGCTCTCTGCTCTGCCTTACCTGTCGCGTATAACTCATCTCCCCGGGAAGACTGGGCTCCTTTTGCATCGCTGGTACTGGAAGCCAGTTACGAAGCAACGTTGCTGGCAGGTGTTCTGAACTACCGGCGTACAGGCAATCCGAGAGTATATGTGACTATGGTCGGAGGCGGAGCATTTGGTAATGAAACTGGCTGGATAATTTCTGCTCTCAGGCGTGCCTTATATCTGGTCAGCCATCATAATCTGGAGGTGATGTTTGTAAGCTACCGACATACTCCTGCAGCTTTATATTCATTAATTGAGGAATTTTGACCGATACAGTTTGTCATTCTAAATAAGAACAACATATAATGAATGCGACAACATTTAATTAAGGAGTGATTTATGAATGGGTATATCGTCACAATCATTATTGCATTCATCTTTGGTCCCATTCTTGCGTTGCCGGTAATGATAATCGGTTTGTTTAATATAATGGATTTTGCGCTGTTTTCATTCCCCCTATTTTTCTTTTGCATTATGGGTTACAAAAAAGAGAGGAAAATTAAGGATGCTTTTAAGGCAGTAATACCGGGCCTGATTGTATCTCTGATTATGACGACTTTTGTTCTGTTTGTTAAAGATCAGAGCGACTGTACGAATAAATATGACACAGGCAGTCTGTCTGCTGCTGTGTGTGAGAGATTTAAGGGACCAGGATTTAGATAACGGAAGCCTTTACGGTGGTGCAGCTCGTCACGGAACGCCTCAGCCTGCTCTATGCCCGGCAGATGGTTTTGATTCAATGCGTGATCATGTGGTCATTGGCACCGCCATTGCAGCGGCGCCGAGAGACGTCGTTTATCAGTCTGTGGAGTCCTGATCGTAGAAGTTCAGACCGCCCAGACTTTTGAGTTGTCTTAAGTCACTGAGATAGTCCTTCCCGGGCACCCCCATAGCCTCGACAAATGAATGCCAGAGCACGATGACTCCATTGTTGCTCCAGATATCCAGGATGTCCGGCGGCGTGCTGAGATGCCTGAAATCGGTGACCACTTTTTTGGTGTGCTCAAGCAGTTCGTCATAGGAGAGGGTAAATATCTTCTCTGTGCTGGCCATACTGCGCTCCTGTCATATTTAATGATGATTTTTCGAAGGGTCATCTGCAGGTGATGAACGTCTTATTATCAATAATCTCACATATGATATGATTTTATGGTTTACCGTTATAGCCGTCCCGGTAGGCCGACGTACCGACACTGATTATGGTTGTGCTAAAGACCTGGGGAACGCTACTGCCCCTGTGTCTGGTCATGTTACCTGCCAGGTGATTACTGCAGTTTATATACACCTGCCTGCCAGGGACTCAATGACAGGGATGTACCCTGTGGCGCGGTCGCCTGGTGCTGAGTTTCAATGACCACTTCTCCGATCGCATCATTAGCCGGGAGAGTATAGCGAACCGGGTACTCCTTAAAGTTCACCACGACCAGATAACGCTCGTTACCCAGCGTTCGCGTATAGGCATAAACGGTATTGTCCTGTGGGTTAAGGTCCTGATAGGCGCCATATACCAGAGCCGGGATATGATGGCGTAGCTGAATCATTTTTTTATAATAATTCAGCACTGAATCTTCGCGGGCTTCTTCACGTACGGCGTTGATCTCCACATAGTTTGGGTTGATGTGAAACCACGGCTTTCCGTGAGTAAAACCGGCATTCAGGCTGTCATCCCACTGGAAAGGTGTTCTGCTGTTATCGCGGCTCGTCAGACGCACGTTATCGAGAAACTCGGTGGCCGTGACTTTTCCACTCTGGACATAATCCTGCCAGAAACCTTTGACCTCGAGGTCGTCAAATTCGTTGAGTTGTCTGAAGGGATAATTAGTCATTCCCAGCTCTGAGCCCTGAAAAATAAACGGCGTTGCCCGCTGGGTGAGGGTGATCGTCGCCAGTGCCTTAGCCGAAGCTTCCCGCCATTGCGGCCTGTCATCCCCGAAATGGGATACAGCGCGGGGGTTGTCATGGTTATCCAGGAAAAACGTGTTCCAGCCATACTTTCCGACCGTGACATCCATTTTGCTGATGATCTGGCGGAACTGAGAGAGCGACCACGGCTTGTGACGCCAGCGCTCATTGCTGTCACGATCGAGACGAATGAGGTCAAACATAAACGCCATATTCAGCTCATGCCGGCGCCGATCAAAAAACTGGGAAGAACGATCCAGCGGGACGCCAAAAATTTCACCCGCGGTGGCCACATCATACCGGGACAGTACCTCCCGGTTCATTTCCTGAATGTATCGATGAATATTAGGGCCCATGGTGTATTGCTGAGCAAAATTTTTCTGTTGTTCAGGTGTCAGATTGGGAAATCCGGGAATTTTTGAGTAGGTTGCCACCGTATCAAATCGCATGCCTGATACGCCTTTATCCAGCCAGAAGCGGAGCATTGCGTAAAGATCCTCGCGTACTTTCGGGTTATCCCAGTTGAGATCAGGCTGCTGCCTGGCAAAATAGTGTAAATAGTACTGTCCCGACTTCACGTCTTTTTGCCATGCCGAACCGCCGAAAAATGAGGGGTAATTATTAGGTGGCTGATTATCTTTTCCGTCACGCCAGAAATAATAGTTACGATAAGGACTATTTTTATCGCTTTTACTTTGAATAAACCACGGGTGTTGATCACTGGTATGGTTAATGACCACGTCGATCATTAAGCGCATATTTCGTTTTTTCATTTCGGCAACAAGATTATCAAAATCCTCCATTGTGCCATACTCTTTCATTATCTGACGGTAATTACTGATATCATAGCCGTTATCGGTGTTCGGAGAGTCGTAATGGGGATTGATCCAGATAGCGTCAATACCGAGCGATTTCAGATAGTCCAGCTTTTCAATAATACCGCGAATATCGCCAATGCCATCATCATTGGTGTCTTTAAATGAGCGAGGATAGATCTGATAAAAAACAGCTTCTTTCCACCATGCAGGATATTCACTTTCCTTTTGAACGTGAATATCCTGATTCAAGGATGGTGCAGCACTGACAGCCGGGCAGGCCAGACTTATTATCAAAGATGACAGCGCGACAGCCACCCCGGTACGTAGCGTAACAAAAGACATAATAATTTCCTTGCAAAGTCAGTTGTGAATGAGACGGATTGTTATTAAAGAAAAGCGTAAATCATCAATAGCCAGAGTATGACTCCGGTAACAATAATTATTTTCAGGAAGGAATTGTTTCCCGGAAAGTTATATACCGGAGGCAGAGTGGAACGCCTGGCTTTGATGAGTAAATAAGGGGGGAGTATAATACTCCATAATACCAGTGATATCCCTGCAAAGGACAAGGCAGACAAAAAACCTTGCGGAGCAATAATACAGGCCAGTGCAGGAGGGAAATAAGTCAGAAATATTGCGAGCGGGCGTGAGCACTGACAGTTAATTTTGTTCAGTGTATCTTCAAGATAATCACTTAAGCCGATTGAAGCCGACATCAGTGAAGCTAAAACGGCAATACACCCAAAGGCGACCAGTATCAGACTGGTAGCTGAGGCGGTCCTGTGGATATTGAGGGCCGTGATAAAGGCGCCCATATTCCCGCCTTCATCGCTGACATGCCGGATAGCCTGAGGCGTGAGCGCGCCCATCGTGAGCGTCAGCCAGAAGGCGTAGACAGTTAATGAAACGGCGAAACCGTAATAGAGAGAGCGGAGGACCGCACGATGATTATCCCCCCGGTACATTCTTGTCAGAGAGGGGACGCTGCCATGAAATCCAAAAGCGATAACGCAGACCGGTACGATCGGCAGGTAATACTGGAGCGGCGTGCTGCCGGCGAAGTCGAGTAATCTGAGTGCTTTTACGCCTCCTGCGGCACCGGCGAACAGCAGGAGAAAAAGGGTGAATTTGGCGGCGATAAGGCCGGAGAGGAGAAAACCGGGCAATTTGCCGCCGGCCCACAGAATCAGCGAGGTCGTCAGCGACAGCAAAATGATCGGCAGCCAGCTGCGGCCAGCAATATCGGGAGGAAGGAGATCCCACACTATCGATGCTGCGCCTGATATGTACGCGTAGGTCAGTAAATAAAGTACGAAACAGAAAGCCACGCCGATGATTACGCTGGCAGCGGGTCCGAGCAGGGCATGGGTGAAGGTATGAAAACTGGCGCCAGGAGGAAAGCGCATCGTAATGTCGACGAGGATCAACCCTGTAATCAGCATCAATATGCCTGTTACCGACAGGACCAGAAGGCCCTTTATAAACCACACGTTGACGAAAGCAACCGGCAACGCGAACATGCCTCCACCGATAATGGTCGCCACCATAAGAGACGTTCCCCGTAGCGGGAAATTTGTTCCTTTCATATGAGCGAATGTCCGTAAGCGGCCTGACGAAGCAGGCCGGCAGTAGCTATTTATTTTGTGGCTTCAGCCAGTGATTCACTGAAGTTTTTATGGAAGTCGTCGATTTGGCCGCTCTCATGAAGCGCAGACAATGCGCAACGCAGAATGGCGTGTCCTTCCTCAACGGTTGGATACATCGCCACTGTCGTGGCGAAGCCGCGATCGTGCAGTTTTTTGCACATCGTAATGGCGAGGTCTTCGTTACCTATCATGATCCCCCGAATCGGCATTGTTGTGCCCCGGTTAACTATCTCGGTCCCGCCGAACACTTCGTCAAAATAACGAATGACGTTCTGTAGCTTCTCCTGACGGGCTGTGACGGTGCCGTCCAGGTGGAGATCGGCTGCGGCGACGCAGGCGGCAATCCCCGGTAATGACGGAGGTCCACCAAAGGCGTAGGTTGTACCGTAGGTTTTGATAAAGTTGATGGTCTCTGCTTCCCGACAGGCGATAAATCCGCCGTGTGAGCCAAAAGCTTTGGACAGCGACCCGGCGATAATAATACGCTCGTCAAGCTGATGGTTGAGGCATGACATGACATATCCCGAACCGTAATCTCCGTAGATAGAGGTGCCGTGTGCATCGTCAATATAGGCGAAGCCGTCATACTGATGCGCCAGGCGGACGATATGTGCAACAGGGGCGACACCACCCATTGAGCCTACGCTGTCTGATACCGAGATCGGTGTCAGTCCCTGGCTGGCCGCATAGCGAAAAGCCTCTTCAATCCGCGCCTTGTCCTGGAAATCAATTCTGACGACTTCGCCAAACTGCTGTAAGAGTCCGCGGTTGATCTGCAACGTCGCGTGCGCGGTCTTCTCCATAATAAAGTACGGTTTTTTACTGAACGTAAAATGCGGCAGCGTCCCGGATGCCAGCAGCGGCAGCACCGCGATGTGGCAGGGAGTCACTGCGTTGAACGTGAGGGTATGAGCCCCGTGCATGATGTCGTTCAGACGCGCTTCCAGCTGCGGAAAGAGATCGACTTTAACCCGCGTTCTGGCGACAGAAACCTGCACACCAAAACGTTCAATGGCATCGACAACCGCTTTTTTCAGCGCCGGATGTGTCTCCAGCCCAAGGTAAGAGCAAGAGACAAATTCCACCATTTTTCTGCCATCGTCGAGGGTAATGACCTTACCCTCTCTTTTTACTGCGACCAGTTCGTTAATATGCTCGGAAAATACCCTGGTCTGATATTTTAATGACCTGTCTATTTTCCTTTTTTGCCAGTTTTCCATTGTGTTACCTTCATTGTAGTGACTACCAGAAGAGATAAAATTGCCAGTGTTAACGTGCTCATGCCGAGGGTTCTGTCAAAACCCATACCGGTATCCGTCAGTTTTACAGCGAAATAGCTGATGGCACCGGCACTCACTGTTTGAATAAATCCGGTGACGGACGCCGCAATACCTGTTTTTTTGCCTTTGATTTGCAGGGCGATGAAGTTCGCGCTCGGGTAATAGGCGCCAAGGGTGAGATTGAAAATCATCGATCCGGCGATGCACAATAGCAGCGAGTGGCTACCGATAATAAATGGCAAGACCGACAGTGCATTAATGCCAAACAAAAACCACGGATTAATGATTCGCTCGAATTTTGCGAGCTGATTACCAATAATAAAAAATAATACGGAAGCAGAGAACAGCAGCGAGTAGTGTATGGTGCTTAGCCCAAGCTGCTGCATAAAGATGGCCGGCGACAGTGAGATATAGCAAAACAGCGAACTCAGGATCAGCGAAACCAGCAGCGTTCCCTGAATAAATGCCGGGGTGATAAAACCGGACGAAGAGGATACTGTGGCCACGTCATGATGCTCGAGGCGACGCGGAGAGAGCAGAAGGGTGACGACGCTGAACAGGGCCATGACAAGGAATATCGTGTTCCAGCTCAGATAGCCGAGGATTGCGGCGCCAGCCAGCGGCGCAATGAGAGGGACGACTGCACTGGCGGAAGAAATATCGGAAAGCGCACGCTTGAGTGTTAACGGGGAAAACGTCTCTTTGGCGATGGCTTTGGACAGAACCGGCCCGGCGCCGGCACCCAGAGCCTGTAATGCCCTGCCGGCCAACAACATCACTAAGCTGTCGGACATAAAACAGATGATACTTCCCGCCAGGAAGAGCAAAAAGCTGGCCGTAAGTATTCGTAATTTACCCAGCTTTTCGCCAAGAAATCCTGACAGTAACTGACTGGCCGCGTATATCACCAGAAAACCACTAATGGTTAACTGAATAGATGAATAATCGGTATTAAACGCTTTTTGTAACAGGGGAAGCGCTGGAACGATCATATCTGTAGCCAGTGCGGAAACCGATGCGGCGAGAATAAGATATAAGTATATCCTGTACATAATAAACTATTCCGTTGGTATTAGTTGAAACATGAAATTATTATTTATCAACAGGCCGCTGAGTTTTTGCGAATGAACAAGCACCGATTCCATTTAAAATAAAAAGCCAGCTCAGTAAATGACAGCGTTGCGAACCGGTAAGCAGAATATTCCGCAACAGAGAGCAATACACTGCCAGAACCATTGCCGATTTCATTATCGATATCTCTTGAAAGCTAAATCGGTTTAGCAACGAGCCCCGACTCAGGTTGCGATGAGAGAGGTATAGCAATTCACGTACAGTACGTGATTGCATTTCCCGGTTGTAACGCAGCGATGGCCGCATAAGGGAGATGAGACGATTGATAATAAGAACTATGAGGGAGATCGCAGCCATATAAATTGTATTGCCTGGAGCAAAAATCGGCTGTAAATCAACAGAGTGGGACTGTACTTGTAGCGAGGAAATCAGCAGTTGGCGGAGCAACGGCGACTTAACATTGCAGATCTGCCGTTGATACAGCATTACCACATTTGAAGCCCAACTCGCTTCTTTCATAAGAACCTGGTCCGCACCCTGAAAAAGAAGCTGGCTGAAGACATCATTCCTTCGCCAAATCAGGGCCGGTGGTGTTAGTAACAGGTAAGGCATGCTAATTCCTTGCATCGCTTCGAACTGTACTAAATGGTAACGTTAATTTTTTTAATGTTTCAACTAATTTTTATATAAAGTTTAAAATTATATTTATAATCAGTTAATTAGTCATAATGCAGTGATGCAGAAACAAAGCTCATCACCATGAATATTACTGTACGGAAACGTATAATATGATTAATTTTTAGACATTGGCACTTCAGTACTGGTACCGGAAGCCGCCCGGGAGTGGATGAGACAGGATGTAAGTGTTACAAAACTAAACGCCGCCCTGGCGGCGTATTCACCACTGATGGTGAATCTACCTGACGCACATCTTAACTTAACCCAGAGGAAGTGCGAGCATCACAACTTTGCAGTTACACTGTATGTCAAAGCTCAGTGAAAATGTCTAATCACTGGCTCGTTAGAAATGTCCTGATGTTGAAAAGTCCGCTTAGTGCCAGTAGCTGACAGTTACAAAATCTCTGTAAGTTCAAATTCCTCAAATATAAGTTCCATTTCTTCAGAATAAGTGCCTTCACGCTCAAAATAACGCTTATGACCTTCATTCCAATACTCCAGACTTAAATCACCTTCACCTTCCTTACTGGCAAGTTCACTCGTCATTTCATTGAAGCGGATAACTTGCATCCTGAGAGTTCTGATCACGCACATTGGCTGCCCGGCTCCGTTAAGAATGATATTATAACTTCCAACGCAGGGAGCTTCGCCTCGTTCATGTTCATGGTGAAAAGATGCTATCGAAGAGCATGTCGCTGTTTTTCTCCCACTCAAAACCAGTTGTACGAGTTCGTCAGCAAGTTCTGGGCTGTCGCCAAATTTCCATGCCAGTGCACCGGGATAAATGTTTTTTAATTCTTCAAGCTTTGCCATTTTCAGCCTTTGTTACTCTGATACGTTTAGAGGAAGTAACCTATTTCCGTTTAATATGAACTATCTGATTCAAATATTCATCTTTGTTGCGCTACCGCGAACATTTCGGCTGCCTGACCAGGACGCAGGTTGCGGTCGATGACATCCTGAAGGATTTTGAGGCGGTTGATTTCTTTCACGGTGAACATCCCGCTGTCATGTATAGCCACAGAAAACTCCTCATCAGGAAAAGCGAGTTGTTGACTAGGCATACAGGTCAGAGAACTATAGCCTGGACATTCCTAATGAGCCACAAATAGACATTATCATTGAGCCCCTACACCGCAACTACGCTTAATGCGTTTTATGTTAAATATCATATACTTAATGCAAAATGTTCGCTATTCTTCTGCTATAGTCAGCTCATTATCGCTGCAGGCGTGGCTTCATTCTGGATAGATGGAGTCTTTTCTGGCATTAATGCCCTGAAGACGAACACGGTCGTTATCAGGCAAATGGATACCCATCAGGCGCAGGACAAAGCCGCGCCAGCCCCGGTTAACCTGACGGTTATAGTCATACAGGTGAGCATTCTCTTTTATCAGCCGGGACCATTCATGCATGAGTGTTAGCGCATCGAGCCCGGTGATATGCTTCACTTCACCGCCGATACGTACCGTGTTAATTCCTGTTCCCGTCATGATGCTCCCCTCCGGAGATATCAGTTTCAGATTCACGTTGTATTAATGGTACCGGGTAAGCCGTCAGGCATGGCCCGGTTTAAAAAGATACGCTGACAGTTCGGCTGCGGTGATATCAAACTCGAGTTGCTGGATTAATTCTGCCAGTTTTTTCTCCGCACTATCACGATCAATCTGATTCTGTACTATCTGGATAGCAACCTGTTTTAGCTCCGGAGGGAGGTGTTCCAGACTGATATGATTATCACCCGAAATGTCATCATCCGGATTTTCGAAGAGCCAGCCGTAACTCATAAATTCACCTGTTCTATTTCACAAATTTCCAGACACCTGACGGTACCCGGTCATACAACTTTCCCATCGTCATCTCCGCCAGCCGGTGATCAACCGCGGCATTGAAATGCTCAAGCTCATCATCTGATAGAGAATATTTATTTTTTTCTATAACCCTTTCCAGGGTTTCCTTCGATGTACAGCGCCGTAGTCGTAAAATCCATTCCTGTTTCGTCATTAGTTTTTTATATCCTGAGGCTTCCCTGGTATTTAATTTTACAAATAACGCAAATTTCTTTCAGGCGTTATGGCCCGTGCCGTTCTGTGTAAGATAATCACTGATGCTCAGACCGGACAAGCGAATGTTATCCGAAATCTCCCTGAACTGCTCCTCCCAGCCGTCCTGCAGCTCCCTGATTGCCGCGATCTGGAAAGCAACACTGAAAGGCGTTCTGCCCAGTTTCTCGGAAAGCCAGAACAGATGCTTGCCAATCTCTTCGTCCGGTACCGAATCGAGCGCATCACTCAGTAAGGTTTTTTCGTCTTCCTGCCAGGGATGACCGGCTCGCGGAAAACGCGGATCAGGCTGGCGGTCTTTTTTCTCCCTTTTTTCCCGTCTGGCAACGGTCGGCGCATCGCCTTTTTTCAAGCCGACGCGCGCTTTCATGGCGCCGATAGCGGCGACGGCCAGTACCAGCGTTTCACGCTCCTGGCGCGTGAGCAGGCTGTCCTCGCAAATCAGGGTGTTCAGGTTATCGATCAGCTTATTCAGCCCGGGTTCAGTGACTTTCATTTTATGCTCATATTCCTTGTGTGGTGGCGATCAGTCCCGGCTCTCATTCACCTGGACGGTGACCGGCAGGCCTGCATCAAAACAGGTCTGATACCAGCTGGCCACCTGAAGGGGATCGCCCTCTTTTATCCGGCGTATGCCGCCGGCATCCGTCAGCTGCAGGCAGGTGGTACCGTCCAGACGGATCACGTAGGCCGCTTCCCGCAGGGAGTAATGACCGTCACCCAGCTGCAGCTCCACCGCGTCACCGGCAGCCGTCTGGCGTAACGGCAGACGCCGGACGTCTGTCAGTCGTTGTCGTGCCGTTTCAGCCTCGCGTTCTGCCTGGAAGAGCGGTTCTGCAATGCCGCGACCGGCCTCCGTCAGCTCGACGGCCAGCTGCAGGTTCGGGGCGCGCAGGGTGCGCAGCCAGCCCGCGGCTTCCATGCGCCGGCAGGAGGCGCGCAGGTTCGGCCCGTACACCGGGGCATCCCCGCCCTGCTCCAGCACCCGCTCGATATCCCGCGTCGCCACCGGCCCCGGACGTTTCGCATTGAGGGCGGCCAGCACAATCAGCACCCGCCGCTGCAGCGGCGATGGTCGGCGCGCCTGAGTCATTGCTTGTCCGCCTCCGGCCAGATGAGTTGTCTGAGGCGCAGGTGATCGGCGTCTATGAGCTCTTGTCTCTTTATGGCATTCACTGAGGCATAGCCATTTATGGCCAGTTCATACCAATAGCTCAGCACGGCACCGGCCTTGGCTGACTCGCTGATGTAAATCGCGCCCTGGCTGTCCAGATTGCATTCACGGATACGCTCTTCCGCTATCCGGGTCAGCTGCTCATAGCTGAGTGAAAAATTCACTTCTTTCTCATCCATCCTGCTCGCTCCGTCTGAACATGTCCGGTTAGATTAAAAATCATATCATGTATGATTTCTTACTAATAATTAAAATATCACATTCAGTATGATCTTATTTATGTGGTTTGATTATCATATCCTTTGCGCGTTTCCCGCCGCGCAGATCCGATTTCTGGCTAAGCCAGATCTGGCAGTTCCTCCATGTCGAAATATCAGTTTTAGATGCCAGACTTATTGCCTGAATTGAGGTAATGTACCTGAGATTAATCCGACTTTTAACATATGAAGGAACCGTTCAGAATGGCTGCCAGGCAAAACATTCCAGCACAATTACGCTTGAAGGAAATTCAGATTCAGAGCCTGAAAGGGATATCAAACTGTACCATCAACTTTCCTGCAGATAAGAAAGTTACAGCTATTATGGGGATGAATGGCTCTGGGAAGTCAACGATCATCCACGCCCTTGCCTGCTGTTACAAACCCCGTACTGTTACTTCGAAAGAAAATAACCGATTCTCTGATTTTTTTACTCCTCATGAGGATAACAACTGGCGTGACAGTGGTTTTACTGCCCATTTTTATGCAGGAACCCTGAATAATCAGGGAAATAGAATAATGTTCTAGCCTACGCCAGCACCGGATGACACCTTCACACAGCTTTATTCTAAAGTCGCCCGCTGGCAGCCAGTTTATGCACGTCGACCGGTCAAGGAATCCCTATACTTGGGACTTCAGACACTCGGCACTTTATCTGATGATCTCGCTGCGTCCCGACATGCAAAGTACGTTAGCCATGATTTCGGCCCTGCACACCTCAAACAAAAAATACTTGATTCTATGTGTCGGATTCTTGAGGCTAATTACTCCGATTTGATGGTCTGTACTACCCAAAAGGGCTACACATTCTATAAATTTACCAAAAATGGTATCTCCTATACTGAGCACACCATGGGAGCCGGTGAGAAACGTGTATTTGGCTCGTAAAACAATCTGCTTCTCGCGTTCAGTAGAGATCCACGAAAAAGTCATCGGGACGTTTATTGAAAAACAGATGTTCTACTAATTGGAAGCATCACCCATGCGAGATTAGACTCAATCGAGAAATTCCGTCAGGAATCTCCGTAACTGTCGGCTACATTCAACCGGAGCCATGTGAGTTTGTCCTTCAAGAACATGTAGCTTGGCGTCTGGTATACTATTTCGGGCAGCTTCCATCATGCCGTCGCCAAAAAACTGATCCAGTTCCCCTCCGATAATCAATGTCCTTGCTGTGATCGAGGTCAGATCGACTGGCTCAGCCTGCATTATCAATTGAAGATATCGCACAATAACGTCACCGGAGTTCATTTTTTCTGTAAGTTTGTTGCAGTCTACCCAGAGCTTTATCTTCAGTAACAAATTCAGCAGGGGATTGCGGAATATTGCCGCAAAGTCATTAATCAGCTCGTAGTACTGCTCCTGTTGGGCGAACTGGATTTGTCGATTTATCCTGTTTTCGCCGCTCTCGCTGAACTTGTGAGCGCTCGCCACCAGAATCAGCTTCTTAACCCACCCTTCACGCGCTGCCGCAAGCTTTGTCGCCAGCAATCCGCCATAGGATATCCCTATGAGCGAAAACGCCGAGACCTTCATGTCTCTGATGGCGCGCTCATAGTCTGTCACAATCGTTTCAATCGTCGCCTTTGCTTCGGGCTGCTGATCGTAGCCAATCAGAATGAAGCCCTGTGTTGGCGGCAACATACGTGCGACACGCTTTGCGTCTCGGAGCATCCGGTCAAAGCTGTGTTTGCGTACAAAACCTTGCCCACCGTTGATCACGATCACGGGATCAGTTTGATCACCCATGCGAATATAGGGAATTCTTTCGAGCAAAAAGCCGGTCTTAAATATATTTTCATTTTTCTGAGGGCTGTTTTAGCATAATGTACGGAAACGACCACTTTCGGACACCCCATATAGCCTGTGTCCGAAAGTTAATGTTTTTTTGTTACGTACACCTCTTATAATGAGTACATCCATTTCGTACGAAAAGTAACGCTATGTCACGAGTTTTTGCCTACTGCAGGGTATCGACCCTTGAACAGAATACTGAAAACCAGAGTTGGGAGATCGAAGTTGCTGGTTTTATCATCAGACCGCAGCGGCTGATAGAAGAGTGCATCAGCGGTTCTGCTGCTGCAGCTGAGCGTCCTGGATTTATGCGTTTGCTTGACAGAATGGAAAATGGTGACGTTCTAATCGTAACGAAGCTGGATCGACTCGGACGTAACGCCATGGATATAAGAAAAACCGTTGAGCTACTTTCTGAGTCAGAAATACGTGTACACTGCCTGGCACTGGGAGGGGTAGACCTAACCAGCCCGGCAGGTAAGATGACAATGCAGGTTATCTCTGCGGTCGCTGAATTTGAACGGGACCTGCTGCTTGAGCGTACACATGCTGGCATTGCACGGGCAAAGGCATCCGGTAAGCGTTTGGGTCGCCCGCCGGTCCTGGCTGATGAACAGAAGAGAGCAGTGTTACTGCGTTTGAATGAAGGGGGGGAGTATCAGCGCGATTGCCCGCGAGTTCAACATCACTCGGCAGACCATTCTAAGAGTGAAAGCGATAATGGAAGACGCTGATGCTCGTTCATGAGTTACTTTTCTACCTGTGTCCGCTTTGTGCCAATAGCAGACCCTCGATATCAAGCGATTTCATAGTTGCTCTGATAAAATTATCAAAAAATAGTTGAATTTTAATATAAAAAAGATTAAATATTGTAGACTGCTATTGGGTAATAGAATAAATTGAGTTAAAAGAAAACTAAATTATTTTTAGCGGAGACTTAATTTGACATTAGATAATATTGTTACTTTAGTGGGAACTATAGTAACCATTGTTTCAACAGCAATAACCATCTCCCAAGTGAGGAAAGCAAAAAATTATAAAGAGCAGATAAAATTCGACATAAGAAAGATTAATTTATCAGGCACAACAGAACGTCTAAAAAGATCTCAGGATGATATAAGAATGCTTCCTTCAGATTACTCAAATATACAAAGAGGACTTAGAGTTAGCGTTCTCATCCATAATATAAGATCCCAGTTTGATTTCGCATTAAATGCTATAGACAATAATGGACCTGACAAAGACATTCGAACATTACTTACGAATGCACAGAACAAGCTAAATAGTTATGAACTAGCGTTTCTCAATAAAAAAATTGATCCAAAAGATTCCCATGAACTACAGAGTTTAGTACAAGATGCAATTTCACAATCTAGTTCACGAATATTTGCACTGGAAGGTAAATCATGAATATTGAAGAGATTTTTGAGAAAATTAAAAAGCTTGAATATCAGATAACAATATTGTCTGAATGCATAGATTATGACCGTTATCCTGTTCAATCATTAATCTTGTCGCTTGGCTGGGATAGTAAACAAATAAATAAAGCGCATGATATATTTCAAACTTTCGACGAAAAGTTAGAGAAAGGTGAAAAAATAAACTGGTATGAGTTTGAGAATGCTTTAGAGGATGAATTCTCCATTGGATACCAAACAGTAAAATCTATTGTTTTAGCTTTTTATAACAATCACCAGTGGGTAGATGTTTGTTATGGTTATGCAATGAGTTTCGAGCCTACTACACCGATAGAATTTCATCCTATAACTCGTAGATAAATAGAATAGTTTACAGAATCCAGCCGCACGAATCTTCGTTTGGCTGGTTTTTTTAATAGAATTTTAAATAAAATCCCTGAAAATTTTTTTTAAAAAAAAAGTTATTTTATTTCTCATAGCTGCCAACTTCGAGAACTGCTGGATGCAAGATGTGAGCGTTACTCATTATTATAATTTAATTGGCGATACGTTTAGCCGTAATTGAAATAATCACGGGCTTGGCTTCTCCCCCAATAAAATTAGGGTTATGGGCAGCACCATAAGCAAATTCGCTTTCATCACGTGGCCAGTCCATAATTTCAACGGTGACCACCTCAAAACCCGCGCAACTGAAAACATGTGTATCGTAATCCTCTTTTTGGCTTTGAAAGATGTCCTTACTTTTTGCTGATATGGACATATATGAACGATTCACCAATTGAATACACTCAACGGAAGCAAGGCATACATCACTTGAGACCAGAATATCTTCAATTTTTTCTCTGTAAAGTTTTCCCTTTTCAAGAAGGAGTGGCTGTTCCGGAGTGCGGGATACCATTACATCTGGACTCGCTCCTATGAACCAACCTGTCAGTATTGTTGGCTTAAATTCATTAATCGTATCCAGATTTTCCTTCGAAAGCGTAAAAAAATCGGAGTTTATTATATTAGCTTCGAGCCCTAATTCATTTAAAAAACGACTGGCTTCTTCAATTAGAGCGAGGTTGTTATCAAGAGAAAGCACAGCATGATCTGCTTTGATCATTTGTGCTGTTCCCCTACCTGACCCACATCCAAATTCTAAAACATTCCCACTCGGCAATGATTTTGCAAGTTGTTCATAAATATTATGCTCGTCAAGCAGAGCAGATTCTTGCGTCCAATTCAAAGCATACTGATTCTGTACTTCCTGATTCATAAATTATTCCCTACTTACATAATTGATAATGTTTTTTGCAGATTAGTTATCGGCTCTATTTCGCATAAACTTAGTCAAACTTTCATGATGACATGCACCTATTCGAAGAATGCAGAGTGATGATCGTCAAGCTCTCATCAGTGCTGAGAGTTATTGTGAACTTCTGCTCCTCGCTCACAGCGGCTCCTCATGCCTGCGCAAAAACAGGCTTAACGTAAGATGTTTTCCGTTTTCCAAGCGGGCCTGCATAATCCCCTATAACATTAGGTATACCTTAATATTATAGGGGATTATGCAGCATATGAGCTCTTTTTACCACTCTATTGTTACCATGCATCATTTTACCACTTATCTATAACTAGTAACCCGACAACTCATCTCACAATTTGTAGAATTAAGTGTTAAATTGAATCTCTATATTAGGCTTCGTACAAAGGAGAATAATAGTTAGCTAAATCTCTAAAAACTAGGCGCTGTGCATTTCTGAAAACTCAATGAAGGTTTTATATTTTTTTTCGTTATTTTAAACTTTGGCTTATTCAAGTCCATCATGATTTATTTATTATTTGCAATGTGATAGAGAGAATTAACTCACATCTCAAATAATTATAAAAAATAAAAATTTTAAACGTTGTTTTTGCATGTTATAATAATATAAAATCAATGCTGATATAAGAGGGTGCTATGAGTGGTTCTTTTGATTTTCTAGCAGGTTCTTTGGCTCTTGAAAATAAACCTTTCCATTTACAAGTCGCAGAACTGATAAAAAATAAATTTAATCAATGTGAGGGTTATATAGGTTATAAGCTTGCAACCTTAGGGCGAGCGTCAGATTCCGATGTTCCAGACTTCATCATTGTCACTAAGGAGCATGGCATTGTTTTAATTGATATAATTGAATATAAAGTTTCTGGCGCGGGTGAGGTTCAAGGGAATGAAGTTTGGCACTATGAAAATGGAAATTCAAGTGCAGCAAGGAACTTTATTGTCGAATTGTATGAGGAAGAGGTTAAAAGCAGGTTAAAAAATGATGCAATATTCTATAATAGAAGAAAGAAAACCTGTACAGTTCCCATATCTAGCGTGGTTGTTTTTTGTAAAAATACCAATAATGAAATAAATACTTTCTATCAAGAATATGCTGACTATGAAAGCACGCCTATTGAATATGCAGATATTGATGGTTGGTTAGATAGTTTAGAGAAAGGATTTAATTGTGACTCTAAAACTTTAGGGAGGATTTTCTCATTATTAGAGGGTACTTTCATTTATGAGAATAAAAAAATCCTTGAAGAAGATCCACCTCTTAATACCGTAAATGACTATATACAAAAATCTCTGAATATCACATTTAATCAAGATCACTCTCAGCGTATTGCTTCAATGCAATTGACTCCAGGTCCTCAAAGGATTCGTGGCTTGGCCGGGACAGGTAAAACAATAGTACTGTCTTTGAAAGCAGCTATTACTCATAAAAAATTCCCAAACTATAAGATCTTATATTTATTTAACACTCAAAGCTTATATCAGAATGTTCAGAACTCTATTGCTAGATACTATACTTTAGAAGCAAAAAAAGCACCAGATTTTGAATCTAACTTAAATGTATTTCATGCTTGGGGTGGGAGGCAGAAACCAGGATTATACTCACATATTTGCAAACAATATGGTTTAACTGCGCTTACCTTAGGAGATGTACGTGGAACTCACGATGCTTTAGCCAGCATTTATGCCGATCTCCTAAAAAAAATTGGCAATGATATAAAGCCTGAATATGATCTTATTTTAATAGATGAAGCACAGGATTTTCCCAAAGAACTTTTTGAAGTTGTTTTTAAATTAGCTAAAGGAAAACCTCACGAGAAGAGAATTGTTTGGGCTTATGATGAATTTCAGTCACTGAAAGACACTCAAATTAAAGGGCCTTCTGAACTTTTTGGTTTGGCAAAAAATGGTGAGCCAAATATGAGTGATGATGTATTGGAAGGACTTTATCCGGGAGATATTAAAAAGGATATCGTTTTATCAAATTGTTACAGGACTCCCCGTCCTGCTCTCATGACAGCTCACGGCGTGGCGTTGGGACTTTATACTAACAAGCCTAATGAGATGTTTTATAATCATAATGAGTGGAAAGCTATTGGTTATAAAGTTATAGATCCTAAAACAAACATTATTGCGAAAGGTAATAATGTTAAAATAGAACGACCTAATGAGAATAGTTTAAATTTACTTGAAGGGATCATGACGGAACAGGGTAAGAGAGCACTTAATCTTATCCAGACAAAGGTAGAGGTTGATGGAGATAGTCAGTATGAATATATTGCCAGTAATATAAGCCGATTAATTAATGATGAAAATGTTTCACCAGAGGAGATTGTTATAATTAATTTAAACTCCTCAAGTAACAAGAATGAAATGCTCCGTATACAATTTATTTTGAATACTTATGGCATTCACTCCGTAATTCCAGGGTATGTGGAAAGTGCAGATGTTTTCAAACCAAAGGGATTTGTTACAATTACAACTCCTTTCAGGGCTAAAGGTAACGAAGCTAACATTGTTTTTGTATTAAATGGACAACTAGTTGTTAATGACTTCTCATTAAGGATGAGGAATGCGTTTTTCGTTGCAGTCACTCGAACAAGAGGATGGTGCTATATTGTTGGGTATGGTGAAAAAATGCAAATGCTTGTGAATGAAATATCAGGAATTAAAAATGACTTCCCAACATTTAACTTCATCTGTCCAGATCCAGAAGATGTGAAGGCTCGGAAAAGTTATTTGCACAAGTCTGACTCTGAGATTAATGAGATGCAAAAAGTTTTGGATTTAGTAAATAATAATGAAGAGTTAAGACGATTGCTACAAGAGCAGTTAAATAGCAATGGGGGGAATCGAAATTGAATTTCTCACTAGTTTTGCAGAGCCTTAACCATGTTGAGGATTTTTTGAGGCCGGTTACTCAACAAAAATTGATTGAATTAAAGGAAAGAGATAGGGTAATAAGCTGGACGAATAGGAAACCTGGGATTTACAATGAGGTTTATTACCCTATTGAATATCAATGTGTAATTGATGCAAGTCAATACTCCTTATTATTGAAGGATGGTAGTTTTTTTCAGTTTTTCTATGATTTCGATATAAAAACTAACGATTTAAAAAAAGCAAAACTGGCTTTCTATCCTTCTCCAATTGATTCTAAAAACTCTTTAGAGGAACTTAATGAGGCAGCCGAACTTGCTTTTGAGTACAATGAAGATCTTTACAATCATTTAGAGAATTGGATTGAACTTTTAGAAATAAAAAAATATTTCCCTGCTAATACTTCACAAGTCAGGTTTGATTATGATAATGGCGTTACTACGCATGAAAAATCCCATCTGCAATTCAGTAGCCTAAACAACCTTAGACTTCCTGCTGATTTCTTTCCTTTACCATATGCATTTGTTTTAATGGTTTCAGATCTAATTAATGGATGTTCTAAGGTTAACTCAAAACATGTAAGCTTCACTAAGAAGCATTGCTTAAAATCAAATGTTTCCAATCGAATAATAAGTTTGAAGTCGATGTGATAAGCTGGCCCCTTTTTATTTAAAAGGGGCCGGAATAATTTTGATGTTTTTATTTTAATTCTCGAGTAATGTTTTCTTAAACTCTCATTTCTGAATGAGTTAGCTGTAGCATTTTACGGTAATGACTCCAACTTACTGATAGTGTTTTATGTTCAGATAATGCCCGATTACTTTGTCATGCAGCTCCACCGATTTTGAGAACGACAGTGACTTCCTGCCCAGCCTTGCCAGATGCTGCCTCAGATTCAGGTTATGCCGCTCAATGCGCTGCGTATATCGCTTGCTGGTAACGTGCAGCTTTCCCTTCAGGCGTGATTCATACAGCGGCCAGTCATCCGTCATCCATACCACGACCTCAAAGGCCGACAGCAGGTTCAGAAGACGCTCCAGTGTGGCCAGAGTGCGTTCACCGAATACGTGCGCCACAACCGTCCTCCGTATCCTGTCATACGCGCAAAACAACCAGCGCTGGCGTGATTTAGCGCCGACGTAACCCCACTGTTCGTCCATTTCCGCGCAAACAATGACGTCACTGCCCGGTTGTATGCGTGATTTTACCGACTGCGGCCTGAGTTTTTTAAGTGTCGTAAAATCGTGTTGAGGCCAACGCCCATAATGCGTGCACTGGCGCGACATCCGACGCCATTCATGGCCATATCAATAATTTTCTGGTGTGTACCGGGCTGAGAGGCGGTGTAAGTGAACTGTAGCTGCCATGTTTTACGGCAGTGAGAGCAGAGATAGCGCTGATGTCCGGCAGTACTTTTACCGTTACGCACCACGCCTTCAGTAGCTGAGCAGGAGGGACAACTGATGGAGATGGAAGCCACGGGAGCACCTCAAAAACACGATCATACACTAAATCAGTAAGTTGGCAGCATTACCACACCCATTATGATCTTATGTTTAGCCTTTTCCAATTTATTATCTAACGGTCGGTGATTTTTTAAACAGGCTATAGCATCCATTTTTTTTGAAGAGGAAGAGAAAAAAATGTTCTCCGCGATTCATATCCTTTTTTTATAAGAGGAATTAGTATTACTGTTACTATTATTTGAAAAAATGGCGTTGCTAATTTTATTAATCCTACTGAAGATTGCTCCATTTTAATTATCTCATTTAGATACCGGACCGTTTAACTGTATAGTAATCTACAATATTAATATTTAACTTGTGGTTATATTCTGATTGTTTCTATACTATAAGCTATATCCACCAATCTCAAGCACAGACGGAACCTATTAAAGCTATTCCTCGATCGCATCTGGAAGTTAGCCATTCCTCGCCCTCATTTTATCCACTTTCAACATAGCTGTTTGCCTTGGCATTACCCCATTTCTCCCAAAAACCGTAAAACAGCCCTCAGCCCGCGTCATGACTGGCTTCATGGAGGATCTGAGCAGAAAAAGGATCCTTTACGCATTTGGTTTTTCCCGCAATAATGCGGAATAAGACAACAAAAGGATCCGCGCGCTGCGATTTATTGTCATGGCAGGATCGGCCCGTCAGGTGCAAAATACCTGTATCCATAAACAGTGCGTGCGCTACGTGAAAAATAACTCATGAACAGCATCATTCCCCTGCAGAATTCACCAGAACGCGTCTCCCTGCTGCCGATCGCCCCGGGCGTTGATTTTGCGACCGCGGTGGCACTCCGGCGGATGGCCACCTCAACAGGTGCCACGCCAGCTTACCTCCTGGCGCCGGAAGTGAGCGCCCTCCTCTGGTACATGCCGGACCAGCGTCACCATATGCTGTTCGCCACCATGTGGAATACCGGGATCCGTATCGGCGAATCCCGGACGCTCACCCCGGAATCGTTCGACCTGGATGGTCTGCGCCCTTTTGTTCGGGTGCTGTCGGAAAAAGTGCGGGCACGTCGTGGCCGGCCGCCAAAAGATGAAGTGCGTCTGGTACCGCTGACGGATGCCAGTTTTGTGCGTCAGATGGAAAGCTGGATGGTCACCACCCGCCCCCGCCGGCGGGAGCCGTTATGGCCGGTCACGGATGAGACAATGCGCAACTGGCTGAAACAGGCGGTGAAGCGGGCTGAAGCTGACGGCGTGCATTTTTCGATCCCCGTGACTCCACATACTTTCCGGCACAGCTATATCATGCACATGCTTTATCACCGGCAGCCCAGGAAGGTCATCCAGGCACTGGCCGGGCATAAGGATCCGCGCTCGATGGAAGTCTATACCCGGGTATTTGCGCTGGACATGGCAGCCACCCTGGCCGTTCCCTTTACCGGTGACGGTCGAGATGCCGCGGAGATCCTTCGTTCCCTGCCACCCGCCGGCTGAGATTGTCGGGCAGGCGGCCGGAGCTTTTGCCGCTACGTGAAAGGACTCGCTCCGCTCCCGGGTGAGGCTCAACGTGCCGGACGCAGAAGCGTGACGCTTATCCGGTATGACCCGGACATCATTTCTGTTCGGGTCTGGGCTAATACCGCATCCAGTCCCCCCTCACCTTCATATCGCACCATGACATCATCCGCATTAAGCAGGCCCGGTCTTCAGGTGATCAACTGACATCTTCATACCGCAGACAATAAAACTTACTGTGATCCGGATATCAGCAGGAGTCGTGAGCGGGCAGGTTACGAGACAGGCCTTTCAAACCCGGCAAGCCTGGTCGTTATTCAGTACGAACATATAGTCAGTGACTGCGTCCCGGGGCGGTTCTGACAGCCATGGGCTTTCTCTTTACGATTGCAGGCGGACCGCGGGTACGACAGGATTAGCGAACTTCGGAGGACTGGTTTTAGCGGCAATACGGGGATCAATGCTTTGCTGAGCAGTTTCATTCAGTGCGGACCGGGGATGTACTCAAATATTGACTGTGGGATGCAGTCATATGGAGAGTACTCAGCTGGCCGGGTAACATCCCAGTCAAACTTACATACCGCAGTCAATATCAGCATATTCTGGCCAGAAATAACATACTTCAGTCAATATTGTCCGTTATTCACATGCAGGAAAGAGAGCGAATATTGACTGTGGTATGCGTGATGCATATCACAGTCAATAACTAATCGCTTATGCATACGGCAGTCATGGTAATGCGTATCGCAGTCAATTTTCCGGCTTCATCGCCGAGAGCGCTTCAGCAAGTTTCTGAGGATCGATGCCTGCAGCCTTCAGTGCCTTAATGACTTCGTCATAATTCTGCTCCGGCGCCTGCTCCTCTTCCTCCCTGCGCGGTACCTTCACCGTCCCACTGATGAGTTTGGGATTGCGATAATGCACACTGAAGTAAGTCGCCCGGCCACGTTTAAACTCGGTGTAATCCAGATAGCCGATATCCCGCAGCTGCTCCATCGCCTTTCGGACCGTGTGGTTCTGCGTATAGACATTTGAGGTGAGATTCAGCCTGTCCCGCATACGTTTCATGGAGATAGGCGCGGGGTTCTGGGGAAGGCTCTCGATGTAGGTATACAGTGCCTGGGCCGATTCCTTCCGCTGCAGGGCGTCAATCGCTTTCAGCCGAAGCAGTACCCGCCTGTCCATGTGGTAAAGCTCAAAGAGCTTGGGTTCAGCCTTGATCTCCACGATATCCTCGTTGATGTCATAATAGGCTGACTGCACCAGATGGGTGGTCCATCCTTTGGTCTCGCTCTGGAATTTCAGGGTAACCGAGGCGAGTTTAAACAGGGAATTACTGATGCGATCGCGCATTTTCTTGTTTGAGCGCCGGGAGTCAAATCCACACATCTTAACGAATTCAACGAACGACAGTTCCAGGGTGTCACTTTTTACCCCATACTCTGACATGGAGCGAATGATCCCGAGCCACACTTTAAAATCCGTGTCCATATCAAGACGCGAACCGGTGATCTTAACGTCGGTGTACCCTTCGCTTTTAGCAATGGACAGCTGTACAAGCTCCTCAGTGGCATCTGTGACGTTTTTCCGGTTTGCCTTACTCCTGGAGGTTGATTTCAGGGTTGGAACGAAGAGACCGAGCCTCATGAGCGCTACCGGCTGCACAGTACTGGTACTGTTGACATCCAGCTTAACAACTTCGCCGGTTGTCTTGTCCACTTCCTGAAGATTGAGAGGTAAGCTGTTATTTTCGCTCGTCATCTTGATCCTCAACGGTTATCCACAAAAGAATGTCGTTATACGTATCGCAGTCAACGGATATACATACCTCAGTAAATACCGTTGCATATCACAGTATTAGATTTTGCATACATCAGTCAACATTTTACATTCCACAGTCGATCCAGTATGACGTTCAGGCCAGTCACTGCGCCTGCTGCAGCGATCCGGGGATCTCTTTAGGATCTCAATATGATCTCTTTGGGATCAATTACTGGATCGAAGCAATGAATAACGCTCATCCCCGGCCTGTCTTCCACACTACTTTCAGGGGCCTACAAGGATAACCAGAATGCCATATGTGTAACGCTCCCTGATTCAACATTAAATCTTGATTGCGATATGTAGAATCTTCTTCTGCTGTTAACCAGCCTTCAGCTTTTTAGCTTCATACCATAGTCAATTTTTTACATATTACAGTCAATTTCATGAATAGAGACTGATCCGGAGAAGCCGCCGGCATCGTAGCGTTCGTGCTTTGTGCAGCCTCTGTACTTTTCCGCTTCCTCGCCGCGTTCTCACTACGTGAGATCGCTTACTGCGGCGAGCGGCAGTGAGAAATATTGACTGCGGTATGTGATTTACTCCCTTTTCTCTGGTTTACTGCCTTCATTACCGTCAGCTTTGCAATTTTTAGATGACTTTGCGATTTTATTGTTGCTTTGCAAAAAATTCCAAGATTTAATAAAATAATGCAAAGCGATGATTAAAGGATGCTCAGAATGGGACTGATGGACACACTTAACCAGTGCATTTCTGCTGGACATGAGATGACGAAGGCTATTGCCATTGCGCAGTTTAATGACGACAGTCCGGAAGCCAGGAAGATCACACGCCGCTGGAGAATAGGTGAAGCGGCGGATCTGGTTGGCGTTTCTTCTCAGGCAATCAGGGATGCAGAGAAAGCCGGCCGGTTACCCCACCCGGATATGGAAACCCGTGGCAGAGTTGAACAGCGTGTTGGTTATACTATCGAACAAATCAATCATATGCGGGACGTGTTCGGTACCCGACTGCGGCGTGCAGAAGATGCTTTCCCACCGGTGATCGGGGTTGCCGCTCATAAAGGGGGGGTTTACAAAACCTCCGTTTCTGTTCACCTGGCTCAGGACCTGGCCCTGAAAGGATTACGCGTTCTGCTTGTCGAGGGTAATGATCCTCAGGGCACAGCTTCGATGTATCACGGATGGGTGCCCGATCTTCATATACACGCGGAAGATACTCTCCTGCCCTTTTATCTTGGTGAAAAGGATGACGCCAGTTATGCGATAAAACCCACCTGCTGGCCTGGCCTTGATATCATTCCGTCCTGCCTGGCATTGCATCGCATTGAAACTGAGCTAATGGGCAAATTTGATGAAGGAAAACTGCCCACTGACCCGCACCTGATGCTCCGCCTTGCCATTGAAACGGTTGCTCATGACTATGACGTGATTGTTATCGACAGCGCACCGAACCTCGGTATTGGCACGATCAATGTCGTATGCGCTGCTGATGTGCTGATTGTTCCCACCCCGGCAGAGCTGTTCGATTACACTTCTGCACTGCAGTTTTTCGATATGCTTCGTGATCTGCTCAGGAATGTGGATCTTAAAGGCTTTGAGCCGGATGTCCGTATTCTGCTTACCAAATACAGTAATAACAATGGTTCGCAGTCACCGTGGATGGAAGAACAAATTCGCGATGCATGGGGAAGCATGGTTCTGAAAAATGTGGTACGTGAAACCGATGAAGTTGGTAAAGGCCAGATCCGCATGAGAACCGTTTTCGAACAGGCTATTGATCAACGTTCTTCGACCGGTGCATGGCGAAATGCCCTTTCAATCTGGGAACCTGTTTGTAATGAAATATTTGATCGTCTGATTAAACCACGCTGGGAGATTAGATAATGAAGCGTGCACCTGTCATTCCAAGACATACAGCAAATACTCAGGCAGCTGAAGACACGTCAGCGCCAGCTGCACCGATGGTGGATTCGTTAATTGCTCGTGTAGGGGCTATGGCTCGTGGCAATGCAATTACGTTACCGGTGTGTGGTCGGGAAGTGAAGTTTACCCTGGAGGTGCTCCGGGGAGATATTGTTGAAACCGCTTCCCGGGTATGGTCAGGTAACGAGCGCGATCAGGAACTACTGACCGAAGATGCCTTGGACGATCTCATTCCTTCATTTTTACTGACCGGTCAGCAGACTCCGGCTTTTGGCCGTCGGGTTTCCGATATCATTGAAGTTGCAGATGGCAGCCGTCGACGCAAGGCCGCTATCCTGACAGAAAGTGATTATCGTATTCTGGTCGGTGAACTGGACGATGAGCAGATGTCGGCATTGTCCAGACTGGGCAACGATTATCGCCCTACGAGTGCTTATGAGCGTGGTCAGCGTTATGCAAACCGTCTCCAGAATGAGTTTGCCGGAAATATTTCTGCACTTGCCGATGCGGAAAACATCTCTCGTAAGATAATTACTCGCTGTATCAATACGGCCAGACTCCCGAAATCCGTTGTTGCCCTTTTCTCTCATCCTGGTGAACTGTCTGCCCGCTCAGGTGAAGCCCTTCAGAAAGCTTTTGCAGATAAAGAAGAATTACTGAAGCAGCAGGCCGCAACTCTCCACGATCAGAAGAAAGCGGGTGTAATCTTTGAAGCAGAAGAGGTCATAAGTCTTTTAACATCGGTACTAAAAAAGTCTCCTGCATCAAGAGTGAATCTGAGCTCACGTCATCAGTTTGCTCCGGGGGCAACAGCATTATACAGAGGCGATAAAGTGGTCCTGAACCTTGACAGGTCCCGGCTTCCTGCGGAATGCATTGAGAAGATCGAAGCCATTCTCAAGGCGCTTGAAGAGCCTAAGTCCTGAAATGGACACGCCTTATCCTTCTGCCTGTTTCCTGTATTTTACCCCATCTCTTTAGTTTTTTTCTCAGGCCAGTAAATCAGAACTGGCCTTCATCCTGTCAGTCTGGGACCACGGTCTCACCTTTACCGTCAGCGCCGGAATGCTGCCTCTGGGACCACGGTCCCAACTTCCCGGTCAGCCCCGGAATGCTGCCTGGGACCACGGTCCCAACTTCCCGGTCAGCGCCGGAATGCTGCCTGGGACCACGGTCCCACCTTTACCGTCAGTACCGGAATGCTGCCTGGGACCA
>NZ_JANCOB010000017.1:231-60419 GCF_024296565.1 Klebsiella sp. SWET4 | reverse complement strand
CATCCTGCACGACCCACCAATGTAAAAAGGCGCCCTAAAGGCGCCTTTTTGCTATCCGCCATACTCCAAAATTCGACTTCAGCATGACTCCACGGTCACGCTGCGCTTACCGTGGCTACACAGGGTACGAACCGGTCGTTTGGGCAGATGTGTAGCATCGTCCGCGGCATACGGGCTGATGTACAAAATTCATCACGACTTTTTGCTCGTAATCCGCTATCTTGTTTAGCATATAAAACACCATGACCGTGTTAAGGCGCAGACAGGCCATAGTGACGGTCTTAGAGTTAAGCCAGTAAAACGAGATTGCATGATGAGCGTAATGTTTGATCCTGAAACGGCGATTTATCCTTTTCCAGCGAAACCACAACCGCTGACCGTCGACGAAAAGCAGTTTTATCGCGAAAAAATCAAGCGCCTGTTGCGCGAGCGCGACGCCGTGATGGTGGCGCATTACTACACCGATCCTGAAATTCAACAACTGGCGGAAGAAACCGGCGGCTGTATCGCCGACTCGCTGGAGATGGCGCGTTTTGGCGCCCGTCATTCGGCCTCCACGCTGCTGGTCGCCGGGGTGCGTTTTATGGGGGAAACCGCCAAAACCCTCAGCCCGGAAAAGACCATTCTGATGCCGACCCTGAACGCGGAGTGTTCGCTGGATCTGGGCTGTCCGATTGAGGAATTCAACGCCTTCTGCGATGCCCATCCCGATCGCACCGTGGTGGTTTATGCCAATACGTCCGCCGCGGTGAAGGCCCGCGCTGACTGGGTGGTTACCTCCAGTATCGCCGTGGAACTCATTGATCATCTGGACAGCCTGGGTCAAAAGATCCTCTGGGCGCCGGACCGCCACCTTGGCCGCTATGTCCAGCGTCAGACCGGCGCAGACGTGCTGTGCTGGCAGGGGGCGTGCATCGTGCACGATGAGTTTAAAACCCAGGCACTGACGCGTATGAAGGCCCTCTATCCTGAAGCTGCTGTACTGGTCCATCCTGAATCGCCGCAGGCGATTGTCGAGATGGCGGATGCCGTGGGATCCACCAGCCAGCTGATTGCGGCGGCGAAAAGCTTGCCCCAGCGCCAGCTGATCGTGGCCACCGATCGCGGTATCTTCTATAAAATGCAGCAGGCGGTACCGGAGAAAACGCTGCTGGAAGCGCCCACTGCCGGCGAAGGGGCGACCTGCCGCAGCTGCGCGCACTGCCCGTGGATGGCGATGAACGGCCTGAAAGCCATTGCCGAGGGACTCGAACAGGGCGGTGCTGAACACGAAATCCACGTCGACGAAGCGCTGCGTACCGGGGCATTGATTCCGCTTAACCGGATGCTGGATTTTGCGGCTACACTACGGGGATAACGTATTGTCGCGTCGCAAGACGCTGAGGGGATGAAATGGATTTTTTTAGCACGCAGAATATCTTAGTACATATACCCATCGGCGCCGGGGGGTACGATCTCTCCTGGATAGAGGCCGTGGGGACCATCGCCGGGCTGCTGTGCATCTGGCTGGCGAGCCTGGAGAAGATCAGTAACTATGCTTTCGGGCTGGTCAACGTCACGCTGTTCGCCATCATCTTCTTTCAGATCCAGCTGTATGCCAGCCTGCTGCTGCAGCTGTTCTTCTTTGCCGCTAACGTTTACGGCTGGTATGCCTGGTCGCGACAAAGCAGCAACCATGAGGCTGAGCTGCAGATCCGCTGGTTGCCGCGCAGCAAAGCGCTGGGCTGGCTGGCGGCCTGCGTGGTGGCGATCGGCTTGCTGACCCTGTTTATCAACCCGTTCTTTGCTTTCCTGACGCGGATCGCGGTCAGCCTGATGCAAGCGCTGGGTCTGCAGGTCTCCATGCCGGTGCTGCAGCCGGATGCCTTCCCGTTCTGGGACTCCTGCATGACGGTGCTGTCGGTGGTGGCGATGATCTTAATGACCCGCAAGTATGTCGAGAACTGGCTGCTGTGGGTGATTGTCAACGTGATAAGCGTGGTGATTTTTGCCCGCCAGGGCGTCTATGCCATGTCGCTGGAATACCTCTTGCTGACGTTCATTGCGCTGAACGGCAGCCGGATGTGGATAAACAGCGCGCGTGAGCGAGGTTCTCACGCGTTTTCTGGCTAATGGTGGTGGTGATGATCGTGCCCGGCGTGCATCGTGTTGAGATGGCACTCCGGGCCGCTGCAGGGCTGGTACTCCATCTGCACCGTGGCATGCTCAATTTCATATTTATGTTCCAGGAAATGCAGGATGCGGTTGAGTAACGCATCATGATCGTGCGGCGGGACCACCTGAACATGGAGCGTCATCACCGGTTTTTCCCCCACCAGCCAGACGTGGACGTGGTGAACATCGCGTACCTCCGGGATAGAGCGACGGATATCCCGCTGCAGGGCCGCCACATCCAGCGAACGCGGCGCGCCTTCCAGCAGTTCATTCAGACTCTCCTTCAGTAATCGCCAGGCGCTACGTAATACCAGGCAGGAAACCAGTACGGAAAGGATCGGATCGACAGGCGTCCAGCCGGTGGTGAGGATCACCACGGCCGCCACGATCGCGCCGACCGAGCCCAGCAGGTCGCCCAGCACGTGTAGCGCCGCAGCGCGCACGTTGAGATTCTGCTCTTCACTCCCCCGATGCAGGATCCAGAAGGCCAGCACGTTGGCCAGCAGGCCGGCGACCGCAATCACCATCATCGTCACGCCGGCCACCGGCTGCGGATGCTGGAAGCGCTGAATGGCCTCCCAGACAATCAAAATGGTAATCACCACCAGGGCAATGGCATTGAGAAACGCCGCGAGGGTGGTCAAACGCAACCAGCCAAAGGTATGGCGGGTATTCGGTGGGCGACTGGCGAAGCGAACCGCCAGCAGCGCAAACAGCAGGGCGGCGGAATCGGTGAGCATATGGCCGGCATCTGCCAGCAGGGCCAGTGAGCCGGAGATTGCGCCGCCGACGGCTTCAACCAACATAAAACCGGCGGTGACGATAAACGCCCATCGCAGCCGGCGAGCGTTACCGCTGTCCGGAGCCTGGGCAGGGGAGTGCGAATGCGGGTGGGCCATCGTGTCGTCCCTTGATAGTTATCATTATTACGCTATGACATCATAAACAGAGAGCGATAACAAACGAAGAAAAGGCGAGCCTGGCTCGCCTTTTCTTCGTTTGTTCCCAGCGTATCACTTACTGGGTGGTACCGTCGGTTTTGCTGTTGTCGTGGTTCATGCTGCCGCCATTGTCCAGTTTCTTACCGGTGTCCGGACAGCGGCCGTCTTTACACATCGAGTTTTTATGCACTTCATCGCTCGACATATTGTCCTGGCTCATCGTCGAGCCATCAGGATGGAGCATGGTGCCGCCAGAGCCAGAATTAATCTGGTTATTGTCCACATTGTTTGGCGCCACGTTCTCACGGGCATCCGGCGCCACCTGACCGGCATCCGCGGAAGAGTTGGCCTGGCCATTATTGGACTGGGCGCCGGTGTCTGCCGCCAGGGCCGCGCCGCTGGCAAGACCTAAGGTGGCGGTGAGTAAAAGGGTCGTCAGTTTTTTCATATTCATCGGATACTCCTGTTAAACCGGGAAGGGGAAATGCGCTTCCCGCGGTGAGTGTGCCAGGGATCTGACTCGCTATGGTTAAAGACTCCGCAGACGATCGCAGTGTCACTATATAATCCTGAAACGTAAGACTTAATTAGCTTTAACAGTTAATTATTGTAGTGCATGAGCCTGGTTTCGCTACTTTATGGCGTATTTTTGCCTATTTCCAGGATTATTCCATCACTACTGTAAAATCACGTTTACACTTTTTCGGCGAAGAGATAGATTGGAGGGATTGCATTTCATTGAATAAGTATGGCAACGCTGGAAAGAAGATGAATTATCAGAACGACGATTTACGCATTAAAGAGATCAACGAATTATTACCTCCCGTTGCGCTCCTGGAAAAATTCCCTGCTACCGAAAATGCTGCAAATACCGTTGCGCATGCTCGCAAAGCGATCCATCAGATCCTCAAGGGCGACGATGATCGTCTGCTGGTAGTGATTGGGCCCTGTTCGATTCACGATCCGGCAGCGGCGAAAGAGTACGCTTCCCGTCTGCTGCCCCTGCGCGAGGCATTGAAGGGCGAGCTCGAGATCGTCATGCGGGTCTATTTTGAAAAACCGCGCACCACCGTCGGCTGGAAAGGGCTTATCAACGATCCCCATATGGATAACAGCTTCCGCATCAACGACGGGTTGCGCATCGCGCGCAAACTGCTGCTGGACATTAACGACAGCGGCCTGCCGGCGGCGGGGGAATTCCTCGATATGATCACCCCGCAGTATGTCGCCGATCTGATGAGCTGGGGCGCCATTGGGGCGCGTACCACCGAATCCCAGGTTCACCGTGAGCTCGCCTCCGGACTCTCCTGCCCGGTGGGCTTTAAGAATGGTACCGATGGCACCATCAAGGTGGCTATCGACGCGATTAACGCCGCTGGCGCACCGCACTGTTTCCTGTCGGTCACTAAGTGGGGCCACTCCGCTATCGTGAATACCAGCGGTAACGGCGACTGCCATATTATTCTGCGCGGCGGCAAAGAGCCGAACTACAGCGCGAAGCACGTGGCGGATGTGAAGATCGGCCTGGCGAAAGCGGGCCTGCCGGCTCAGGTGATGATCGACTTCAGCCATGCCAACTCCAGCAAGCAGTTCAAGAAGCAGATGGAAGTGGGCGCGGACGTATGCCAGCAGATTGCCGGCGGTGAGCGGGCGATCATGGGCGTGATGATTGAAAGCCATCTGGTGGAAGGCAACCAGAGCCTCGAGAGCGGTGAACCGCTGACCTACGGCAAGAGCGTCACCGACGCCTGCATAGGCTGGGAGGATACCGAAACGATCCTGCGTCAGCTGGCGGAAGCGGTGAAAACCCGCCGCGGCTAAGCGAATCTGCGCTGGCGAAGGCAATAAAAAAAGCGTGGAGATTTCCACGCTTTTTTGTTTTTACCGGGAGGAATTACTTCGCTTTACCCTGGTTGGCGACGGCAGCCGCTTTCGCCGCAATCTCTTCCGCATTGCCCAGATAGTAATGTTTGATCGGCTTGAAGTTTTCATCGAACTCATACACCAGCGGTACGCCGGTCGGGATGTTCAGTTCGAGGATCTCGTCTTCGCCCATGTTGTCGAGGTATTTCACCAGCGCGCGCAGGGAGTTACCGTGAGCGGCGATGATCACGCGCTCACCGCTTTTCAGGCGCGGCAGAATGGTTTCGTTCCAGTAAGGCACGACGCGGTCGATGGTCAGCGCCAGGCTTTCAGTGGTCGGCAGTTCGGCGTCGGTCAGTTTTGCATAGCGCGGATCGTGGCCCGGGTAGCGCTCGTCGTCTTTGGTCAGCTCCGGCGGAGTGACAGCGAAGCCGCGACGCCACTGTTTAACCTGCTCGTCACCGTATTTCTCAGCGGTTTCCGCTTTGTTCAGGCCCTGCAGCGCGCCGTAATGACGCTCGTTCAGCTTCCAGGATTTCTCAACCGGCAGCCAGGCCTGATCCAGTTCGTCCAGCACGTTCCACAGGGTGTGGATGGCACGTTTCAGCACGGAGGTATAAGCAAAATCAAAGCTGAAGCCTTCAGCCTTCAGCAGTTTACCTGCCGCTTTCGCTTCGCTAACGCCTTTCTCGGACAGATCAACGTCGTACCAACCGGTGAAGCGGTTTTCGTTGTTCCACTGGCTTTCGCCATGACGAACCAGTACCAGCTTAGTTACAGCCATTCTCTTACTCCTCTCTACACGCCATCCCTCGCGCCGCGAACGGTGCGCTGAATATGTTGGTGTATGTGTTATTGATTGATAACTATTCTCATTATATTGCCGTGATTTGGCTCACGGCAATGCTTATCCCTAACCATAGCGAAAATAGTGGCTCAGTGTAAGGTGCTTGTAAAACACAGGTTATTTTTTTGTCCTTTGGTGACGGAAAATAGAGCAGGTTGCTGAAAAAAGAGGCGACAGAGAGGAGGGCGGGGACGAAAAACAGCGCCCCCGGCGGAGGGCGCTGGCGATTAACAGGCGATAAACTGATATTCCGTCAGGCTGACGTACTCCTGGCCCGGACGTAACACACAGTCCGGCTGCGGCCATTCCGGATGATTCGGCGAATCCGGCAGGAATTCGCTCTCCAGCGCCAGCCCCTGCCAGTCGGCGTAGGGCTCCGTCGTCTGCGACGGGGTGCCGCCGAGATAGTTGCCGGAGTAAAACTGCAGCGCCGGAGCGGAGGTATAGACCGTCATCTGCAGCTTGCCGTCCTGCGACCAGACCTGCGCCGCAGGCTGGCTGGCGTCGCCTTTGGCATCCAGCAGGAAGGCATGATCGTATCCCTTCACCTTTTGCTGATCGACGTCGGCGAGGAAGTCGGCGGCGATGGTTTTCGGCTGGCGGAAATCAAAGCTGGTGTTAGCAACATCTTTGAGTTCACCACCCGGGATACCGTCGCTTTCCACCGGCAGATACCTCTGGGCGAGGATCTGCAACTGGTGCTGGCGCACGTCGCGCTGGTCACCGTCGAGGTTGAAATAGACGTGATTGGTCATGTTCACCGGGCAGGGTTGGTCCACGGTGGCGCGATAGGTAATCGCGATGCGGTTATCGTCGGTCAGACGATAGTGCGCGGTGGCCTGCAGAGTGCCGGGGAAGCCTTGATCGCCATCGGGCGAGGTCAGAGCGAACAGCACTTCCTGCTCGTCGGCGCGGACAATGCGCCAGCGGCGCTTATCAAACCCTTCCGGGCCGCCGTGGAGCTGGTGGCCCGCGTCGTTTGACGGCGTGACGTTGACGAGCTGGCCGTCAAGCGGGAAGCGGCTATTGCCGATACGGTTGGCGTAGCGGCCTACCGAGGCGCCAAGAAACGCGGCCTGGCGGGCATAGTCCTCCAGCTTCGCACAGCCCAGCAGCGGATGACGCAGGCTGCCATCAGCCAGCGGCACCTCGGCGCTGAGCAGCGTCGCGCCCCAATCCGCCACGGTAACGGTCATCCCCGCCTTATTGCGCAGGGTCACCTGCTGCCAGGGCTGGCCGTCCGGAGCCAGCGCGGTGGTTTGCGTTACCATTGGCCTGCCCCCTGTGACGGTTTGCAGACATAGAATGTCTCTTTAATACCGGTTTTCGCTTCATACGTTTTAGCAACGGCCTGCTGAACGGTATCGACCAGATCTTCCGGGACCAGCGCTACCACGCAGCCGCCAAAGCCGCCGCCGGTCATGCGTACGCCGCCTTTATCACCGATCGTGGCCTTAACGATCTCCACCAGAGTGTCGATCTGCGGGACGGTGATCTCGAAATCATCGCGCATCGAGGCATGGGATTCGGCCATCAGCTCACCCATCCGCTTCAGGTCGCCTTTTTCGAGGGCGCTGGCGGCTTCCACGGTGCGGGCATTCTCCGTCAGCACATGGCGTACGCGCTTCGCGACGACCGGATCCAGCTCATGGGCGACGGCGTTAAATTGCTCGAGGGTAACATCGCGCAGGGCCGGCTGCTGGAAGAAGCGCGCGCCGGTTTCGCACTGTTCACGACGGGTGTTGTACTCGCTGCCGACGAGGGTGCGCTTAAAGTTGCTGTTGATGATCACCACTGCCACGCCTTTCGGCATCGAGACGGCTTTGGTGCCCAGCGAACGGCAGTCGATCAGCAGCGCGTGGTCTTTTTTGCCCAGCGCCGAAATCAGCTGATCCATGATGCCGCAGTTGCAGCCGACAAACTGGTTTTCCGCCTCCTGGCCGTTGAGGGCGATTTGCGCGCCATCCAGCGGCAGATGATAGAGCTGCTGGAACACGGTGCCGACGGCGACTTCCAGCGAGGCTGAGGAGCTTAACCCCGCACCCTGCGGTACATTGCCGCTGATCACCAGATCCGCGCCGCCAAAGTGGTTGTTCCGCTGCTGCAGATGCTTTACCACGCCGCGGACATAGTTCGACCACTGCTGGGTATCGTGGCTGATAATCGGCGCGTCGAGAGAGAACTCATCGGTCTGATTGTCGTAATCGGCGGCAATCACCCGCACCGTACGATCGTCGCGCGGCGCACAGCTGATCACCGTCTGGTAGTCGATGGCGCAGGGCAGCACAAAACCGTCGTTGTAATCGGTATGCTCGCCGATCAGGTTGACGCGGCCTGGCGCCTGAATGACATGGCTGGCCGGATAACCGAAGGCGTCAGCAAACAGGGTTTGGGTTTTCTCTTTCAGACTCATCATTACACTCCGGATTCACGAAAATGGACGTCGCTGACGGCACGCAGTCGTTCGGCAGCTTGCTCGGCGGTCAGATCGCGCTGGGTTTCGGCCAGCATTTCATAGCCAACCATAAACTTGCGGACCGTCGCGGAGCGCAGCAGCGGCGGATAAAAGTGGGCATGAAGCTGCCAGTGGTGATGGTCTTCGTCGTTAAACGGCGCGCCGTGCCAGCCCATGGAGTAGGGGAATGAGCACTGGAACAGGTTGTCGTAACGGCTGGTCAGCTTTTTCAACGCCAGCGCCAGATCGCTGCGCTGGGCGTCGGTGAGATCGGTAATACGCTGCACGTGCGCTTTCGGCAACAGCAGCGTTTCGAATGGCCAGGCGGCCCAGTAGGGCACGACCGCCAGCCAGTGCTCGGTGTCCACCACCGTGCGGCTGCCGTCGGCCAGTTCGCGCTGAACATAGTCCAGCAGCATCGGCTGACCTTGTCCGGCGTAATACTCTTTCTGCAGACGGTCTTCCCGTTCCGCTTCATTGGGCAGGAAGCTATTGGCCCACACCTGACCATGCGGGTGAGGGTTGGAGCAGCCCATCGCTGCCCCTTTGTTTTCAAAGACCTGGACCCACGGGTAGCGTTTCCCGAGGTCCGCGGTCTGTTCCTGCCACGCTTTAACCACGCCTTCCAGCGCTTCAAGGCTCAGTTCCGGCAGCGTTTTGCTGTGGTCTGGCGAGAAGCAGATCACCCGACTGGTGCCGCGCGCGCTCTGACAGCGCATCAGCGGATCGTCACTCTCCGGTGCGTCCGGAGTGTCGGTCATCAGGGCCGCAAAGTCGTTGGTAAACACGTAGGTACCGGTGTAATTCGGGTTGGTGTCGCCGGTGACCCGGGTATTACCTGGGCACAGGAAACAGTCCGGATCGTGGGCTGGCAAGGTCTGTTTTGCCGGCGTTTCCTGCGCCCCCTGCCAGGGGCGCTTGGCGCGATGCGGAGAAACCAGAATCCACTGCCCGGTTAACGGGTTATAACGACGATGTGGATGGTCAACGGGGTTAAATACGCTCATGAAGGTTCCTTAGTCTGGATAACCCTGCGGATGGCGGGACTGCCAGTGCCAGGTGTCCTGCGCCATTTCGTCCAGGTTGCGCGTCACGCGCCAGTTCAGCTCGCGGTCGGCCTTGGCGGCATCCGCCCAGTAGGCCGGGAGGTCGCCATCGCGGCGCGGCGCGAAATGGTAGTTAATGGGTTTGCCGCAGGCCTTGCTGAAAGCATTGACCACGTCGAGCACGCTGCTGCCGACGCCGGCGCCAAGGTTGTAGATATGGACCCCGGCTTTGTCAGCCAGTTTTTCCATGGCCGCGACGTGGCCATCGGCGAGATCCATCACGTGGATATAATCGCGTACGCCGGTGCCATCCTCGGTCGGGTAGTCGTTACCAAAGACGGCCAGCGAGTCGCGACGACCAACGGCGACCTGGGCGATGTACGGCATCAGGTTGTTTGGGATCCCCTGCGGGTCTTCCCCCATGTCGCCCGACGGGTGGGCACCGACCGGGTTGAAGTAGCGCAGCAGGGCAATGCTCCACTCCGGCTGGGCTTTTTGCAGGTCGGTCAGGATCTGCTCCACCATCAGCTTGCTTTTGCCGTAAGGGCTTTGCGGGGTGCCGGTCGGGAAGCTTTCGACATATGGGATTTTCGGCTGGTCGCCGTAGACGGTAGCTGAGGAGCTAAAGATGAAGTTCTTCACGCCCGCGGCGCGCATGGCAGAAACTAATTTCAGTGTGCCGGTGACGTTATTATCGTAATATTCCAGCGGCTTGGCGACGGACTCCCCGACGGCTTTCAGCCCGGCGAAGTGGATCACCGCCTCAATGGCGTGATCGTGGAGGATCTCCGTCATCAGCGCTTCGTTACGAATATCGCCTTCAATAAAGGTGGCTTCTTTGCCGCCGAGACGCTCAATCACCGGCAGTACGCTGCGCTTGCTGTTGCAGAGATTGTCGAGGATCACCACCTCATGTCCCTGCTGCAGCAGTTGAACGCAGGTATGACTTCCAATGTAACCGCTACCACCTGTAACCAGAACTTTCATGATTCGCTCCATTCGGCTTATCGTGTATGAGGAAGATAGCATATCAAAGAAGTGAAAAGTGTGACACAGGGCAAGTTAGTGGAATCGTTTACACTTGATGGTGAAACGACATAAATTAAAATTTTTTATCTTTAATACAGATGGTTAGGTGGTTTTGCCGCTATTTTTCTGAAAAATACCAGGGATCTTTCGACCCCCGGCAGGGGGCATCAGGCCACAGGACCGAGCTGATAAGTGTAACCGTCTCCACTGGGAACGAACGCCAGGCGATGGGTAATACAGTCCGGGGCATCTTCCGCATGGTGCGAGACAAACAGCAGCTGTGTGGCCCCTTCGCCAATCAACACGTCGACAAAGCGACGCACCAGCTGGCGATTGAGGGGATCCAGCCCCTGCAGCGGTTCATCGAGGATCAGCAGGGTCGGATGCTTCACCAGCGCGCGAACGATAAGCGCCAGCCGCTGCTGGCCCCACGACAGGCTATGAAACGGCGCGTCGGCGGTGCGTTTATCAATGCCGAGAATATCCAGCCACTGTTGCACCAGCTTGTGCTGCTTGTCCGAGACCGCCTGATAAATGCCGATAGAGTCAAAATAGCCCGACAGGATGACGTTGCGGACGTTGGTGCTGACCCGGTAGTCCAGATGCAGGCTGCTGCTGACGTAGCCGATATGCTTTTTAATATCCCAGATGGTCTCACCGCTGCCGCGACGGCGGCCAAAGAGCGTCAGATCGTTGCTGTAACCCTGCGGATGATCGCCGGTGATAAGGCTCAGCAGCGTGGATTTACCGGCGCCGTTGGGGCCGACGATCTGCCAGTGTTCGCCCGGGTTCACGGTCCATGAGAGGTGATTGATGACCGGGCGATCGTTGTAGGAGACCACGCCGTCATTGAGCACGATACGCGGCGCCGAGTCTGCCAGCGCATGACGGGCTGGTGGAACATCCGGCTCCGGCAGGGTGATGCCGTCCAGTTTTTCACTGTGCGCCAGCTGGGCGACCAGCGCCTGCTGCAGCAGGGAAGACTTCTCGCCGGTCTCGCTGAGGGTGCAGTCAGCCAGCACGCCGGCGAATTGTACAAACTCCGGGATCTCATCGAAGCGGTTGAGGACCAGCACCAGGGTGATGCCGGCGCGGTGCAGGTCGGCCAGCAGGGCAGCCAGCTGCTGGCGGGAGTTGACGTCGAGGCCGTCGAAAGGTTCGTCGAGGATCAGCAGTTGCGGATCGGTCATCAGGGCCTGACACAGCAGGGTCTTACGCGTTTCCCCGGTCGACAGGTACTTAAACCGGCGGTCCAGCAGGGCGCTGATGCCAAACTGTTCGGCCAGGCGCGCGCAGCGGGCAGGATCTTTTACCTCATCCTGGATAATCTCTGCGGTGGTGCGGCCGGTGTCTTCTTCGCCGGGGCTGAGCAGGTCGGTGTTATTGCGCTGCCACTCGTCGCTGACCAGCTTCTGCAACTGCTCGAAGGAGAGGCGGGTTACGCGGGAGAAGTGGCTTTCGTGCTGGCCGCTGAGCAGGGTCAGGTCGCCAGCCAGAGCCCGCGCGAGGGCGGATTTGCCGCTGCCGTTGCTACCGACAAACGCCCAGCTTTGACCCGCTCTCAGGTTCAGCTGGTCTATTTTTAAGGTTTTTGTATCGCTCAGGCGAAACGTGCCTTGCGAAATTTGCAATGATGACATGATGTATCCCATTTTTTGCAGCGATGTGCATCAGGGATACGACTTCGGGCGCGTAATGTCAATGGGGTCAGCATAACGTCGCGAGAATGATGCGATCGGCATTGAAGTAAGCGATCGCCTCCGTCCCTTCCGCCAGGCCAGACGTCTGCGCCTGTGGCAGAGTGGCGCACAGGGTCTGACCGTCGGCCAGCGTCATCAGTACTTCGCACTGCCCGGACCCGCATTCGATATGGCTGATACGTCCCGACAGCTGGTTATCGGCCTGGCGGGCCACGTCGGGGTCGAGGGTGATGCCGACCCAGGGGGCCTTCAGCAGGACCAGCACCTCCTGGCCCTCATCGAGCCCCAGCTTCTCAGCGCTTTGCGCGGTGATGGCGACGGTCAGGCGCGTCTGCCCGTCGGCCAGCAGTACCTCGACGTGCTGCTGCACCTGCTGGCGATCGCGGCCGGTAATGGTGCCGAACCACTGGTTGCGGGCGCTGGTCTGCAGGGAAAAGCGTGAGATGGCCGCCAGCAGGCTGTCCAGCGGCAGGGCATCGTCATCGCTGAGCACATCAAACGCTTTCTGCTGGATCTGCGCCAGCAGATCGTACAGTTGGATCAGCCGCTGCCCATAGCGGGTCAGCACTGCGCCGCCGCCGCCTTTACCGCCGGTGGCGCGATCCACCAGCGGTTGTTCGCTGAGCTGGTTCATCTCGTTGATGGCATCCCACGCGCTTTTGTAGCTGATACCCGCGTGCTTGGCCCCCTGGCTTATCGAACCGGTCTGGTCAATTTGTTTGAGCAGGGCGATCCGCCGGGGATCGGCAAACAGGCGCTGCTGTAGCTTAAGGGTAAGAAGAATTTCGGCCTGCATAATCGTTTCCTGACAAAAAAGGGTATTGTGACCGATAGTCACCCGCTTGCAAAACCTCTGTGCGCGGTTTTGTCATTACCCACCGCACAAATGGGGCGTGTTTTTTCGGCTGAAACCGTTACAATCAGCAAATCATACTATCTGGAGTGAACCATGTTAGAGCTTTTGAAAAGTCTGGTTTTTGCGGTCATCATGGTACCGGTGGTGATGGCGGTCATCCTGGGACTGATTTACGGTCTTGGCGAAGTGTTCAACCTCTTCTCCGGCGTAGGCCACAAAGATCGCAGCCAGCAAAATCATTGATTTCCCGGCGCCCGGTTTAACCGGGCGCTGTGCTATTTCCCTCCTGTATCATTTCCCTTCGTTTTATTGTCCTGTGTCACTATAAAAATGCTCTGCATATCGTTATATTGTCGAATACATAACGCATTGACAGGAGATTCAGATGGCAGGTTCTTGGTTACGCGGGGTTATCGGGGTATCACTCACGCTGTGCGTCGCGGGTCAGGCGCTGGCGGCAGAGGGGAAAGTGACCGTTTTCGCCGCCGCATCGTTAACCAACGCGATGCAGGATATTGCCCAGGCGTATAAGAAAGAGAAAAACGTCGATGTCGTGTCGTCGTTTGCCTCGTCGTCGACGCTGGCGCGGCAAATTGAAGCGGGCGCACCAGCCGATCTGTTTATCTCCGCCGATCAGAAATGGATGGATTACGCCGCAGACAAAAAGGCCATCGACCCGGCAACCCGAGCCACCCTGCTTGGCAACAGCCTGGTGGTGGTCGCGCCGAAAGCCAGCGCGCAGGGGGCGATTACCATTGATGAGAAAACCGACTGGACCAGCCTGCTGAAAGGAGGCCGTCTGGCGGTGGGCGATCCGCAGCACGTTCCGGCAGGCATCTACGCTAAAGAGGCGCTGCAGAAACTCGGCGCCTGGGAGACCTTGTCGCCGAAACTTGCCCCGGCGGAAGACGTGCGCGGCGCGCTGGCCCTGGTGGAGCGCAACGAAGCGCCGCTGGGGATTGTCTATGGCTCCGATGCCGTGGCCAGCAAAGGGGTTAAAGTGGTCGGCACCTTCCCGGAGGCCTCGCATCAGAAAGTCGAGTACCCGCTGGCGATTGTCGATGGTCATCGCAATGCGGCCGTGAGCGCTTTCTATGACTACCTGAAAGGGCCGGAAGCGTCCGCGATTTTTAAACGTTACGGATTTACCACCCGCTGATGTTTCTGAGCGAACCCGAATGGCAGGCGGTGCTGCTGAGCCTGAAAGTCTCCTCCCTGGCGGTGGCCTTGAGCTTGCCTTTTGGCATCTTTTTTTCCTGGCTGCTGGTTCGGCGCACCTTTCCCGGCAAGGCGCTGCTCGACAGTATTCTCCATTTACCGCTGGTGCTGCCGCCGGTGGTGGTGGGGTATCTGCTGCTGGTGGCCATGGGGCGGCGCGGGTTTATTGGCAGTTGGCTGTATGACTGGTTCGGCATCAGCTTTGCCTTCAGTTGGCGCGGGGCGGTGCTGGCGGCGGCGGTGATGTCTTTCCCGCTGATGGTGCGCGCCATTCGCCTGGCGCTGGAAGGGGTGGATGTCAAACTGGAGCAAGCGGCGAGAACCCTCGGGGCCAGCCGCTGGCGAGTGTTTATGACGATTACGCTACCGCTGACTCTGCCGGGGATTATTGTCGGCACAGTGCTGGCCTTCGCCCGCTCGTTAGGGGAGTTTGGCGCGACCATCACGTTCGTCTCCAATATTCCCGGCGAAACGCGCACCCTGCCTTCGGCGATGTACACCTTGATCCAGACCCCGGGCGGGGAGGGGGCGGCGGCTCGCCTCTGCCTCATCGCCATCGGACTGGCGCTGGTTTCGCTGCTGATTTCGGAATGGCTGGCCCGCGTGAGCCGCCAGCGCATGGGAGGATAATGATGCTGGAGCTGGACTTTACCCAGACCCTCGGCAGTCACTGCCTGCAGATCCGTGAAACCCTGCCCGCCAGCGGGATCACCGCCATCTTTGGCGTCTCCGGCGCTGGCAAAACCTCGTTGATTAACGCCATTAGCGGCCTGACCCGGCCGCAGACGGGGCGCATCGTGCTCAACGGCCGGGTGCTGAACGACACCGCCCAGCGTATCTGTCTGGCGCCGGAGCAGCGCCGTATCGGCTATGTGTTTCAGGACGCGCGCCTGTTTCCCCACTATAAAGTGCGCGGTAATCTGCGCTACGGGATGGCGAAATCCATGGTCAGCCAGTTCGATAAGCTGGTGGAATTGCTGGGGATCGCGCCCTTGCTGGATCGCCTGCCGGGCCGGTTATCCGGCGGCGAAAAGCAGCGAGTGGCCATCGGCCGCGCCCTACTGACCGCACCGGAGCTACTGCTGCTGGATGAGCCGCTGGCCTCGCTGGATATTCCGCGCAAACGCGAACTGTTGCCCTACCTGCAGCGGCTGGCGCAGGAGATCCATATTCCGATGCTCTACGTCAGCCACTCGCTGGATGAGATCCAGCATCTGGCCGATCGCGTGCTGGTGCTGGAGGCCGGTAAGGTGAAGGCTTTTGGTCCGCTGGAGGAGGTCTGGAGCAGCAGCGTGATGCACCCCTGGCTGCCGGCGGAACAGCAGAGTACGATCCTCAGCGCCACCGTCGCCGCGCAGCATCCGCAGTACGCGATGACGGCTCTGACGCTGGGTGACCAGCTGCTGTGGGTCAACCGGCTCGAACGTCCCGCAGGCGACACCGCACGGATCCGCATTCAGGCGTCGGACGTTTCGCTGACACTGGCCCAGCCGTCCGGGACCAGCATCCGCAATATCTTGCGCGCTGAGGTGGCTCAGTGTCTGGAGGTCAACGGACAGATTGAAGTGCAGCTCAGAGTGAGTGGCCGTCTGCTATGGGCCAGGATTAGCCCATGGGCGCGGGACGACCTGGCGATAGCGCCAGGTCAGCAGGTGTTTGCTCAGATCAAAAGCGTGTCGATCGCCGCCTGATTACAGCAGCTGGCGGTAGATAAACTCGGCGATGCTGGTGGACTCATTGTCGCCGATGACCACCCTGGCGCGAGCTTTCACCTCGTCCACCGCATTGCCCATCGCCACCCCAGTGCCCGCCGCTTCCAGCATGCTAAGATCGTTGTAGTTATCGCCGAAGGCCACCACATCCTGCATCGACAGCCCCTGGCTGGCCACCCATTGCGCCAGGCGTTTGCCTTTGCTGTTGCCGGCGCGCGCGATATCCACCTGATCGTGCCACGACCATTCGCACTCCAGGCCCAGCGTCTCGCCGACCTCGCGGGCAAAGCGCTGCAGGCGGGGAATGTCTTCATCGGTGAGGGCAAATTTCCATACCGCGTTGACCTCGCGGACCGCCTGCGCCAGCGAATCGACCTGGCGGAAGACCGGGCGCTGATCCTCCGGCAGCGCCTGCGCCCAGTTGCGGGTGCGGATCACATGCCCGGTGGGCTGTTCATAAAGCATCGCATCATCCACATACGCCAGGCCATGGATCTGCTGTTCGGCGAGCATGGCCGTCAGGCTTACCGCTTGCGCTACCGGCATAGGATCGGCTGCCAAAACCTCTTTTGCGTGATAATCATACAAATAAGTGCCATTACAACAAATTGCAGGTGTATCGAGAGCCAGTGCCTGATAAAAAGGATGGATAGCGACGTGATGACGTCCGGTAACGACGATAACCTGGTAGCCCGCCTCTCTGGCGCGGGCCAGTGCCTCCAGCGAAGCAGGCAGGATGGTTTTTTTGCTGGTGAGCAGGGTGCCGTCTAAATCCAGGGCAATCACGCGTGTTGTCATGTGTTATTTCCGGTTGATGTTGAAAAGTGACCTGGCCATGATGGTACACCGCCGTGGCGTCAGGACCAATTTTTCCACATCTGCCGTGAATGCCTGTATGCCCTTTGTGCCGCCGTCCGTCGGAAATTCAGCGGACTTTGCGAGTATCATGGGCGGATGTCTTATAATTTTCAGGGTGCTGTTATCCTGAAAATGAAAATTCCACGTGCAGTGAGGGAAGGAGTAGTCATGAAACAAACCGTTTATACCGCCAGCCCGGAAAGCCAACAAATCCACGTCTGGAGTCTTGAAGCGGACGGCAAACTGACGCTGGTGCAGGTGGTTGATGCCCCGGGACAGGTACAGCCGATGGTGGTCAGTCCCAACAAGGAGTATCTGTACGTTGGCGTTCGTCCGGAGTTTCGCGTGTTAGCGTATCGCATCACGCCGGATAACGGGGCGTTGACCTTCGCGGGGGAAGCGGCGCTGCCAGGCAGCCCGACCCACATTTCTACCGATCATCATGGCCGCTTTGTCTTCAGCGCTTCCTACAATCAGGGCTGCGTTAGCGTGACCCCGCTGCAGGACGGCCTGCCGGGCGAAACCGTCACCGTGGTGGAAGGGCTGGAAGGTTGCCACTCGGCCAATATCTCCCCGGACAACCGCACCCTGTGGGTGCCGGCGCTGAAGCAGGATCGTATTTGCCTGTTTACCCTTAGCGAGGATGGTTTTCTCTCCGCTCAGGAGCCGGCGGAAGTGACCACCGTCGAGGGCGCCGGTCCGCGCCACATGGTGTTCCATCCGAACCAGCAGTATGGTTATTGCGTCAATGAACTCAACAGCTCCGTTGACGTCTGGGAGCTGAAAGACCCGAATGGCAACATCGAATGTGTACAAACCCTGGATATGATGCCGCAGGATTTCACCGGCGTGCGCTGGGCGGCGGATATTCACATCACCCCTGACGGTCGTCATCTGTACGCCTGCGATCGTACCGCCAGCATCATTACGGTGTTCAGCGTCTCGGAAGATGGCAGCGTGCTGGCAGTGGAAGGCTATCAGCCGACGGAAACTCAGCCACGCGGCTTTAACCTCGATCACAGCGGTAAGTATCTGATTGCCGCAGGGCAGAAATCGCACCATATCGCAGTGTATGAAATTGAGGGTGAGCAGGGGCTGCTGCATGAGAAAGGCCGCTATGCGGTTGGGCAGGGGCCGATGTGGGTGGTGGTCAACGCCCACTGAAGGGTCAGGCGGTAAAAGAAAAACCTCGCGTCAGCGAGGTTTTTTGATCAGAGCGGACAGGCTCTGTAGAGAAGCTGTTGCCCTGGCGGGCCTGAAGCGTGACGGCTTTAGATATCGTCCATGGTGTAGCCGACGACAATCTCCAGCGTTTTACGGATCACGTCGGCGGTCACCACATCATCGGTGCTTTCCAGCGCCTGAATCAGCCATAATATAATGGCCTTATTGTTCAGGTGCCCCTCGGACTGAAGAATACTGTTGATGGCGAGCGACATGACGGCGGACTCATCAACCAGTTTATCACCGGCGGTACGGAAATAGTCGGAGAGCGCGGTGTCCTGCAGTCCTGCGTAAATATCGGGTTGCTGATGCATAGTCTGTCTCATCACATTCTCACTCTGTTTTATTCACCATGGTTGGGACAATCAGTGGATTTTTTTAGCTTCCGGCGCCATGCTGCTCTGCGCCAGCATTCCTCTGCTTTCCCAACGGCCATTGATTTTCTTAACCTGCAAAGGCGCGTGCTTCCGCTGGAGGGCGAGCTTCGCGCAAATTTCTTCAATAACGGCAGCGATGATTTTCCTTCGCTGGCGATCTGACTCTGTGGCCTGCATCAACCGAAGCCGAACCAGCAGGGTCGGGGTGGTAATCGGGCGATTCGTTTTCAGAAGCGCGAGCACCGCCTCGCCGATGATCTCATCGGTTATTTCCTCAGTATCACTGCTATTCATAACCGTCTCTCTGCATGCCACACTCTTCCTGAATCTGATAACGGGCATTCAGGTCAGCAGCAGGTTTATGGAAGCGATCGCCCCTCATCTGCTACTGCGGTTGCAACAGGCGACGATCGATGACGTTATTCCTGACCGGCAAACAACAAACCAATTAAGGTTTGATAGTGGCTCTCTTCCTCAGGCGCACGGGCGCTGTCAAGGCGGCTCAACAGTTTGGTGCACAGGGCCTTGCGGTTGAGATGGCGCCCTTCGTTGAGAATATCCATCACGATCTGACCCAGCGTTTCCTGCTGGGAAGGTAACGATGCTTTGTTGAAATACTGGGCAATTGCGTTCGCTGTATCTGGAATGTAACCATTCTGCTGCATATGTGCTCCTTTCATTTCATTCATCTGTTAACTGCAAATAAACTTATACAATAATTAATAAGTTGTACATAGAAAGTTGCGTAATATTGCAGCGATCGTTGCTATCATGATGATTTTTAATGTAATATTTGTTTTTGTTTGCGGCGATCCTGGCTTGTAAAGGTAGGGGTTAGCGTTGCATGTTGTACAAGGAAAGAAAAAAAGAAAAAAACCTTGCACAAAGAGTGGATTTTTAGTGTATCTTTTTTGTTAAGATAAAACGTAGTTTTGCAAGACGATTAGCCTGATAACTGCTACTGTGAATGCTTATCCCTCCCATCTGGAATCACTATGCTTACCACCATCATTTATCGCAGCCATATTTGCGACAATGTCTCATTCAAATCGATCGAGGCCATGGTTGCCAGGGCAAACGAGAGAAATGGGCAGGCGGATGTCACCGGTATATTACTGTTTAACGGGACGCATTTTTTTCAACTTATTGAAGGACCGGAAGAAAAGGTAAGGGATATTTATCAAACAATTGTCCTCGATCCTCGTCATTATAATCTGGTGGAGTTGTTTTGCGATTATGCACCGTCCCGTCGATTTGGTAAGGTCGGTATGGAACTGTTTGATTTACGGGAACATGATCGTGAGGAAGTACTACAGAAAGTGATGGACCGGGGCACGACAAAATATCAGCTCACCTATGACGACCGGGCGCTGCAATTTTTCCGTACTTTTGTCGAATCCACGGAAAAAGCGAACTATTTTGAGATCCCTTCGGCGGACAGTTGGGTTTTTATTCCCGATAAGGACACTTTTTATCCGGACACCCCCATTATCGATAATACGGAAAGCTGGTCTTTTGCCTTTCAGCCGATCGTCGATCCTTTCGCCTGCGAAATTATCTCATGGGAAGCGCTGCTGCGTACACCGGACGGCCAGTCTCCTGGCGCCTATTTTGCCGGGCTGGCAGGGGATGATATTTATCTCGCCGACCTGCACAGTAAGCGCGTCGCGCTGTCTCTGGCGGGTAAATTAGGTTTACGTAATAAGGCGTTAAGCATTAATTTGCTGCCGATGACCCTGGTCAAAGCGCCGAATGCGGTGGCTTTCCTGCTCGACGAAATTAGTCGCAATGACCTGATCCCGGAGCAGATTATTGTCGAGTTCACTGAGCGGGAAGTGATTTCGCGGATGGCCGATTTTACCGATGCGGTGCGCAAACTGAAGGGCGCGGGGATTAATCTTGCCATCGATCACTTCGGCGCCGGGTTTGCCGGGCTGTCGCTGCTGGCGCAATACCAACCCGACAGAATTAAAATCGACCATGAGCTGATCCGCAATATCCACCAGGACGGGCCGCGCCAGTCGATTGTACAGGCGATTATCAAATGCTGTACTTCTCTGGAGATTGCGGTCTCAGCCGTCGGCGTTGAGCGTGCTGAAGAGTGGATGTGGCTTGAATCAGCCGGGATTTCGCAGTTTCAGGGCAATTTATTCGCGGGTGCCCGCCTGGGGGGCCTGCCCGCCGTTGCCTGGCCGGAGAAGAAATGATCCACCGCGAAATCAGCTTACTATTTTTTCATCTTTTTCCCCGCGCGCTGTGAGCCACAACCTGATATCTTTATCTGTACAAGAAAATAGAGTTGTACAGGATGCCTGAATTCGTTAGTTTAGGTAAAAAGTATCAGGTTGATGTGAGGCTGCTATGGCGTTTTACAGTATCGGTGAAGTCGCCGAACGTTGCGGAATCAATCCGGTTACATTGCGCGCCTGGCAGCGGCGTTACGGTCTACTGAAACCGCAACGCAGCGAAGGCGGGCATCGACAGTTTGATGAAGAAGATATCCTGCGCATAGAAGAGATCAAGCGCTGGATAGAGCGCGGTGTATCCGTAGGGAAAGTCAAAGCGCTGCTGGAGGATAATCTGCCGGCGGCGCGCGACGAATCCGCGCATCTTCAGGAAGAGATGATGTCCATTCTGCGTTATATGCAGCCCGCCAGAATCCGCGCCAAATTAATGGCGCTGAGCCATCAACACCCCGTTGATACCCTTATCGATAGCCTGTTAGTGCCGGTACGACAGCGTCTCAAGCTCGATCAGAATACCTCGTTGGTGATTAGCAGCCTGCTGGACGGCTTGCTCATTGACTGCGTGGCGCTGTTTCTCGCCGAAGCGCGTAAAAAAAATGGTAAAGAGACACTGCTGGTGGGCTGGAGCAATGAAGACCGGACGCGTCTGTGGCTGGAGGCATGGCGTCTTTCGCAGCGCGGTTGGCATGTCAACGTTCTCGCTGAACCGCTGGAGTCGCCGCGGCCCGAGCTCTTCCCCGGGCAGCATATCTTTGTCTGGACCGGACGCGCCGCCACGCCACTGCAGGAGGAACTGCTCAGCCACTGGCAGGAGCAGGGCTTCAGCATTCATTTTCACGGTACGCAATAGCCCCGTCTGGGGGACAGGCCGGGGCTATTGCACCTGACTACAGGTGAATCTGACTCCAGGATTTAAAGGTTTCACTACGACTGATATTAAAAAAATCGGTCCTACCGCTACAGCCGAGCTTTTTAATCAGATTCAGCCGGATCTGATAAATGGTTTTGATGTGCAGATTTAGCGAACGACCAATGCTGGCAACCGCTTCGCCATTGCTGATAAGCTGAATAACTTTCTTTTCCCGTTCGGTAAACTGCACCGAGGCGCCCGGCGCCGGGTGCGTTTTGTAATAGCGGGTGGGCTGATGCAGGAAGATTTTTAATTCTTCCGGCGTCGAATTTGCCGGTAAGCGCAACATAGGCAGTTCACTGAGAAAATTAAGATCGTTTCCCTCAGTTAACAGAATAAATAACGTATCCCGCCGATTATAGTTATGCTCAAGCACCGCGAAATAATTGTCGCTGGTAAAAAAAACATGTTTTTTACGAAAATAAGATGCCGGCAAGGTATTCAGGATCAGTGACATCCCGTAGAGAAGAAAACGATTATCAAACCACAGATCGTAATGCTCAGAACGATAGCAAGTATTATGGTGTGACATTTTTTGAGCCCCAGTTAGCAGATGAAAACCCAGGCGTGCCGGCACAGCAGGGCTGTCCCTGCTGTCGGCGCGGTGGGATCACTTAATGATGATGTTTTTTGCTGTACAGCATATCCAACGCCTGCAGATAGAGGTCGGAAAGTATTTCATTACTTTCCGTTTGCAGGCGGTGCTGGATTTCCGTAATCATCCGCTCATTATTGATCGTGCTGTGCTGCTTCATGAGCGTGTTTTCAATATTCTTCATCAGGGCTGAATTGAAGACAAATTCTGCTGGAATGGTATTTTTAATATGCATAGCTCGAACTCTCCCACGTATAAAGCAAACTGACCATAAAAGTCGCAGCGTACCGGTGGTACGCGAAAAGTCACTAACAGGAAATGCAAAACCAGGAACCACCGCCAGACTCGCCACGCAACCGTTTAGCGTTCCCGCTTTGTTGCGCAACAAGCAGTTAACACTCAAAAACTATAGTCGGTGATCTCAGGATGTACAACTTTTTTCATAACGATATGTACAGCGAGACGGTTTATTTTTTCGTTTTAATTTTATTTGTTGATTTTAAAGGTATTTTTAATTTTATTAACTTGTACAAAAAAGCGGTTCTGTGCAGGATGCGGATACAGGGCAATCAGACAGGGGATAATGACGCAGACACGATCGGAATACGGGCTCTGTCGGTTTACGTCACTTGAGCAGAAAGAGCGCCGACGCAGGAAGGGGTACACAGCAACTCTGTCGTCGACAGGTGGCTAACTTCCGCGTCGGACCCTGAGCATAGCGGAAAACAGGTGAGGTTTTGTCTGTTTTTTGCACAATATAGTAAAGAGAGAAATATCAACCACTCCGCTATCGCCATGGTCGGTTTGTTGGCGGATTAGGCGTGTGCTACGCTTTTCTGGAACTCCATTTTCATTTCGGCACGGTTATCTTCCCCCATTTTCCTGTCGGGTGTCGCACCAGCATAACGACCGGTAAATACGGCAAAAGCATTCTGTTCATGGACAGGCATAGAGGACTGAGGAGGGATGATGCGTGGTAAAAGCGTGATGCTCCTGGCCGGGTTAGCCGCTTTCGCGCAGGCGAAAGAAATTAATCTCTATTCGGTAAATACTGGTTCCTATGTTTACCATCTGACCAATAACCACGGACAATATACTGAGAATTTTGAAAACCACTTTTTCTCGGTAGAGCGGAAATTCTCGGAAGATTCGAAATATAGTCTGCTGATTGGCACGATGAACAATAGTTTCGACGATCGTTGCCTGGCGCTGGGGGTGAGAAGAGACTGGTACCACAACGGCAGTGGATGGACCTTTAAAGGGATCTACGGCTACACCGGCGAATTCTTCTTCGACGCCTTTGAGCATTGCGGCGATCATGGCTCCTACAAAGATTTTAAGGACGCCACCGGGATCGGCTTTTCCCCCTATATCTACCATGCCATTCAGTACAACTTTACCGACTATTTCGCCCTTGAGAGCGGCATCATTATTCCCAGCGTGTTTGTGATTAGCATCCAGTGGAGTTTCCGCTAAGTTGCCGCGTCGTTTGTCACAGGGTTATCACCTTCTTGAGCAGCGTGCTGGAGAGCACAGCGAGAGAAATGAGCACCGACAGGATAAACGTTAGCGCAATCACGCCCAGCTTGGTGGCTAACGAGTGAATAGGGATCAGCATCACCAGCAGGTGGAAAACGGAGTAGTGCAGAATATAGACCCCGGTCATCGCTTTGCTAACCGTCGCCAGCACCGCCTCCTTCAGTTCGCGGTTCTTTTTAAACTGCACGGCGTTAGCGGCGATCACCAGCAGGACGATCAGAATATAAATTTGCGATCCCGTCAGAATGAACGCATTGCGATCGGCTTTAAACAGCGCGAAGAAAAAATGGCGTTCATAAAACCAGGTAAATAAATAGACAAAGGGCAGGGCGATAATGGAGGCTTTAATCACCCGCGGGTCGCGTATCCACTCCGTGACTCGCGGATCGTTAAACAACTGCCCGGTTAAATAAAAAAGTAGCCATGTCCACAGACGATACTGCGGCGGCAGGCTGAAGAGATGTTTGTCCGGGTAGAGCACCGAGAGCAGGTCGTAACCATAAGCGCAGCACAGCAGCGTCAGAACCACGGTGAAAAACAGGCCCCGCCGCTGGCTGAGCCAGGCGATAAAGGGATGGAAGGTATAGATCACGATCAGGGCGAAAATAAACCAGGGCTGGATCAGGTAGCCGCGCTGATAAGGCTCCCAGACATAATAGACCGTTACCCAGAACAGAAAGACGATGACCACGCTTTTAATTTTGCCGATTTGCCAGTTGGCATCGTGACGCGTCTGTGCATCAAGATAACCAGCCACCACAAAAAATAACGGTGTCGCGATGGTCGAGATAAAGGTCAGCAGCCCGAGGATCCAGTGATAGTCATAATCATAGTGATCCCAGGTGTTATAGATAGTGAAAAAGGTCACCGCTGTCATACAGCCTAATGTCTTGATAATGCTGAGACCGGTACTGTTCATCGTTGAGGCGTCATATCCTTATGGTGGAAGCAAGCGTAAATTACCGGCAGAACCAGTAGCGTCAGTACGGTGGCAAAGGCGAGGCCGAACATGATCACCACCGCCATACTCTGGAAAAAGACATCGCGCAGCAGCGGGGCAAGGCCAAGCACAGTAGTAAAGGCGGTCAGCAGGATCGGCCGCAGACGAGAGGTTGCCGCATCAATGATTGCTTGTCTTTGATCTTTCTCCTGTTTTTGTTGCTCTATCTCTTCCACCAGCACAATGCCGTTGCGGATCAGCATACCGCTGAGGCTAAGCAGGCCGATTAAGGCCATAAAGCCGAAAGGGATGCCGGTCAGCAAAAAACCGGGCGTGACGCCGATCAGCGCCAGCGGGACGGTCAGCCAGATGGCAACAGCGTTTTTCAGCGAACTGAACATCAGCACCGTAATGATAAACATCACCAGATAGCCAAGCGGTAGGGTCGTGAACAGCCCTTGCTGCGCTTCACTGGAGTTCTCCGCATCGCCGCCCCATTCGATGCGGTAGCCATGCGGCAGCGTCAGCGCGTCAATGCGTGGTTTCACCCTGGCAAGGATATCGCCCGACGTTTGGCCGCTTTGCGGGCTGGGGTCGGTCTGAACGGTAAGCACGCGGGTGCGATCGCGACGGAGAATCAATGGATCTTCCCACTCCAGCGAGAAGCCATGGATGACGTTACTCAACGGAATATACTGCTGCCGGCTCTGGCTCCAGACCAGCACGTTATTCAGGTGATTGGCATCCTGTCGCTCCGCTTCCGGCGGACGGACGATAACCGGCAGCAGGTCGGCGCCCTCGCGATATAACCCGGCGCGACTGCCGGAGAAATTCATCTCCAGCGCGCTATCAATATCCTGTTTATCCACCCCCAGCTCACGTCCCAACGCCAGAGAGTATTGCGGGCGGATCACCTTGCTGCGGTTCTGCCAGTCGTTACGTACGCTGTCGGTCGCCGGATCCGCGGCGAGAATGTCGCCCACCTGACTGGCCAGCGCGCGCAGAGTATCCGGATCAGGGCCCTTAATGCGCACTTCAATCGCGCTATCGCCGGACGGGCCGAACATAATGCGTTTGGTGCTGGCGTTCACCTGCGGGTAGTTTCTGGCAATCCAGGCCTCGACGTGGCGGGTGACGGGGGCGATACTGCGCTGGTCGTCCATCCGCACCATAATCTGCGCGTAGTTGCTGTACTGGCGCTGCCCGCTGTAGGTGAGAATAAATCGCATACTGCCCTGGCCAATGGTGGAGACGGTGGTAGCCACCCCCGGCTGGCTGGCGATCGACCGCTCAATATCGCGGGTCATCTGCTCGGTGGCGTTAATATCGGTACCGTAGGGCAACCACAGGTCGACAAAGAAAATGGGCGTATTCGATGACGGAAAGAAATTCTGCCGGACGAAGGTGAAGCCCCAGATCGCCCCGGCTAACAGCGCGCCCATCAGCACCAGCGTCAGGGTCTTTTGCTGCAGCAGTATTCGCAGCGTCTGCTGATAGCCACGATAGAAGCGGCCGCGGTAGGGATCGGCTTTTTCCTTCGGCGCCTCGGCCGACGGGGCGTTTTTAAACAACCACCACTTGATGAGTACCGGCGTGATGGTCAGGGCGGAAAACCAGCTGAGCATCAGGGAGATCAGCAGCACCTGGAACAGGGATTTGCAATACTCCCCGGTGGAGTCCTGGGAAAGGCCAATTGGCGCGAAGGCGAGGATGGCAATAACGGTGGCGCCGAGCAGCGGCAGGGCGGAGCGGCGGATCACATAATTAATCGCGCCCAGCAGCGGAGATCCTTGCTGGCGGGCGATCAGCACCCCTTCGACAATGACAATGGCATTGTCCACCAACATACTCAGGGCGATGATCAGCGCCCCGAGGGAGATTCGCTGTAACTCGATCCCCCAGATATACATGATAAGCAGAGTGCCGAGGACGTTGAGCGCCAGCGACAAAGCAATAATGATCCCGCTGCGCACCCCCATGAACACCAGCAGCACGCCGACGACGATCGCCAGGGCCATCAGGAAGTTGGTAATAAAACCATTGACCGAGTGGGCGACCTCTGCCGCCTGATCGTAAAAAATGGCGATGTCGATACCCGCCGGTTTATCGGCGGCCATCTGCTGAAGTCGGGCTTCGAGGGCATGCCCCACGTCAATGACGTTAACGCCAGGGATAAAGGAGACCCCCATGGTCACCGCCTGGCGGCCGTTGGCATGATAGATACTGGAGGGAGAGTCGGTCAGCCCGCGCGACAACGTGGCAATATCCCGTAGTCGGGTGGTGGCGCTGGCGCCATGAGGGCTGACCAGAAGATCCCCCAGTTCATCGATATTCTGAAACTCCCCGGTGGGGTGAAGGCGGATCGATTCGCTGCCGGCGCGGATCTCCCCGGCGCTGGATACCACGTTGAGCCGGGTCAGGATAGCGGCAAGCTGGTTAAGCGTAATACCGCGCGCCGCCATTTTCGCCAGCGAGATATCAACATTGATCTGCTGTGGAATCGCGCCGCCAATGGCGACTTTGCCGACGCCCGGCACCAGCACCAGCTCACGGCGCAACTGCTCGGCATAGCGCACCAGCTCAGGATTGGTAAAACTGTCGCCCGAAATGGCGAAGAAAAAGCCAAACACATCGCCAAAGTCATCATTGACGAAGGAGGGGACTACCCCCGGGGGAAAAAGCCGGCTGGCGTCACCGACGCGGCGACGCAGCTCATCCCAGATTTGCGGCAGTTCGCTGGAATGGTACTGCGAAGCAATATTCACTGTAATTTGCGATAAGCCATTCGAGGAGATGGAGCTGACGTTATCCAGCGAGGGAAGCTGCTGAATCGCGTTTTCCAGCGGCAGGGTCACCTCCTCCTCCACCTGCTGAGCGGACGCGCCAGGGTAGTGGGTGACGATCACCGCCGTTTTGATGGTGAAGGCGGGATCTTCCAGGCGGCCAATATTGAGCAGGGCGAACAGGCCACCCACCCCCAACAGCAAAATGGCTAACCAGACGCGGGTCGGGTTGTTAATAAACTGACGGGAAATGTCCATTTATAATCCTCGTTCACGCGTCCAGATCCGCACCGGCTGCCGGTCGTGGAGTTCGCTTACCCCCGCTGCAACCACCTGTTCGCCCGCACGGAGCCCTTCGGTGATCATCACTCCCTGCGAGGTCACTTCCCCGACCGTGACTCTGCGCTCCTCAAGATACAGATGGGCGTTTTCGCCTTTTACCACCCAGACGACCGGTTCATTCTTCGGTCGGTTATCGGGGTTAAACACTGCTTCCACGGGCACTACGAGGGTTTCCCGTCCGGCGCTGGCCGGCAAATTGCCGAGATTGACCGTCACGGTGCCGCTAACCCCGCCGACGGTGGGAAAATCATCTGGTCGCGGCATGGTTAAAATGATCTGCCAGGTGAGGGTGCTGTTGTCGCTGCTGCCGGTATGCTCTTTGTATTCCGCGGTAAACTCGCGGCCCGGCAGAGTATTGATCCTGACGACGGGGCGGTAGGCGGTATTGCGGATATCGAGCGAGGTGAACAGATTTTCCGGAATGCTGAAGACCACATCGAGCAGGTCGGTACGCGTCAGGGTAATCACCGGCTGGCCAGCGGCGACCACCTGATGATTACGGATATGCACGCCGGCGGCAATCCCGCCGAAGGGGGCGGTGAGACTCATTTGCGCCAGCTCTTCACGGGCAATTTTCAAGGCCGCGTTGGCGGCATCGCGATTGGCGCGCTGCACGTCCATCTCCGCCTGGGAAATCGCCTGACGTCCTGCCAGGGTCTGGAAACGATCAAACTGACGCTGGGCAAGGGTTGCCGCCGTTTGTCGCTCATTGACCCGCTGCTGGGCTTCGCGGGCATTCAGACGCGCCAGCGTTTGTCCCTGAGTTAGGGTTGCACCCTGGCGAATATCCAGTGACTCCACCTGACCACCCCGTTTAAACGACAGTTCGGTGGAGTCGCCAGACTCGATGCGGGCTGGAAACGTCCGCTGCTGGGTGTTACCCACGGCGGTGACTTGCGCCACCTTGACCATCCGGGGAGCGGCTTCGACGGACGGCGCTTTCTGATCGCAAGCGGTTGTTAATAAAATAACAACCGGGATGAGAGAAAAATAACGGTTCACAGTATTCCCCTCAGACTCATGATTTATTTTACGTTTTTATTAGGCGGCGCACGCTTATTCTGCGAGGGCGGCGACAACCAGATAGGTGAATAGTCCTACCAGTGTACAGGCGACAATGGCCAGCGCGACAAACAATCCCAGACGTAACAGGCTATAACCAAACATGATTTTCTCCCTTAACTCCCACCCGAACCGCGAATGTCATTTCGCCCGGCACAATGTGTGACCGTCGGACATTCGGTGCGGCACTCCTGCTTGTAATCAGCATAGTCGGAGAAAACATGAAGTGTTAAAAAAGAGAATACCGCGTCGCTGTTGGCGTCAAGGGGTTAAGGGCAGGAGATCTGCGGGCTTTCGCGGGCTTTTATAATATTTTTCAGTCTATTAATGGCTCATTTTCTAATGTTAATTTTCCTGTGCTACGTTTAATAACATCGATTCCGCTTGCCGCTTCTGTTGTTGAGATTTGCTTCCTCCCCAAGTATGGGGCTATTCATCACTACGCATTGTATTGGTAATAAAAGGATTATCTCATGTATAAAAATATCGTTGTTCCCGTTGACGTGTTTGATGCAGGCCTGGCCGACAAAGCCCTCTCTCATGCGAAGTTCCTCGCCCAGCACTCTGCCGGGCAAATTCATCTTGTGCATGTTATTCCGGCATTTTCACCGGTATTAACGCGTGGATTTATCTCTGATGCGCGAAAGATGGAAGAGCATTTGATTTCTACCGCTAAGGAAAAACTCAGCGATCTGGTAAAGAAAAATTCTCTGGCGGAAGAGACCAGCCATCTTTATGTGCGCAGTGGCAATATTCGCGATCAAGTGATTGACCTGGCCGATGAGCTGAAAGCGGACGTGGTGATTGTCGGTTCGCGCAATCCGGGGATCCAGACCCATCTTCTGGGCTCTGAAGCGGCAAACATCGTGCGCTACGCCCATGTACCGGTTTTCGTTGTGCGCTGATGACGGCGGGATGTCGTCCTGACTTCCGCTTCAGAAATCGAGGGAGAGAGTATGAATACAGATAAACCGGGGGCGCCCTTCTATCAGCGTTCCGTCGAGGAGACGCTCGCCAGCGTGCAAAGTACGCCGGAGGGCATTAGCGGGACAGAAGCGGCCACACGCCTGCAGCAGTATGGCGAAAACGCCCTGCCGCAGAAGCCGGGTAAGCCAGCCTGGCTGCGTTTTATCGTGCATTTTAACGATGTACTAATCTACGTGCTGCTGGCGGCGGCGCTGCTGAAGGCGGTGATGGGCCATTGGATCGACATGGCGGTGATCCTCGCGGTGGCGGTCGTCAATGCGCTGATTGGCTTCATCCAGGAAAGTAATGCGGAGAAATCGCTGCAGAGTATCCGCAATATGCTGTCCAGCGAAGCGGTAGTGATCCGCCAGGGTAACCATGAAACCATCCCCACCACCTCGCTGGTACCCGGCGATATCGTGGTGATCCGCGCCGGCGACCGTATCCCCGCTGATTTACGGGTGATTGAGGCGCACAACCTGCGGGTGGAAGAGGCCATCCTCACCGGGGAGTCAACGGTGGTGGAAAAAACCACCGAGCCGCTGAGCGGCGATTTACCGCTCGGCGATCGCAGCAACCTGTTGTTTTCCGGTACCACCGTCAGCTCAGGGGCGGGCAAAGGGATCGTGGTGGCGACCGGCGGCGATACCGAGCTGGGTCACATCAACCAGATGATGGCGGGCATTGAAAAACACCGTACGCCGCTGCTGGTGCAAATGGACAAGCTGGGCAAAGCCATCTTTATCCTCATTCTGGTGATGATGGCGGCGCTGTTCGTCTTTAGCCTGCTGTTCCGCGATATGCCGGTCTCCGAACTGATGCTGTCGCTGATTAGCCTCGCGGTGGCGTCAGTCCCGGAAGGCTTGCCGGCGATTATCTCGATTATTCTGTCGCTCGGTGTGCAGGCGATGGCGCGCCAGAAAGCGATTATCCGCAAGCTGCCGACGGTGGAAACCCTCGGCGCGATGACGGTTATCTGTTCGGATAAAACCGGGACCCTCACCATGAACGAAATGACGGTGAAGGCGGTGATCACCGCGGACAGCGTCTATCGGGTGGAAGGGGATAGCTATGAGCCGGTCGGTAAGATCCACGCCATTGATGACCCGACGCCGGTCGCGGTCGCGCCTGGCACGCTGTTCGAACGCTATCTGCGTACCATCGATCTGTGTAACGACAGTCAGCTTATTAAAGATGAGAGCGGGTTGTGGAAAATCACCGGTGGCCCGACCGAGGGGGCGCTGAAGGTACTGGCGGCGAAGGTTACTCTGCCGCCGCTGACCAGCGAGCTGCGCAGTAAAATTCCTTTTGATTCGCAATATAAATACATGTCGACCCTCTACCGGCTGGGTGAAGAGGAGGTGGTGCTGGTCACTGGCGCGCCGGATGTCCTGTTCCGCTTGTGTCAATATCAACAGAGCGACAGCGGATTGCAGCCGCTGGATCTACCGTACTGGGAAGGCAAAATTGAAGAGTACGCCCGGGAAGGGCTACGGATGGTGGCCGCGGCCTGGAAGCCGGCTTCCGCAGGCCAGACGGAACTAACCCATCAGGATCTGCAGCAGGGGGTGATTTTGTTAGGGGTTGCCGGGATGATGGATCCGCCGCGTCCGGAGGCCATCACGGCGATTGCCGACTGCCTGCAGGCCGGGATCCGCGTGAAGATGATCACCGGCGACCACCCGCAAACGGCGATGAGTATCGGCAAGATGCTGGGGATTGGCAATGCGGGGAATGCCATTACCGGGCGCGAACTGGAGGTGATGGACGACGCGCAGCTGAGCGTGGCCGCGCAGCAGTATGATATCTTTGCCCGAACCAGCCCGGAAGATAAGTTCCGCCTGGTGCAGGCCCTGCAGAGCAAGAAAGAGATTGTCGGGATGACCGGCGACGGGGTGAACGATGCTCCGGCGCTGAAGCAGGCTGACGTCGGCGTGGCGATGGGGATCAAGGGGACCGAGGTGACCAAGGAAGCCGCCGATATGGTGCTGACCGATGATAACTTCGCCACCATCGCCAGCGCGGTCCGCGAGGGGCGTCGGGTGTATGACAACCTGAAGAAAACCATTCTCTTCGTCATGCCGACCAACCTTGCGCAGGGGTTACTGATCGTGATCGCGCTGCTGGCGGGCAACGTACTGCCGCTGACGCCGGTGCTGATCCTGTGGATGAACATGGCCACTTCCGCCACGCTGTCGTTTGGTCTGGCGTTTGAAGCCGGTGAGAAAAATATTATGCGGCGGCCGCCGCGTGATCCGAAAATTCACGTCATGGACGGCTTTGCCATCTGGCGCGTGGCGTTTGTGGGGTCGATGATTGCGGTCAGCGCATTTATTCTCGAAGCCTGGCTACAGCCGCGCGGCTATTCGCCGGAGTTTATCCGTACCGTGCTGTTGCAGACCCTGGTCACCGCCCAATGGTTCTATATGCTGAACTGCCGCGTGTCGGATGGTTTCTCGTTGACGAAAAGTCTGCTGGCTAACAAAGGGATCTGGATTGTCAGCGGCGTGCTGCTGGTGCTGCAGCTGCTGATTATCTATGCGCCGTTTATGCAGATGCTGTTCGGTACCACCGGGCTGCCGTTCCGCTACTGGGTGATCACCTTCATCATCGGCTTCGCGATGTTCCTGATCGTTGAACTGGAAAAACCGCTGACCCGCAAATGGCGAACCGCCTGACGGCGTGACGTGCAGTACGCAAAAGAGAAGAGGGGGCATCGCCCCCTCTCTGGCTGACGACAAACCTGTTTCGTCATTGTGCTCGCATTTCTGCCGGGTGGCGGCATTCGCCTTACCCGGCCTACGAAAGACTTCAATATCAAACTGTTATGCAGTTAGCAGTAGGCCCGCGCAAGCGCAGCGCCGCCGGGCAATCCCTAAAGATTGCACGTTGTCAGCAGTCTGAGAGAGGGCATCGCCCTCTCTTTTATTATGGTTCACGCTTGTTGCGCGTTACTGTTTCGGCTCGGCGACCACAGTGCTTCCCACGCCGCGGTTGTTATATTCCCACATGCGATTGACGCTATTGTCGTTGAGGTTGCGCTGCAGATTGCCTTTGGCATCTACTGCGCCAACGTTACCGCTAAAGGCACGGTTTGAACCGACCGCTGCCGCCCACGGCTGGGCGATGTTAAAGCCTTCATTGATGACGCTGTCGCGGATCACGACCTGGCCATTGCTGTTGCCGTCAACGTCCAGCGCGCGGCCCAGCTGCGCGACGTTATCGCCGGACGCGGTAAAGCGGCTGTTGGTCGCCAGGAAGCCGTAGGTCACGCTCTTCAGGGTAGCCGGCGCGAAAACATAGGCTTCTTTCTGGGTACGCGAGTTCACCACGCGGAAATCGGTGTTATCAAATACCACCGCGCCGCGACCGGACACGATATCCACATCGCCTTCAATGTAGCTGTTGGTCACCAGGGTGCGGGTCTGGCGGTTATCCTGCAGACGGTTCTGCACGCCGCTGTTGGTCACAAAGAAGGTGTTCTGACGGCCAAGAATATTGACCTTGTTGATCTGCACCTGATCGCCATCGGTGCGCAGGGCGACGGCCTGGTGAGTACCGGCGTCGACGCTGTCGCCAAGGTTGTTGGCGATGGTCAGGTTCTGCAGCTGCAGGCCGTTATTCTGCGACCAGAAGACCGCAGAGCACATCACGCCGACGGTGGCCGCGGATTTATTCTGGCAGCTATCGAACATATACCATGCCGGTTTGCCCGGCATATATTTACCGCCCGGATTGACCAGACGGCGCCAGGTGTTGCGATCCATTTCAGAATCAATGGCTTCGCTGATTTTCACGTCAATCGGTTTATCGCCGGTACCATACAGGGTCAGGGCGCCAGGCGCCGCCGGTACGTAAACCGTTCCCGGGTACTCGCCAGGCATGATGGCAATAAACAGACGGCGATTTGAATGACGGGCAATCGCCGCATCGACCGCCGCCTGGACGGTGGTATGGGTCACGCCCTGGGTTCCCGCCGGGCCAACGATAAAGTCAGGCTGCGCCGGCAGGCTGATGGCAGATGGCGTCCAGGCCGCGGCATTGGGAGTCAGCGACTGGAAATAGGCCGCCGGGGTAAAGTTTTTCGCTTCATCGGCGTTCAGAATGGGACGCGCGGTGGTGCCCGGTGCAGTCTGCGTAGAGGGCTGTTGATCGGCAGGCGTCGAGCTACAGGCGGACAGCGTCACGCCGAAGGCCAGCGCCAGCGCCAGACGGGAAACGGAATATGTGTTCATGTTGCTCCGGGCAAAATTAAGCGTAGTGAAATACCCCGGCTGAGACGCCAGGGTATAAGTCCTTTAAAACCTGCTGTTTTATACTAACTTGAACGAAACGGGAAGACATGGGCGGAAAAACTTACCGTCTTTACGCAACGTGCAGTCCTGCTGGATGGTCTTTAGTCACAAAAAAATAACATTTCCCCGCGCTATTGTTGACTTTATCGGCGTTATGAAAATAAATGTCTATACAATCCATGACAAGTTAAGCGCTATGACTCAAGCCACCTCTGAACGCGTTATCTGGCGAAACGCGCGTCTCGCCACCCTGAACCCTGATTACTCTCAACCCTACGGTCTGCTGGAGCGCCATGCGCTGCTGGTGCGCAATGGCCGCATTGAGGCAATTGTCGCCGACGCTGACGCCCCCGGCGGGCGCAGTATTGATCTCGAAGGCCGGCTGGTTACGCCGGGTTTAATCGACTGCCATACCCACCTGATCTTTGGCGGCAGCCGGGCGCAGGAGTGGGAGCAGCGGCTGAACGGCGTCTCCTATCAAACCATCAGCGCTAACGGCGGTGGGATTAATTCCACCGTGCACGCCACGCGCGACAGCAGCGAAGCTGAACTACTGGCGCTGGCGCAGCCGCGTCTGGCGCGCCTGCTGCGTGAAGGGGTGACCACCCTGGAGATTAAATCAGGCTACGGTCTCGATCTGCAAAACGAACGCAAAATGCTGCGGGTCGCCCGCCAGCTGGCCGACGACAATGGCGTGGAACTGTCGGCGACGTTGCTCTCCGCCCACGCCACGCCGCCGGAATATCATGGCGACGCCGATGGCTATATCTCGCTGGTCTGCGAGACCATACTGCCGACGCTGTGGCAGGAGGGACTGTTTGAAAGCGTTGACGTCTTCTGTGAAAACGTTGGCTTCAGCCCGCAGCAAACCGAGCGCGTATTTCAGGCGGCGCAGGCGCTGGGCATTCCGGTAAAAGGCCACGTTGAGCAGCTCTCGTCGCTGGGCGGTGCGCAGCTGGTGAGCCGCTATCACGGACTGTCCGCCGACCATATCGAGTATCTGACGGAAGAGGGCGTGGCGGCGATGCGCGAAAGCGGCACCGTGGCAGCTCTGCTCCCCGGCGCGTTCTACTTCCTTAATGAAACCCGCAAACCGCCGGTGGAACTGCTGCGCAAATACCAGGTGCCGATGGCGGTGGCGACCGATTTCAACCCCGGCACCAGCCCCTTCGCCAGCCTGCATCTGGCGATGAACATGGCCTGCGTCAAGTTTGGTTTAACGCCGGAAGAGGCCTGGGCCGGGGTAACGCGCCATGCCGCGCGGGCGCTGGGGCGGCAGGACAGCCACGGTCAGCTGGCGGCGGGCTTTGTCGCAAACTTTGCCATCTGGGATGCCGAGCATCCGGTCGAGATGGTGTATGAGCCGGGGCGCGCGCCGCTCTGGGGACGCGTGGTACGAGGAGAACGGCAATGATGCTGTGGCAAGCTACGCCCGCCAGTCTCTGGCAGGGACGCGATGATAGCGCGGAAGCGCCCAATGCGCTGCGCCTGTTCCAGACTATCGCCCGCGCGGAACGCTTCGCGCCGCAGGAGATGCCCGGTGATATCGCGCTGCTCGGCTTCGCCTGTGACGAAGGCGTCCGGCGTAACAAAGGGCGTACCGGCGCCGGGCATGGTCCGGAAGCGCTGCGCCGGGCGCTGGCCAATATGGCCAGCCATCAGGGCCACGACCGCTGCGTGGATATGGGCACGATTAGCGTCGATGGCGAACAGTTAGAAGCCGCGCATCAGGCGCTGCGCGAGGCGGTGGCCGCCTGCCAGCGTGCCGGTAAACGTACGCTGGTCCTGGGCGGCGGCCACGAGACGGCCTTCGGCCACGGCGCTGGGGTACTGGATGCCTTCCCGGGCGAAAAAGTGGGCATTATTAATCTCGATGCGCATCTGGATTTACGCTTTGCCGAATGCGCCAGCTCCGGGACGCCGTTCCGCCAGCTGGCGCTGGAGTGTGACGCCCAGCAGCGCGGTTTTCACTATACCTGCATCGGCGTCAGCCGGGCGGCGAACACCCAGGCGCTATGGGATGAAGCAGCGCGCCGCCAGGTGGCTGTCGTTGAGGATCTGGCGGTGCTGGCGGACTTCGACACTCACGTGTTGCCGGAGCTGGAGCGCAATATCGCGCAGTATGATCGTCTGTATCTGACCATCGATCTCGACGTGCTGCCGGCGCGCGAAATGCCGGCGGTTTCCGCGCCGGCGGCGCTGGGCGTGCCGCTGGCAATCCTGCTGCGCATCGTTGAGCCGTTGTGCCGCAGCGGAAAGCTGCAGGCGGTGGATTTGGTCGAGTTTAATCCGCAATTTGACATCGACGGACAGGGTGCCCGCGCGGCGGCCCGTCTGGCATGGCAAATCGCCCATTGGTGGCGCTAGCGATCCGCGCTATTATTTTCGCTTCGCCGCTCCGCTTATTATGCATAAGGAAAGCCAGGCCATGTTTGCACAACAACCTCGTTCCGCGCCCGCGCCTTTCTATGAAAAGGTGAAGCAGGCGATTAGCGAAAAAATCTACCGCGGCGAGTGGCGTCCGCACGACCGAATTCCCTCGGAGGCTGAACTGGTTGCCCAGTTCGGCTTCAGCCGGATGACCATCAACCGCGCGCTGCGCGAGCTGACGGATGAAGGCCTGCTGGTCAGGCTGCAGGGGGTCGGGACCTTCGTCGCCGAGCCGAAAGGGCAGTCGGCGCTGTTTGAAGTGCGCAGCATTGCCGATGAAATTGTCTCTCGTCGCCATCAGCACCGCTGTGAAGTGCTGCTGCTGGAGGAGACCGAAGCCGATCTCATTCAGGCGGAGGCGCTCACCGTCGCCGAAGGCACGCGTATCTTCCATTCACGGATGGTGCATTTCGAAAACGAGGTTCCGGTACAAATCGAAGATCGCTGCGTCAATGCCGCGGTGGTGCCGGATTACTTGTTACAGGATTACACCACTACCACGCCGCATGATTATCTGTCGCTGATCGCGCCATTAACCGAAGGCGAACATATTGTCGAGGCGGTGCAGGCGACGTCAGAGGAGTGCGCGTTGCTGCGCATTCTGCCGCACGATCCCTGCCTGCTCATTCGTCGTCGCACCTGGTCGAAGACGCATATCGTCTCACACGCTCGCCTGCTGTTTCCCGGCGCGCGCTACCGTCTACAGGGCCATTTCAGCTCGTAATTTTCCCTGGCGTCAGCAAAACGTGATTGCTGACGCAATATAACAAAATTGTATCATTTCTGTTAAATCCTGGCTTGCGCAGAGTTGTATAGACAAGTATATGTATCTACGTACACAACGTTAATTGTCAGGAGAAACCCCGATGTCGCAAAGCAAATATCGCCAGCTGGACGTCCGTGCACCGAGAGGCACGACGCTGACCGCCAGGAGCTGGTTGACCGAAGCGCCGCTGCGTATGTTAATGAACAACCTCGATCCCGATGTCGCTGAAAACCCGCATGAGCTGGTGGTCTATGGCGGTATTGGTCGCGCTGCGCGCAACTGGGAATGCTATGACGCTATCGTGAAGGCGCTGAAAAACCTGGAAAGCGACGAGACCCTGCTGGTGCAGTCCGGTAAACCGGTCGGCGTATTTAAAACGCATGAAAACTCGCCGCGCGTGCTGATCGCTAACTCCAACCTGGTTCCGCACTGGGCCACCTGGGAACACTTCAACGAACTGGATGCCAAAGGGCTGGCGATGTACGGCCAGATGACCGCCGGCAGCTGGATCTACATCGGTAGCCAGGGCATCGTGCAGGGCACCTACGAAACCTTCGTCGAAGCCGGTCGCCAGCACTATCAGGGCAGCCTGAAAGGCCGTTGGGTATTAACCGCCGGTCTGGGCGGCATGGGTGGCGCGCAGCCGCTGGCCGCGACGCTGGCAGGCGCCTGCTCGCTGAACATCGAATGTCAGCAGAGCCGCATCGATTTCCGTCTGCGTACCCGCTACGTGGATGAACAGGCCACTTCTCTGGATGACGCCCTGGCGCGCATCAAAAAATACACCGCCGAAGGCCGCGCCATCTCCATCGCGCTGTGCGGCAACGCTGCGGATATCGTGCCAGAGCTGGTGAAGCGCGGCGTGCGCCCGGATATGGTTACCGATCAGACCAGCGCCCACGATCCGCTGCATGGCTATCTGCCGAAAGGCTGGAGCTGGGAGGAGTATCAGCAGAAAGCCGAATCCGATCCGCAGGGCACCATTCTGGCGGCGAAACGCTCAATGGCCGACCACGTGCAGGCGATGCTGGCCTTCCACGAGATGGGGGTGCCGACCTTCGACTACGGCAACAACATTCGCCAGATGGCGCAGGAAGTGGGCGTCAGCAACGCCTTCGATTTCCCGGGTTTCGTGCCGGCGTATATCCGCCCGCTGTTCTGCCGGGGTATCGGCCCGTTCCGTTGGGTAGCGCTGTCCGGCGATCCGCAGGATATCTACAAAACCGACGCGAAAGTGAAAGAGATCATTAAAGATGATAAGCATCTGCACCACTGGCTGGATATGGCGCGCGAGCGCATCAGCTTCCAGGGACTGCCAGCGCGTATCTGCTGGGTAGGTCTGGAGTGGCGTCAGAAGCTCGGTCTGGCGTTTAACGAAATGGTGCGCAGCGGCGAAGTCTCCGCGCCGATCGTGATTGGCCGCGATCACCTTGATTCCGGCTCCGTCGCCAGCCCGAACCGCGAAACCGAAGCCATGCGCGACGGCTCAGATGCGGTATCCGACTGGCCGCTGCTGAACGCCTTGCTTAACACCGCCAGCGGCGCGACCTGGGTGTCGCTGCACCACGGCGGCGGCGTAGGTATGGGCTTCTCGCAGCACTCCGGGATGGTTATCGTCTGTGACGGTACCGATGAAGCGGCGGCGCGTATCGCTCGCGTCCTGCGCAACGACCCGGCGACCGGCGTGATGCGTCATGCCGATGCGGGTTACGATATTGCTATTGAATGCGCAGCAGAACAGGGTCTGAATCTTCCGATGGTGGCAGCAACGCAGGGGAACGCTAAATGAAATCGTTAACGCTCATTCCGGGGAAACTGAGCCTGTCGCAGCTCCGCGAGGTTTACAGCCACCCGCTGAACATTACCCTCGACAGCAGCGCGTTTGCCGCCATTGATGAGAGCGTGGCCTGCGTCAACGCCATCCTTGCCGAAGGGCGTACCGCCTACGGTATCAACACCGGTTTTGGCCTGCTGGCGCAAACCCGTATCTCGACGGACGATCTGGAGAACCTGCAGCGTTCGCTGGTGCTGTCCCATGCGGCGGGCGTAGGTGAGCCGCTGGACGACGACCTGGCGCGCCTGATTATGGTGCTGAAGATTAACAGCCTGTCTCGCGGTTTCTCCGGGATCCGCCTGAGCGTGATCCAGGCGCTGATTGGCCTGGTCAATGCCGGCGTGACGCCGTGGATCCCGGCGAAAGGTTCCGTCGGCGCCTCCGGTGACCTCGCGCCGCTGGCGCATATGTCGCTGACCCTGCTGGGTGAAGGCAAAGCGCGGGTTCGCGGTGGCGAATGGCTGCCAGCGACCGACGCGCTGCGTCAGGCGGGGCTGGAGCCGATAACCCTGGCGGCGAAAGAGGGCCTGGCGCTACTCAACGGCACCCAGGCCTCAACCGCTTTTGCCCTGCGCGGTCTGTTCGAAGCCGAAGATCTGTTCGCCTCCGCGGTCGTCTGCGGGGCGTTAACCACTGAAGCGGCGCTGGGTTCGCGTCGTCCGTTCGACGCGCGTATTCACGAGGTGCGCGGCCAGCGCGGGCAGATTGATGCGGCGGCACTGTATCGTCACCTGTTGACCGATGACAGCGCGATCTCGCGGTCGCATCATAATTGCACCAAGGTTCAGGATCCGTACTCACTGCGCTGCCAGCCGCAAGTGATGGGCGCCTGCCTGACGCAGATCCGCCAGGCGGCGGAAGTACTGTTAGCCGAAGCGAATGCGGTCTCCGATAACCCGCTGGTCTTTGCCGCCGAAAATGACGTCATCTCCGGCGGTAACTTCCACGCCGAACCGGTGGCGATGGCGGCGGATAATATCGCGCTGGCGATCGCCGAAATCGGCTCGCTCTCCGAGCGTCGTATCGCGCTGATGATGGACAGCCATATGTCGCAGCTGCCGCCGTTCCTCGTGAAAAATGGCGGCGTCAACTCCGGGTTTATGATCGCCCAGGTCACAGCGGCGGCTTTGGCCAGTGAAAACAAAGCGCTGTCACACCCGCATAGCGTTGACAGCCTGCCGACGTCCGCCAACCAGGAAGACCACGTCTCGATGGCGCCGGCTGCCGGTCGTCGCCTGTGGGCGATGGCGGAAAACACCCGCGGGGTGCTGGCCGTTGAGTGGCTGGCGGCGGCGCAGGGCCTGGATATGCGCGAAGGGCTGACCACCAGTCCGCTGCTGGAAGAGGCGCGTCATCTGCTGCGCGAACGCGTGCCGCACTATACGCAGGATCGCTTCTTCGCCCCTGATATTGAAAATGCCATTGCACTTTTGGCTGCACGTCACCTGACGCGTCTGCTGCCTGCCGTACTGCATTAATCACCGTTGTTCTCTGTACCCGCGTCGGGGGAAGTCATTCCCCCGGCCGACCTACATCGCATATTTGTCGTCATATAAAAAAATCAGGACACCTGTATATGCAACAACAACACAAACCGCATCTGCTGCGCGGGCTGAATGCCCGACACATTCGTTTTATTGCGCTCGGTTCCGCTATCGGCACCGGGCTATTCTATGGTTCAGCCTCCGCCATTAAGGCGGCGGGTCCGGCGGTGCTGCTGGCCTATCTGATTGGCGGCGCGGCGGTCTTTATGGTGATGCGCGCGCTGGGTGAAATGGCGGTGCGCAATCCGGTTTCCGGCTCCTTTGGCAGCTATGCGCGCCAGTATCTCGGGCCGCTGGCCGGGTTTATCACCGGCTGGACCTACACCTTTGAAATGGTGATCGTGGCGCTGGCCGACGTCACCGCGTTCGGTATCTATATGGGGTTGTGGTATCCCGATGTGCCGCGCTGGATCTGGATCCTCAGCATCATCTTCTTTATTGGCGCGATGAACCTGTGCAACGTGCGGGTGTTCGGCGAGATGGAGTTCTGGCTGTCGCTGATTAAAGTGGTGGCGATTATCGCCATGATGGCGGCGGGCGCGGGGATCATCTTCTTTGGCTTTGGCCATAGTTTCCCGGCCACCGGGCTGGAAAATTTGTGGAGCCACGGCGGCTTTGCGCCACATGGCTGGCAGGGGATCATCGCCTCGCTTGGCATCGTGATGTTCGCTTTCGGCGGCGTGGAAATTATCGGCGTCACCGCGGCGGAAGCGCAGAACCCGAAGAAGGTCATCCCACAGGCCATCAACACCATTCCGCTGCGTATTATTCTGTTTTACGTCTGCACCCTGGCGGTGCTGATGGCGATCTTCCCGTGGAATAGTTTTGGCGAGCAGGGCAGTCCGTTTGTGCTGATCTTCGATGGCCTCGGGATCCCGGCGGCGGCGACCGTGCTGAATATCATCGTGATTAGCGCCAGTATCTCGGCGATTAACAGCGATATTTTTGGCGCCGGGCGCATGATGTACGGCATGTCGAAAGAGGGGCTTGCGCCGAAGTGCTTCCAGCGGATTGCCAGCAACGGCGTACCCTGGATGACGGTGGTGGTGATGGGCGTGGCGCTGCTGGTGGCGGTGGTGCTTAACTATCTGATGCCGGAACAGGTCTTTGTCCTGATTGCCTCGCTGGCGGCGTTCGCTACCGTCTGGGTATGGCTGATGATCCTGCTCTCTCATTTCTCGATGCGTCGCGGTTTGTCGGCCGAAGAGCGCAGTAAGATCGAATTCCCGATCCCCTTCTGGCCGGTTGGCCCGCTGTTGACGCTACTGTTTATGGGGCTGGTGATCGCCGTGCTGGGAATGGTGGAAGAGACGCGCGTGGCGCTGTTAGCCGGGCTGGTCTGGCTGGGGCTGCTGACGGTGGTGTGGTACGCGCGGGTGCGTAAAACCGCGCTGCAGGTGGCCACTGAACAGTAAGGTCAATCTCCCCGGTGGCGCTGCGCTTACCGGGGCTACGTTTGGACCGTAGATACTGTTATCGGTTTGCAACGGTTTTGGTCGGGGAAAACATGTGCTTTGTGTTAATTCCGACACATTGCGCTCCCAATATTTCTTCTGCGTTATGTCACTCATGGCGCAGGGAGCGCACAGGGGGCGGCCAGTCGCCGCCGCCCCCTGTACCCCCGGGCTCCGGCCAGCAACATCGCCACTTCGTGGTGCCTTCGACTTATCCCTGCAGGCTTCGGGTCGGGCCGAGGCAGCGTCCCTGCAAAACACGGCCCTCAGCCCGCATCCATGCGGGCTGCCCCGGCCTTCCGGGAACGTCTCAGCGATTTTGAGGCCGCCAGCACCGGCAGTTTCAGCGGCCCCATGTCCGGCGGCGCTGCGTTTGCGCGGGGCTGGGGGATTGTAGGTCGGGTAAGCGTAGCGCCACCCGACAATATACCGGCACCGTGGGTTGCCCGGATAAGGCGCAAGCCGCTATCCGGGGGGATAATTAACTGAACAGGGCGGTGATGGAAGCGCTGGCGAGCGAATGGAAATGGACGTTAAAGCCGACCATCGCGCCGCTGGCCTCGGCATCGACATCAATCTTATCGATATCCAGGGCGTGGACGGTAAAAATGTAGCGGTGGGTTTCGCCCTTCGGCGGTGCCGCGCCGCCGTAGCCTGCCTTACCAAAATCGGTGCGGGTCTGAACGGCCTCTTCCGGTAGCTCCGCCTGACCGGAGCCGGCACCCTGTGGTAGCACCCGAGTATCGGCAGGCAGGTTGACTACCACCCAGTGCCACCAGCCGGAGCCGGTCGGTGCATCCGGGTCGTAGCAGGTGACGACAAAGCTTTTGGTGCCCGCGGGCACATCATCCCACATCAGGTGCGGCGAAATATTGTCGCCATCATAGCCCATGCCGTTGAAGACGTGACGATTAGGCAGCTTGCCGCCGTCCTGGAGATCGTGACTGATCAATTTCATGCTTCATCCTCATTGATAATGTGCAGATTAACAAAGAAGTGTAGCCTTCCCGGCGGCGCAAATCCGCTGTTTATTCGCTAAAAAATGTTTCGTCCTGCACGGCCAGGTTGACCGCACGGGTCAGGCGGGTCAGCTGTTTGGGCGTGATGATGTACGGGGGCATCAGATAAATCAGACGGCCAAACGGGCGGATCCACACCCCTTGTTCGACGAAAAAGCGCTGCAGGGCGGCCATATTTACCGGACGCCGGGTTTCAACCACGCCAATCGCGCCCAGCACGCGCACATCGGCGACCAGCGCAGATCCCCGCGCCGAAGCCAGCTCGGCCTGTAGTTGGGCTTCAATCGCCGCCACCTGCTGTTGCCACTCGCCGCTCTCCAGCAGGCGCAGGCTTTCGCTTGCCACCGCGCAGGCCAGCGGATTGCCCATAAAGGTGGGGCCGTGCATAAAGCAGCCGGCTTCGCCATTGCTGATGGTTTCCGCGATCTCGCGGGTGGTCAGTGCGGCGGAAAGAGTCATGGTGCCGCCGGTCAGCGCTTTACCCAGACACAGAATATCGGCGGCGATACCAGCGTGTTCGCAGGCGAACAGTTTGCCGGTGCGGCCAAAGCCGGTAGCAATCTCATCGGCGATCAGCAAAATCCCTTCCCGGTCGCACATTTTACGCACCCGCCTCAGCCACTCCGGATGGTACATCCGCATTCCGCCGGCGCCCTGGACGATCGGTTCGAGGATCACCGCGGCGATGTCGTGGCGATGCGCGGCCATCAGGCGGGCAAACGGCACCATATCCAGCTCATCCCACTCGCCGTCGAAGCGGCTTTGCGGCGCGGGAGCAAACAGGTTATCCGGCAGGTAGCCCTGCCACAGGCTGTGCATTGAATTCTGCGGATCGCAGACCGACATCGCGCCGAACGTGTCGCCATGATAGCCGTTGCGGAAGGTCAGGAAACGACGACGCGGCTGGCCTTTGGCCTGCCAGTACTGCAGCGCCATTTTCATCGCCACCTCTACCGCCACCGAACCGGAATCGGCGAGGAAAACGCACTCCAGCGATTCCGGGGTCATCGCCACCAGTTGGCGGCACAGCGCCACCGCCGACGGATGGGTGATCCCGCCAAACATCACGTGCGACATCTGATCGATCTGCGCTTTCATCGCCGCATTGAGGCGCGGGTGATTGTAGCCATGGATCGCCGCCCACCAGGAGGACATGCCGTCAACCAGTTGTTCACCGCCGGCGAGGGACAGCTCGCACCCGTGGGCGGAAACCACCGGGTAGACCGGCAGGGGGGAAGTCATAGAGGTGTAGGGGTGCCAGATGTGGCGCCGATCGAAGGCGAGATCGTCCAGTGTCATAAGTGACTTGTAAACCATTTTGAAAACATTTAGGTTTACGAGTATAAACCGAACCGCAAATTAACAAAACCTTTTGGAGAGGCTAATGGCTCACCACGCACGCTGGACAATGTCGCAAGTTACTGAGTTATTTAATAAACCACTCATCGATCTGTTATTCGAAGCGCAGCAAATCCACCGCCAGCATTTTGACCCGCGTCAGGTGCAGGTCAGTACGTTGCTGTCGATTAAAACCGGCGCTTGTCCGGAAGACTGTAAATATTGCCCGCAAAGCGCACGCTACAAAACCGGTCTTGAATCCGAGCGCCTGATGGAAGTCGAGCAGGTGCTGGAGTCAGCGCGTCAGGCGAAAAACGCCGGCTCAACCCGCTTCTGCATGGGCGCGGCGTGGAAGAACCCCAATGACCGCGATATGCCCTATCTGGAGCAGATGGTGAAAGGCGTCAAGGCGCTGGGGCTGGAGTCCTGTATGACGCTCGGTACCCTGACCGACAGCCAGGCGCAGCGCCTGGCTGGCGCGGGGCTTGATTACTACAACCATAACCTCGACACCTCGCCGGAATTTTACGGCAACATCATCACCACCCGTACCTATCAGGAGCGTCTGGATACGCTGGATAAAGTGCGCGATGCCGGGATCAAAGTCTGCTCCGGCGGCATCGTCGGGCTGGGAGAGACCGTAAAAGATCGCGCCGGGCTGCTGCTGCAGCTGGCTAATCTGCCGACGCCGCCGGAGAGTGTGCCGATCAACATGCTGGTGAAAGTTAAAGGCACGCCGCTGGCGGATAACGACGATGTCGACGCTTTCGATTTCATCCGCACCATCGCCATCGCACGCATCATGATGCCCACCTCTTACGTGCGTCTCTCCGCCGGCCGCGAACAGATGAACGAGCAGACCCAGGCGATGTGCTTTATGGCCGGGGCGAACTCGATTTTCTACGGCTGCAAGCTGCTCACCACGCCGAACCCGGAAGAGGACAAAGACCTGCAGCTGTTCCGCAAGCTGGGGATCAACCCGCAGCAGACGGCGGTACTGGAAGGCGATAATGAGCAGCAGCAGCGCCTGGAGCAGGCTCTACTCACCCCCGACACTGAGGAATATTACAACGCGGCGGCGCTATGACCTGGCAGCAACGAATCGAGCGGGCGCTGGACGAGCGGCAGCAGACGGATGCGTTTCGCCGCCGCCTGCCGGTAAGCCACGGCGCCGGACGCTGGCTGGAGCGCGAAGGGGAGCGCTGGCTCAACTTCTCCAGCAATGATTACCTGGGCCTGAGCCAGCATGCCGGCATTATCGCCGCCTGGCAGCAGGGGGCGGAACGTTATGGCGTCGGCTCCGGCGGATCGGGCCACGTGAGCGGCTATAGTGAGGCCCACCGCGCGCTGGAAGAGGAACTTGCCGACTGGCTCGGTTACCCGCGCGCGCTACTGTTTATCTCCGGCTTTGCCGCCAATCAGGCACTGGTTGCCGCGCTGGCGGAAAAAGAGGATCGGATTGTCGCCGACCGCCTGAGCCACGCCTCCCTGCTGGAAGCGGCGAGCCTCAGCCCGGCCCAGCTGCGGCGCTTTGCCCACAACGATCCGCAGCAGCTCGCGCAGCTGCTGGCGAAACCGCTGGACGGTCTGCAGTTAGTGGTGACTGAAGGCATTTTCAGTATGGACGGCGACAGCGCGCCGCTGGCGGCCATTCACGCCGCAGCGCAGACCGCCGGGGCGGTATTGCTGGCGGATGACGCCCACGGCATCGGCGTGGTCGGTGAGGAAGGGCGTGGAAGCTGCGCCGCGCAGGGGGTGCGCCCGGAGCTGCTGGTGGTCACCTTCGGTAAGGCGTTTGGGGTGAGCGGCGCGGCGGTACTGTGTAGCGAATCGATGGCGGATTATCTGCTGCAGTTTGCCCGTCATCTGATCTACAGCACCGCCATGCCGCCCGCCCAGGCGGTGGCGCTGAGCGCGGCGCTGCGGGTCATTCGTAGCGATGAGGGCCAGCAGCGGCGGGAAACCCTGGCCGCCCGCATCCGTCAGTTCCGTGCAGGGATGGGCGATGTGTCGCTGGGGCTGACCGATTCCGTCAGCGCGATCCAGCCGCTGATCGTCGGCGATAACGCGCGAGCGCTGAGCCTGGCCTGCCGTCTGCGCGAGGCCGGCTGCTGGGCGACGGCGATCCGACCACCGACGGTGCCGGTCGGCAGCGCTCGCCTGCGTCTGACCCTGACCGCCGCTCATCAGGCTGAGGACATTAACCGTTTACTGGAGGCGCTGCATGGTCACGGTGAATAAGCAGGCGGTGGCCGCGGCGTTTGGCCGGGCGGCCAGCGGCTATACGCAACATGATGAACTGCAGCGGCGCAGCGCCGATCTGCTGCTGCGCCAGCTGGCGCGCCGCGATTTTGCTCAGGTGCTGGATGCTGGCTGCGGCCCCGGCAGCATGAGCCGCTACTGGCGTGAGGCGGGCAGCGTGGTGACCGCGCTGGATCTCTCCGCCGGCATGCTGGCCCAGGCGCAGCGCCACGACGCCGCGCAGCATTATCTGCAGGGCGATATCGAAGCGCTGCCTCTGCCGGATGGCTGCGTCGATCTGGCATGGAGCAACCTGGCGGTGCAGTGGTGCGACGATCTGCGCGCGGCGATCGGCGAGCTGTGCCGGGTGGTGCGACCCGACGGGCGGGTGGCGTTTACCACGCTGCTGGCCGGATCGCTGCCGGAGCTCAATCAGGCGTGGCAGGCTATCGACGACCGGCCACATGCCAACCGTTTTCTCAGCGAACCGGCGGTAAGGGCCGCACTGAGCGGCCTGCGCGCCGAAGGCGTCGTTCATCAGATTAGCCTGCCGTTCTCCGATGCGCTGAGCGCTATGCGCTCCCTGAAGGGCATCGGCGCTACCCATTTGCACCAGGGGAGGGCATCCGCCCCGCTTGGCCGCGGCAAACTGCGCGAACTGCAGCTGGCCTGGCCGCAACAGCAGGGTATCTGCCCGCTGACGTATTATCTTTTTACAGGAGTCATTGAACGTGACTAAACGTTTTTTCGTCACCGGAACCGATACTGAAGTCGGGAAAACGGTCGCCAGCAGCGCACTGCTGCAGGCGGCGAACCAGTTGGGTTTTAACACCGCCGGCTATAAACCGGTGGCTTCCGGTAGCGACCTGACCGCACAAGGGTTACGCAATGAAGATGCGCTGGCTCTGCAGCGTAATAGCCGGGTGGCGCTGAGCTATGAACAGGTCAACCCTTATACTTTTGCCGAACCGACCTCGCCGCATATTATTAGCGCCGATGAAGGGCGACCGATTGCCGCGGCGGCGCTTTCCAGTGGCTTACGCGAACTGGAGCGCCTGGCAGACTGGGTACTGGTGGAAGGGGCCGGCGGCTGGTTTACGCCGCTCTCGGACACCCTGACCTTCGCCGACTGGGCGCAGCAGGAGCAGCTGCCGGTGATTCTGGTGGTGGGGGTCAAGCTCGGCTGTATCAACCATGCGATGCTTACCGCCCAGGCGGTGCGCCAGGCGGGGCTGCCGCTGGCGGGCTGGATCGCCAATGACGTGCAGCCGCCGGGCAAGCGCCATGGCGAATATCTGGCGACGCTGAAAAACCGGTTGGCCGCGCCGTTTCTTGGTGAAATACCGTGGCTTGTCGATATCGCGCAGCGCGACGATCTCGGCCAGTATCTGGATCTCAGCGCGCTGGATCTGGCGTCATCCACTGCGCCAGCAGCGGTTCATCCAGCGCCATAATATCGCCCTCGGCGACATTACGCCCCCGGTGAAGGACACAGAACCGATCCGCCACCCGGCGGATAAAGGGCAGGTGCTGCTCGGCGAGCAGCACCGTCAGACCGATATCGCGATTTAACCGCAGCAGCAATTCCGCCAGCTTTTGCAGGCAGCGCGGCCCTGCGCCGCGTGAGGGTTCGTCAAGGATCAGCAGTCGTGGCTGGACGATCAGCGCCCTGGCCAGCGCCAGCTGGTACTGATCGTCGGCGCTTAGCGAAGCGCCTTTGCGCTGCCGTAGCGCATAGAGTTCGGGAAAATGGTCATAAATTTCGCCGCCGCTGGCGTTAGCCCCGGGTTTCCCGGCCGCCAGGGCAATATGCAGGTTCTCTTCCACGCTGAGCTGGGAAAAGATGCGTTTATCCTGCGGCACGTAGCCGATGCCGATGGCGCTGCGCGACTGAGCGGACAGGGGGGTGAGATCGCATGGCGGGGCGCCAATGTCATGCCAGGTCATCCGACCGCTGGCCACCGGCAGATGGCCGGCAATGCAGTTGACCAGGGTGGTTTTTCCCATTCCCTCGCGTCCTAGTACGCCAATGCACTCTCCCGGGCGTAGTTCAAGATCGACATTCCACAGCGAGTGCTGATTACCGTAAAAATGATTTACTGCCTGTAAATTCAACATGGACGTTTTCTCCTTATCCTGGCGTCAGGGCGACAGAAAGATGCTGCAAAACTCTTGCCAGGAAAAAGAACGCTCGGAAAAAACCGCGAAACGCCGACACCATCGGGCATAGTCAGCGCGGGCGCTGCACTTTTCCGGTGCCCGACGCTAAAGGGTGGTGCAAAAAGCAGCAAAAATCGAGCGGCTTTAAACGGATAGTTATCAAAAATAGTTCGATAAAAATTTTTCGCCGCACGGTTTACAGCGAAAGTCGATTTGCGCCGGGCGGCGGCGGTCTTGGGCTGCAGGCAGTTATCCACTATTCCTGTGGATAACCTTGTGTATTAGAGTTAGAAAACCTGCGGTAAGCTAGAGCGTACGCGGCCTGCGGCTGAATTGGCGCGAAAGGCGTCTTTTTGTTAAAGTACTTAAATATCAGCGTGTTATATAAAATCAATGGGTGTAAGAAAAGCGTCATCTACTGCCATAAAACTTTCACCCGTCCGCTTGACAAATGTTAAAAGGTAAAAATTTCTGGGGATAACCCTGCCGGCCGGAGGATTATTCCACCCGGCGCGCGTTTTATGCGCACCATGGCGGCAAAATAAGCCGTTTACTGACGCTATCATAGTGATGCACTGTTTAAATATCCAGTATAATTTGTTGGCAAAAAATGGGCCGGAGGGTAGAATTAAACACCGGCCGCTAAATCCATCTTCAGGTTTTGATCAATGAGTAAATCGTTTGTTCTGCATTCCGCCTTTCGCCCCTCCGGAGACCAACCGGAAGCCATCCGCCGCCTGGAAGAGGGGCTGGAGGATGGGCTCGCGCATCAAACGCTGCTGGGGGTCACCGGCTCCGGTAAAACCTTCACCATCGCCAACGTGATTGCCGACCTGCAGCGGCCGACGATGGTGCTGGCGCCAAACAAAACCCTGGCGGCCCAGCTCTATGGCGAGATGAAAGAGTTTTTCCCGGAGAATGCCGTCGAGTATTTCGTCTCCTACTACGATTACTATCAGCCGGAAGCCTACGTCCCCAGCTCAGATACCTTCATTGAGAAGGACGCCTCGGTAAACGAACATATCGAGCAGATGCGCTTGTCGGCGACCAAAGCGCTGCTCGAGCGGCGCGACGTGGTGGTGGTGGCGTCAGTCTCGGCTATCTACGGCCTCGGCGACCCGGACCTGTACCTGAAGATGATGCTGCACCTGACGGTCGGGATGCTGATTGACCAGCGCGCTATCCTGCGCCGTCTGGCCGAACTGCAGTATACCCGCAACGATCAGGCCTTCCAGCGCGGCACCTTTCGCGTGCGCGGCGAGGTGATCGACGTCTTCCCGGCGGAATCCGACGATATCGCGCTGCGCATTGAGCTGTTTGATGAAGAGGTCGAGCGCCTGTCGCTGTTCGACCCGCTCACCGGCCACGTGGAATCGACGGTGCCGCGCTACACCATTTATCCCAAGACCCACTACGTGACGCCGCGGGAACGCATCGTCCAGGCGATGGAAGAGATCAAGCTGGAGCTGGCGGAGCGGCGCAAGGTTCTGCTGGCCAACAACAAGCTTCTGGAAGAGCAGCGCTTAACCCAGCGTACCCAGTTCGACCTCGAAATGATGAACGAACTGGGCTACTGCTCGGGCATTGAAAACTACTCGCGCTTCCTTTCCGGTCGCGGGCCCGGCGAGCCGCCGCCCACTCTGTTTGACTATCTGCCGGCAGACGGTCTGCTGGTGATAGACGAATCCCACGTTACGGTGCCGCAGATCGGCGGTATGTACCGGGGCGACCGGGCGCGCAAAGAGACGCTGGTGGAGTACGGTTTCCGCCTACCGTCGGCGCTGGATAACCGGCCGATGAAGTTTGAAGAATTTGAAGCGCTGGCCCCGCAAACCATCTACGTCTCGGCAACCCCGGGCGCCTACGAGCTGGATAAATCCGGCGGCGAAGTGGTGGATCAGGTGGTGCGGCCGACCGGTCTGCTTGACCCGATCATCGAAGTGCGGCCGGTAGCCACCCAGGTAGACGATCTGTTGTCAGAGATCCGCCTGCGCACGGCCATCAACGAGCGCGTGCTGGTGACCACCCTCACTAAGCGGATGGCGGAGGATTTAACCGAGTATCTTGAGGAGCACGGCGAGCGGGTGCGCTATCTGCACTCGGATATCGACACCGTCGAGCGCATGGAGATTATCCGCGACCTGCGCCTTGGCGAGTTTGACGTGCTGGTAGGGATCAACCTGCTGCGTGAGGGGCTGGATATGCCGGAGGTGTCGCTGGTGGCGATCCTGGATGCCGATAAAGAGGGCTTCCTGCGCTCCGAACGCTCGCTTATCCAGACCATCGGCCGCGCGGCGCGAAACATCAACGGCAAGGCCATCCTTTACGGCGATAAGATCACCCCTTCCATGGCCAAAGCCATTGGCGAGACCGAGCGTCGACGGGAGAAACAGCAGCGTTATAACGAAGAGCATGGCATCGTACCGCAGGGCCTCAACAAGAAAGTGGTGGATATCCTGCAGTTGGGCCAGGGCCTGGCGAAAACTAAAGCCAAAGGGCGCGGTAAAGCGAAGGCCGTTGAGCCTGCCGGGCTTAGCGCCGTGGAGATGACGCCAAAAGCGCTGCAGCAGAAGATCCACGAGCTGGAAGGGCAGATGATGCAGCACGCCCAGAACCTCGAGTTCGAAGAGGCGGCGCAAATTCGCGACCAGTTGCATCAGCTGCGCGAGCTGTTTATCGCCGCCTCCTGATGGGCAGGGGCGTACTCCCGGACGTTCGGATGAAAGGTCTGTTTTCCGAGTCTCGCCGCCCGCCAGTCAAATTCCTGAGAAGAAAAAGGCCGCATTGCGGCCTTCTTAATGTTTGCTTAATCTCGCCAGGCGACACTAACCTCCCCATGATGAGGATAGCGCCCATGCAAAAAATCAACTTCCGTGAATATCTGGCGGTCGCCACCGCCCTGGTTATTATTGTTGCCTTTTTCCATCAGTGGGTACTGACGTTCTGACCCGCGCGCCGCGGGAATAACACCCACGCGCGGACGCCGGGCCCCGGCTGGCGGTTGTGCAGGAAGAACTGGGCGTCATGCAGCTGAGCAATGCGCGTGACGATGCTCAGTCCGAGGCCTATGCCGCCGTAGCGACTGTCCATGCGCACAAACGCTTTACTGAGTTCGCCGCTTTTCGCCTCATCAATCCCTGGGCCTTCATCTTCCACCGCCATCACCGGCATCAGGCCCGCTTTCACCGACACGCGGATAGTTGACCCTTCCGGGCTGTAGCGGTGAGCATTCTCCACCAGATTGCGCAGGATCACACGGATTAACGTCGCGTCGCCAGAGACGATGGCCTCGCTTTCGACATCCGTCAGCAGCAGCCGCTGTTGACGCTGCGCCAGCATGGTCTCCAGCTCATCCTGCAGCGGTTTGACCACGTCATCCAGCAGCAGCACCTGCTGATAGCTGCCGGCGGAAAAAGACTGTCCGACGCGCGCCAGCTGCAGCAGCTGCGAAATGCTGGTGGTCATCTGGTCGAGGCGCTGGATCAGCGGGTCGACGCCCACGCCGTGCACTTTCGCCAGTAGTTCGAGGTGCAACCGCAGGCCGGCCAGCGGGGTACGTAGCTCATGCGCCACGTCGGCGGTAAACAGCCGCTCACGGTCGAGGGTCAGATTGAGGCGGGAAACCAGCTGATTCAGGGCGGTGGTCACCGCCGTGACTTCGGGCACCGATTCGCTGAGCACGATGGGGGTGAGGTTGTCCGGCGTGCGGCTCTCCAGCTCGCTTTGCAGTCGGGAGAGCGGGCGGGTGATCTTGCGCACCGCCAGCATGCTGATATACAGCGCCAGGCCAACGATCAACAGGCTCGGCACCAGCAGGCTGGCGACCGCTTCCCGTACCTCATGCTCCACATGTTTCTGGTTATTGTGGCCTTCGATGGCGCTGGCCACCAGCAGCTGGATCTGCTCTTTGCTCTCATGCCATAGCCAGAAGACGCTGATCAGCTGGCAGACCACCAGGATGGCGCCAATGGTCAGCAGCAGCCGGTGGCGCATGGTCCAGGTTTCGGTTGCAAACAGAGCCATGGTCTATTCCGTGTCGATGTGGTTAGCCAGCATATAGCCAAAACCCCTGACGGTGCGGATCCGCGATTTGCCAATCTTTTCGCGCAGGTTATGAATATGCACCTCAAGGGTATTGGTCGCCGGCTCGTTGTCCCAGCTGTAGATGTCGTTGTAGAGGATTTCACGATGCACCGGGCTACCGGCTTTCATCATCAGCCGCGACAGCAGGGCATACTCTTTTGGCGTCAATTCCAGCGCCGTCTCACCCAGCCATACCAGGCGGCGGGTGACGTTGAGGCGCAGATCGCCGACGCTGATTTCGTTATCGCCCTGGTTATTATGCCGGCGGAGCAGGGCGCGAATGCGCGCATTCAGCTCTTCCAGGGCAAAGGGTTTCACCAGATAGTCATCCGCGCCGGTATCGAGACCGCTAATGCGATCCTCAAGCGTATCGCGGGCGGTGAGGATCAGCACCGGCTGGGTCATCTTCTCCCGCCGCATGCGGGTGAGAAAATGCAGACCGTCTTCATCCGGCAGGCCGAGGTCGAGTACGATCAGGCTGTAGTGATTGCTGGCCAACGATAGCGCCGCTTCGTGCGCTGTGGAGACGCCGTCGCATACGTATCCTTCACTTTGCATCGCCAGAATCAACCCCTGCAACAGCAGCGCATCGTCTTCAATGACTAAGATTTTCATCAACCAGCCTCTCTACATGGCGTTAAAATATCATCTGCTGCCTGGTACTCGTGGGTGCTGACGCCGAGCAGGCCGAGCAGGGTGGAGAACAGATTATCTTGTGAATAATCCTTCGTCTTGGCCTGTTGTTGCAAACACTGGCTGGAGACACCGTAACGTTGCTGGTAATCCGGCGACAGCCACAGCAGCATGGGCACGTGTTTTTGCGTATCCGGCGCAATTGAGTACGGCAGACCATGCAAATAGACGCCATCTTCACCCAGCGATTCGCCGTGATCGGACAAATAAACCAGGCTAGTGGTAAATTTATCCTGTTTGGATTGTAGTAATTTTATCGCTTTATCAACAACATAGTCGACATACAGAATGGTGTTGTCGTAGGTATTGGTCAACTGTTGTTGCGTACAACTTTGGATTTCATTGGTATCGCAGGTCGGGGTGAATTTTTTGAATTCAGCCGGATAGCGGTTGTAATAGGTCGGGCCGTGGCTGCCGATAGTATGCAGTACGATAATGCCATCCTGTTTCAGGTTGTCGATGTAACTGTCCAGATTATGGAACAGGACCTCATCGTAGCACTCGCCGTCGATGCACTGACCGCTGAGGTGCAGATCGGTGACGTTCTGGTGCGGTACGCGGTCACAGGCGCCCTTACAGCCACCGTCATTGTCGTTCCACAGCACCTGAACACCGGCGCGCTGCAGAATATCCAGGACGCCTTCCTGATGGTGCGCCAGTTCTTCATCGTAATGCGCGCGCGGCATATTGGAGAACATACAGGGGACGGAAACCGCAGTTGCCGTGCCGCAGGAGGTGGTTTTCGGGAAGTACACCACGTCGTCCTGTTGCAGGCGTGGGTTAGTCTCCCGATCGTAGCCGCCCAGCGAGAAGTTCCCGGCGCGCGAGGTTTCGCCCAGCACCACAATCGTCAGGTTTTTGCGGGGGCCGCTATGCATCACCGGTTTCTGCCTGGCATCTTCGCCAATCTTCACCAGCGGCAGATTGTCCATGCGGTTGTGCGCATACCACGAGTTCAGCGCCACAATGCTGTTGGAGGGACTCAGGGATTTCACCAGCTCTTTGTTGTTACGGAACACCGAGGCGTAATCTTTGTAGAACAGCGCGGCCACCAGAATAATCAGCAGCGCCGAAACGGCGATATTGAGCAGGCGCATCGCCGCGCCGCGCCACCGCGTGGCGGGCTTACGGATTTTCACCCACCAGGCGACGAATACCGCTAAAACCCCCGAGAGGCCGAGGACGGCGATCATTTCGCCGGAGAGCAGAGCAAAGCTCTCCGCCGGAGTGGTGTCGAGGATATTGGTGATCATGCTGCGGTCGATCACTACCCCGAAGTTCCAGATAAAGTACTGCGCCGACGCGCTGAGCAGAATAAACAGGCTGATGACCACCCGATCGAGCTTCAGGAACGAGGCGAGGGTGGTGATGATATTCATCACGCTAATGGCCACGATCGGCATACTGAGGAATACCAGCCAGTTATGCAGGCTGTTTACCGGCAGTAACGGGAATACCTGGCGATAAAAAGCCAGGTTGAGAAAGATACCGATATAGCAAGCAAAGAGAATCAAATAAGTCGTGCGGCTGAAGAGCGGCCGACGCAGAGGCAATAACGACATAATACCTACCCACAGAAAGAGATAAGCGTATAGTGCCAGCCCTATTTTAAGACAACCTTAAGATTTTAAGGTGCACCGAAGGTTGGCCCTCCGGCGCGCAGCGTCAGCCAGGAAGCTGAATCGCCTTTTCCAGCGCGCCGCGAAGCAGCGCCCGATCATGGCGATAGGGCACGTCACTGGCCTCCAGCGGCGTCTGGATCACCAGCCGGTCGTTGATGCCACGGATATCGGCTTTTGGCCCGGCGATCACCGCATCCACCACCCGCTTACCCACATAGCGCTCCATAATCGCAATGCGTTCCGCCAGCGACAGCCTCGCCGCCGGGCTGTGCTCTTTGCCGAGGTTATCGATAAACACCATCGGCGCCGGGGTGCGGCGCAGCGCCTGGGCCATCTCGTCGAGCAGCAGGATCGGCAGCAGGCTGGTGTAAAAGCTGCCCGGGCCGATGAGGATCAGATCGGCTTCGGCGATCGCTTCCACCGCCTCGCGGGTGGCGGGTACCGGTGGGGTAAGCATCAGCTCCTGCGGTAGGTTGTCGAGCTGATCGATATTCACTTCGCCGTAAACTTCATGGCCTTCATGATCGAGCGCCATCAAATCCACCGGTTGTTCCGACATCGGGATAAGAAACGCGTCTACTTTGAGCAGGTTTCTGATTAAATTGATAGCTTCTAAAGGCCGCACACTCAGGTGGTCCAGCGCCTTTAACATCAGATTTCCGAGGTTATGCCCGGAAAGTTCGCCATTACCGCTAAAACGATACTCGAACATCGCCGACGCCACGCTGGGCTCGGCAATTAACTGATTGATGCAGTTGCGCATATCGCCCCAGGCAATGCCGCCTTCCGAGCGGCGGATCCGCCCGGTGGAGCCCCCGTTGTCGGTGGTGGTGACAATGCCGGTCAGCCGCGAGCCGAGCGAGGAGAGGGAGGACATCACCCGGCCCAGACCATGCCCGCCGCCGAGCGCGACCACCCGATCGAGGTCAGCGAATGTACGATTGCGCATAGAAATTCCTTATTTCACATAAACGGCCACACACTACCCGATCTACCCCTAAAAGACGATGGGAGGAGCCCGACAAACTGACCGACATCAAGGCAAAAAAATGATTTATGGCTATTCTGTAGCGAAAATGCACGAAGGTAGCGATATATACAATGTTATATAACGAAATCGCAAATGGCGAAACCGTCCGTAACGCGCTACTATCGGCATAACCTGTTAACACTCTAGCCTCTTCGCCTGTGTCAAAAGATATGGCGGTTTGGCCGCGACCCCTCCGGGTGTCGCCAGGGCGTGGGAAGAAATGACCGCGCCTCCCGTATTTGGAAAGGTGTATATGGCCTCACAGCTTACCGATGCATTCGCGCGTAAGTTTTTTTACCTGCGTCTGTCGATTACCGATGTGTGCAACTTCCGTTGCACCTACTGCCTGCCGGACGGCTACAAACCCGGCGCCGTCAATAACAACGGCTTTCTCAGCGTAGACGAAGTGCGCCGCGTCACGCGCGCTTTCTCCGCGCTGGGCACCGAAAAAGTTCGCCTCACCGGTGGGGAACCCTCTCTGCGTCGCGACTTCACCGAAATCATTGCCGCGGTGCGTGAAAACCCGGCGATCCGTCAGATTGCGGTTACCACCAACGGTTACCGCCTGGCGCGCGATGTCGAACGCTGGCGCGATGCCGGGCTGACGGCGATTAACGTCAGCGTTGATAGCCTCGACGCCCGTCAATTTCATGCCATCACCGGCCAGGACAAGTTCCACCAGGTGATGGACGGCATTGATGCTGCTTTCGCCGCGGGCTTTGACAAGGTGAAGGTCAATACCGTGCTGATGCGTGATGTTAATCATCACCAGCTCGATACCTTTCTCGCGTGGATCCAACCCCGTCGTATTCAGCTGCGTTTTATTGAGCTGATGGAAACCGGAGAGGGCAGCGATCTGTTCCGCCGTCACCATCTTTCCGGCATGGTGCTGCGCGACGAGCTGCTGCGCCGCGGCTGGATCCACCAGATCCGCCAGCGCAGCGATGGCCCGGCGCAGGTCTTTTGTCACCCGGATTACGCCGGTGAAATCGGCCTCATCATGCCGTATGAAAAAGACTTCTGCGCCACCTGCAACCGTCTGCGCGTCTCATCCGTTGGCAAACTGCACCTGTGTCTGTTTGGCGAAGGCGGCGTCGACCTGCGCGACCTGATGGCTGAGGACGAACAACAGGCCGAGCTGGAAGCGCGGATAGCGGAAGCCTTGACCCATAAAAAGCAGACCCATTTCCTGCATCAGGGCAACACCGGTATTACGCAGAACCTGTCCTATATTGGCGGTTAATCGTTTTCGAAAGGAGCATTCAGATGAGCCAGGCTAGCGCTGAGTTTATTCCGACCCGTATTGCTATTCTTACTGTTTCCAGCCGCCGTGGCGAAGAGGATGATACCTCCGGCCACTGGCTGCGCGAGGCGGCGCAGGAGGCGGGACACCATGTCGTCGATAAGGCGATTGTGAAAGAAAACCGCTACGCCATCCGCGCCCAGGTGTCGGCGTGGATCGCCAGCGATGACGTGCAGGTGGTGCTGATCACCGGCGGGACCGGGTTCACCGAGGGTGACCAGGCGCCGGAAGCGCTGCTGCCGCTGTTTGACCGTGAGGTCGAAGGCTTTGGCGAAGTGTTCCGCATGCTGTCGTTCGAAGAGATCGGCACCTCGACGCTGCAGTCCCGGGCCGTGGCCGGCGTCGCCAACCGCACGCTGATTTTTGCCATGCCGGGCTCGACCAAAGCCTGCCGCACGGCGTGGGACAACATCATTGCCCCGCAGCTGGATGCCCGCACCCGTCCGTGTAACTTCATTCCTCACCTGAAGAAATAATCTATGTCACAACTGACCCATATTAACGCCGCGGGCGAAGCCCATATGGTGGATGTCTCCGGCAAAGCGGAAACGGTGCGCGAAGCGCGCGCCGAGGCTTATGTCGAAATGCAGGCGGCGACGCTGGCGATGATTATCGACGGCAGCCACCACAAAGGCGATGTGTTCGCCACCGCGCGTATCGCCGGGATCCAGGCGGCAAAACGTACCTGGGAGCTGATCCCGCTGTGTCATCCGCTGATGCTCAGCAAAGTGGAAGTCAATCTGCAGGCGCAGCCGGAACATAACCGGGTGCGCATTGAGTCGCTCTGCCGTCTGACCGGTAAAACCGGCGTTGAGATGGAAGCATTGACCGCCGCCTCCGTTGCCGCGCTGACCATCTACGACATGTGCAAGGCGGTGCAAAAAGATATGGTCATTGGCCCGCTGCGCCTGCTGGCGAAAAGCGGCGGCAAGTCCGGCGATTTTAAGGTGGACGAACGCCATGATTAAGGTTCTGTTTTTCGCCCAGGTGCGCGAACTGGTCGGCACCGATGCCCTGACACTCGACGCCCGCGACCTGGCAACCGTCGAGGCCGTGCGCCAGCAGCTTGCCGCGCGCGGCGACCGCTGGGCGCTGGCCCTGGAAGAGGGCAAGCTGCTGGCGGCAGTCAACCAGACGCTGACCGCGTTTGACCATCCTGTCGCCAGCGGCGACGAAGTGGCGTTCTTCCCGCCGGTGACCGGAGGCTAAGATGACGCAAACTCGTATCGTGGTTAGCCCGGCACGCTTTAGCGTCGGCGATGAGTATCCGTGGCTGGCCGAGCGCGATGAAGACGGTGCGGTGGTTACCTTCACCGGTAAAGTGCGCAATCACAATCTTGGCGACAGCGTAAAAGCGCTGACCCTCGAGCACTATCCGGGGATGACCGAGAAATCACTGGCGGAAATTGTCAACCTGGCGCGCGAGCGCTGGCCGCTGGGCCGGGTGACGGTTATCCACCGCATCGGCGAAATGTGGCCGGGGGAAGAGATTGTGTTTGTCGGCGTCACCAGCGCCCACCGCGGCAGCGCCTTCGCCGCCGGCGAGTTTATTATGGACTACCTGAAAACCCGCGCGCCGTTCTGGAAGCGTGAGGCGACGCCGGAAGGCGAACGCTGGGTCGACGCCCGCGACAGCGATCGTCAGGCGGCAGAGCGCTGGTAGTGTGATACGCTTACAGGGTGAAACTTTGTTAATCAGGAGAGAGTCATGGACAGATATCCGCGTTCCGATTCAATCGTGCAGGGCCGTACCGGCCTGCAGACTTACATGGCGCAGGTATACGGCTGGATGACGGTCGGCCTGCTGCTGACGGCGTTTATCGCGTGGTTTGCGGCGAATACCCCGGCGGTGATGATGTTCGTCTTTTCGAGCAAAATCACTTTCTTCGGGCTGATTATTGCCCAGCTGGCGCTGGTGTTTGTGCTGTCGGGGATGGTGCAGCGGCTGAGCGCCGGGATGGCCACCACGCTGTTTATGCTCTACTCGGCGCTGACCGGGCTGACGCTGTCGAGCATTTTTATCGCCTATACCTACTCATCGATCGCCAGCACCTTTGTGGTCACCGGCGGGATGTTCGGGGCGATGAGCTTGTATGGTTACACCACGAAGCGCGATCTGAGCGGCTTCGGCAGCATGCTGTTTATGGGGCTGATTGGCATCGTGCTGGCATCGCTGGTCAACTTGTGGCTGAAGAGCGAGGCGCTGATGTGGGCGGTGACCTACATTGGGGTGGTGCTGTTTGTCGGTCTGACGGCGTATGACACCCAGAAGCTGAAAAACATCGGCGAGCAGATTGACACCCGCGACAGCGCCACGCTGCGTAAATACTCGATCCTCGGGGCCTTAACGCTGTACCTGGACTTTATCAACCTGTTCCTGATGCTGCTGCGTATTATGGGCAACCGCCGCTAACCTCTTAATATCAAAGAGTTGCATCTCCTAATGCCCGGTAAGCGCAGCGCCGCCGGGCGATATATCAGGCACGGTACCCGTGATTTTGCCGGGTGGCGGCTGGCGCCTGACCCGGCCTACAGGAGCCTCTCACAGGCTCACACCCCGTAGGCCCGTGCAAGCGCAGCGCCGCCGGGCGATGGCATCATGCACGGTACCCGTGGTGCTGCCGGGTGGCGGGTGGCGCCTGACCCGGCCTACAGGATCCTCTCACAGGCTCACACCCCGTAGGCCCGTGCAAGCGCAGCGCCGCCGGGCGAT
>NZ_JANCOB010000017.1:0-131 GCF_024296565.1 Klebsiella sp. SWET4 | reverse complement strand
GGCATCAGGTACGGTACCCGTGGTGCTGCCGGGTGGCGGCTGGCGCCTTATCCGGCCTACGGTGCGTGCGACCTGTCGTTAATTTATTCACCTTTCTTGCTGAAACTGCCGGTGCTGACGGCCTCAAAATC
>NZ_JANCOB010000016.1:0-92810 GCF_024296565.1 Klebsiella sp. SWET4 | reverse complement strand
GCGCATTATAGGGAGTAATTCTGAGGTGACAAGGGGAAATTCAAAAAAACTTTTCGTTCGCTCGATTTTCCATCACAACGCGAGTTTTACGCGCTATTTGCGCGCCATTTGTGCGATTTCCCGAGCAAACCGGGATACCTGTTGCCAGTCGGTATAGACCACTTCTTTGCGGGTATCCGTTTCCCCCCCGGTCATTTTCATAATCAGGCGGATCATAAACCGATCGTACCAGCTGTAGCGCGGGTAGCGCAGCGCGCCGGCAAATACCGCGCAGCTCTGCGGCTGCCACGGCGAGTTCAGCAGAAACTTACGCGTATAGCTGTTGGTCTGCGGCGTGCGCTTCTCGGGTTTACGCGCCACCAGGTTAACAGAGAAGAATGCTCCCGGCAGCGCCTGCAATGATGCCAGATGCTTTTTCACAAAGCGGTCCACCGCCGGATGTAAGTGCCCGTAGCGAATCGACGCGCCGATGACCACCCGATCGTAGTGATGCCATTCGACGACATCGGTACGGTTCAGGTTCAAGGTGTCCGCGTCGATGCCCAGCTCTTTCAGCTCGGAGGCCAGAAACGAAGCGATTTCACGGGTCTGCCCGTCGCGGGTGGAGAAGAGTATTAAAGTTTTCACGAGCACTCCTGTTATTCGCGCCAGAAAGTGGGAGTAAAGAGCACCAGTAAGGTGAACACTTCCAGACGACCAAACAGCATATTAGCAATCAGGATCCATTTCGCGACCGGGTTCATAGTGGCAAAGTTGTCCGCGACAACGCCAAGCCCAGGCCCGAGGTTGTTCAACGTCGCCACCACGGAGGCGAAGGCAGAGAAATCATCCACCCCGGTGGCGATAATAGCCAACATACTAATGATAAAGACCAGCGCATAGGCGGAGAAGAACCCCCACACGGCTTCAAGAATACGTTCCGGCAAGGCGCGGTTACCTAACTTGATGCTATAAACCGCATTCGGGTGTACCAGACGCTTAAGCTCACGGTTGCCCTGCTTAAACAGCAACAGGATACGGATCACCTTTAAGCCACCGCCCGTGGAACCGGCACAGCCGCCGATAAATGCGGAGCAGAGCAGCAACACCGGCAGGAATAGCGGCCAGCGCGCAATGCTATCGGTAGTGAATCCCGCGGTGGTCGCCATCGACACCACCTGGAAAAATGCCTGATTCAGCGTCGTCAGCACCGACCCATACACGTTATGAAGCCATAGCACCAGCGTACAGATGATGACCAGCGTCAACTGGACGCCAATGAACATGCGAAATTCTGGGTCGCGCCAGTACACCTTCAGGCTGCGTCCGCTCAATAACGAAAAATGCAGACCGTAGTTACAGCCAGAGATCAGCAAAAAGATCGCGATGATAGAGTTAATCATCGGGCTATTGAAATAGCCGACGCTGGCATCGTGAGTCGAGAAACCGCCGATGGCGATAGTGGCAAAGCTGTGCCCAATCGCATCGAACGCCGGCATACCGGCAAACCAGAGCGCCAATGCGCAGGCTATCGTCAATAACACATAGATAAGCCACAGCGTCTTCGCCGTCTCGGCGATACGCGGGCGCATTTTGTTGTCTTTCAACGGACCGGGCATTTCCGCGCGGTAGAGCTGCATCCCCCCGACGCCGAGGATAGGCAGAATCGCCACCGCCAGCACAATGATCCCCATGCCGCCGAACCATTGCAGCATCTGCCGGTAAAAGAGGATTGCATGAGGTAATGAGTCCAAACCCACCAGGGTGGTCGCTCCGGTCGTCGTCAGGCCGGAAAATGACTCGAAGAAGGCATCGGTCACCGTCAGGTTCGGCTGCTCGGCGAAAATAAAGGGCAAGGCCCCCACGCTCCCCAGCACGGTCCAGAACAGCACCACAATCAGAAACCCTTCGCGGGATTTCAGTTCGCCTTTTTGTTTACGATTCGGCCACCACAGCATGGAGCCAATCGCCAGCGCAACAAAAAAGGTTTGCGTGAAGGCCCGCCCCGCGCCATCGCGATATATCAGGGCCACTAATCCCGGAACGATCATCGTCCCCGAAAATAAGATGACCAACAGTCCAACGATTCGGGTTATGGCGCGAAAATGCATCTCTGGCGCTTCCTTTGATAGGCAAAAAAACAGAGGGGATTATTCGTCAATCTTCAGTAATTGCAATGAACCGCGACTAAAATCAGCCAGTTTTGCTGAAAAAGCCGCCACTTCGGCCCGGGGAAGCGCCACGCGCAGCCGAACCGACGCCAGATATTCGCTTTCGACTACCTTCCCGGAGAATTGGGCGAGCAGCGCTTCGATACCGGCCAGTTGCCCATACTCACATTGCAAAGTATATGCTGTTAACGGTGTCTTGCGCTGCGTCGTCAGCTGCGCCAGCGCCTGATGAACACCGCCGCCATAGGCTTTCACCAGGCCGCCGGTGCCCAGCAGGATACCACCGTAGTAGCGCACGACGACAGCGGTTATCTCACCCACGCCGCACCCCATCAGTTGCGCCAGCATCGGTTTACCCGCCGTCCCCGCCGGTTCGCCATCGTCAGAAAACCCCAGCTGTTGCGAATCATCAGGCGGCCCGGCGACCCACGCCACGCAGTGGTGGCGGGCATCAGGGTGATCCGCTCTGACGGACTCGACAAATGCTTTTGCCGCCGCCACGCCGTCGGTATGCGCCAACAGCGTGATAAAACGGCTTTTTTTAATCTCCTCAACGACGGTAACCGGCGCCGCCGGGATTAACCAGCTTTCCATTACGCCAGCTTCAGATCGCGCGTCATATTTTCAATGCTGTTTTCGTGAACCACCACGTTATCTTCGATACGGATCCCGCCAAACGGCTTCATGGCGTCAATTTTCTGCCAGTTGAAGTGCTTGCTGAACGGGCCTTCACGCCACGGCGCCAGTAACGACTCGATGAAGTAGATGCCGGGTTCAATAGTCAGCACCATGCGCGGCTCGATAATACGGGTGCAGCGCAGATACGGGTATTTCGACGGCGCCGCCAGATGCGTACCGGTGTCATCCTGCATAAAGCCAGCGACATCATGCACCTGCAGACCCAGCGGATGGCCAATCCCGTGCGGCATAAACGGCCCGGTCAGGTCATTCTCCACCATCGCCTCTTCGCTTATGTCGGTAACCAACTGGTGTTTACGCAGTAGCTTTGCGATGCGCTGATGGAACTGGATATGGTAATCAACATAACGAGTCCCGGCCTTCATGGTGCTAATCAGCGCCAGCTGCTCGTCATTAACGTCTTTGATCAGATGGGCAAAGTCGTTGTCGCCGTGCGCCGCCCAGGTTCGCGTCAGATCCGCGGCATAGCCGTTATATTCTGCGCCAGCGTCGAGCAGGAAGCTGCGCATCTCCGCCGGGGCGCGATGATCCAGTTTGGTGTAGTGCAGGACGGAGGCATGCTCATTCAGCGCGACAATGTTGCTGTAAGGCACGTCGGTATCGCGGTGACCAGTGGCGGTGAGATAGGCCTGGTTGATATCGAATTCGCTCATCCCGGACTGGAAAGCTTCATAGGCCGCGCGATGACCATTGACCGCCGATTTCTGCGCTTCACGCATACAGGCCAGCTCGTAATCCGTTTTGTAAGCCCGATAGTAGTGCAGGTAATCGATAACCCCTTTCGGGTTGATCTTATCCGCAGCGATACCCAGCCCCAGCGCGCGCTCCGGTACCGGCCCAATATAACCGATATTACCGCGAGCGGCAGGTAGCTGGCTGCCGATGCCATCGGCCTTCGGCAGAGCAATGACGTCAACTTCTTCGGTCCAGAATGCGGTCGGTAGTGGCTCGACGTTGTGCCAGTAATCGACCGGCAGATAGAACCACAGCTTCGGTTTGTTAACGCCATCCACCAGCAGCCAGCAGTTAGGCACCTGCGTCACTGGCACCCAGGCTTTGAACTGCGGATTGACCTTGAACGGGTACGGGTGGTCGTCAAGGAAGACGTTAACCAGCTCACCGGAGTGAATCAGCAGCGCATCCATCTGAAAACGGGCCAGCACGTCGCGGGTACGTTCTTGTAGGGTAACAATATGATTTTTATAGAGCGCGGACAGGGATTCCATCTTTCATCCTTTGCTTTTATGGGATCGTGATACTCCGCATCTTAGCACATCACCCTGCGTGCGGGTGATTTCCGCCGGATGTGATCCGACCAGCAATTATTTAAAGAGTAATTTGCAATTCTTTAACATAAATTCCACACTCCGTTTCATCTGGTATGACCAGATCATATTGCTGGATTCAGGAGACTGACATGCTCTACAAAGGCGACACCCTGTACCTCGACTGGCTGGAAGATGGCATCGCCGAACTGGTGTTCGATGCCCCAGGTTCGGTCAACAAGCTTGATACCGCAACCGTAGCCAGCCTCGGTCACGCGCTGGACGTACTGGAAAAACAAAACGATCTCAAAGGTCTGCTGCTGCGCTCTGAAAAAGCGGCGTTTATCGTCGGCGCGGATATCACCGAATTCCTCTCGCTGTTCCTGGTCCCTGAGGAGCAGTTAAGCCAGTGGTTGCATTTTGCTAACAGCGTTTTCAATCGCCTGGAAGATCTTCCCGTCCCGACGATCTCTGCCGTCAATGGTTACGCGCTGGGCGGCGGTTGTGAATGCGTCCTGGCGACCGATTACCGCCTGGCGACGCCGGATCTGCGTATCGGTCTGCCGGAAACCAAGCTTGGCATTATGCCGGGCTTCGGCGGTTCTGTGCGTCTGCCACGCTTGCTCGGCGCCGATAGCGCGCTGGAAATTATTGCCGCCGGGAAAGACGTCGGCGCCGATCAGGCGCTGAAAATCGGCCTGGTGGATGGTGTGGTCGCAGCGGAAAAACTGCGTGACGGCGCGCTGGCGATCCTGCGTCAGGCGATTAATGGCGATCTGGACTGGAAAGCAAAACGTCAGCCGAAACTAGAGCCGCTGAAGCTCAGCAAAATTGAAGCTACCATGAGCTTCACGATTGCCAAAGGCATGGTCGCGCAAACGGCCGGGAAACATTACCCGGCGCCGATCACCGCGGTGAAAACCATTGAAGCCGCCGCACGTCTTGGTCGTGAAGAAGCCCTGGTGCTGGAAAATAAAAGCTTTGTCCCGCTGGCCCATACCAATGAGGCCCGCGCGCTGGTTGGTATCTTCCTGAACGACCAGTACGTCAAAGCGAAAGCGAAAAAGTTGACCAAAGATGTCGAGACGCCGAAGCATGCTGCTGTCCTGGGCGCTGGCATTATGGGCGGCGGTATCGCATACCAGTCGGCCTGGAAAGGCGTGCCGGTGGTGATGAAAGACATTAGCGACAAATCGCTGACCCTGGGCATGACCGAAGCGGCGAAACTGCTGAATAAACAGCTGGAACGCGGCAAAATCGACGGTCTGAAGCTGGCCGGAGTGATCAGCACCATTCAGCCAACCCTGGAATACAGCGGTTTTGATCGCGTCGACGTGGTTGTTGAAGCGGTGGTCGAAAACCCGAAAGTGAAGAAAGCGGTGCTGGCCGAAACCGAGGCAAAAGTGCGCCCGGATACCGTGCTGGCATCCAACACCTCAACAATCCCCATCAGCGAACTGGCCAGCGTTCTGCAACGCCCGGAAAACTTCTGCGGTATGCACTTCTTTAACCCGGTGCATCGCATGCCGCTGGTTGAAGTGATCCGCGGCGAAAAAACCTCGGATAAGACCATTGCCAAAGTTGTGGCCTGGGCCAGCAAAATGGGCAAAACGCCGATCGTGGTCAATGATTGTCCCGGCTTCTTCGTTAATCGCGTGCTGTTCCCCTACTTCGCCGGCTTCAGCCAGCTGCTGCGCGACGGGGCGGATTTCCGCAAAGTCGACAAAGTGATGGAAAAACAGTTTGGCTGGCCAATGGGCCCGGCCTATCTGCTGGACGTGGTCGGCATCGATACCGCCCACCATGCTCAGGCCGTGATGGCGGCGGGCTTCCCGCAGCGGATGCAGAAAGATTATCGCGACGCCATCGACGCCCTGTTTGACGCCAACCGTTTCGGCCAGAAGAACGGCCTCGGTTTCTGGCGTTATAAAGAAGACAGCAAAGGTAAGCCGAAGAAAGAAGAAGACGCTGCCGTCGACAGCCTGCTGGCCGACGTCAGCCAGCCGAAGCGCGATTTCAGCGATGAAGAGATTATCGCCCGCATGATGATCCCGATGGTTAACGAAGTCGTCCGCTGCCTGGAAGAAGGCATTATCGCCAGCCCGGCGGAAGCGGATATGGCGCTGGTATACGGCCTGGGCTTCCCTCCGTTCCACGGCGGCGCATTCCGCTGGCTGGACACCATCGGCAGCGCGAAGTATCTCGATATGGCACAGCAATACCAGCACCTTGGCCCGCTGTATGAAGTGCCAGCCGGTCTGCGTGACAAAGCGCGCCATAACGAAGCGTATTATCCCCAGGTAGAGCCAGCCCGTCCGGTTGGCGCTCTGAAAACGGCTTAAGGAGTCACAATGGAACAGGTTGTCATTGTCGATGCAATTCGCACCCCGATGGGCCGTTCGAAGGGCGGCGCCTTTCGCAACGTGCGTGCGGAAGACCTCTCCGCGCACCTGATGCGTAGCCTGCTTTCGCGTAACCCGTCGCTTGAGGCGAGCGCGATTGACGATATTTACTGGGGCTGCGTGCAACAAACGCTGGAGCAGGGTTTCAACATTGCGCGTAACGCCGCGCTGCTGGCAGAAATCCCGCACTCGGTACCGGCGACGACGGTTAACCGTCTGTGCGGTTCCTCCATGCAGGCGCTGCACGATGCGGCCCGTATGATCATGACCGGCGATGCCAGCGTCTGCCTGATCGGCGGCGTTGAGCACATGGGCCATGTGCCAATGAGCCACGGTGTCGATTTCCATCCGGGCCTCAGCCGTAATGTGGCGAAAGCCGCCGGCATGATGGGGCTGACCGCGGAAATGCTGGCGCGTCTGCACGGCATCAGCCGCGAAATGCAGGATCAGTTCGCCGCACGCTCTCACGCTCGCGCCTGGGCGGCGACGCAATCAGGCGCCTTCAAAGCCGAGATTATCCCGACCGGTGGCCACGATGCCGATGGCGTACTAAAGTCTTTTAACTATGACGAAGTGATCCGCCCGGAAACCACCGTTGAAGCGCTGGCGGCGCTGAGACCGGCATTTGATCCGGTGACCGGCACGGTAACGGCAGGCACCTCCTCCGCCCTTTCCGACGGCGCGGCGGCGATGCTGTTGATGAGCGAAAGCCGCGCCCGCGAGCTGGGGCTGAAGCCACGCGCCCGCGTCCGTTCGATGGCGGTGGTCGGCTGCGACCCGTCCATTATGGGTTATGGCCCGGTTCCGGCCTCAAAGCTGGCGCTGAAAAAAGCGGGCTTATCCACCAGCGATATCGACGTCTTTGAAATGAATGAAGCGTTTGCCGCGCAGATCCTGCCGTGTATTAAAGATCTGGGCTTAATGGAGCAGATCGACGAGAAGATCAACCTCAACGGCGGCGCGATCGCGCTTGGACATCCGTTGGGCTGCTCCGGGGCGCGCATTAGCACCACGTTGATCAATCAGATGGAACGCAAAGACGCTCAGTTCGGTCTGGCGACCATGTGTATCGGTTTAGGTCAGGGTATTGCCACTGTGTTTGAGCGGATTTAATCGAAGGGTTATCTCAACGCCATTGCGACCAGAAACAGGCAGCAATGGCGAAGAGAGCAGGTTTAGTTGCCGTTCTTCCCGCCTGTCAGGGGCGGGTTTTTTATTTTCAGATAAAGGCAAACGCGTCGCCAAACAGGCGATCTTCGCGCGCGCCGCGTTCGTTGCAGAACAGGTCGCGGGCAATCTTAGCCATCTCAAAACGACCGGCAATGTAGATATCATGCTCGGCCAGCGTGCCGTAATCCTGCAGCACGGCAGTCAGTACCGTACCGGAACGACCGCGCCACCCTTCTTCCGGTTGCTCGACCACCGGCTCGATGCGCAGATTCGGATGTTTGATGCTTAACGCTTCCAGCTCGGCCAGATCGTACAGATGCTTAGCCTCGCGGCCGCCCCAATAAATGGCGATATCGCGATCCGGGTTACGCGCCAGCGCGGTTAACAGAATAGAACGCACATAAGAGAATCCGGTACCGCCGGCGATCAGAATCAGCGGGCGATCTTCGTCATCGCGCAGCCACGCTTCGCCATGCGGAATATCAACCTCAATTTCACGCTCTTTCAGAATGCGATCCATCACCGCCATCGCATACAGATTGAGTTCAGAAGCACCGATATGCAGCTCGATAAACTCGTGCTCTGACGGTGTGGAAGCCATAGAGAACGGACGCTTATCGCGCTCGTCCATTACCACCATCAGATACTGGCCAGCGCGGAAAGAGAATGCCGCTTCCGGTACTAATCGAACGCGATACACGGTATCGGTAATCGCCTCCACTGAGGTCACTTTACAGCTTAAGGTTGTCATGCGTCCCCTCTGTCGGGTCTATAGAGCAAAACAGCGGCGTTAGCCCCGCTTACTGTTATTTAAAGATGGCCAGTTCATCCCAGATGGCGTCGATGCGCGCCGTCACCTGAGGATCTTTTTTGATTGGACGACCCCATTCACGCTGGGTTTCGCCAGGCCATTTATTCGTGGCATCCAGCCCCATTTTTGAACCCAGGCCGGAAACCGGCGAGGCAAAATCCAAATAATCTATTGGCGTATTTTCTACCAGTACCGTATCACGAGCCGGGTCCATACGGGTAGTAATCGCCCAAATCACGTCGTTCCAGTCGCGTGCGTTGACGTCGTCATCGCATACGATCACGAATTTGGTATACATGAACTGGCGCAGGAATGACCAGACGCCCATCATCACGCGCTTGGCATGGCCCGCGTACTGTTTTTTCATGGTCACCACCGCCAGGCGATAGGAACACCCTTCCGGCGGCAGATAAAAGTCGACGATTTCCGGGAACTGCTTTTGCAGAATCGGTACAAAGACTTCGTTCAGCGCCACGCCCAGCACCGCGGGCTCATCGGGCGGTCGGCCGGTATAGGTCGAATGATAAATCGCGTCTTCGCGCTGGGTAATGTGGGTTACCGTAAACACCGGGAAGCTATCCACTTCATTGTAGTAGCCAGTATGATCGCCATACGGGCCTTCCGGCGCCATCTCACCGGCCTCAATGTAACCTTCGAGCACAATTTCCGCGCTGGCCGGGACTTCAAGGTCATTGGAAACGCACTTCACCACTTCGGTCTTGGTGCCGCGCAGCAAGCCTGCGAAAGCATATTCCGACAAGGTATCGGGCACCGGCGTCACCGCGCCAAGAATGGTTGCCGGATCGGCGCCAAGCGCCACGGAAACCGGGAAGCGCTCGCCGGGATGCGCCGCGCACCACTCCTGGAAATCGAGCGCGCCGCCGCGGTGGGATAACCAACGCATGATGAGTTTATTTTTACCGATCAGCTGCTGGCGATAAATTCCCAGGTTCTGCCGCTCTTTGTGCGGCCCGCGGGTCACCGTCAGCCCCCAGGTGATCAGCGGCGCGGCATCTTCCGGCCAGCAGGTCATAATCGGGATTTTATTCAGGTCGACGTCATCGCCCTGGATGATTTTTTGTTGGCAGGGCGCACCGCGCAGGCGTTTGGTCGGCATATTCAGCACTTGCTTGAACTGCGGCAGCTTATCAAACAGATCGCGGAAGCCTTTTGGCGGTTCCGGCTCTTTCAGAAAGGCCAATAGCTTCCCGACTTCCCGTAGCGAACTGACGTCTTCCTGCCCCATCCCTAGCGCCACACGACGCGGCGTGCCAAACAGATTGCACAGCACCGGCATCGAGTAGCCTTTCGGGTTTTCAAACAGCAGCGCCGGGCCACCGGCACGCAGGGTCCGGTCGGCAATTTCGGTGATTTCCAGGTGAGGATCGACCGGCAGAGTGATACGTTTTAGTTCGCCCTGTTGTTCCAGGAGTGTCAGAAAGTCGCGAAGATCGTGGTATTTCATGAAAGTGTTATTGACCTCTCTACAGGCGGCTAATTATACGGTGTTCGACGGCGCGATGCTGTAATTTTGTTAAATTAGCGTGAAAGAACGCTGAAATTTGGATTTCAATTATAATGGCTTTCGCGATTACACCAGCCATTTGTTATGCTTGCCGTTATTAGAAGTGGAATGAGTCATTATGCAAGCCTGGTACTTACTGTATTGCAAACGTGGGCAGCTACAACGAGCCCAGGAACATCTGGAACGTCAGTCAGTTAACTGCCTGATGCCGACGATTGCGCTGGAAAAAATCATTCGCGGTAAACGCACCATGGTCAGCGAACCGCTGTTCCCGAACTACCTGTTTATTGAGTTCGATCCAGAGGTGATTCATACCACTACCATCAGCGCCACCCGCGGGGTTAACAACTTCGTGCGCTTTGGCGCCCTGCCCGCTGTCGTTCCCTCGGCGGTGATTCATCAGCTCTCTATCTACAAACCAGAAGGCATTACCGACCCGGAAACGCCGCATGAGGGCGATAGCGTGCTAATCACCGACGGCGCGTTCGAAGGCTTACAGGCTATCTTCACCGAGCCGGACGGCGAAGCTCGTTCTATGTTGCTGTTAAACCTGCTGAATAAGCAAGTCCTGCAGAGCGTTAAAAATACCGACTTCCAGAAAATCTAAACGCCGTTAACGTCGATGCCAAACAGCGTCCTGACGTTTGCGTCCGTTTGCGCCTCCAGCCATTGCGTCTCTTCGCCCCGCCAGCTCGCGACGCTGGCCAGGATATGCGGCAAATACGCGGGCTCGTTACGCCGCGAGGCCGGTCTCGGCTTGAGGTCGCGCGGCAGCAGATAAGGCGCATCGGTCTCCAGCAGCAGACGTTCCGCCGGGATCGCCGGCAGCAGCTCGCGCAGCTCCAGTCCCCGCCGCTCATCGCATACCCAACCGGTAATACCGATAAACAGGCCCAGATCCAGGCATTCCTGCACCTCGCTGCGGCTGCCGGTAAAGCAGTGCAGCACCGCGCCCGGGATCTTCTCAAGCCAGGGTTTAAGCAACGCCAGAAACCGGTCGTGAGCGTCGCGGCAGTGTAAAAACACCGGCATCGCCAGCTCAGCGGCCAGCGCCAGCTGGGCGCTGAACGCTGCCTCCTGCTCCTGCGGCGTGGAGAAATTACGGTTAAAATCCAGACCGCACTCACCTATCGCCACCACCTGTGGCTCGCGGGCGAGGGTATAAATCGCCTCGGCGACCGCTGGCGACCAGCTGCTGCCGTCATGGGGATGAACCCCCGCCGTGGACCAGCAGCCGGAATAATGGCTCGCCATTCTCTGGGCCTGCTGGCTCTCCCGCAAATTTGTGCCGGTCAGCAGCATGCCGTGAACCCCCGCCGCCCGGGCGCGCGCCACCACCTCATCATGGTCGCGGGAAAACTGCGAACTGGTGAGATTAACGCCGATATCAAACATGATCGCTCCCATATGACAACCGCCCTGACGGGCGGTTGGCGGTATTACTCTTCTCTGTGCTCCGCGGCTTCAGCTTCGGCCGCAGCGTCGTCATCACGCGTCAGGCGCTTCCCGGTGTAGAAGCGGGCGAAGAACACCCCGACTTCAAACAGACAGTACATCGGAATGGCCAGCAGCGTCTGCGAGAATACGTCCGGCGGCGTCAGCAGCATACCCACCACGAAGGCGCCCACCAGGACATACGGCCGTTTTTTGCGCAGCTCTTCCGGCGTGGTAACGCCCATCCAGCAGAGCAGCACAATGGCGACCGGTACCTCAAAAGAGACCCCGAAAGCCATAAACAGCGCCATCACGAAGTCGAGATAGCTGCGGATATCGGTCGAGACCAGCACCCCCTCCGGGGCAGCATGGGTCAGGAAGCCGAACGCCAGCGGAAACACGACAAAATAAGCGAAAGCCATGCCGATATAGAACAGCAGCGTACTGGATACCAGTAAAGGCACCACCAGCCGGCGCTCGTGCTTATACAGCGCCGGCGCGACGAAGGCCCATACCTGGTAAAGAATAATCGGCACTGACAGGATCACCGACACCATGAAGGTCAGCTTTATCGGCGTGAAGAAAGGTGAAGCGACATCAGTGGCGATCATCGTCGCGCCTACCGGCATCTTGCTGATAAGCGGGGCCGAGACCAGCTGATAGATATCATTGGCGAAATAGACCAGCGCCAGGAAGATCACCAGGATAGCAATGATGCTGTTGAGCAGACGCTTGCGCAGCTCAATCAGATGCGAAATTAGCGGTTGTGTATCGTCTACGCCCATGTTTACGGTTTATCACTCGATGCGGGGGAAGAATGAGGGGCTGCCGCCGTAGCGGATGTTTTCTCTGCCGGAAGTTCAGCCGGTGAAGCGGGTTGCTCATCGGCGACAGGATCCGGCGCATGAGCCGGAGCGCTGGCCTGATGTTCTGCCGTCGCCGGCGTGACGTCCTGGCGCTGCGCTTCACTGCCTTTCACCACCGGATTAAGGATGGTATTGGCTTCGTCGCTGGCCTTTTCAGGATCGTGGGCGCTATAGGAGCGCTTCATCGACTCCGCGGCCTCGCGCAGTTCATCCATGGAGGCTTTCAGCTCCGGCGTCAGGTTATTCAGGCTAGCCTTTTCCACCTTCTTGAGGCTCTCCTGGAACTCCTGCAGTTTTAGCTCCTGGGCCAGCTCATTTTGTACCGTGGTCGCCAGCGAGCGTAGCGTACGGATCCAGCCAACCACCGTTTTAACCGCGACGGGAAGCCGCTGTGGCCCCAGAACAATGAGGCCAATCACAAACACCAGCAGTAGTTCACTAAAACCAATATCGAACACGAGTTACACCTGCTCTTTGTCGTGGCGTTTTGTCTCGTCTTTTTTTGCATCATCCTGTTTATCGGCGATGGTTTTCGCCGTGAAATCTGCGTCTGGCGCCGACTTTTCGGGTTTATCATCATCACTCATGGCTTTTTTAAAGCCTTTGATAGATGCCCCTAAGTCTGACCCCAGTGAGCTCAGCTTCTTCGTCCCAAAAAGCAGAACTACGATGACGACAACAATTAATAACTGCCAAATACTGATACCACCCATACACGTTCCCCTATGACAGATGATGAATTATGTGGACGCATTATACACGCCATCCTGCGAGCCGCCTCTTCGTCAGGCCGCCGGCATGATTTTGCGCAAATAAGCCTGCGTCATGAAGAGGCGAACCGATCAGTGGGTTTTCCGCCAGCCAATCAGCCAGGTCACCACACCGCCGGCCATCAACCAGCCGGGCATCATTCCCCACTCAGGGCGATGGATAAAGAGCAGCGTACCACTGAGCAATAAAACCGCGCCTATACCAAACAGATAACGGGATTGGCCCTGGCGCACATGACGCACATGCATATCCCGCACGATGGTATCGACGCTGGTCTGCAGCTGTTTGCTCTGCTGCAGGCTCTGATACACCAGCTCAGGTATTTCAGGCATTCTTTCGATCCAGAACGGCGCTTTGTCTTTAAACGCGCGCACCAGCGCCGGAATGCCGACCTGATCTTTGATCCACGACTCGAGGAAAGGCTTCGCCGTTTTCCACAAGTCTAACTGAGGATAGAGCTGCCGGCCTACCCCTTCTACGTAAAGTAATGTCTTCTGTAGTAAAACGAGCTGCGGCTGGACTTCCATATTGAAACGCCGCGCGGTATTGAACAGATTAAGCAGCACGTGGCCGAAGGAGATCTCCGCCAGCGGCTTCTCAAAGATCGGCTCGCAGACCGTGCGGATCGCGAACTCAAACTCTTCGACATTCGTATCGGGCGGTACCCAACCGGAATCGACGTGCAGCTCAGCCACCTTACGATAATCGCGGTTAAAGAAGGCGATAAAGTTTTCCGCCAGATAGCGCTTATCTTCTTTGTTCAGCGAGCCGACAATACCGCAGTCGATGCCGATATACTGCGGATCTTCCGGGTGCTCGTAGCTGACGAATATGTTGCCAGGGTGCATATCGGCATGAAAGAAGCTGTCGCGGAACACCTGGGTAAAGAAGACCTGCACGCCCCGCTCCGCCAGCAGCTGCATGTTGGTCCCCTGGGCCTCCAGCGCCTCCACGTCGGACACCGGGATACCGTAGATGCGCTCCATCACCATCATGCTTTCGCTGCAGTAGTCGGGGTACACCTCCGGCACGTACAGCATCGGACTATCTTCGAAATTACGCCGCAGCTGAATGGCGTTGGCGGATTCCCGCAACAGGTTCAGCTCGTCCAGCAGCGTTTTTTCATATTCGCGAACCACCTCCTGCGGGCGCAGACGGCGGCCGTCAGGCAGCAGACGCGGTACCCAGCGCGCCAGGCGGTAGATGAGCTTCATGTCCGCTTTAATGATCGGCAAAATATCCGGGCGGATAACCTTGATCACCACCTCTTTGCCATTCTCTTTCAGACGTGCGGTATGCACCTGGGCGATGGACGCCGAGGCTAACGGCTCTACGGAGAAATCATCAAACCAGGCTTCCACCGGCAGGCCCCCCATCGCTTTCTCTATCTGCTGCTGCGCGAGCTTTCCTTCAAAGGGCGCTACGCGGTCCTGCAACAGCGCCAGCTGATCGGCAATATGCGGCGGGAAGAGATCCCGGCGGGTGGAAAGCATCTGGCCAAATTTAATCCACACCGGCCCCAGCTCCTGAAGCGCCAGGCGCAGACGAGTGCCAAGGGGTTGGTCTTGATGACGATTTGGCATCCAGAACAGCATCCGCCGCCAGATACGCAGCGGCAGCGTGAGACGAATTTTGGGGATGAGCTCATCGAGCCCGTAGCTCAAAAAGGTGTGGATGATGAAATACAGGCGCCGTAATTCTCCTGGCGTCATTTGCCCTCCAGCGTTTCCAGCCGTTTTTCCAGTGCGGCCAGCGCGCGTTCAATAGCCGTCGTTTCTTCCGCAAACCATGCCAGCTCCAGCGGCCCCGGTGCCAGTCGCCACTCTTCAGTGATCGCTTCTGCGACATAGCGCTGCTGGCGCTGCGCGCCTTTCAGTAAAAACTGAGCGCCGCTGCGGAGGACTTTGCCAACGCCTTCAGCCACGATATCGCCAGTATAAGGCGCCAGCAGTTCAGCGGGATCGAACTCCGCCAGATCGCACAGGGAGACCATATTCTGCACCACCTGCAGATCGCCCTGCACTTCCAGATCTCCGCTACGGATAAGCGCCGTGAGCTGCTGACGATTACGCAGTTTGGGCAGCACGCTGAGCCGGGTAATCACAGTGCAGTCGGCCTCTCCCTCCCAGGCGCTCAGGACATCAACCTGGCGTTCGCTGAACGCCAGTACGATCGGGGTGGAGAAGTCCTGCAGTTGAACTCGCAATACCTTACCCAGCAGGCGCTGACGAGCGGGTTTTAGCGCCTTGTCACGCCAGAGAAAAGTATTCAGCGCCGTCTCAATGCTAGCGGTCACCAGGGGTGTGAAAGGCATAGCGTCCCTCCTGTCAGAACTTGTAACCGCGATGCAAGGCAACGATACCCGCCGTCAGGTTGTGGTAGTCGACACTTTCAAAACCTGCATCCTGCATCATCCCTTTCAGGGTTTCCTGATCCGGGTGCATACGGATAGATTCTGCCAGGTAGCGATAGCTGTCGCCGTCTTTTGCCACCAGTTCCCCCACCTTCGGCAGGATATGGAAGGAGTAAGCGTCGTAGGCTTTGCTGAGCGGTTCGATAATCGGTTTAGAAAACTCCAGCACCAGCAGACGTCCGCCCGGCTTCAGCACGCGGTACATCGAACGCAGCGCTTTTTCTTTATCGGTAACGTTACGCAGACCGAAAGAGATGGTGATGCAGTCAAAGGTGTTATCAGCAAACGGCAGGGCTTCCGCGTTGGCCTGAACATACTCAACGTTGCCCACGATGCCGATATTACGCAGCTTTTCGCGGCCCATTTTGAGCATGGAATCATTGATATCAGCAAGCATGACGCGGCCGGTTTCTCCTACCAGACGGGAGAACTTGGCTGTCAAATCGCCGGTCCCCCCCGCCAGATCCAGCACGGTCTGCCCGCGACGTACGCCGCTGCAGTCGATGGTGAAACGCTTCCACAAACGATGGATACCAAACGACATCAAGTCGTTCATCACATCATACTTTGCCGCGACAGAATGGAATACATGCGCCACCATGTCCTGTTTCTGCTCTTTAGCGACCGTCTGAAAGCCAAAGTGCGTCGTTTCTTGTGAATCCTCAACCATCTCTATGCCTGCTTGCTTTTCAAGAAAATGTTCACTGAGTGTATCAGATTCAGCGCATTTCCCATACGTCTCAACGTGGCGGAGCCGCCTCCCGATTATGTAACGCCTCGGCAGAGTCGGGTGAAAATGCGTCATTTTCCGGGAGGTTATCCTCGTCTTCAAGACGATATTCATCGTCCTGGGCAGTAGCTTGTTCGACTAAATCAGGATTTATCCCGCGCTTCACCTCCACCCCCAGGCCGCGAAAGGCTTCCGCCTGGGCCAGCAGGTTCCCGCGCCCGGAAGCGAGCTTTTTCATCGCCTGGCGATAGTTCTCTTGCGCCTTATCCAGACTCTGGCCGATGGCGGACATATCATCCACAAACAGGCGCATTTTGTCGTAAAGGCGCCCCGCCCGCTCGGCGATCTTCTGCGCGTTGCGGCTCTGATGCTCATAGCGCCACAGATTGGCGATAGTACGCAGGGCTACCAGCAGCGTCGTCGGGCTGACCAGCATGATATTATTTTGCAACGCCTCGCTGATGAGCTCGGGCTGACGGTCGATGGCCACCAGGAACGCCGGCTCGACGGGAATAAACATCAGCACGTAGTCGAGAGAGCGCAGCCCCGGCAGTTGTTGATAATCCTTGCGTCCCAGCAGGCGAATATGGTTTCGCACCGAGGCAAGATGTTCCTGCAGCGCGACTTCGCGGGTGTAGTCGTCTTCGGCGTTGAAATAGCGCTCATAGGCGACCAGGGTCATTTTGGCGTCGATCACCACGTCCTTGCCCTGCGGCAGGCGGACAATGACGTCCGGCTGCATCCGCGAGCGGTTGTCGGTCTCGATACTGACCTGGGTCTGGTACTCATAGCCTTCGCGCAGGCCGGAGGCCTCCAGCACGCGGGTTAAGACCACTTCCCCCCAGTTGCCCTGGGTTTTGTTATCACCTTTCAGCGCTTTCGTCAGGTTCAGTGCCTCCTGCGCCATCTGCGCGTTCAGCTGCTGAAGATTGCGGATCTCATGCGCCAGGGTATGCCTTTCCCGCGCCTCCTGGCCAAAGCTCTCCTGCACCTGGCGGCGGAATCCGTCGAGCTGTTCGCGCAGCGGGGTCAGCAGACCATGCAGACTCTGGCGGTTTTGCTCATCGACGCGCCGGTTGCTGTGTTCGAAAATGCGGTTGGCGAGGTTTTCAAACTGCTCGCTCAGACGCTGCTCGCTGTTAACCATCTGACGGATCTTATCTTCCGCATGCAGCTGGGTGGATTCGAGCCGGGTGGTGACCTCACGCAGATCGGCCTCCAGCGAGGTATTGATATCCCGCAGACTGCGCAGCTCATTGTTCAGCAGCTCACACTCCTCACGCCAGTGGGCCTCCTGCACCAGCTGCTGACGGGCGGCGCTCAGATCAATATCCAGCTCTCGCCGCTCCTCAATGAGATCGGCCCGGATTTGGTCGGCGCGCGCTTTGGTTGCCAGCCAGCCGACCATTAACCCGGCAGCCAGTGCGATAACCGCGCTGATAATGATTGAGAGATCCACGACGCCCCCTGCGATAACCTGATGGCACAAAATAGAATTGTGCTGTACAAACGTCCAGTTTAAAAGGGATTTCCTGCGAGGAGCAACGCAAAAAAGAAAGGCCGGAGGATCCGGCCTGACAGAGAAGGGGTTGAATTACAGCAGACGACGCGCCGCTTCCACGACGATTTTAACCGCGTGGCTTTCGGTTTGCTTCATGGTTTCGGCGTTAGGGATCTCTTGCTGGGTACGGTTCACAATAACCCCGGCGACCATCCCGGCACGCAGGCCCTGGCTGGCGCACATGGTCAGCAGCGTGGCGGATTCCATTTCATAGTTCATTACGCCCATTGCCTGCCACTCTTCCATTGAGCCCTTGAAGCGGCTCACCACGCGGCCGGAGAAGGTGTCGTAACGCTCCTGGCCTGGGTAGAAGGTATCCGAAGAGGCGGTCACGCCGATATGGGTGGTGGCACCAATAGATTTCGCCGCTTCCACCAGCGCGGTGGTGCAGGCGAAGTCTGCGACGGCCGGGAACTCCATCGGCGCGAAGTGCAGGCTGGCGCCGTCCAGGCGAACGGAAGCGGTCGTAACCAGCACATCGCCAACGTTAATGTGCGGTTGAATCGCGCCGGTGGTGCCGATACGCAGGAAGGTACGCACGCCCAGCTGCGCCAGCTCTTCCACGGCGATAGAAGTCGACGGGCCGCCGATGCCGGTAGAGCAGACGATCACCGGCTTGCCGTCCAGCTCCGCGCGCCAGGAGGTAAATTCGCGGTGGGATGCCAGCTTGACCGGCTTATCCATCAGCGCGGCGATCTTTTCCACACGCTCCGGATCGCCAGGGACGATAGCCAGCGTAGCCCCTTGTAAATCGTTCTTGGTGAGGCCGAGATGAAAAACATCAGACTTGGACATAAAAAACTCCTCTGTGGGTCGAATTATCAGCAGAAGCAAAACGGTACTGTACAGAAGCCCCTGGCAACATTTTGTGATGATAGTCACCAAGACCAATGATGATTGCAGTTTTTTTTCATTAAATAGTGATACACATCACATTAACAAGTTATATTCATCGTCACAGAACAAAAGATAGCCGCTTTCAGGCACTGTGCTTTATTACCGCCCGAACTAAAGGTAAAGGGTCTATAGTTATTGATGCGCTAATAAATAAGGGTACGGAGAATACCATGACCACCACCAAGCAACCTGGATTCGCACCTGCAGCTTCACCACACGCCGCCACCGCCGTTCATACGCCGGAAGAGCATATTATCGCCGGAGAGACGTCTATTCCCTCTCAGGGTGAAAACATGCCGGCCTACCACGCCCGCCCGAAAAATGCCGACGGTCCGCTGCCGATCGTTATCGTGGTACAGGAAATTTTCGGCGTGCATGAACATATTCGCGATCTTTGTCGCCGCCTGGCGCAGGAAGGCTATCTGGCTATTGCGCCTGAATTGTACTTCCGTCAGGGCGATCCGAATGAGTACCACGATATCCCGACCCTGTTCAAAGAGCTGGTTACCAAGGTGCCGGACGCGCAGGTGCTGGCGGATCTCGACCATGTCGCCAGCTGGGCGGCGCGCCACGGCGGCGATGCCCATCGTCTGCTAATCACCGGCTTCTGCTGGGGCGGACGCATTACCTGGCTGTATGCCGCGCATAACCCGCAACTGAAGGCAGGCGTGGCCTGGTACGGCAAGCTGGTGGGAGAAAAATCGCTGAATTCACCGAAGCATCCGGTAGATATCGCGGTCGATCTCAACGCCCCGGTGCTTGGTCTGTACGGCGCTAAAGACGCCAGTATTCCACAGGACACCATCGAGACCATGCGTCAGGCGCTGCGGGCGGCCAACGCCACAGCGGAAATCGTGGTCTATCCCGAAGCCGATCATGCCTTTAACGCCGACTATCGCGCCAGCTATCATGAAGAGTCAGCCAAAGACGGCTGGCAGCGAATGCTCGCGTGGTTTGCTCAGTATGGCGGTAAAAAAGGATAATCCATAAACGCCGTCATACCGACGGCGTTTTCTTCTTACCCACCGCAGCACTTTTTATATTTTTTACCGCTACCGCAGGGGCATGGTTCGTTTCGAGAAGGCGTCTTCGACGGCTTACGCTCCTCGTCAGCAAGCCATGGCATTATTGCCGCCAGCGGATACCCTGCTTCCAGCAACTGCTGACAGACATTCATATACGGCGTGATGTGCTGGAAAAAGTGTTTATAACCGGCACACAGATAGTTGTGCCCTGGATGGCCGCTCGGCGAAACCGCAAAACGATGTTTGGGACAGCCGCCGTGGCAAACAAAGCGAAACTCGCAGCTGCGGCACTCCGCCGTTAGCGTCTCCCTTTTCGCCTGACCAAAGGCTATCGCCTGCGCGCTGTTATTGAGCGTCTTAATGTCCGAATGATGAATGTTACCCAGCTTATGCTCGGGATAAACATAGTGGTCGCAGTTGTAGAGATCGCCATTCGACTCCAGGGCAAAAGCGTGGCCGCACGTTGGCGAATGGACGCACAAAACCGGGGGCTGGCCCATCCACGCCGCCAGGGCGACCTCAAACATCTGCACAATAACGCGCTCGACATCGCGCCGGATCCAGATATCGAATATCTGATTCAGGAAATCGCCAAACTGCCATGATGGCACGGTCCAGGAAGCAAGCCTGGCGGCGCTTTCTCCCGGCATAACCAGCTGCAGGAGTGATGATTCGTCGCTACTGACGCGTTCAACCAGGGGGATAAACTGAATATGACGTGAACCCGTGGCAAGCAAGAAATCATAGACTTCCCGCGGGTGCCCCACATTATGTTTACCCACTACGGTCAACGTATTGAACTCAACGCGATGCTTTTTGAGAAGTGCAATCGCCGCCATCACTTTATCGTGAGTGCCTTTAGCGGCACGATTAACACGGTACTGATTATGGAGATGTGCTGGCCCATCAATGGAGATGCCAACCAGAAAATGCGCCTCGGCAAAGAAACGTGCCCACTCTTCATCAACGAGCATACCGTTGGTTTGCAGAGCGTGTTCTATCTTCTTGCCCCTGGCATATTGGTTACTTAGTGCAACCACCCGGCGGAAAAAGGGCAATCCCATCATAGTCGGTTCGCCCCCCTGCCAGGCGAAGGTCACCGTCTCTCCCATCTGGGCCTCAATATGCTGGCGAATGTAACACTCCAGTGTCTCATCCGACATCCGCCAGTTTTTGTTTCGTTCCGGATACAGCGCTTCTTTTTCCAGATAAAAACAGTAGGTACAATCGATATTACACACCGAACCCGTCGGTTTCGCCATCACCTGGCAACCCGCTAATTCCATCTAAACGACTCCTTCCCTTAACAGGCTCAAGACCGCGGATAGCACCAACGAAATAGCTTCTAAGCCGAGTACGACACTCAACAAGCGTTTTATCATGACGGAAGCAAACGTCGTTAATGCTGTGTTTCCGCCAACCTGACGCTGCTGATTTCGCACGACGATCGCCAGTATAACGGTTAGCCCGAGAGCGATACCGGCAATCCCCCCGGAAACCAGGTCGCCGCGGGCGAAACCTATACGCGTCGAGGCTAATGCCAGAACAAAAACCGAAAACAGAGTCCGCTGCCAGGCAAGCGCGGTACGCTCCGGTTGCAGGCCGGGATCACGTGTGCGGAGAGACAACGTCATAGCAGAAGCATCACTCCCAATGTCATCATCATCACCGCCGCTAAACCTGCACTTAACCAAATCAATAGACGAGGGTAGGTCAGCGCCGCGTCATCGCGCATTGCGCGTTCATTCACGGACCAGCGCAGATAGGCATACCACGCGAGAATCGCTGCCGTGATGCCCAACGCGCACACCAGTAATTCCTTAGCCATTGAGGGCGCCAGATTTTCCGCGAGCTGATCGATGCCTATGGCGGCAGCCATAAAGGCCAGCGCGGTACGAATCCATGCCAGAAACGTACGTTCATTCGCGAGAGAGAAACGATAGTCGGGATCCTTTCCCTGTGTCAGCCAGCTCATCGGCTATTCTCGACAACGTATTGATAGCAATGCGCGATATGTTTCGCGATGCTGAATTCCACCAGTTCTCCACGATCGTTATAGCCCTTACGAGTTTTCACCAGTAGCGGCTCATGAGAATCAATATGCAAGATGCAGCAATCGTCTTTCGTGGGCATCTCGGCGGTAATAACATCCTGGAAACTTTCAATATTTTCATTATTACTTTCCAGCATGCTGTAAAGACCACTCTTCAGCGCATCGAGCGTAAGATTTTGCAGACGCGTCGTTAGCCAGATGTAGTTCACTTGCGCAGGCTGCTCGTTTTGTCGGTAGATGGTGCGGGTTAACAACCACAGCGGTGTCTTATCATCATTAAGTTCAAACGCCTGAGCAACTCCCCCTGGCGGCACAAGTTGCTCCAGCTTGAGATTGTTACGTTCAATGGGATGCTGCTGTTGCCCATCAACCAGCCGTATCCGGGCCTTCACCTCCTGCTTCTCTGAAGTGCTGATCACCATGGTGCCAATGCCGGCCTGTCGTTTTACCAACCCTTTGGCGGCCAGCTCGGCGAGCGCACGACGGGCAGTGATACGGCTGACGCCAAAGATCTCTTCAAACTCAGCCTCTGTGGGCAGCACATCGTTCTTTTTGTATTCTCCGGCTTTCAGTTTTCCCAGCAAAATATCGTGCAACTGAGCATAGAGCGGTTTGGCTCCTGGCGAATAATCCAGTTCTTCTTTCATTGTTCCCCTACTCCTTTTCCCCGGCCTGAGCCGGGGATCCTGCTTAATCAAGCCTCATTTCTAACGCCATTTTATAGTACACGCTTTGATGCTGCTCCTGCGGAACCTCGTTCTGGACGAAGGCCCACAAATTTTCTGTCGTCCAGCCAGGCTGACTGATTGACTGCAGTCGCGTCATCAGCTCGTTCTGACCACTGCCCTCCAGATGTTGCAACAGCGCAAAGAGACCGTAGCGGATGACTGGCGTGAAGCCTGCCAGTTCAGGCAATAGATGGGGATCCAACCCTAACAATGGCCCTCCAGCATCCTCCAGGCCATAACGTGGGTACAGCTCCGATGGCGCGTCGCTCTGCGCCATCATCGCTTTCATGCTGCTGCAGAGACGTTCTGCTGCGGCAGTATCACGGCTTTGCGTTTGCTGCAACGGATCGTCGTGCAAGTCGTACAGACGATGACCAAATCGATCTGCCCCGCGCGTCATTACAGACTCCGCAGGGATCTTCAGTACCTGGCATCCCTTGGTAAAACCGAATGGGGGATGCAGCGTCATGCCCTGAAATTCGCTCGGCGTAAAGCGTCGATTAATACGGGTAGGCATCAAGGTATATTCGTACAAACCGCTCACACCTTGAGTGACTGGCGCGCGCATATAGACATAGCGGCCATCAGTAATATTGATATGGCAGCCATGATAGCCAAACAGCGCGTAATTGCGGACCGGCGTGTCATCACGAAGCACCGGTAGTAAAGACATTCCTTGCATATCTTTTGGTTTGGGCAGCCCAAAGCTATCAAGTAACGTCGCCGGAATATCAATCGTTTGGGCCAGCGCCTGCCGTGACTCGCCCGCGCAGCCATGCTGTGGATGCCAGATAAAACAGGGGGTATTGGCCACTTCGTTATACAACGGCATGATGTTTTTTCCCCACCATTCATGCTCGCCGAGCAGGAAACCATGATCCGTATTGACGATGAGCATCGTGTCCTGCCACAGATCGTATCGGTCCATATAGTCCAGCACTTTACCCACATAGGCATCCACCATCGTGAGTAGCGCCATATAATATTTCTGAATGACGCTTTTCCGCTCCGGGCTTTCCGTCACGAAATAATAAGGTGGCCAACCGTCAAACTGCGAGGGATCCTCAATACCGTACATCCGCAGATATTTTTCCGGTACAAAAAAGGGTTCGTGAGGATCAAAACACTCTACCTGCAGGAACCAGTTATCGCTGGCATGGTTGGTATCAATAAACTCCAGACCTTTATTGATTGTCCGCGCCAGATGGTGATCCTCCTCATTCTGCATAAACTGTACGTTAATCTGATGCTGGACCCGGCTGGTGATACGGCGCTGCTTGATCTCCTCCGGTTCCCCTGACACGTAGCGATATTCAGGTTTATCAACGACACCTTTCCAGGCATCCCCTTCCTGTCCGCGAATAAACTCATAGGTACTGTAGCGAGAGTGGTAGGTTGCCCCGCCATCCCGCCAGTAGTGTTTGTGATCGGTCACCAGGTGGGTATGAATCCCGTTCTTCTTCAGTATTTCAGGCATTGAGTCATCAAACGGCTCCAGCGGCGACCATCCCCGATGGAGAAAGTTGTAGCGCCCGGTATGTAATTCTCTTCGCGCGGGCATACAGGGCATACTGCCAACATAAAAATTATCAAAGCGTACCGTACGCTCTTTTAAACGCTGGAAATTCGGCGTGATGGCGCGATCGCTTCCATAAGCTGACAACAGACGTTTGTTAAGCGAATCAAACATCAACATAATTGCTTTCATACATTATTCCTTTTCACACCATTTCTTTATCGTAACCGCGGACTTTGCCAACGACATAAGTCAACGCAAAAGCCGCTGCGCAACCAACCAGCCATGCGAGGATGTACTGAAGATATTTCCCGTCAGCAATCAACGGGAGTGCTGACAGCCCCGCCGCGCCGACCCCGTTTGTGGATACGCCAAGCAGCACCACCATCACGCCGCCAAAACCTGCGCCAATAGAACCGGTGATAAACGCAAAGCCTGCAGGAATATTGACGCCAAAAATAGTCGGTTCGCCAACCGCCAGAATAGAGGTTGGAATCGCCCCCCTGGCAATTTTCTTCATCACCGGATCGCGCGTCAGCAAGAGCACCGCCGTCGCCGCGCCGACCATCCCGGCATTAGACATAATTTGAATAGCAAACAGGGGAGCATGACCAGTGGCATTAATCATCTCGAGATGGATCGGGAAGAGGCCATGATGCAAACCTAACGAAATCAGGAAGGGGAACAAAGCCGAAAGCACGAAGCCGGCGACGATACCGCCATGCTCCAGTAACCCGTTCAGGCCGCTTAATATCCCATTAGAAACGACGCCGGCTGCCGGCATGATGACAAAAAGCAGGGCTGCCGCCATGATCAACAAAACGAGCGTTGGCGTGACGACCACATCGACAATATCAGGAACAACTCGTCGTACTTGTTTCTCCAGCAGGCACATTAACCAGACGGCAAAGATCACGCCAATAAGACCACCCTGTCCGGGAATCAGCCCGAGCGTCGTTACCTGCGGCATGATGGTGATGGCGCCCAGCAGGCCACCCAGAATCAGGTTACCTTCAAACTCTCGTGCCGACGTTACCCCCGCATAGATGGCTAAAAAGCCAAATAGCGCTTTCGAGACGATATCAAGAAACTGGCTTAGACCCAAAAGATGGCGCTGATCGAGTACCACCTGAGTCGGGGAAAGATCGCCCACTGAAGCAACATGATGGGTTAACGCCCAGGACGCTGCCGAGTTGAATATCACATTGTTCAGTCCCATTAAAATCCCGGCTGCAATCAGCGCGGGCAGAATGGGAACAAAAATATTGGCGATATGTTTGAGTATGACTTTAGTCCGGGTCTGTTTTTTGGCTTTTTCACGTGCTGTTTTCGCTTTTTGCTCAACGGCGCTTAATGCCTCTCCACTGTCTGGCTGACCCTTTAAACGAGCATTAATAACCCCAGCCACTTTTGTCGATTTCCCCGGACCAACGATCACCTGCAGGGTATCGTCTTCGACAACGCCTAATACCCCCTCGATCGCTTTCAAGGCAGTCATATCCACCAGGGATGTATCGGCGATGGTCATTCTTACCCGGGTCATACAGTTGGTGACATGAATAAAATTAGCGAGCCCGCCACAGTGCTTAACAATGGCGTCCCCCACCATGTTGTAGTTCATACAGAGGTTCCTTTTCTTTGCTATCTCCATTTGTTATAACAATATAATATTATACTTTTTGTGAGTAACCTCAAAAATAAAAACATAACGAAGGCGTATTGGATTTTGGAAAAAAGGTGCCCCGTGAATATTTGAGCAAGAGCCGTCGCCTCCTGCCCACCAGACGTGCGGGTGGTACCGTTAATGTCTGTCTTTAATCAGGGGAAATATTATTGAGAGTGAGAAAAACGATGCGGGAATAAGACAATAACTTTCTCATTGCGAGAAAAGATATCAACCATCTGAAAAATAAGTAGTATTTATGTAATTTCGTCAGATAATTAAATGAAAATGCGCCAATTAAAAAAAGCGTGAACAATATTTTATAATTTCCAGCAAAATTGCGGCATTGCGCACCACTGACTCCCTGGTGGGCCATCATGTCTTCAGATCCTGCCCCATGCCGCACTCTGTGGAATAATCGAATAAACGCCAGCGGCACTGCTGGCGTTTTTATTAGCCTATGCCTGGCGCAGATTCTGCGCCGCTTGCACCATATTCGCCAGCGCGGCGCGGGTTTCCGGCCAGCCGCGAGTTTTCAGGCCGCAGTCCGGGTTAACCCACAGCCGCTCCGCCGGGATACGCTGCGCGGCTTTTGCCAGCAGCGCTTCTATCCACTCCACGCTCGGCACGTTCGGCGAGTGAATATCATATACCCCCGGCCCGATCTCATTGGGATACTCGAACGCTTCGAACGACTCCAGCAGCTCCATATCGGACCGCGAGGTTTCAATGGTGATCACGTCGGCATCCAGCGCGGCAATGGAGTCCATGATGTCGTTGAACTCGCAATAGCACATGTGGGTGTGGATCTGAGTGTCGTCTTTGGCGACCGCAGCATTAAGGCGGAAGGCTTCCACACCCCACTGCAGATAGGCATCCCAGTCGCTGCGCTTCAGCGGTAACCCTTCGCGCAACGCCGGCTCATCAATCTGGATGATGCCGATCCCCGCCGCCTCCAGATCCGCCACTTCATCACGCAGGGCCAGCGCAATCTGTTTCGCGATGGTTTCACGGCTGACATCTTCCCGCGGGAAGGACCAGCACAGAATGGTCACCGGTCCAGTAAGCATCCCTTTCACTGGCTTGTCGGTCAGCGACTGCGCGTACTTCGCCCAGTCGACGGTGATCGCCTGCGGACGGCTGACGTCGCCGATCACCACCGGCGGCTTCACGCAACGGGAACCATAGCTCTGCACCCAGCCGTTTTGCGTGAAGATAAAACCGTCCAGATGTTCACCGAAGTATTCCACCATGTCGTTCCGCTCGGCTTCTCCGTGCACCAGTACGTCTAAACCTAACCGCTCCTGCTCGACGATCGCCTGCTTAATATGTTCCGCAATCCCCGTCCGATAATGACTGGCGTCAAGGTTGCCCTTTTTGAAGTCCAGGCGCAGGCCGCGGATCTCAGTTGTTTGCGGGAATGACCCGATGGTGGTGGTCGGCCATTTCGGCAGGTTAAAGCGCTGGCGCTGTGCCTGCGCGCGAACCTCATAGGGGCTGGCACGCTGGCTGTCCTGAGCGGTGATCGCCGCCAGCCGTTTTTCCACTTCCGCGTTGTGCACGCGGGTCGAATGGCGACGGGCCTGGATTGGCGCGCTCCACTCGGTAATCGCCGCCGTATCGCCACTGTTCAGCGCATCGCGCAGCAGCGCCAGCTCGCCGCATTTCTGCAGCGCGAAGGCAAACCAGCTCTTCACTTCCGCATCAAGGCGCGTCTCCACGCTCAGATCGATCGGGCTATGCAGCAGAGAACAGGATGACGCGACCCAGAGGTCGCGTTTACCGACGAGGTCTTTAATTTGCGCATACTTTTCGGTGAGATCGGCGCGCCAGACGTTGCGCCCATTGATCAGACCCGCAGACAGCAGCCAGTCGGCCGGCAGGCGGTTGTGCAGCTCGGCAACATCATCTTTGCCGTGCACCAGATCGACGTGCAGCCCCTGGACCGGTAGCGCAGCAATGGTCGCGAGATTGTCACTAATGCCTTCAAAATAGGTGGTCAGCAGCAGTTTCACCTGGCCCTGCAGGGCGTCATAAGCCGGTTTAAAGGCCTCCAGCCACGCTGGCGGCAGCTCCAGCACCAGCGCCGGTTCATCAATCTGCACCCACTCGATGCCGCGCTTCGCCAGTTCGGCCAGCACCTGCTGGTAAACCGGCAGGATGTCATTCAGCAGGCTCAGACGGTCAAACGGTTCACCTTTCACTTTACCCAGCCACAGGTACGTTACCGGCCCCAGCAGCACGGGCTTGATCTTGTGGCCCAGCGCCAGCGCTTCGTCTACTTCATCCAGCAGTTGGGTCCAGGTCAGTTTGAACTGCTGGCCCTTCACGAACTCCGGCACCATGTAGTGATAGTTGGTGTTAAACCATTTGGTCATTTCCGCAGCGGCGGCCGGTTCGCCAGTCGGCGCACGGCCGCGGCCAATGCGGAACAGGGTATCGATATCGATGGATCCGTCTTTGTTCTGATGACGAGCCGGCACGTTGCCAAGCAGCAGGCTGGTAGTCAGAACATGGTCGTACCAGGCGAAATCCCCCACCGGCAGCAGATCAACGCCCGCCTGTTTCTGCTGCTCCCAGTGGCGGGCACGCAGCTCACGGCCTACTGTCAGCAGTTCCTCGCGAGTGGCGTTGCCCGCCCAGTAGCTCTCTTGCGCTTTTTTCAGCTCGCGGCGCAGGCCAACGCGAGGAAAACCGAGGGTGTGGTTAATAATTGTCATTTTTGTTCCTCTCTTATTTCATTGAATCTGAAGAAAAACTCTAAATAGTTCGGCTTGCAGGAAGGCGGCAACGATGCGCATCCCCAGGAGCTTACTGAAGTAAGTGACTGGGGTAAGCGAGGCAGCCAACGCATCTGCAAGTCGAAATATGACGAGTTTTAGACGTCCAGATGTTTACACATCCATAATTGACAGTTACTGTATATTCCTCAAGCGCAAATTGCTCATGGCGAAGTGAAGGACTTTCATGATCGAAATTAAACATCTGAAAACGCTGCAAGCGTTGCGGAACAGCGGTTCACTGGCGGGTGCGGCAGCGGCCTTGCACCAGACCCAGTCCGCCTTGTCTCACCAGTTCAGCGATCTGGAACAGCGCCTTGGCTTCCGTTTGTTTGTGCGTAAAAGCCAGCCACTACGCTTCACGCCGCAAGGGGAAATTCTGCTGCAGTTGGCCAATCAGGTGCTACCGCAGATCGCTCGCGCCCTGCAGGACTGTAACGAACCACAGCAGACCCGGCTGCGGCTGGCTATCGAATGTCACAGCTGTATTCAGTGGCTGACGCCGGCGCTGGAGAATTTCCGCGCCCGCTGGCCGCACGTGGAGGTCGACTTCCATTCCGGAGTGACCTTCGACCCGCAGCCTGCGCTGCAGCAGGGCGAACTGGATCTGGTGATGACCTCCGATATCCTGCCGCGCAGCGGTCTGCACTACTCGCCGATGTTTGATTATGAGGTGCGTCTGGTGCTGGCGCCCGAGCACCCGTTAGCCATGAAGACGCTGATTACGCCAGAGGACCTGGCCTCGGAAACACTGCTGATTTATCCCGTGCAGCGCGGGCGCCTCGACATCTGGCGCCATTTCCTGCAGCCGGCCGGCATCAGTCCCCAGCTGAAAAGCGTCGATAACACGCTGTTGCTGATCCAGATGGTGGCCGCAAGGATGGGCATCGCCGCGCTGCCGCACTGGGTGGTGGAAAGCTTTGAACGCCAGGGCCTGGTGGTCACCAAAACCCTGGGTGAGGGATTATGGAGCCGGTTGTACGCGGCCGTCCGCGATGGCGAACAGCGTCAACCGGTCACCGAAGCGTTTATTCGCTCTGCGCGGAACCACGCCTGCGATCACCTGCCGTTTGTCCGGAGTGCGGAGCGACCCAGCGGCGATGGACCCACAGCGAGGCCAGGATCACCAACGCTCCGCTAATAAAGCTCGGCCAGTGCGGCTGCTCCTGCCAGATGGCGAGGTTTACCAGTAGACCCGCGGGGACATGGACGTTATTCATGATCCCCAGCGTGCCGGCATCCACCTGCGTGGCGCCATAGTTCCACATAAAGTAACCCAGCCCGGAAGCCACCACGCCGAGCCACACCAGCACGCTCCACTGCAGCGTGGTGGTCGGCAGCTTCTGGGGGTTGCCCAGCATAAACCACGCTGCCACCGCCACGATAAAGGCCCCGACATAAAACCAGGCAAAGGCATTGTGCTGCGGCATCGGACGTACCTCCATCAGGCGCTTGTAACCCACCATGCCGATAGCGAAGCAGAGGTTTGACAACTGCACCAGTAACAGCCCGGTCCAGAAATGATCGCTGACTTTGTCATAGCGGATAATCGCCGCCCCCAGCACCGCCAGCGCAGCACTCAACAGATAGCCCCAGCGCAGCTTACGTCCGCTGAGCAGGTCGTAGATCAGCGTGATATACAGCGGGGTAAACACGGTAAACAGCAGAAATTCCGAAACCGTCAGATAGATATAGGCGCGGAAAGCCAGCAGATACATGATGCCAAGCTGCATCGCACCCACCAGCATATAGAGCACGATCGTGCGCGGAGACTGGCCGCGCGTGCGCAGGAAAGGCAGGAACACCAGCGCCGCCAGGCCCACACGCATCAGCACCGAAAAATAGCTGTCGACGCTACCGGCCAGGTATTCGCCAATCAGGCTAAAAGAAAAGGCCCACAGGATAGTGGTGATAATTAACAGCGCCACAATGGTCGTCTCGTTGGATAAAGAACAGGCATTGTAGCGAAGAGTCAGGTTGACGACTGGACAGTTATTCGCCAGTCGTCAATCTTTTTCAGTCGAGGTATAGCTTACGCAGGTAGTGCGGGACCGCATCGTCGGCGTTACTGCCGATCACTTCCAGTTCCGGATGCAGATCCTTCAGCCGTTGATGGGCGTTGGCCATGATGCAGCCTTTGCCGGCCATCGACAGCATCTCAGCGTCGTTCATACCGTCGCCGAAGGCGATGCAATCGGCAAGAGTGTAACCGAGCATTTTCGCCACCGCCTCCAGCGCATGCCCCTTCGATACCCCACCCGCCATGACTTCCAGGCAGGTTAAGGTGGAGAAGCTGACGTTCACGCGATCGCCCCAGCGGGCGTTCATCGCCTGCTCTAGCGGCAGCAGATGCTCGTGATCCTCGCAGGTAAAGAATACTTTGCTGATCCCCTGCGGATCCAGTTCGCCCGGCTCATACAGCTTGTAGTTAAACACCGCCTCCTTGAAGAAGCGCATCTCTTCCGGACGATGGCGGTTCATATACCACTCGTCTTCCCGATAGACGTTAGTGACGATTTTCGGGTCGTTACGCACGATCTCAAACAGGTCGGCGGCAATATCGCGGTCGAGGTTATGGGCAAAGATTTGCTGACCATCGCTATCGTGAACCCGGGCGCCGTTAGAGGTGATCATGTACGACCGGATGCCGAGATTATCGCGGATCTGCCCGACGTCGATGTAGTGACGGCCGGTGGCGAAGACGAAATTGATCCCACGGGCGGTGAGCAATTTCAGCGTCTCTTTGGCATACGGGGTCAGGAAATGATCGGGGGAAAGCAGCGTGCCGTCTAAATCAGACGCAACAACCTGGTACATAAAAAAGTTAACCTCTAAGCAGGGCGACGAGCGTTATCGTCGGATTAAGTATGTCGATTGAAAAACTCGACGATGGCATTGAGCGCGACTGAGCGCATAGCGTCCTTTTCAAAAAGGATCTCATGATATGCCCCTTCAATGACGAGCGGTTTACCGCCCTCACAGGGATGGCCGGCAGCGGCCCGTAATTCACAATAGCGGTCGTGCATCAGATTATCGACCACCCGCTCCTCCTCTGCCTGTAAAAGCAGCGTCGGGGCGGTATCTTTTTCCACATTCGCCAGCACTTCGTCGCCGGCCAGCATGCCCTCCCGCACCCAGTGCCAGGTCGGGCCGCCAACCTGCAGTCGCGGTTCATCGGCATAGAAGCGCAGGTTGCGACGATAGCGTTGTCGACTGTGCGTCAGCACGTTAACGGCAAAAGGCAGCGCCCGCCAGCGCCCGGTGCCGATGGCATACTCTTCGCGAATGCGCTGATGGCCCTCAGCCCAGTCGAGAATATGGCGCACCATCCAGTCCGGTAATCGAATGATAATCCCGAACATCGGCGCGCAGAGCGCAATCGCATCGCAATGCGCCTGGTAACGTTGCAGAAAAAGCGTGGCAATCGCCCCGCCCATAGAGTGAGCGAGGATAAACCGTTTTCGCCAGTGTCCGGGGACCACCTGCTGCTGCCAGAGCGCCGCCAGGTCATCGACATAGTCGCTGAAGTTGACGACGTGTCCGCGGTGGGTATCAGAGAGCAGGCGGCCCGAGCGTCCCTGGCCGCGATGATCGATAATCATCACGTCAAAGCCGCTGTGAAAGAGATCGTAGGCGACTTCGGCATACTTCACGTAGCTTTCAATGCGCCCGGGGCAAATCAGCACCAGACGATCGTTATTTTGCGCGCAGAAGCGAACAAAGCGTACCGGTACATCATCGACGCCTTTAAATTCAGCCTCTTCGCGCTGTCGCCAGAAATCCGTCAGCGGCCCCATACTAAAGGCCGCAAACGCGTTTTCTCGTGTTTCCCAGTCCTTTTTCTGCCCAAACATCGGGTTTACACCCCTGTTAACCGCTGAAAATCGTTTTTTTGCCCTGTATCACACAATGCTGACACAATAGCGTATTGTGGCATAAAAACAGACAATCAGGGAGTTTCTCATGACCATTGAGTGGTGGTTCGCCTACCTGCTGACATCAATCATTCTCAGCCTGTCACCAGGTTCCGGAGCGATTAATACCATGACCACCTCCATTAACCACGGTTACCGCGGCGCGGCGGCGTCGATTGCCGGTTTGCAGACCGGGCTGGTTATTCATATCGTGCTGGTTGGTGTTGGTCTCGGCACCCTTTTCTCCCGCTCGGTGCTGGCCTTTGAAGTGCTGAAATGGGCCGGCGCGGCTTATCTTATCTGGCTGGGGATCCAGCAATGGCGGGCGGCGGGGGCGATCGACCTGAATACGCTGGCGAAGGCGCAGACGCGCGGCAAACTGTTCCAGCGCGCGGTGTTCGTGAATCTCACCAACCCCAAAAGCATTGTGTTTCTGGCCGCCCTGTTTCCGCAGTTTATCCTGCCGCACCAGCCGCAGGTGATGCAGTATCTTGTTCTGGGCGTCACCACCATTGTCGTCGATATCATTGTGATGATTGGCTATGCGACCCTGGCGCAGCGCATTTCCGCATGGATTAAAGGGCCAAAGCAGATGAAGGCGCTGAACAAAGTCTTTGGTTCACTGTTTATGCTGGTCGGGGCGCTGCTCGCCTCCGCCCGTCACGCCTGAATCATGGAATCTCGCTCGCAAAGAGAGGTTTGCCGGGCGAAAAACGCGCACTCTCTGCACGAGCCGACACGCAAAGCGGGTAATTAATTTTTTTACCCGCTGTCGGCGTTGAACCCACCGTGTCAGGATGCCGCCAGATACGTGATTCACGGATGAACGGCGATGGCGGAAACGGCGACTCCTCATGATGCGGTATTTAAAACCTTTCTCTCGCGGGTAGAGACGGCGCGCGATTTTATCGAGCTCCACCTGCCTTCGTCGTTAACACAGATCTGCAAACTGGATACCCTGCGTCTGGAATCCGGCAGCTTTCTCGAAGACGATCTCAGGCCTTACTACAGTGATATCCTTTATTCGCTGGAAACCACCCGCGGTGCGGGCTATGTCCATGTTCTGATCGAGCACCAGAGCGCACCTGATAAGCTGATGGCCTTTCGCTTAATGCGCTATGCTGTCGCCGCCATGCAGCGGCACCTGGAGAGCGGCCATAAAACGCTGCCTCTGGTTATCCCTATTCTCTTTTATCAGGGACGACGCAGCCCCTATCCCTGGTCGATGCGCTGGCTGGATAATTTTGCCGATCCTGAGACCGCCCGCCAGCTCTATAGCGGGGCGTTTCCGCTGGTCGATATCACGGTGATCCCCGACGACGACATCATGCAGCACCGCAGCATGGCAGCCCTGACGCTGGTGCAAAAGCACATCCGCCAGCGCGATATGGCGCAATTGCTGGATAAGTTGACCCATCTCTTACTGCTGGAGCAGATGAGCGGACAACAAATCACCGTATTGGTAAACTATATGGCTCAGGCAGGAGATGCCGAGGATACTCGGACACTCTTGTACGGACTGGCACAGCGCGTGCCGCAGCATGGAGGATTACTGATGACGCTGGCGGAAACATGGCTTGCAGAAGGTATGGAGAAAGGCATCAAGGAAGGCGTACAGCAAGGCATAAAAGAAGGTAAACACCAGGCCTTGCTGCAGGTTGCCGAAGCGATGCGCAAACGCGGTATTGATGACGCAGCTATTATGGAAATGACCGGTCTGGCTAAAGATGAGCTGCAGCGGCTTCGCCACTGACACTTTCCCCACCCGGAAACAGCCGGGTGGGAAACAGCATACCGGTTAACGCGAGATAATCAGGTGGATGCCGAAGCCCGCAAACAGCGTACCGGCGATACCATCGATCCACTTCGCCATCCGCTGATAGCCGCGGCGCATCCCCGGCAGGGCGAACAGGCTGGCAACCACCATAAACCAGGCCAGCGTCTCGACGATAATCAGCAGGAAAATACCCCAGCGCGCACCAGCGCCGACGCTGTCACCCACGAACAGCGAGAACACCGAGCCGAAGTAGATGATCGCTTTCGGATTCGCCAGATTGGTCAGCAGTCCCTTCACGAAGCTGCGTCCGCTGCGGGCCAGCTCCACCTGCGGCTCCGCCGAGGCCACCGCCTCTTTTTTCAGCGCGCCGCGCAGCATCTGGTAGCCCATCCAGCACAGATACAGGCCGCCACCGACCATGATGATGTTATGCAGCCACGCCATCTGCGCGAGGATCAGGTTCAGGCCGAGCAGGGCAACCCCCGCCCAGATCATGACACCGCAGGTGATCCCCAGCACACCCATCATCGCCTCTCTGCGCGAGCGGCTGATGGCCGTTTGTGAGACAAAGAAAAAGTCCGGCCCCGGGCTCATCAGCGCAATGATATGCACCAGCGCCACGGTGAGGAAAAGCATCAGCATAGTTAACTCGCAGGAAAATAGTGAAGAGGGAAACTATTCTGGCACCTTTTCCCGCGGCTGACTACTCATCATCACCATCGACATGAGCGCGTATCAATGCCATGAATTCTTTACCGAAGCGCTCAAGTTTACGCGTCCCCACGCCGTTGACGCTGAGCATCTCGCCGGCGGTGAGTGGCGACTGTTCCGCCATCTCGATCAGCGTCGCGTCGTTGAAGACCACGTATGGCGGGATATTCTCTTCGTCGGCGATCGCTTTACGCAATTTGCGCAGCTTGGCAAACAGCTTGCGGTCATAATTGCCGCCAAAGGATTTCTGCATCGCCTTCGGCTTCAGCGCCACGATACGCGGTACGGCAAGCTGCAGCGGCACCTCGCCGCGCAGCACCGGTCGTGCGGCTTCGGTCAGCTGCAGTGCGGAGTGCTGGGCGATATTCTGCGTCACCAGCCCAAGGTGAATCAGTTGGCGGATCACGCTCACCCAGTGCTCGTGACTCTGCTCCCGGCCGATACCGTAAACCGGCAGCTTCTCGTGGCCCATGTCACGGATGCGCTGGTTGTTGGCCCCGCGCAGGACCTCCACCACGTAACCCATCCCGAAACGTTGATTCACCCGGTAAATCGTTGACAGCGCCTTGCGCGCATCCATTAAGCCATCGTACTGCTTTGGTGGGTCAAGACAGATATCGCAGTTGCCGCACGGCTCCTGGCGCCCTTCGCCAAAGTAGTTCAGCAGCACCAGACGACGACAGGTTTGCGCTTCGGCAAACGCCCCCATCGCATTCAGCTTATGCCGCTCGATATCCTGTAGCGGTCCGGCGGGCTTTTCTTCCAGACAGCGGCGCAGCCACGCCATATCCGCCGGATCGTAAAACAGCATCGCTTCCGCCGGCAGGCCATCACGCCCGGCGCGGCCGGTTTCCTGGTAGTAAGATTCAATATTGCGCGGGATATCGAAGTGCACCACAAAGCGGACGTTCGGCTTGTTGATACCCATCCCGAAGGCCACCGTCGCCACCACGATCTGCAGATCGTCGCGCTGGAATTTCTCCTGCACGTCGGCGCGAACGGCGTTTTCCAGACCAGCATGGTAAGCCGCCGCGCTGATGCCGCGGCTCTGCAGACGCGCGGCGGTATCTTCCACTTTCGAGCGGCTGTTGCAGTAGATGATGCCCGATTTGCCACGCTGATCCTGAACGTAGCGCATCAACTGGTCGAGCGGTTTGAATTTCTCCATCAGCATATAGCGGATGTTCGGCCGGTCGAAGCTGCTGACCTGAATCAGCGGATCGTTAAGCCCGAGCAGACGGACGATATCACGGCGGGTGGTGTCATCGGCGGTGGCGGTCAACGCCATAAACGGGATCTTCGGCATCCGCTGGCGCAGCTGGCCCAGCGCGGCATATTCCGGACGGAAGTCATGGCCCCACTGGGAGATACAGTGCGCTTCGTCTACCGCCAGCATCGCCAGGTTCCAGTTCGCCAGATGCTCAAGAAAGTTATCCAGCATCAACCGTTCCGGCGCGATATACAGCAGACGAACCTGCCCGCTGCGACAGCCGGCCATCACTTCCTGCTGCTGCTCGCGGCTTTGCGTCGAGTTCAGACAAGCCGCCGCCACGCCGTTGGCCAGCAGTTGATCGACCTGGTCTTTCATCAGCGAGATCAGGGGTGAGACCACGACCGTCAGACCGCCCATGACCAGCGCCGGCACCTGATAGCACAGCGACTTACCGCCACCGGTAGGCATGACCACCAGGCAGTCCCGGCCCTCAAGCACCGTCTCGATAATCGTTTCCTGGCCAGGACGGAACTGCTGGTAGCCGAAGGTCTCTTGTAAAACCTGCTTCGCCAGCGATTCCTGATTTAATACTTCCGCCTGTGCCACGTTGACCCCATTTGCCTGAAAAGAAAACAGGCGCTATTTTCAGCGCCTGTGAGCCAGAGTGCAACGATTAAAACAGATCGTTGAGCATTAGCCCGACGCCGACGCGCGTTTGATTAAAGTTGTAGTCGATAAGCGATTCGCCGTAACCGCTGTAGATCTGCGTATAGGCGCGAACATGTTTGGTAATGGGATAGCTCACGCCGAGCTCCGCCCCGCCATAGCCGGTGTTCCAGTTATATTGCCCCTGCGCGCTCAGGATCGCCTCTCCCAGCTGGTAGCCCACCTTCAGCCGGTAATAGCCCATATATTTGGTGATATCCGGGTTATCATCGGTGTTGCCCACCACATACCAGGGCTTCACTTCCACCAGCCAGTTGCCGTTTTGCGCCATCAGGCGGGCGTAAAGCCGGTTCCAGCTGCGCGAGGTGGGGTCGGAACGACCATTCGAGTCGTGGTTATACCCCATCTCGATGTCACGCAGCGTCCAGCCGGCAAACTGGTAGTCGGTCGCAAAGCCCAAAAACAGCTGGGGTTCGTAATTGGTTTCGCGAAACGGCGCCGACTCTTTGCTGTTGGAGAGCTGCCACCAGGATTTCTGGGTGTACGATGCGCCGAGCAGCGAATTATCGCCCAGGATGCCGCGCCACAGCGGGAACGCCAGACTCAGCTGAAATTTCACTTCATCTTTACGGGCATTTTCGGCCCAGTCATAGCTGCGGATCGCCTCTTTATTGAGGTCGCTGGTCCATGTGTAGAGCAAATAGTTGCTCTCATAAGGATAGAGCAGGAAAGGATTATCATGGTCCTGGAGCAGGTTGGCGATAATGCTGCCGCGCACTGCCGGTTTGTCGTGAACCGACGCATCCTGCGCCATAACACCGGCCGGTAGCGCGCACAGCGCCACCAGGCAGGCCAAAGAGATACGCATGCTGGTCTCCTGATAAATAGTTTTTATTTTTGTTTAACCTGAAGCCATTCTACCTGTTTATTAATCACCTGCCCCCTAATCCGCTCCGAAAGTGGAAATCAATATTTTAGAAGCATAAAATCAACATTTTGTTAACGAATGGAACCGGTGTTATGTCTGAACTTACTGCCGAAGCAGCGCTGAAACTGGTGGGGGAGATTTTCGTCTATCACATGCCGTTTAACCGTGCCCTCGGTCTCGAACTGGAGCGCTATGAAAAGGCGTTTGCCCAGCTCAGCTTTAATAATCAGCCGATGATGGTCGGCAACTGGGCGCAGAGTATTTTGCATGGCGGAGTGATCGCCTCCGCGCTGGACGTCGCCGCTGGCCTGGTCTGCGTCGGCAGCACCCTCACCCGCCATGACACCATCAACGAAGAAGAGCTGCGCCAACGCCTCTCCCGCATGGGAACCATCGACCTGCGCGTAGACTACCTGCGTCCGGGCCGTGGCGAACGGTTTACCGCCACCAGCACTCTGCTGCGCGCCGGCAATAAAGTGGCGGTAGCCCGCGTGGAACTGCATAACGAAGCTCAGGTCTATATTGCCAGCGCAACGGCCACCTATATGGTGGGTTGATTGGCCAAAATCGAGTAACATCACTCTCTTTGGCAATGGATTTTACCGATGGATGCGAAACAGACGCGGTTGGGGATCATTCTGGCCCTCGCCGCCTACTTTATCTGGGGTATCGCGCCAGCGTACTTCAAACTTATCTACTATGTTCCCGCCGATGAAATTCTGACCCATCGCGTGATCTGGTCCTTCTTCTTCATGGTGGCGCTCATCAGCGTCAGCCGCCAGTGGCCGCAGGTGAAAAAGCTGCTGAAGACGCCGCGCAAGATCTTCCTGCTGGCGCTCTCGGCAGTGCTGGTCGGCGGTAACTGGCTGTTGTTCATCTGGGCGGTGAATAACCACCATATGCTGGAAGCCAGCCTCGGCTACTTTATCAACCCGCTGGTAAATATTCTGTTGGGGATGATTTTCCTCGGCGAACGCTTCCGTCGCCTGCAGTGGCTGGCGGTGATCCTCGCCTTTTGCGGCGTGTTGGTCCAGCTGTGGACCTTTGGTTCGCTGCCGATAATCGGCCTTGGGCTGGCCTTCAGTTTTGCCTTTTACGGCCTGGTGCGGAAGAAAATCGCTGTCGACGCGCAGACCGGCATGCTGGTGGAAACGCTGTGGCTACTGCCGGTGGCGGCAATCTGGCTGTTTGGCATCACTGATAGCCCGACCAGCCATATGGGGGAGAACCCCTGGTCGCTCAATCTGCTGCTGATGGCCGCGGGCGTGGTCACGACCATTCCCCTGCTGTGCTTCACTGGCGCGGCAACGCGCCTGCGGCTCTCCACGCTGGGCTTTTTCCAGTACATCGGCCCAACGCTGATGTTCCTGCTGGCGGTGACGTTCTACGGCGAAGTGCCGGGCAAGGATAAAATGGTGACCTTCGGCTTTATCTGGGTCGCGCTGGCGGTATTTATCGTCGATGCGCTGTATACCCAGCGCCGGCTGCGCAGAGGCTAAGCCGGCCTCTGCCAGTAAAAAAGGGAGCCGCCGCTCCCTTTTTTTACAGCCAGTTTTTACGCTTGAAGTAGAGATATGGCGCCAGGCCGGCCAGCATCATAAAGACGATCGCCCCCGGGTAGCCGAAGCTCCAGTGCAGCTCCGGCATAAATTCAAAGTTCATCCCGTAGCTGGACGCCACCAGGGTTGGCGGCAGGAATACCACCGACACCACCGAGAAGATCTTGATGATGCGGTTCTGCTCGATGTTGATGAAGCCCATCGCCGCCTGCATCAGGAAGTTCACCTTCTGGAACAGCGATTCGTTGTGCGGCAGCAGGGATTCGATATCGCGCAGGATCTCCCGCGCCTGTTCCAGCTGGCCCGCCGGCAGGCGCGCCTTACGCACCAGGAAGTTCAGCGCGCGCTGGGTATCCATCAGACAGAGGCGGACCTTCCAGCCGATATCTTCCAGTTCCGCCAGCGTCGACAGCGCTTCATCGTACTCGTCGCCCTGATGGCCTTCCATAATCACGCGGCTCAGCTTTTCCAGGTCGCTGTAGATATTTTCAATTTCATCCGCCAGCTGCTCGATTTTGGTTTCGAACAGGTCGAGCAGCAGTTCGTAGGCGTTACCGTCGACCAGCGTCTGGTTGCGCACGCGCATACGGTACAGGCGGAAAGCGGGCAGTTCGCGCTCGCGCAGCGTGAACAGGCGGCCTTCGCGGATGGTAAACGCCACGGTAGAGTTGCCGGCGTGATCTTCCGCATCTTCAAAAAAGAAGAACGAGTGGATGTGTAACCCGTCTTCATCTTCAAAGAAACGCGCGGAGGCTTCGATATCTTCCAGTTCCGGGCGCGTCGCCAGGTTCTGACCCAGTTCCGTCTGCACGCGGCTTCGCTCATCGTCGTCAGGCTCGACCAGATCGACCCACACCGAGCTGGCGAGGTGCTTGATCTCATCGGCTTCCAGGCGCGTTAAACGATTGTTTTCCAGTTGAAATGCGCTCAGCATGACCGGGACTCCCAATGCAAAAAAATTATCGGACAGTTCGGTGGGCACACAGAAACAAATTGGGTTTCAGACCATTAAGCCTGACTCAGCGCGACGGGAATAGGACAGGTCGCTGACAACCGCTAAGGCTATCAGCATAAGAGGATAGCCTTAGGAGTTGTTCCTGAATGACAGGAAGTTGAGCCAGCATCTACTGGGTGTGTCCAAGGCGAATGTCCTCTTAGCGTAATCGTGCGCGCATGTTACGCCAGCGCAAAATCGGCGTCAACACGCAACGGAACGCGAAAGCGCAAATCAGGCGCCTTAACGTATAAAGGTAGCAGAATATTACAAAATAATGATATTTTTCTTAAAGTTACACCGTCTCAAGCCGCGCGTAAGCCGCCACCAGCCATTTGATTCCCTGGCCCTGAAAAGCCACCTGCAGCCGGCTGTGCTCGCCGCTGCCTTCGAGGTTGACGATAGTGCCTTCGCCAAACTTCGGATGACGCACCCGCTGACCTAACTTGTAGCCGGTATCGCTCTCGGCAATCGGCGCCCCCAGTCGCTGGTGGTTTACCGGACGGCTCACTGTGGCCCGCAGACGCACTTCTTCTACGCACTCCTGCGGCAGTTCTCCAATAAAGCGCGACGGGCGATGGTAAACCTCTTTGCCGTACAGACGGCGGGTTTCGGCGTAGGTCAGCGTCAGCTTCTGCATGGCGCGCGTCACGCCAACGTAGGCCAGGCGACGCTCTTCTTCCAGGCGGCCGCCTTCATCAAGCGCCATCTGGCTCGGGAACATCCCTTCTTCGACGCCGACGATAAACACCTGCGGGAATTCCAGCCCTTTCGCCGAGTGCAGGGTCATCAGCTGAACCGCGTCCTGCCAGGTGTCCGCCTGCCCCTCGCCCGCCTCCAGCGCGGCGTGAGAGAGGAACGCCTGCAGCGGCATCAGGTCTTCATCTTCTTCGTTGTAGCTGAACTGGCGCGTCGCCGTCACCAGTTCCTCTAAGTTTTCAATACGGGTCTGGCCCTTCTCGCCTTTCTCCTGCTCGTACATCGCGCGCAGCCCGGAGTCTTTAATCACCCGATCGGTCTGAACATGTAGCGGCATATCGGCGGTTTCCTGCGCCAGCGCGTCAATCAACTCCATAAAGCGCTGCAGAGCGCTGGCGGCACGGCCAGCCAGCACTTTCTCTTTCAGCAGCTCGCGGCAGGCCTGCCACAGCGTCAGCTGACGATCGCGCGAGGTCTGGCGCACCACGTCCAGCGTGCGATCGCCGATGCCGCGGGTCGGCGTATTGACCACCCGCTCAAAGGCGGCATCGTCGTTACGGTTGGCAATCAGGCGCAGGTAAGAGAGCGCATCTTTGATTTCCTGACGTTCGAAGAAGCGCATACCGCCGTAGATACGGTACGGCATGCTGGCCTGCAGGAGCGCCTCTTCCAGCACGCGCGACTGGGCGTTACTGCGATAGAGAATGGCGCATTGCTCCAGCGCGCCGCCGTTCTCCTGCCAGGTTTTAATGCGGTTCACCACGAAGCGCGCTTCGTCGAGATCGTTGAAGGCGCAGTACAGCGAAATCGGCTCGCCGTCGGCACCGTCGGTCCACAGCTTTTTGCCCAGGCGCCCGTTGTTGTTTTCAATCAGGGCGTTGGCAGCGCTAAGAATATTGCTGGTTGAACGATAGTTCTGCTCCAGGCGAATAGTTTCCGCGCCGGGGAAGTCGTTGAGGAAGCGCTGAATGTTCTCGACCTGCGCGCCGCGCCAGCCATAAATCGACTGGTCATCATCGCCGACGATCATCACTTTGCCGGTATCGCCCGCCAGCAGGCGGATCCAGGCGTACTGGATGTTGTTGGTGTCCTGGAATTCATCGACAAGGATATTGGTGAAACGCTCACGATAGTGCTGCAGGATATGCGGCTTGTTCAGCCACAGCTCGTGCGCGCGCAGCAGCAGCTCGGCGAAATCCACCAGCCCGGCGCGGTCGCAGGCCTCCTGGTAGGCCTGATAGACCTTCTGCCAGGTCTGCTCGACCGGGTTGCCGTAGCTCTGAATGTGATGCGGGCGCAGCCCTTCATCTTTCTGGCTGTTGATGTACCACATCGCCTGACGCGGCGGCCATTGCTTCTCATCGAGGTTCATCGCCTTAATCAGACGCTTCAGCAGACGGAGCTGGTCTTCGCTGTCGAGGATTTGGAAATCCTGCGGCAGGTTGGCGTCCAGATGATGCGCACGCAGCAGGCGGTGCGCGAGGCCGTGGAAGGTGCCTACCCACATGCCGCCCTGGGTAGTGCCCATCAGCTGGCCGATACGGTGGCGCATCTCCGCCGCCGCTTTGTTGGTAAAGGTCACCGCCATAATCGAGTACGGCGAGCAGTTCTCCACGCTCAGCAGCCAGGCGATACGGTGCACCAGAACGCGCGTCTTACCACTGCCCGCCCCTGCCAGAACCAGCATATTGGTGCGCGAGGCCGCTACGGCTTCACGCTGTTTGTCATTAAGGCTGTCGAGCAGGTAAGAAACGTCCATTGGCACCGCCGGAAGAGAAGGGGTTCCATGAACCCCTGTTAATATATACAGAGTGACTGGTGATTATATCAGCGAGGTCAGAGATGCCAACCGTGAAATTTCAATATGCGGCAGCAGGCGGCTGTCCGCGGTGTGCATCAGGTCCGCACCTTGCGGTTTGATCCAGCAGGCCTGCATCCCACAGCGCAGCGAACCGGCGACGTCGGTCGTCAGATCATCGCCGACGTGCAGAATGTGCCCGAGCGGTAAATTCAGACGCGCCGCCGCCAGGTGATACATATCGGCAAACGGCTTGGAACGACCATCCGGACCCGCGCGCAGCACGAAGCGGAAATAGTCGCTCAGGCCGAACAGCTCGGGGCGGGCGTTGCCATTGGTAATGGCCACCAGCGGCCACTTCTGTGCCAGCTTCGCCAGCGTATCGTGGGTCTCCTGCGGAACATCGACCCGGCTGCGCCAGTGGGCGAAGTTTTCCATCGCCGCATCGGCGCCGGCTTTTGCCGCTTCGGCGGAGAGCCCAGCGTTACGCATGCCGAGCTCCAGCGCACGATGGCGCCAGACGGTCACGTCGTGGTAGATCTCCGGCTCAGATGCCAGCAGCGTCTGACGCAGTTGGTTAAGCTCATGGGCATCGAACTGGCTGAGCGACGGATGGTAATTGCGCACAAAGGCCAGCGACTCGTGCATCGTCCGGTCAATCACCGGGCGGTTATCATATAGGGTGTCGTCCAGGTCAAACGTCAGTGCGGAAATCTGGCCCAGAGGTCGGTAAAAACGCATTATTTCCCCCGTTTAGCGCGCGGATGCGCGGCATCGTACACCGAGGCAAGGTGTTGAAAGTCAAGATGGGTATAGATTTGAGTGGTGGAGAGGTTAGCATGGCCCAACAGCTCCTGCACGCCGCGCAGATCGCCACTGGACTCCAGCATATGGGTAGCAAAGGAGTGGCGCAGCTTGTGCGGGTGCACATGGCTGTTCAGCCCCTGCTTAATCCCCCACTCGGCAAATCGCTTCTGCACGTTGCGCGCCGAAATGCGTTTACCCAGCTTCGACAAAAACAGCGCGTCGTCATCAGTACCGAACAGGCCGCGCAAATCCAGCCAGTGCTCAATCCACGTCACCGCGTTGCGACCGATCGGTAAACGGCGTTCTTTGCTGCCTTTGCCCATCACCCAAACCTCACCGCTTTCGAGGTCGAGGTGCTTAATATCAAGGTTGACCAGCTCAGACAGACGCAGACCTGCACCGTACATCACTTCCAGCATCGCCCGGTCGCGCACCGCGAGCGGATCGTTGAGGTCGATATCCAGCAGCCGATTTACATCATCGACATCGATATTTTTCGGCAAGTGGCGGGGAATTTTCGGCGCCGCAATCCCCTTCGCCGGGTTAGCGGCCAGTTCGCCCTGACTGACCATCCAGTCAAAGAAGCTGCGTAGCGCGGAAAGCCGCAGCGCCAGGCTCGCCGGTCCTAAACCCGCACGGCGGCTGCGTACCGCAAAGCTACGCACCTGAGCGGCATCGCACTGCTGCCAGCTTTTCAGCTCAGCCTCATCCGCCAGGGCGATCAACGCGTCCAGCTGACGCTGGTAGTTAGTCAGCGTAATCGGGCTAAGCTGACGCTCAACGCCGAGATAGCGCAGGAAGCGGTCGACGCAGGCGGAAAGCGGAGAGTCGGTCATGCGCGTTCAATCCAGCGCTCCAGCAGGCCAGGGAGCATCTGCGCAATTTCCTGCAGCAACTGCGTCCCCTGCCCTGACTGATAATGCTGCGCATCGCGGCTGCTAAAGAGCATCACGCCCGGAGCGTTATCGCCGCCCAGCATCGACATCGCCACGGATCCAATGGCCTTCGCTTCCGGTAGCACCACCAGCAGCTCCGGACCGTTCAGCGGCCCAAGATAGTGGCGCGCCTGGCCCAGACGTTGAATACGGATCGGCTCAAACGCCTGCCGGCTTAACGCCAAATGGGTAAACTTCGAGGGCGCGCCGAGGCGCCAGCAGTCAGGGAACAGGCGCACCGTGGCGCCAGCTAACCCCAGCTCGCGAGCCCAGCGATGAAGGCGGTTGAGCATATCATCGAGGCTCTCCGCGGCCGCCAGCCGCGTTTGCAGCTGCAGCAGGCGCTGGAACAGGCTTTCATTAGCGACCGCCTGCTCCATCAGCAGCGACATATTCTCTTCCAGCACATGAATATGGTTACGCGCCCGCATCATGTGCCACTCCACCAGCGAAATCGAACCGCGGACCGGATGCGGGACACGGATATGTTCAACCTGGGCGGCATTACGAATAAAAAATTCAGGATGTTGCAACAGATAGTCCACCACCGCACGATCGTTCAACGCGCTGGTAACCTCCTGCTGTTCTTCCCCGATTGGTTTCATAAATGAATAAATCCATCATAGACATGGGCCGCCGGGCCGGTCATAAACAGCGGCTGGCCCGGGCCTTTCCAGGCGATATCAAGACGACCGCCGGGCAATTCCACGCGTACCGTTTCAGCGAGCAGCCCCTGCTGGATCCCCACCGCCACCGCGGCGCAGGCGCCGCTGCCGCAGGCCTGGGTTTCCCCCGCGCCGCGTTCGTAGACGCGCAGACGGATGTGGGACCGGCCGACCACCTGCATAAAGCCGATATTGGCGCGCTCCGGAAAACGCTCGTGGCTTTCCATCACCGGGCCGAGGGTTTCTACGGCCGCCGTATCCACGTCATCCACCTGGATGACGCAGTGCGGATTCCCCATGGACACCACGCCGCACAATACTGTCTGCTCGGCGGCACGCATGATATAGGTCTTTTCCGCTTTGTTGGCGCGGAACGGCACCTGGGACGGCTCAAAGTTAGGCTCGCCCATATTCACCCGCACCAGATCGTCTTCCGTTACGCTTAATACCATACGCCCGTTGGCCGTACTCACGCGAATATCACGTTTATTGGTCAGGCCTTTCAGCCGGACAAAGCGGGCAAAACAGCGCGCGCCGTTGCCGCACTGCGACACTTCGCTGCCGTCGGCGTTAAAGATCCGGTAATGAAAATCCAGATCGGGATCGTAGGGCGGCTCGACGACCAACAGCTGATCGAACCCGACGCCAAGATGGCGATCTGCCAGGCGGCGAATCAACTCCGGCGAGAAAAAAACATTCTGCGTTACCGCGTCAACGACCATAAAATCGTTGCCAAGGCCATGCATTTTAGAGAACTGCATCATCTACTCCAGTTGCGCGGAACAGAACGTTATCGTTAGTAATTGACCTGGCTCGGACCACCGGTATCGCCACGATCGTTACGATCCGGCGTTGAGCTCTGAATGCCCGGGTTAACCGGTTTGGTCGGCGGCGGCGCGGTTTTGTCCGCCGGCGGGAAATAGAGAGGCCCTTTCAGACCGCAGCCGGTCAGGCTGAAGATCGCAAACAAAACGGCAAGCGTAGGAAAAACGTTTTTCATTGATAGTTGCCCGTGATTCATTCTTTCTGCTTTCTATCATCGCAGGAGAAGACGTAAAAGCAAGCGTTTAGCATCCGACTGCGCGCGCTTTTGTTTCGCGCTATACTGCCGCCATCTTCAAAAAAGCAGGATAGAACCATGAACGACAGTGAATTCCATCGCCTGGCGGATAGCCTGTGGATGACCATCGAAGAACGCCTGGACGACTGGGACGGCGATAGCGACATCGACTGTGAAATCAACGGCGGCGTGCTGACCATCAGCTTTGAAAACGGCAGCAAAATCATTATTAACCGTCAGGAGCCGCTGCACCAGGTGTGGCTGGCCACCAAACAGGGCGGCTACCATTTTGATCTCAAAGGCGACGAGTGGATCTGCGATCGCAGCGGCGAGACCTTCTGGGATTTGCTGGAGCAGGCGGCGAGCCAGCAGGCCGGTGAGACGGTGAAATTCCGTTAATGACGTGTTTCCCGGATGGCGGCGCATCGCGCCTTATCCGGGCTACCCGACGACTTAGAACCGTAGCCCTGCTAAGCGCAGCGCCAGCAGGGAATATCTCCGGATAGCGGCTCACGCCTTATCCGGGCCAAATCTACGAGTAGCGCTGCTGCAGCACCGGCGAGGCGGTAACGTCCTGGCTGGTGGGTATCGCGGCGGCAATCGCCTGGGTACGGAAGGGGATCACCTGGGTGCGCCCGTCTACCTCGACAATCTGATAGAACTGCGGCAGGTTGAAGTTGATAAAGCTGGAGCCGTAGGTGAAACGATCGTGCGATGACGAATAGAAGCGGCTGACGTCGCGCACCAGCTCCTCTTTACTGCCCTCGCAGTGATGATAGACCTCGGCACGGTTGCTCTCATCAAGAATATAGATGTTAAAGCCGCTGTCGTTGTTATCCGCATCTTCAAAGAAGAACTGAATAATCCCTTCGCTGGCGAAGCCATCCACCACCGCCGGCAGCTTAACGTGATTGGTTTCCACCTGCACCGACAACCCGTGAAGCTTGTTGTGCGAGATAGCGCCGTAGAACTCAATGGCGTTTTCCAGCTTCTGCACCGAAACGTTAAGACGCTCGAAGAACAGCCCCCACGTCTGGCCGGAGACGCGCAGCGCTTTGAAGCGCCCGGTATCCTGGCGGGTACTGGAGAGACGCAGTTCGATGCATTCGGAGATCATCTGCTGCACGCGGGTGCGGATCAGGCCGCGCAGGTGCTGGCTATAGCAGAACACCTCCACGCTGTCCGGCGGCGCGGCGTCCTGATGCATTTTGCCGAGGATCGTCTTCAGCGCTTCGATCATCGCCTGCTCGCCGTTAAAGTGCAGCGTACGCACTTCGTTCCACGAGTTGCGATACAGCAGGTCGACGCTGCCGATCAGACATTTTTGCTCTTCACCGAAGCTGAAAACATCCAGTTTACGGAAGTCGAAGTGCACCACCTGATTGCGGAAGGCCGCGGTCGGGTCATATTCGAGGTTGACGATAATCGCCAGATGGCGGATTTCGCACGGGCTGTACAGTGCTTTTGGCGTCGGCGCCGGCAGGCGCAGCGGGAAGTGGTGCGACACGTCGGCCACCATCTCCTGCAGCTTCGCCAGATCGACGATGCCGTTGCCCTTAATAAACAGGCGGGTGCGTGAGGTCAGCAGGCCGTTAAACCAGGCCCAGGCCACCAGCTTATTAAGATAACGGTTATATTCCAGCGGCTGATGGCTGATGATCGATTCCATATCCGGCGCGCGGTTATACAGATACCAACCGGTACGGTTGGCACGGCCCGGCGGCACGTGGATAAAGGTCAGGTTCGGTTCCGACAGATCCGGCGAAATTTGCGGGTTCACCAGCGTCACTTTCCCCGGTAGCGCTTCAAAGGCCGCATACAGCTTACGGGTCAGCACGCCAATATCCTGAGGGCTGGCGGAGACGCTAAGGTTATTGCGCCGCGCGAAGCGGATCAGATTACGATAGCTCTGCATCATGGCGTCGAGCAGTTCGTTGTGCGCCTTGCGCACTTCATCAATTTTCCAGTTGGCGCGGTTGTCGAGCATCATCAGACGCTTTTCGTCCCAGCCCCAGGCATTCACCAACTGGCTGACGACTTCGCGACGCCAGCCGACGCAGGCGCGTTCGCGGCTGAGTTTTTCACAGACTTTCAGGTAGAAGCAGCGGCGCACCAGGTCGAGGCGGGTTTCATCTTCGATGGCCTGCAGATAGGTAGTCACGCGCTCCAGCATCATGCAGTACGGGTCGAGGCCGAAGGAGACAATCTCGCCGTCGTGCAGACGCTGTTTGATATCTTTCGCTAACAGGCGGTTATTGGGGTATTCCCAGGAGTAGGCTTCCAGCAGCAGCGTTTTCAGCACCGCTTTATAGGGGGAGTCGATACTTTTATACAGCTGCCACAGGCTGGCGCCGAAGTACTCTTCCGCCGACAGCGAACTGAGGCCGCCGAGATCGAGCCATTCGTTAGGCGTCAGCACGCCCTGAGCATACAGCCCCATGACGTAATCATCGTAATGCTCTTCTTCATCGCACGGCACCATATTCCACAGAATACGCTTGCCGGCGAGGCGCACCGCGGTGCGATAGAACTCATCGAGCAACAGGATATGCTGAGTCGAACCGCAGTCTTCGCCGCCGAGACTGCCGCTTTCATTATGACGGAAGCGGTTTTCGTCGATCAGGAAGAAGCTGACTTCCACGCCGAGCGAGGCCGCCCAGCTCTCAAGCAGGCTGCATTTTCGCTGCAGCAGCTGGCGCTCTTCGCTATCCAGCCAGGCCTGGTGACATACCCAGATATCCAGATCGGAAGAACAGCTTTGACCAACGGAGGAAGTACTGCCCATCGAGTAGACGCCGGTGATCGGCAGCTCGCCTTTCGGCGGCTCCTGGGTCTGCATGCCGCGATGCAGCTCCAGTTCTTCAAGATAGTGGCGTTGGGTTTCATCAGGCGTGTAGAGGCAAATGCCACGGGGAACGTTACCGTCAAGGTAACCCGGCATCAGCGGGTGATGATAATGTAGTAACGTTGGCAGTAGACTGTAAACCTGCTGGAAAGCGGGTCCCATGGCAGCAAGCGCGCGATCCACGCGCAATTGGTTGATGGCATCCAGTCTCTGTTTCAGTGTCTCAATATAGAGGTACAAGACATATCGCCTGATGTTCAAAAACCCGAAGTACAATAGTACGGAGGATTTCAGTATTTCAACAAAAACCGTCACCATTCGTCGTCGGTGTGGTTGTGATGAGCAGCGGACGGACAAATGGTTTAAAACGTGATCAATTTAACACCTTGCTCATTGACCGTAAAGAAAGATGCGCTACATACAAGTGTAGCACCGTTTATTACCTGTAAATTCCTCACTACGCCTCCGGCAACCGCCACGCGCATGAAAGGTTAAAAAAGAGAAGGCCGGAGCCATCTCCCACATAAACCGTGAAAACTAACATCCGTAAGACAACAATGTTAGGATGGATAGTGGTCGACAATGACGGTAACAAGCATGTTAGACAAAGTTTTGAAAATTGCCACACGGCAAAGCCCGCTTGCGCTATGGCAGGCGCAGTATGTTAAAGCGCGCCTGGAACAAGCGCATCCAGGACTGAACGTCGAGCTGGTGCCGATGGTTACGCGCGGTGATGTCATCCTTGATACGCCCCTGGCAAAGGTGGGCGGCAAGGGCTTATTTGTGAAAGAGTTAGAGCTCGCCATGCTCGAAGGGCGGGCCGATATCGCCGTCCATTCGATGAAAGATGTCCCGGTGGAATTCCCGGAGGGCCTGGGGTTGGTCACCATCTGCGAGCGCGACGATCCGCGCGACGCGTTTGTTTCCAATCACTATGCCTCAATTGACGAACTGCCGGCCGGCAGCGTCGTTGGCACGTCAAGTTTACGCCGTCAGTGCCAGCTGGCCGCCACCCGTCCAGACCTGGTGATCCGCTCTCTGCGCGGTAACGTCGGTACCCGGCTGAGTAAACTGGATAACGGTGAGTATGACGCCATTATCCTTGCCGCCGCCGGGTTGAAGCGCCTGAAACTGGAAGCGCGTATTCGCCAGCCGCTGTCGCCGGAGCAATCCCTGCCGGCCGTCGGCCAGGGCGCGGTGGGTATCGAATGCCGTCTTGACGATGCATGGACCCAGGCGCTGTTAGCGCCCCTCAACCATGCGGAAACCGCGGTACGCGTGCGCGCCGAACGGGCGATGAACACCCGCCTCGAAGGCGGTTGTCAGGTGCCAATTGGCAGCTATGCGGAACTCGTCAACGGCGAACTGTGGCTGCGGGCGCTGGTTGGCGCCCCGGATGGTTCGCAGATGGTACGCGGCGAACGGCGCGGGCCAGCAGAGCAGGCCGAAGCGCTCGGCATCTCGCTGGCGGAAGAGCTCCTGGATAACGGCGCCCGCGACATTCTCGCGGCAGTTTATGATGGAGAAGCCCCACGATGAGCATCCTGGTCACTCGTCCACTCCCGCAAGGGGAAGCGCTGGTCAGCCGTCTGCGGGCCATGGGACGCGTGGCCTGGAGCTTTCCGCTGATAGAATTTACGCCTGGCCGGGAGCTTCCCGTGCTGGGCGACCATCTTGCCCATCTGGGGTCCGACGACCTGCTGTTTGCGCTATCCCAGCATGCGGTGGAATTCGCCCATGCCCGTCTGCAGCAGCAAGGCCTGCCCTGGCCCACTTCTCCGCACTATTTTGCCATTGGTCGAACGACGGCGCTGGCCCTGCATACGGTCAGCGGGCAGCACATCCGTTACCCGTTAGATCGGGAAATTAGCGAAGTCTTGCTACAATTACCTGAATTACAAAACATTGCCGGGAAAAATGCGCTGATCCTACGCGGCAATGGTGGGCGGGAACTCTTAGGCGCCACGCTGGCTGAACGCGGCGCCAGGGTCACATTTTGTGAATGTTATCAACGTAGTGCAAAACATTACGATGGCGCAGAAGAAGCGATGCGCTGGCAGTCTCGCGGGGTCACCACGCTGGTGGTCACCAGCGGTGAGATGCTGCAGCAGCTGTGGTCGCTCATACCGCAATGGTATCGCGAACAGTGGCTCCTGCACTGCCGCCTTGTCGTTGTCAGCGAACGTCTGGCCCTTCAGGCCCGGGAACTGGGCTGGCAGGAGATTCAGGTTGCCGATAACGCTGACAACGATGCGCTGCTACGCGCATTACAATAACTCTCAACATTGGAAGCCATAATGACGGAACAACAAAATCAATCCGCCGTGGTTGAAGAGACCAGGGAGGCCGTGGAAACCACACCACAGCCAGAGAACAACGATAAGAAGAAGGCGGGTAACAAAACCAGCCTGGCGCTCAGCGCGATCGCTATCGCCATTGCGATAGCCGCTGGCATCGGCCTGTATGGCCTGAACAAACAGCAGGCCACGCGGCAAAACGCAACCACCGCTGAATTATCAGGCCAGCTTGCGGCACTGCAAAAAGCGCAGGAGAGCCAAAAGAGCGAACTGGAAGGCATTATCAAACAGCAGGCCGACCAGTTGAGTCAGGCCAAACACGAGCAGGAAACCCTGACCAAACAGCTTGATGAGTTGCAGCAGAAAGTCGCCGTGATTTCGGGCAGCGATGCCAAAACCTGGCTGCTGGCCCAGGCCGATTTCCTCGTCAAGCTGGCGGGACGTAAGCTGTGGAGCGATCAGGATGTCACTACCGCCGCCGCGCTGCTAAAAAGCGCCGACGCCAGCCTCGCCGACATGAATGACCCCAGCCTGATCGGCGCCCGCCGGGCGATCACCGACGACATCACCACCCTCTCCGCGGTAAGCCAGGTGGACTACGACGGCATGATCCTCAAGGTGAATCAGCTGGCGAACCAAATCGACAACCTGCGGCTGGCCGATAATAACGATGACGATTCGCCGATGGACTCTGATAGCGACGAGCTTTCCAGCTCTATCAGCGAATGGCGCGTCAATCTGCAGAAAAGCTGGCAGAACTTTATGGACAGCTTTATCACCGTGCGCCGCCGCGATGAAACCGCGGTCCCGCTGCTGGCGCCGAATCAGGATATCTATCTGCGGGAAAATATTCGCTCTCGCCTGCTGGTCGCCGCGCAGGCAGTGCCGCGCCATCAGGAAGAGACCTGGAAACAGTCGCTGGATAACGTCTCGACCTGGGTACGCGCCTATTACGATACTGATGACGCCACCACCAAAGCCTTCCTCGACGAGGTGGATAAGCTCAGTCAGCAAAGCATTACCATGACGGTGCCGGAAACGCTGCAGAGCCAGGCGTTGCTGGAAAAACTGATGCAGACCCGGGTGCGCAACCTGATGGCGCAGCCTGCCGTTAACGCGGGCGGCGCGCCCTCACCAGCCCCTGCTGCACCGGCCGCCCCTGCTGCGCCGCAAGGAGAGTAACGCATGCTGAAAATTCTTCTACTCTTCGCGCTGTTGATCGCCGGGATCGTGCTTGGCCCGATGATCGCCGGGCATCAGGGCTACGTCCTGATCCAGACCGATAATTACAATATCGAGACCAGCGTCACCGGGCTGGTGATCATTCTGATCCTCGCCATGGTGGTGCTGTTCGCCATCGAATGGCTGCTGCGCCGCATTTTCCGCACCGGGGCGCATACGCGCGGCTGGTTTGTCGGCCGTAAACGCCGTCGCGCGCGTAAGCAAACCGAGCAGGCGCTTCTCAAGCTGGCGGAAGGTGATTACCAGCAGGTTGAGAAGCTGATGGCGAAAAATGCCGATCACGCCGAACAACCGGTGGTGAACTATCTGCTGGCGGCGGAAGCGGCCCAGCAGCGCGGCGATGAAGCGCGGGCCAACCAGCATCTGGAGCGCGCCACCGAGCTGGCGGGCGATGACCTGATCCCGGTGGAAATCACCCGCGTTCGCCTGCAGCTGGCGCGTAATGAAAATCACGCCGCGCGCCATGGCATCGATAAGCTGCTGGAAATTACTCCGCGTCATCCTGAAGTGCTGCGCCTCGCCGAACAGGCATACACCCGCACCGGCGCCTGGCAGTCGCTGCTGGACATCATTCCGTCGATGGCGAAAGCTAACGTCGGCGATGAAGAGCACCGCGCTGCGCTGGAACAGCTGGCCTGGGTTGGCCTGATGGATAAAGCGCTGGCCGACGGCGGCAGCGAAGGGTTGCGCGAATGGTGGCGCAACCAGAGCCGTAAAACACGGGCGCTGGTGCCGCTGCAGGTGGCAATGGCCGAGCGCCTCATCGAGAGCGACGATCACGATACCGCGCAGCAAATTATCATTGATGGTCTGAAGAAACAGTATGATGACCGTCTGGTGATGCCGATCCCGCGTCTGAAGACCAATAACCCGGAACAGCTGGAGAAAGTGCTGCGCCAGCAGATCAAAGCCGTTGGCGACCGTCCGCTGCTGTGGAGTACCCTGGGCCAGTCGCTGATGCGGCACGGCGAATGGCAGGAGGCCAGCATCGCCTTCCGCGCCGCGCTTAAGCAGCGTCCGGATGCCTTTGATTACGCCTGGCTGGCGGATGCCCTGGATCGCCTGCATCAGCCGGAAGAAGCCGCCGCTATGCGCCGCGATGGGCTGCTGCTGACGCTGCAGAATAATCCTCAGCCGTAACCTGCCATGGCTATCGCCTCCTGCGGGGCGATAGCCCTTCTCCCCCGCCTTCGCGTTGACGGATCCCTGAAAGAAAAAAACGCCTGCGCTGAAATCAGGGCAGGCGTTAAAACAGGTCTGTTTGACAACAAATTGGGTGCTTCACTCAACGTAATGTCCATGGTGTTTGATGAGGCATAAATGCGACATCTGTCAGTGGACGATAAGCACCGTAAGAACGGCTCTGCATCATTCCGGAGTTTATGAGGCACGAAGGCGAACATAAGAGATGGAATGAGCATCTACCCGGTTATTATCGCACAGGATCCGGGGAAATTGCATCTACCACAGTGATGAATTGAGAGTTTTCCTGACGCGTATTCTTAAGCAAAGAGAAGATTTTTTATCAGCAAGATCAGAGAAATAAGAGATGGCGGACGGCAGCAGAAAACAAAAAACCCCGCCGAAGCGGGGTTCAAAATTGGTCGGCGAGAGAGGATTCGAACCTCCGACCCACTGGTCCCAAACCAGTTGCGCTACCAAGCTGCGCTACTCGCCGAAATACTGCTTTTTGAATTTTTAGTTCAATTCGTTAAAGTCGTGGTGCGAGGGGGGGGACTTGAACCCCCACGTCCGTAAGAACACTAACACCTGAAGCTAGCGCGTCTACCAATTCCGCCACCTTCGCAAATTCACAACTCTATCAAATAATGGGGTGGCTAATGGGATTCGAACCCACGACAACTGGAATCACAATCCAGGGCTCTACCAACTGAGCTATAGCCACCACTGCAAACCTTTTACGCGGTATTAAAACCACCGCAGCTCCAGCACCGGGTTAATGGTGCGCCCGACAGGATTCGAACCTGAGACCTCTGCCTCCGGAGGGCAGCGCTCTATCCAGCTGAGCTACGGGCGCTTAGCGCCGTTGCGGGGTCGGATAATACGGACTTCCTACCCCGCTGTCTAGTGCCTTTTAAAAGAAAATTATCGTTTGCTCATGCTTTGTTCGTTTTGACGGTTATTCAGCCGTATTATTGACTTGCCCCTGTCTTCCGAGGCCAAACACCTTATAAATCAGGGTGACGGCGGCCAGGAAAATAATGCCGACAAACAGCGACATCCGGGTTTCATCATTCAGACCCATCCCTACCAGCACACAGATCAGGAAGGCCATGGTGAAATAGTTGGCCCACGGAAACAGCAGCGAACGGAACGGATGGCTGGCGATTGCCGCCCGATGCACGCGACGGAAACGCAGCTGGCTGATCAGGATCACAAACCATGGCACCATCCCTGGCAACACGCTGGCGCTGTAGACATAGACAAACACCCGCTGCGGATTAGGAATGATGTAATTCAGGCAGGAGCCCACCAGCAGGATCAGAATCGACAGCGCCACGCCGACGGCCGGAACGCCGTTGCGCGATACCTTACCGATCGCCGCCGGCAGTTGGCGGTTCTTCGCCAGGGCGTACAGCATACGTCCACAGCTGTACATCCCACTGTTGCAGCCGGAAAGCGCCGCCGTCAGCACCACGAAGTTGATAATTCCCGCCGCCGCGGTAATCCCGATTTTGGCAAACGTCAGTACGAACGGGCTGCCGTTGGAGCCAATTTGATCCCACGGGAAGATAGTGACAATAACGAAAATCGCGCCGACGTAGAAAATCAGGATCCGCCACAGCACTTTGCCCACCGCGCTGCGCAGCGTCACCTGCGGATTTTTCGCTTCACCCGCGGTAATACCGATAAGCTCTACGCCCTGATAGGATGCGACCACGATACACAGCGCCGTCAGGAAGCCCTTCCAGCCGCCGGCGAAGAAACCGCCATGTTCGGTGAGATTACCAAAACCAATGGAGTGGCCGCCGTTGCCAAAGCCGAAGAAAATGACGCCCAGCCCGACGACGATCATCACGATAATGGTGGTCACTTTAATCATGGCGAACCAGAACTCGATTTCACCGTAAAGCCGGACCGCCGCCAGGTTCGCCAGCGCCACCAGCCCCACGGCAATTAACGCCGGGATCCACTGCGCCATCTCCGGGAACCAGAACTGCACATAGACCCCGATGGCGGTAATCTCCGAGATCCCCACCGCCATCCACATAAACCAGTAGGACCACGCGGTCAGGTAGCCGAAGAAGGGGCTCATATAGCGATGCGCATACACCGCGAAGGAGCCAGTGACAGGCTCAAGGAACAGCATTTCGCCCATTGAGCGCATAATGAAAAAGACGAACAGGCCAGCGATAATGTACGCCAGCAGCACGGAAGGCCCGGCCCATTTCAACGTACTGGCCGCCCCCATAAACAACCCCACGCCAATCGTCCCGCCAAGGGCGATCAGTTCAATATGCCGGGCCTCCAGTCCACGCTGGAGCTCCGCTTTTTTCTCAGTCATATATCCTCTTGTGTTTGCCGTATTCCGGGTACTCCCGGTTATTGTTATTAACTGAAACCATAGCCTTGCCGACGCGCAGGTCTCCCCCGCGCGTATGAAGCCTGCGAATGGTTAATTAATTTTGCGGAAATGGCAAATAAAGTATCAGGCGAGTGAAGAGATTACACAGAATATGTATGCAAACTCGCCTGGTTGCAGTGGAATATCAGAGCTTGCCGGTATAATGCCAACGTAAATAGCGCAGCAGACGGAACTGTCTCTTGATGCGGCTCGGCTGCAAAAGCAGGCGATAGAACCACTCCAGCCCCAGATCCTGCCAGAACTTCGGCGCCCGATGGACGTGCCCAGTGAAGACATCGTAAGTGCCGCCGACGCCCATATACAGCGCGTGCGGATACAGGCGCCGGCAGTCGCGCATGAAGATCTCCTGGCGCGGCGACCCCATCGCGACGGTGACGATTTTCGCCCCGCTGTCGCGAATGCGTTCGAACAATGCCTGGCGCTGCTCAGGGGTAAAATAACCGTCCTGGCTGCCGACGATGTTCACCTGCCAGCGCTGACGCAGCCTGGACTCCGTTTGCGTCAGGACCTCAGGTTTACCACCAACCAAAAACACCGGTGTCCCTTCAGCGCCAGCGCGCTGCATTAACGCTTCCCAGAGATCGGCCCCGGCGACGCGGGATACCTGGGCCTGCGGGTATTTTTTGCGCAGCGAACGCACCACGCTGATGCCATCCGCATATTTAAACTCCGCAGCCTCAATCAGCGCCCGTACCTCCGGGTTATCTTCTACGGCCAGCATTTTCTCAGCATTAATGGCCACCAGCGTCCCCTCCCGGAGCGCGCCGTCGGCATACAAATAATCCAGAGCGTGCTGCATATCGCGCCAGCCTATGAGCTGCAGCCCTCTTAACAGGTACAACGGCGCGGAAATGGTCCCAGTCATGTCTATCCTTCTCAGACTTGCGGTTGCGAAAGCGGTTTTACGCGCTTATGAATCAGTCCCACGCTATCCAGGAACCAGTACAGCAATTTCGCCGCCAGCAAGCAGATACCAAAGATCACGAGGAAAAACACCACGCGGGAGCCGAACGAATCCAGACCCTCGCGCGCCAGCACTATCATGTTGAAGATAGCGCCGAAACAGAAACTGTGCAGGATAGCCGCTTTGTAACGATTGCTCTCCCGGTTGCCCAGCTCATACAGCCAGTCGAACCATTTAATAATCAACCCTACCGCCACAGCGCCCAGCGGCACAAACCAGACGCCGCCCATCACCACCAGCGAGCCAATCAGCGTCGGCGAAATCGCCAGCCCCGAATGATTGTTTAACACCTCCCAGGTGAAGTAGTTGGCGGTATTGAGCACCATCGTCGGACGACCGTGCCACATCCAGCTGGGGATGAAGACGTAGAAATCGCGGATCATCGGCGCCAGCCCCTGGAAATCGATCTTGTCGTAGTTCTGCAGCAGCAGCGCCAGGTTTTCCCACGGTGAGAAGGTGTCGCGCGTGAGATACAGGAAGGTATAAAACGCTTCATCGCCGCTGACGTTCATCCCGTAGCGCTTCAGCGCCAGCCAGAACATGCCGACAATACCCAGCACGCCCGCCGCCGCCAGCATCCACAAGCTGATCCAGCCGCGAATAATACCGATGAACAGAAAGATGGCGAAGGCGATGATGATATTGGCGCGGGTCCCGCCGACGATGGCGTAGGTCAGCAAACCAAAGGCCACGGTGCTGACGAGGAAGAAGATCCACGCCTTATAATCCTGGCGCAGAAAATAGACCACCAGCATCGCCGGAATAAAGAAGTAAAAGAAGCGCTTCAACGCCACGCCGGACACTTCAGCAGAAAAAATCTGGCTGTAGGAGTTGAGCTTAAACAGCAGAAAGCCGTTGTGAGCGAAGAAGATGCCGACGCACAGCAGCGCCAGCCCCATCAGTATGCCCCACGCCAGATGGGTTTCCACCCGGTTCATGGTAAACAGCGGGCGATGCGCAACCTCGCGCGAGGCCGGGCGCAACCGCGTTTTATAGGTCACGTAGTAGATCGCGTAGAAGCATACCGCGATCAGCAGCGTCTGCAGCAAAATCTCCGGCGGCGCTACGCTGACGTCAAAGCGGAACACCAGAATACTGGTCAGCGGGAAGCCGAAGAAAAAGGTCAGCAGAAACAACAACGAGAAAAAGACGTTGAAGTTGAAGCGTACCCGGCGGAACTCAAACCAGGTGGCGGTGGCGATAAACAGGGTCGACAACAGCCAGACCACCAGCAGCCCGCTAAATTGCATTAACGTCATGCCTGCCCCTCCGCCGCTAACCGTAGCGCCCGCTGCCAGCCCGTCATATAGTTCGGCCGGAAGAAGGCGATAGTAGATTTATCCACGCTCGCCAGCTGACGCTGCGCTTCACGCACCACGCTGACGTCCAGCGCGTCGCTGGTGAACAGCACCGGCACATGCTGCTCGGTCATATCCTGCCAGAACGGGTTTTCCCGATTGAGCACGCAGGGGATGCCCGCCTGAATCAGCAGACACAGGGTGCCGATCCCCTGCTGGCGGGCAAACAGAAAATAGCCCAGATCGCAGCGGCGCAGCAGCGCCAGATAATCATTAAATTCAAGCTTCTCGCTGAGGATCTGCAGATGCGCACGGCTAAACAGCGCCGCCCCCGCCTCGCGCACCTCGTTGATATAGGCGTCGTTATTCGCCGGATAACCCATCGGCACGATGACATTCACCGTATCGCCAAACTGCTGATGGATAGCCTTCAGCGCGGCAATATGTTCATTGCTGCGATCCCCGGAGTTGCCGACCAGAATAGTCAGGGTATCACTGCGCGGGGCGTTATCGGCCAGGGTATTCAGCGCCGGATCCATACGGGTCGGGAAGTAGAGCAGCTCACCCGGCACACGCGGATGGCGGTTAGCGAACCAGCTGAGATCGCCGCGGGTGGCGAAAACGCGCCCTACTCGCCCCTGCGCCATGCGGCGTAGCGGATAGAACAGGCGAAACTTCAGGCTGGCAGAGTTTTCATACAGATCTGCCCCCCAGATATGCCAGTTAAACTGTGACGGGCGGATGCCGCCGCTCAACAGCGCCAGCCACAGCCCGGTATTAAACTGGCCGTGGAAGAAAAAGCGCTGCTGGCGGTTGGCTTTCGCGGTGGCAATCACTGCCTGCGCCAGCGCTTTCTTTCCTCGATAGCAGGTGATATCCAGTGCCGGATATCCATCACGCACTCTAGCCTCATCACCGACGACCAAAAATCTCCGCGCCTGCGGGTCGGCGGCCAGTTCGTCGTTAAAGAACCGCAGTACGGTCTGGTTGTGGTGCGGGATATCCGATCCCAGTACATGTATCAGTGCTGTCATGCCCGTTTACGCCAGAGTAAAAACACGCCACTACAAAGGGCGAAATAAACAATATACGTGGCCATATACGCCTGCGCCGCGCCAATTGCGCCGTGCGCCGGAATAAGCCAGTGTGAGAATGCGGTCAGCAGCGTGAACTGGCTGATTTCCGTCAGAATATAAAAACGTAGCGACGCTTTGGCGATCACCAGATAGCCGTAGACATAGGCGCCGACTTTTAAGACGTCGCCCACCAGCTGCCAGGCGAACAGGTCACGCATCGCGGTAAAGCGATCGGAAAACAGCAGCCAGATGGCAAAATCGCGCAGTAGCCAGACCGTCAGGCTTGCCGCCGCCACCGCCGGCAGAACGAATTTCAGCGATTTGGCAATCTCGCGGGTGATATCCGTTTTGGCGCTCAGCCGCGACAGCGTCGGCAGCAGATAGACGCTAAACGAGGCGGTAATAAACTGCAGGTAGGCATCGGAAATGCTGCTCACCCCCTGCCAAATCCCGACCGCCTCCCAGCCGTAATGCGCCGCCAGCAGATTACGCATCATTACATAGGCCACCGGCAGCGTCACCGAGGTTATGAGCGCCATCAGGGTAAATTTCGATAGCTGTCCCGCCAGACTGTTATCCCAGCGCGGGCGCAGGGCGCTCAGCGGTATATTACCCCGCCGCCAGAGCATGATGCCCGCCGGGATCACCACCAGCGCCGGCACTAACGCCAACCCCAACAGCGCCCCCTGGTAACCCCCGAAGTAGTAACAGGCATAATAGGCCGCGACGCCAATCAGGCTCCCGGCAATCAGCGAGAAGGCGTTACCCGCCGCATCGCGAAAGCCTTTCATCAGCGCCAGCAGGAAGTTCGCCCAGGCGATCCCCATCTGCACCAGCGCCACCAGGCGTACCAGCCCCTGATAGTGCGTATGGCCGAACAGCCCCTGGCTTATCGGCGCCGCCGCCAGTAAAAACACCAGCGCCAGCAGCGTGGAAAAGCCAAGCACCATAGCCGACGAGGTACCCACCACCTGTTTCAGACGTGGGGGATCGTCGTGATGCTGAGCCACCAGCTTCGTGACGCCGTTAAATATCCCGGCACCCGCCAGCACGCCGAGCACGGTGACCAGCTGCCGGAAGTTACCGGCCTGGCCAACGCCCGCCGGCCCAAACGAGACGGCCAGCAGCTTGACGACCAGCAGACCGGCGCCGATTTTGACCAGCGTCGATGCCGCCGTCCACAGTGAGGCTTTTGCTAACGACATATCAGGAGAAATAGCTCAGCAGCGAGTTAATCACCGTCCGCTGGTTCACCAGAGAGAGATTGTAAAACAGCGGCAGGCGCACCAGGCGCTCGCTCTCCTGGGTGGTGTAGCGGTCTTCACCGTGGAACTCGCCGAAGTGTTCTCCGGCCGGGCAGCTGTGCAACGGAATATAATGGAATACCGCGAGGATCTCCGCCTCTTTCAGCCAGGCGATCAGCCTGCTGCGATCCTCGATATCACGCAGCTTAATGTAGAACATGTGCGCATTTTGCCCACAGTCGGCCGGAACCGTCGGCAGTTCGATACGCCCCGCACGCGCCAGCGGCAGCAGCGCATCGTGATAGTTCTGCCACAGCGCCAGGCGCTGCTGGTTGATCCGCTCCGCCGCTTCCAGCTGCGCCCACAGATAGGCGGCCTGCAGGTCGGACATCAGATAGCTGGAGCCAATATCGCGCCAGGTATATTTATCCACCAGACCGCGAAAGAACTGGCTGCGGTTGGTACCTTTTTCACGAATGATCTCCGCGCGTTCCACCAGTGTGCGATCGTTGATAAGCGTCGCCCCGCCCTCACCGCCGGCGGTGTAGTTTTTGGTTTCATGGAAGCTGAAGCAGCCGATATGGCCGATGGTGCCCAGCGCACGCCCCTTATAGGTAGACATCACCCCCTGCGCGGCGTCTTCCACCACAAACAGGTTGTATTTGTCGGCAATGGCCATGATGGTGTCCATCTCGCAGGCTACGCCGGCATAGTGCACCGGGACAATCGCCCGGGTTTTATCGGTGATGGCGGCTTCGATAAGCGTTTCATCGATATTCATCGTATCGCGGCGGATATCAACGAAGACGATTTTCGCCCCACGCAGCACAAAGGCGTTGGCGGTAGAGACAAAGGTATAGCTGGGCATAATCACTTCGTCGCCCGGCTGGATATCCAGCAGCAGCGCGGCCATCTCCAGCGAAGCCGTGCAGGAAGGCGTCAGCAGCGCTTTTGCCGTGCCAAATCGCTGCTCCATCCACTGCTGGCAGCGGCGCGTAAAACCGCCGTCGCCGCACAGCTTGCCGCTGTTCATCGCAGACTGCATGTAATCAAGCTCGGTTCCAACCACCGGCGGCGCGTTAAATGGGATCATGGGGTCACCTGTATAGCCAGTAGGCGGTGCTTTCCACGTTAGCACCGCTGAGAATATAACGTTTAAGCGCGGCGGTGTTGCCCATCTGGGTCGCCACCCGCAGTGTAGAAAGTCCGCGCGAGGCAGCCCAGTGCTGCGCCGCCTGCATCAGTTGCGCCCCGGCGCCGCGCCCGGCCAGAAGGCCAATACGCGCCTCGGTCGCGTTGAGCTGGCGCAGAGAGACAAAGGCGCGAATATCGCCCTCAGGATGGCGGTAAATCAGGCACTGATGATCGAAGGTGCTGCGCACCGCATTTTCAATCCACTGGGCATAGAAGCGGCCGCTGGCATCGGCAGCGTACCAGGGCGCGCGAAAGCGGCTCATGGCAAAGGCCTGTGCCGCCAGCTCGCGCAGCGGCGCAATATCCGCTTCCACGGCGACGTCGGCGCCCGCATCAGCAGGGTTGCCCACCGGTAGCGCCAGATCGACTTCGCCTTCCACCAGCTGAAAACCCAGCTGCTGTAGCGCGTCCAGCCGGACGGTGTCGCTGGCGGCCACCTTCGCCTGCACCCGCGACCACCCCGCCAGCGCCTCAGGCGTCAGCCGCGGCGCACGTTCATCAAAGTGAACGATGGCGCTGTTAACGGCAAAGAAGCGGTTCTCCCACTCCAGGGGATCAATACTGGCGCGGACGGGCACGGAGCAGATCCAGCAGGTATTGGCCGTAGCCGGTTTTTTCCAGCCGCTTCGCGGCGCGTTTGACGCCATCATCGTCCAGCCAGCCGTTACGCCAGCCGATCTCTTCCAGACAGGCGATTTTAAAGCCCTGGCGCTTCTCGACGGTCTGCACGAACATGCTGGCCTCGATCAGGCTATCGTGCGTGCCGGTGTCCAGCCAGGCAAAACCGCGCCCGAGGAGCTCGACGGTCAATGCGCCATCCTCAAGGTACATCTGGTTGATGGAGGTGATTTCCAGCTCGCCGCGCTCGGACGGCTTGACCCGTTTGGCATACTCCGTCACCTTGCCATCGTAGAAATAGAGACCGGTGACCGCCCAGTTCGACTTCGGCTGCTTCGGCTTCTCTTCCAGTGACAGCGCGCGGAAGTTGTCATCAAACTCCACCACGCCAAAGCGCTCAGGATCCATCACCTGATAGCCAAAAATCGTCGCCCCTTCCGTGCGGGCAGCCACGCTGCGCAGCTTCGGGCTAAAGCTCTGGCCGAAGAAAATATTGTCGCCTAGCACCAGACATGCCGGTTCGCCGTTAAGAAAGGCTTCGCCGATGATAAACGCCTGGGCTAAACCATCCGGCGTCGGCTGTACGGCATAGTGCAGCGCAATGCCAAACTCTGAGCCATCGCCGAGCAGGCGCTGGAAATCACGTAGGTCGTCCGGCGTGGTGATGATCAGGATCTCACGTATCCCGGCCAGCATTAATACCGACAGCGGGTAGTAGATCATCGGCTTGTCGTAGATCGGCAACAACTGCTTCGATACGCCACGGGTGATGGGATGCAGTCGCGTTCCGGAACCGCCCGCCAGAATAATACCTTTCATCATTCCCCCCAGAGATGATTAGCCTTGCAGCCCAAGACGCTCGCCCTGATAGCTTCCATCCTGAACCTGGCGCCACCAGCTCTCGTTCGCCAGATACCACGCCACGGTCTTACGCATACCGGAAGTAAAGGTCTCTGCCGGCGTCCAGCCCAGCTCGCGGGCAATCTTCGAGGCATCAATGGCATAGCGCAGATCGTGGCCCGGACGATCGGCTACGAAGGTGATCAGATCGTGATAGTGCACCACGCTTTGCGGTTTATGCGGCGCCAGCTCTTCCAGCAGCTGACAAATGGTTTCCACCACCTCGATATTTTTACGTTCGTTATGACCGCCGATATTGTAAGTTTCGCCCGGTTCGCCGCGGGTCGCCACCAGATACAGCGCTCTGGCGTGATCTTCCACGTACAGCCAGTCGCGGATCTGCTGCCCATTGCCATACACCGGCAGCGGCTTGCCCGCCAGCGCATTGAGGATCGTCAGCGGGATCAGCTTCTCGGGGAAGTGATACGGGCCGTAGTTATTGGAGCAATTGGTGATAAGCGTCGGCAGGCCATAGGTCCGCAGCCAGGCGCGCACCAGGTGGTCGCTGCTGGCTTTCGAGGCCGAATAGGGGCTGCTTGGCGCATAGGGCGTGGTCTCGGTAAAGAAATCCTCGCTGCCGTGCAGATCGCCATACACTTCGTCGGTCGAGATATGGTGAAAACGGAACGCCGATTTTTTCTCCGTGGCCAGGGTATTCCACCAGCTGCGGGCCGCCTCCAGTAGCGTATAGGTGCCTACGATATTGGTTTCGATAAACGCCGCCGGGCCGTCAATCGAACGATCGACGTGGCTTTCCGCCGCCAGGTGCATCACCGTATCGGGTTGATGCTGACGGAAAATACGGTCCAGCTCGCGGCGGTCGCAGATATCCACCTGTTCAAAGGCGAAACGCGCATCCTGCGCCACTGGCGCCAGCGACATTAAATTGCCGGCATAGGTCAGTTTATCCACCACCACTACGCGATCGGCGGTGTGCTGGATAATCTCCCGCACCACCGCCGAACCAATAAAGCCCGCGCCGCCGGTGACCAGAATGGTTCTCACCGCCACACTCCTTTGGTGTCGATGATATACGCCTGGGTGACGCTATCGCCGCTAACGGCTTTAAATTCATTATGATCGACCAGCATCACCAGCACATCGGCGCTGGCCAGCGCCGCATCGAGGGTCGCCAGCGTACACAGTCCATCGAGTTTCTTCGGCAGCGCGTGAATGTTGGGCTCAACCACCTGCGTCGTGCCGCTGTGCCAGCGGGCAATCTGCGCGGCAATTTCCATCGCCGGGCTTTCGCGCAGGTCGTCAATATTCGGTTTAAAAGCGAGGCCAAAACAGGCGATCGTCAGTTCGCTGGCCCGTTTGTTGGTGGCAGTCAGGCAGTCCGCCACCTGCGCTTTCACCTGTTCGATAACCCATTCCGGCTTATGGTCGTTGACCTCGCGAGCGGTGCGGATCAGACGCGCCTGCTGCGGGTTTTGCGCCACGATAAACCACGGGTCGACGGCGATGCAGTGGCCGCCGACGCCCGGGCCCGGCTGCAGGATATTGACGCGCGGATGGCGGTTTGCCAGGCGGATCAGCTCCCAGACGTTAATGCCCTGGTCGGCGCAAATCAGCGACAGTTCGTTGGCAAAGGCGATGTTGACGTCGCGGAAGCTGTTTTCCGTCAGCTTACACATCTCGGCGGTACGCGAGTTGGTCACCACGCATTCGCCTTCGAGGAAGATTTTATACAGCTCGCTGGCGCGCGCCGAGCAGACCGGCGACATGCCGCCGATAACGCGATCGTTTTTAATCAGCTCGACCATCACCTGACCGGGCAATACCCGCTCCGGGCAGTAGGCGATATTCACGTCAGCGGCGTCGCCCGCCTGCTGAGGGAAGCTGAGGTCCGGGCGCATCTCCGCCAGCCAGCCGGCCATCTGCTCAGTCGAACCCACCGGCGAGGTGGACTCCAGGATCACCAGTGACCCTTTCTTTAACGTCGGCGCAATGGATTTAGCGGCCGACTCGACAAACACCATATCCGGCTCGTGGCGATCTTTAAACGGCGTCGGCACGGCAATCAGGTAGGCATCCGCCTCCACCGGGGTGGTGGTGGCGCTTAAATAACCCTGTTCGACCGCGGTCTTCACCACGCTCGCCAGATCCGGCTCCACGATATGAATCTCTCCACGGTTAATGGTCTCCACGGCATGTTGATTAACATCAACGCCGACCACCCGCTTCTGCCGGGAGGCGAACGCGGCAGCGGTTGGCAGCCCGATATAGCCAAGGCCAATCACTGAAATGGTAGAAAAACTCATAACGTTACCTGATTATTTTTAAGTGCAGACAAAATTCGACGACATGCTTCACCATCGCCATAGGGATTATGCGCGCGGCTCATCGCCTGGTATGCGGCATCATCCTGCAGCAGTCGCGTGACTTCCGCCACGATGCGCTGGCTGTCGGTGCCGACCAGGCACACGGTGCCAGCGGCCACCGCTTCCGGACGTTCGGTCATATCGCGCATGACCAGTACCGGTTTCCCGAGAGAAGGGGCCTCTTCCTGAATGCCGCCGGAATCGGTCAGGATCAGCCAGGCCCGATCCATCAGCCAGACGAACGGCAGGTAGTCCTGCGGTTCAATCAACATCACATTGTCAATATGACCTAGAATACGATTCACCGGCTCGCTGACGTTAGGATTCAGGTGAACCGGATAGACAATCTGCACCTCAGGGTGGGTATGGGCTATCTCCGCCAGCGCCTGGCAGATCTGTTCAAAGCCGAGCCCAAAGCTTTCCCGCCGGTGGCCGGTAACCAGAATCATCTTTTTACCGTGGCTAATGAAAGGATAGCGCTGCAGCAGGGTCTCCCGTAGCGCTTCATCACCCAGAACCCGATCCCGCACCCAGAACAGGGCGTCAATGACCGTATTCCCGGTGACCGTGATGCGACTGTCGGCAATATTTTCCCGTAGCAGGTTCTGCCGCGAGGTTTCCGTGGGGGCGAAATGGTATGTCGCCAGATGGCCGGTCAAAGTACGGTTGCCTTCTTCCGGCCACGGCGAACTTAAATCGCCAGTGCGCAGGCCGGCCTCTACGTGGCCCACCGGTATCCGCTGATAAAACGCCGCCAGGCTCGCCGCCATGGTGGTCGTGGTATCGCCATGCACCAGCACCACGTCGGGTTTAAACGACTCCAGCACCGGCTTCAGCCCCTCAAGGATGCGACAGGTGATCTCGGTCAGCCCCTGCCCCGGCTTCATGATGTTGAGATCGTAGTCCGGGACAATAGAGAAAAGTTTCAACACCTGATCGAGCATCTCCCGATGCTGCGCGGTCACGCATACTTTCGCCTCAAAATGAGGATCCTTTGCCAGCGCATGGACCAGAGGCGCCATCTTGATGGCTTCCGGCCTCGTGCCAAATACAGTTAGTACTTTCACATCGATTCTCTTCGATTAGGCGATGAAGGTCATCTGCCCTTCACCACAGGCCGCAATCACAGGACACGACGACGTGATAACGCCACGCCTGCGCCGATGAGCGCACCCACAATCCCCCACATCACCATCAGAAATACACGGCGCGGGCTATCGCGTTTTACAGGTTCTTCCGGCGTCCGCAAATACCGGTAAGTCTGAAAACGCGGATCTAACGTTGGACCGACGTTCAACGTGCTCAGCATGGCGCGGTTCTGGTCGTAATCGAGGTCATATTCCGGCCCGACGGCCTGCAGGTTTTCCAGCCTGGCCTGCAGCATCGGCCTGCCCAATAAAAATAGCTCTGAATCCGGCAACTGATCGGCAGGAACATCCGTTTCGCTGCGTGAAATATTGTGCTGCTGGGCCACCTTCAGCGCCTGCTCCACGCTGTGCGTCCGACGGTTGAAGATGGCCTCGGCCACCTCTTCCTGGCGCTTCACCTGCGCTTTCATTTGCACGGTCCGCGCCGCCCAGGCGCCTTTGAGTTCGTCATTAAGATGGCCTGCCGCCCGCTGGCTGGCGAAAGCCACATACTGACGCAACAGATTATTGGCATCCTGCCCGGTCTCGGCGGTCAGTTTGACGCTGTCGTTAATGCTCTTGGCCGCATCGCCTGGCATAAACTGGATATTGTTAATCAGGTCATCCAGCATCGCCGCATCCGCGCGGGCATTACCCGACTGACGCTGCTTGTAGTAGTCCGTTTGTAGCCAGAAATCGCGCCGGGTATCCCAGGAGGCCAGCTGCATGATGAACTCTTTATACGCTTCATCCATGGCGGAAGGCTGATCGACCGAGGCAAGGTCGGCTTTAATGTCCAGATTGCGTAAGAACTGCTGCTGGGAATAGTACCCCCCCAACATATTGACAGTAGGCCGATCGGTGATCGCCGTGGCGCTCCACTCCTGGCGAGCAAAAAAGGTATATACCAGCACGATGGCGGCGAAGAGTACGGCGCCGCCGACTATCCAGCCTTTTCCTGCCCATAAAGCGCGAAACAGCCCGCGAATATCCAGCTCGTTCTCAACGTTCACTGCTTGTGCTCCCGGTAATGGTTGAGTCATCACATCCCCAGCTTTACTTGGTTAGTTTCGGATTATTGCCGCTGTGTCGCCGAATTCTGCGTCTGATGCGCTTAACCAGGCGCGCCACTTTCCAGGCGCGCTTAATACAGTAGCCATAAAGGAAGAAGGCTACCAAAAAGAGAATTAACATCACCCATTCCGGCACAATGCGGGTGTATTCCGCCGCGACGCCAACCAGCGCCAGCAGGGCGGCGGCCAGGGTAATCAGGACGAACGCCTGACGGGAAGTAAAGCCGGCGCGCATGATCAAATGATGAATATGCTGACGGTCCGGAGAGAAAGGACTCATGCCTTTGCGCAGGCGGCGATACATAATCGCCACCATGTCCATCAACGGGATAGCGATAATCCACAGCGCGGTAACCGGGCTAATGGGATGTGTTTTACCTTGCGTGGTTTCCAGCAGGATCCAGATAATGGTGAAGCCAATCATCGTGCTGCCGGCGTCACCCATAAAGACTTTATAGCGGCGGCCGAGGGCGCCAAGATTGAGAAGAATATAGGGCAGAATGGCGGCGATCATCGCGAAGCACCACATCGCCAGGCTGTACTGACCATCAAACCAGAGGATGATCCCAGTCGCCGCAAAGGAGACCGATGACAGACCGCCGAGCAGGCCGTCGATCCCGTCGACCATGTTAAACGCATTGATGGCGGCCCACACGGCAAACAGCGTCAGGAAGAAGCCGAAAGGCCCCAGCACCAGCTCCCACGAGCCAAAAATAAAGCCGAGACTACTCAGATGCAGATTCCCTGCCATCATCATAATCACGGCGATCGCAGCCTGTATGACTGCGCGAATTTTCACGCTGATATCGAAGCGATCGTCAAGCGCGCCAACCAGCACCAATACCCCCGCGCAGGCCAGATACAGCGAGGCGTGAGGAATATAATAATCGGCGATGGCGAAAGTAAAACAGATGCCTGCATAAACTGAGATACCACCGACCAACGGAATCAACCCCTGATGCCGTTTGCGATAGTTTGGTTTATCCACCAACCCGATCTTTTTTGCCACTTTCCGCGCGACAAAAATAAAGAGGGTCGTGAATAAGAAAATACTGATTAATTCAGTAATAGCAGTGAGTAAATTCACAACGCATGTGCTCTCAGCATAGTTAATCCGGGAAGTATAGCGATGATGCCCCAACTCCAGAAGGGGAAAAGCAGAACATTACAAATTTATTGTATAGATTTTAGTCTGTTAAAGCTGTCTCCGCCTGCTATCCGGCGCCATTATACGACAACTTTCGTCCCGCTTTCTCTGTCTCTGGATCATACAAACCCAAAAATGAAAACGCCACGCAAAGGCGTGGCGTTTTTGGCTTTTTTTACCTTACGAGCGCTTCATCATATCGAAGAAGTCATCATTCGTCTTGGTCATCGCCAGCTTGTTAATGAGGAATTCCATTGCATCGATCTCACCCATCGGATGAATAATTTTGCGCAGGATCCACATTTTCTGCAGCTCTTCCTGAGTGGTGAGCAGTTCTTCTTTACGGGTACCGGAACGGTTGTAATCGATAGCCGGGAAGACGCGTTTTTCGGCAATCTTACGAGAGAGGTGCAGCTCCATGTTACCGGTGCCTTTAAACTCTTCGTAGATCACTTCGTCCATTTTGGAGCCGGTGTCAATCAGCGCCGTGGCAATGATGGTCAGGCTGCCGCCCTCTTCGACGTTACGTGCCGCACCGAAGAAACGCTTCGGACGGTGCAGGGCGTTGGCGTCCACACCACCGGTCAGGACTTTACCAGAAGCCGGTACCACGGTGTTGTAGGCTCGCGCCAGACGAGTAATGGAGTCGAGCAGGATGATAACGTCTTTCTTGTGTTCAACCAGACGTTTTGCTTTCTCGATAACCATCTCGGCAACCTGCACGTGGCGGGATGCCGGCTCGTCAAAGGTGGAAGCAACCACTTCACCTTTCACCAGACGCTGCATCTCGGTCACTTCTTCCGGACGTTCGTCGATCAGCAGCACCATCAGCACGCAGTCCGGGTGGTTGTAAGCGATGCTCTGCGCGATGTTCTGCAGCAGCATCGTTTTACCGGCTTTCGGCGGCGCGACAATCAGACCACGCTGGCCGCGGCCAATCGGGGAGGCCAGATCCAGTACGCGAGCGGTTAAGTCTTCGGTAGAACCGTTACCACGTTCCATACGCAGGCGAGAATTCGCGTGCAGCGGCGTTAAGTTCTCGAAGAGGATCTTGTTACGCGCGTTTTCCGGCTTGTCGTAGTTAACTTCGTTAACTTTCAACAGTGCAAAGTAACGCTCACCCTCTTTCGGAGGACGAATCTTACCGGAAATGGTGTCACCAGTGCGAAGGTTGAAACGGCGGATTTGGCTGGGGGATACGTAGATGTCGTCAGGGCCGGCGAGGTAGGAGCTGTCTGCGGAGCGGAGGAATCCAAATCCATCCTGCAGTATCTCCAGTACGCCGTCGCCAAAGATATCTTCGCCACTCTTCGAATGCTGCTTGAGGATGGCAAAAATAATATCCTGCTTACGCATACGAGCCAGGTTTTCCAGCCCCATATTTTCGCCGAGAGTAATCAGCTCAGAAACCGGCGTATTCTTTAATTCGGTAAGATTCATAGTGGTGTGGGTTCTTAAACTCGGGGTAAATCTCGAACTTAATGTTGTGAATGGTATGGCAGGAACATCCATGCCTGTTAGCGGCTTCATCTCGTGTCTGTACGTTGCCTGGTCACAGGAAAGAACGCAGAACTGAAACGACAAGACGGAATGAGTGATAAGCCCGGAATTATTAGCCTCACGCGCATCGTCTGCGGGACGCTTTGGGTAAAACAAGATTCAAACAATAGGTATGTTTAAAACGAAGTCTGTGGATTAACTTAGCACGACTCCTGCCGGGCGTCCAGAGTTCCGCAAAAAATAGGAATCTGGACGCCGGACCAGCAATTCGCTTACGCCAGGTTGGCGTCGAGGAACTCTTTCAGCTGACCCTTGGACAGTGCGCCAACTTTAGTGGCCGCCACTTCGCCGTTTTTGAACAGCAGCAGGGTTGGGATACCGCGAATGCCGTATTTCGGCGCGGTGCCCGGGTTCTGGTCGATGTTCAGCTTAGCTACGGTCAGTTTGCCCTGATACTCTTCAGCGATCTCATCCAGAATCGGGGCGATCATTTTGCACGGACCACACCACTCTGCCCAGAAATCGACGAGGGTCAGCCCGTCAGCCTTGAGTACGTCCGTGTCAAAACTGTCGTCAGTCAGGTGAATAATTTTATCGCTCATATTTAACTCCACAGGAATAAGCCTGGTGTGTTGGTGTCGTAGCCATCAACGACGTGCTGCGGCTACGTTATGCACGCTATTCTTCAGGATACCTCAATTCTCTGGGCTGCCAACTGGCGCAATCCATCATGGACTCGCCTGTTGACGCCAGGGTGCCCGAACGCGAACTGCATGCTGCAGATTTATCGCTCCCGACTCGCTTAGTAGTCTAAGCTATCCTGGATTCGTTCAGTTACCGTAGACGTACCTTGAATAATTTCGTACACCGCCAACGAAAGGTTGACGTTATTTCACCGGATACGCTTTCTTAATGCAATAGTTAGCTGATATTCTACCACACTATGAGCAAAACACATTTAACAGAACAGAAGTTTTCCGACTTCGCCCTGCACCCGGCAGTCATTGAAGCCCTTGAAAAGAAAGGGTTTCATAATTGCACACCCATTCAGGCCCTCGCCCTTCCGCTGACGCTGGAAGGCCGCGATGTCGCCGGGCAGGCGCAAACCGGTACCGGTAAAACGATGGCGTTCCTGACGTCAACGTTTCATTATCTTCTCTCTCACCCGGCTATCGCCGATCGCCAGGTTAACCAACCGCGCGCGCTAATTATGGCACCAACGCGTGAACTGGCGGTACAGATCCACGCGGATGCTGAACCGCTGGCGCAGGCCACCGGTCTGAAGCTGGGTCTGGCTTACGGCGGCGACGGCTACGACAAGCAGCTGAAAGTGCTGGAAAGCGGTGTCGATATTCTGATCGGTACCACTGGTCGTCTGATCGATTACGCGAAACAGAACCACATTAACCTCGGCGCCATTCAGGTCGTCGTACTGGACGAAGCCGATCGCATGTACGATCTCGGCTTTATTAAAGATATCCGCTGGCTGTTCCGCCGCATGCCGCCGGCGACGCAGCGCCTGAACATGCTGTTCTCCGCGACTCTTTCTTATCGCGTTCGCGAACTGGCGTTCGAGCAGATGAACAACGCCGAATATGTCGAAGTGGAACCGGAACAGAAAACGGGCCACCGTATTAAAGAAGAGCTGTTCTACCCTTCCAACGAAGAAAAAATGCGCCTGCTGCAGACGCTGCTGGAAGAAGAGTGGCCCGATCGCGCCATCATCTTCGCCAACACCAAGCACCGTTGTGAAGATATCTGGGGTCATCTCGCCGCTGACGGCCATCGTGTAGGTCTGCTGACCGGCGACGTGGCGCAGAAAAAGCGTCTGCGTATTCTCGACGAATTTACTCGTGGCGATCTCGATATTCTGGTCGCAACTGACGTTGCTGCGCGCGGCTTACATATTCCGGCCGTGACCCACGTCTTTAACTACGATCTGCCGGACGACTGCGAAGATTACGTTCACCGCATCGGCCGCACCGGCCGCGCTGGCGCCAGCGGCAACTCTATCAGCCTCGCCTGCGAAGAGTACGCGCTGAACCTGCCGGCAATCGAAACCTATATTGGTCACTCGATCCCGGTCAGTAAGTACAACCCGGACGCGCTGATGACCGACCTGCCTAAGCCGCTGCGTCTGACCCGTGCGCGCCCAGGCAACGGCCCGCGCCGCAACGGTCCACCGCGCAATCGTCGTCGTTCAGGTTAAGAAATCTATGCCATACGCTCAATCATTCAGAATCAGCCAGGGCGACCTTCCTCTGGCAACCCGCTCAGTGATGTGGACCGGGCTTAAGCGCTCCGCCAACCAGGGAGCCTTCTGAACGATGAAGAGTATGAGCTCCACCTCGCTGTATGCCGCCATTGATTTGGGTTCCAATAGTTTCCATATGTTGGTGGTGCGCGAGGTGGCGGGCAGCATCCAGACGCTGAGCCGTATTAAGCGTAAGGTTCGTCTGGCCGCCGGTCTGAATAGCGACAACACGCTCTCCGCGGAAGCGATGGAGCGCGGCTGGCAGTGCTTACGCCTGTTTGCCGAACGCCTGCAGGATATTCCGCCGACGCAAATCCGCGTCGTGGCCACCGCCACGCTACGTCTTGCCGTCAATGCAGAGGAGTTTCTGGCGAAAGCGCAAGAGATCCTCGGCACGCCAGTGCAGGTGATCAGCGGCGAAGAAGAAGCGCGCCTGATTTACCAGGGTGTCGCCCACACCACCGGCGGCGCCGATCAGCGTCTGGTGGTCGATATCGGCGGCGCCAGCACCGAACTGGTGACCGGCACCGGCGCGCAAACGACCTCGCTGTTCAGTCTGTCGATGGGCTGTGTGACCTGGCTTGAACGCTATTTTGCCGACCGTAGCCTGACGAAAGAGAATTTCGATCTCGCCGAAGCGGCCGCGCGCGAGGTGTTATTACCCATCGCCGATGTGCTGCGCTATCACGGATGGAAAGTGTGCGTCGGCGCTTCCGGCACCGTTCAGGCGCTGCAGGAAATTATGATGGCGCAGGGGATGGATGAACGCATCACCCTCGCTAAACTCCAGCAGCTTAAACAGCGCGCCATCCAGTGCGGACGTCTGGAAGAGCTGGAGATCGAAGGCTTAACCCTTGAGCGGGCGCTGGTGTTCCCGAGCGGGCTGGCGATCCTGATCGCTATCTTCAGCGAACTGAATATTCAGTGTATGACCCTGGCAGGCGGCGCGTTACGCGAAGGTCTGGTATACGGCATGCTGCATCTCTCTGTCGAACAGGACATCCGCAGCCGCACCCTGCGCAATATTCAGCGCCGTTTTATGATCGACACCGAGCAGGCCCAACGCGTCGCCAGTCTGGCCAGCCATCTGCTCAGTCAGCTGGACGGCAGCTGGGAGCTGGACCCGCTGAGCCGCGATTTACTCCTCAGCGCCTGCTCGCTGCATGAAATTGGGCTGAGTGTGGATTTCAAGCGCGCGCCGCAGCACGCGGCTTATCTGGTCAATAACCTCGACCTGCCCGGCTTTACCCCGGCGCAGAAGAAGTTGATTGCCACGCTGCTCCTGAATCAGACCAACGCCATCGACCTGTCTTCGCTTCATCAGCAGAATGCGGTCCCGCCGCGAGTGGCCGAACATCTGTGTCGCCTGCTGCGACTGGCGATCCTGTTTGCCAGCCGGCGGCGCGACGATTTGTTGCCGGCGATTCAGTTGGCCGCTCACGACGACCAGTTAACGCTGACGCTGCCGGAGAACTGGCTGGCTGAACATCCGCTTGGCCGGGAAATGGTCGATCAGGAGTGTCAATGGCAAAGCTACGTCCACTGGACGCTACGGGTCACCAGCGGCGATACGCCAAGATAATATCCAGCCAGGAGGGCGGATGCGGGAAGAACTGGATTTCAAATCGCTACGCTTTTTCTCCGCGCTCTACCGGCTAGGCAATGTCTCCCCGGCGGCTGACGCGCTGAATATCAGCCAACCCACCGGCAGCCTTTTGCTGAAAAAACTACGGGATCATTTTGCTGACCCGTTGTTTGTCCGGGTGGGACAGCGGATGATGCCGACGCCGCGAGCGGACGCGATCGCCCCGACTGTATTTACCCTTCTCCAGCTTGCCGATAACGATTTAGCCGTCAAACCTGAATTTCTTCCCCAGCAGAGCCAGCGTAACTTCACGATCGGAATGACCGATATCAGTCAAATGACGCTGTTGCCTTTGCTGCAAATTGCGCTCCAGCAGCAGGCGGCGGACGAGATCACCTTTACGATACAGAATCTGGATGAGCAGACCCTCAACGCCCTCGAATCCGGGAAATGTGATCTCGCGATCGGCTACCTGACGCAGCTTCCGGATAGCGTCTACCAGCAGCATCTCTTCGATCAATCGTATGTCTGCCTGGCGGCGGAAAATCATCCACGTATTCGAACCCAGCTTCGTGCCGAAGACTGGCGGCAGGAAAAGCATCTGGCGATCCGCGTGGAGGGGACTGCCCACGGCGATATGGATAAGCGGCTTGATGAGCACAGTATGCCCCGGCGGATCGCGCTGACATTACCGAGCTTTTTAGGTACCGGCGAGCTGGTGGCCGAAAGCGATATGATTGCCGTCGTCCCGGAACAGGTAGCGCGGCATATCACCCGCCGCTATCCCTGCCGCAGCTGGCCGCTACCTTTTCCTCTCGCCAGGATCGCCATCCGTCAGGTCTGGCATCAGCGGCTGCACCGCGATCCCGGGCATATCTGGCTACGTTCGCTGATCGCCGCACTTGCCGATCCCGCTCAGCAGAGCGGATCTATTACGATCTAAACCGCGAAATATACCGCTGTATTAGTTTTACTGATAATCCCTATTACGTTTGGTTTATTGCTGGCAATACGAGAAAGCTTTTATTCTCATTGCATCGAGCCATACTGACAAATATCGCAAGGAATATATCATGCGCGGAAAAATCGCTTTAGAAGAACACGTCTCCACTCCTGAAAATAACCGTCTGTGGGATTCAACCGGTGAAGCCGGCCGTAACGGTACAGAATATATGAAAGACGTTGAACGTCGCCTGCTGGATCGCAGTATTCAGCTGGAAGAAATGGCGCAGCGTCATATTGACCACGTCATTCTTTCTCTAACTTCACCTGGCGCGCAATCTATTTTAGATAAAGCCAAAGCGGTCTCTTTTGCTCGTGATACTAACGATTTTATCGTCGAGAATTATGTGAAGCCAAATCCGGATAAATTTAGCGCTTTCGCCACCCTGGCCTTGCAAAACCCGGAAGCCGCGGCGGAAGAGCTGGAGCGCGCCGTGAAGAAACTAGGCATGAAAGGCGCGCTGATCAACGGCTATACCAACGTTAAAGATAGCGAGCATGGCCTGTATCTTGATGACGAATCGATGTTGGTCTTCTGGGATAAGGTCAACGAGCTGAACGTACCGGTGTACCTGCATCCTCGCGAACCGCTGGAAGGCCCGGCGCGCGGCATCTATACCGGTTACGAAAGCCTGATCGGCTCCGCGTGGGGCTTTGCGCAGGAAACGGCAGTGCATGCTATCCGTCTGATGATGAGTGGTTTGTTCGATCGTTATCCTAACCTCAATCTGGTACTGGGCCACCTCGGCGAAGGGCTGGTTCATATGCTGCCGCGTACTCAGCACCGCCTCTATCGTCAGCGTTTCGGCTGCGGTCTGGGTAAAGCGGAAAAACCGTTAATGCACTACCTGCAGAATAACTTCATTGTTACCACCAGCGGCCATTTTAATACCCATTCGCTGAATAATGCCATTGAAGTCATGGGCGCCGATCGTGTGATGTTCTCTGTCGATTATCCGTATGAAGATATTCATCAGGCTTGTGACTGGTTTGATCCGTTAGAACTTGAAGCGGGCCTGAAAGATAAAATTGCCTGGGGCAATGCCAGCCGTGTCTTTAACATTAAGTAATATTAAAGACAGACTTCAGGGCCTGAATATTCAGGCCCTGTTTTTATTAGGGAGAATAAATGATGGCAATAGGTATATTTGTCTGTAGCGGCTCGCTTCTCGTCGGTGCACTGGCCGGCGCCTCGCTGAATCGCTTTATTCCGGAACACTTCAAAAAGACCTTGCCGCTGATTGCCGGATTGATCTCCATCAGCATGGGTATCTTCTTTGTCAATAAATTGCATAATCTGCCGCCCATTGCCCTGGCCATTATTGTCGGCACGATTATCGGCGGCCTGCTGAATATTGAAAAATGGATTGAGCGGGCCGGGACAACGCTGCGCACGCCCATTGAGCGCATTTTCCCGGCGCAGGCCAGCGCCAGCGTGAGTGCGGAAGATTTTATGAATCAGTTTATCGCCGTGCTGATCCTCTTCTGCGCCAGCGGCACCGGCATTTTCGGTGCTTTAACCGAAGGGATGACCGGCGACCCGACCATTCTGCTGACCAAGTCGATACTCGACTTTTTCACTGCCGCGATTTTCGCCTCTACGCTGGGGTATATCATCACCGTGATCTTTATTCCCCAGCTGATTGTCTTCATTATCCTGTTTTTCGCGGCAACCTTTATCATGGCGCTGATCAATCCGGCGATGATCGCCGACTTCACCGCCTGCGGCGGCATCATTATGCTGGCGACTGGTTTTCGTCTGTGCGGGATCCGCGCCTTCCCCACCGCCAATATGCTGCCCTCACTGCTGCTGGTAATGCCCTTCTCCGCCGCCTGGCAGCAGTTTGTCGCCTGAGGCGTTAGCCTTTTTTCGCCTTCGCCAGCATCGCTTTAATATTCGCGACGTTGGCCTGGCCTTTATGCATACGTTCTTCCGCAGAGATGACTTTTCGCTCCTGCTCCCATATCAGATCGTCCTGCGGGAGCTCAAGCAGGAAACGGCTTGGCTCCGGGCGCACCAGCTCACCATACTGTCGACGCTCCTTACAGAGCGTAAAGGTCAGCTCTTTTTGCGCCCGGGTGATGCCGACGTAGGCTAACCGGCGCTCTTCATCGACGTTATCTTCATCGATGCTGCTTTGGTGCGGCAGCAATCCCTCTTCCATTCCCACCAGGTAAACATACGGGAACTCCAGCCCTTTTGAGGCATGGAGGGTCATCAGCTGCACCTGATCGAGCTCTTCATCCGATTCGCCGCGCTCCATCATGTCCCGCAGGGTAAAGCGGGTGACCACCTGCGTCAGGGTCATCGGCTCATCGATTTCGCTGCCTTCCAGCATCTCGGTCATCCAGGTGAACAGCTGGTTGACGTTTTTCATCCGCATTTCCGCGGCTTTCGGGCTCGGCGAGGTTTCATATAGCCAGGACTCATAATCAATCCCGCGAATTAAATCCCGCACGGCATTGACTGGTTCACGCTCGGCCAGCTGCTGAATTTCCCGCAGCCAGTGGGTGAAACGAGTGAGGGATTCATACCCGCGCCCGGTCAGCGTCTGGCTTAACCCCATGTCAAAGCTGGCGGTGAATAAGCCTTTATTGCGGCTCATCGCCCACTCACCCAGCTTTTGCAGCGTCGCCGGGCCGATCTCGCGTTTCGGCGTGTTGACGATACGCAGGAAGGCGCTATCGTCATCCGGGTTGGTCAGCACGCGCAGATAGGCCAGCAGGTCTTTAATTTCCGGACGCGAGAAGAACGACGTGCCGCCGGAGATTTTGTACGGGATGCGGTTCTGCATCAGCATCTTTTCAAAGACCCGCGACTGGTGGTTGCCGCGGTAAAGGATCGCGTAGTCTTTGTAGTTGGTTTTATTAATAAAGTGGTGGGCGATCAGTTCCCCGGCCACGCGCTCCGCTTCATGATCTTCATTGTTGGCGGAGAGTACTTTCAGCTCGGTACCGTAGCCAAGTTCTGAGAACAGCCGCTTTTCAAAGACGTGCGGGTTATTAGCGATCAAAATGTTAGCAGCTTTCAGAATACGCCCGGAGGAGCGGTAGTTCTGTTCAAGCTTGATCACCTGCAGCGCCGGGAAGTCCTGGCTGAGCAGCACCAGGTTCTGCGGCCGCGCGCCACGCCACGAGTAGATCGACTGGTCATCGTCCCCCACCACGGTAAAACGCGCGCGCTGCCCCACCAGTAATTTCACCAGTTCATACTGGCTGGTGTTGGTATCCTGATACTCATCCACCAGCAGGTAACGGATTTTGTTCTGCCAGCGTTCGCGCACCTCTTCATTACGCTGCAGCAGCAGCGTCGGCAACAGGATCAGATCGTCAAAATCGAGGACATTGCAGGCCTTCATGTGCGCATCGTACAGCCCATAGCAGTGGGCGAAAATGCGGTCCCGTTCGCCTTTCGCGCCAGCCGCCGCCTGCGCCGGGGTTTTCAGATCGTTTTTCCAGTTGGAGATCGTCGAGATCAGCTGCTGCAACACCACTTTGTCATCTTCGATCAACCCTTCGGTGAGCTCTTTCAGCAGCGCGACCTGGTCAGTATCATCGAACAAGGAAAAGTTAGACTTCATTCCCAGCGCGGCGTATTCACGTTTGATGATATCCAGGCCCAGGGTGTGGAAGGTGGAGATCATCAGCCCGCGCGCCTCTTTGCGCCCCAGCGTTTGCCCGACGCGCTCTTTCATTTCGCGCGCGGCCTTGTTGGTGAAGGTGACGGCCGCGATATGGCGCGCCTGATAGCCGCAGCCGCGGATCAGGTGGGCGATTTTATTCGTAATAACGCGGGTCTTACCGGAACCGGCGCCCGCCAGCACCAGGCACGGTCCGGTAACGAATTCGACGGCTTGTTGTTGGCCAGGGTTTAAACGCATGGGAATATTGCTCAATCTTCGAACGGGGTGTGGATTGTAGCAGAAAGCGAGGCCGAGATTTACCGGCTGATGGTAAAGTGTCAGCCACGCAATTCATCCTGAGGATCTGGTAATGGCAAAAAGCGCAGCGGCCCTGCATATTCTGGTTAAAGAAGAGAAACTGGCGCACGAGATCCTCGCCAAACTGGAACGGGGCATCAGCTTCGATCATCTGGCGAAGCGTTACTCAAAGTGTCCGTCCGGACGTCATGGCGGTGATTTAGGCGAATTCCCGCAGGGGACGATGGTCGGTCCGTTTGATCAAGCTGTCTTCAGCTGTCCGCTGCTCAAACCCTATGGCCCGGTGAAAACCAAATTTGGCTACCATATCATCAAGGTGCTGTATCGCCGGTAACGCGTGCTACTATGGCGCCCTGATTTATCCCAACTCAATCAAGGCGCAATCATGGCTAAAACCGCGGCAGCACTGCACATCCTGGTAAAAGAAGAGAAACTGGCGCTCGATCTGCTCGAGCAGCTCAAAAACGGCGCCGATTTCGGCAAGCTGGCAAAGAAACACTCCATTTGTCCGTCAGGCAAACGCGGCGGCGATCTGGGTGAGTTCCGCCAGGGCCAGATGGTACCGGCCTTCGATAAAGTGGTCTTCTCCTGCCCGGAACTGGAGCCAACCGGCCCGCTGCATACCCAGTTCGGCTACCACATCATCAAAGTGCTATACCGGAAATAATAAAAAACCCGGGGATCTTAATCTCCGGGTTTCTGCCTGATGGCGCTTCGCTTATCAGACCGACTAAACAAATCCATTCCTCTATGGATTTCGGCTTGCCGGAAGGCGGCAAGGAAGTACATCCCCAGGAACATAGATTACTATGTGACTGGGGTGTACGTACCGTAGCCAACGCATCGGCAAGTCGAAAGACGACGAGGAATTAGCCGGCTACCGCGATACGTTTCATATCAGTCATATAACCGCGCAGTTTCTTACCTACCTGCTCGATAGCGTGGCTGCGAATTGCTTCGTTCACATCGCGCAGCTGAGCGTTATCTACCGCGCCTTCAGCAATCGCTTTGCCCAGGTCGCCGGTCTGCAGGGTAGTCATAAACTCTTTCAGCAGCGGTACGCAAGCGTAAGAGAACAGGTAGTTACCGTACTCTGCAGTATCAGAGATAACCACGTTCATTTCATACAGACGCTTACGGGCGATAGTGTTCGCGATCAGCGGCAGCTCGTGCAGTGATTCATAGTAAGCGGACTCTTCGATGATGCCGGAATCAACCATGGTTTCGAACGCCAGCTCAACGCCCGCTTTCACCATCGCGATCATCAGCACGCCTTTATCGAAGTACTCCTGCTCGCCGATTTTGCCTTCATACTGCGGGGCGGTTTCGAACGCGGTTTTGCCGGTCTCTTCGCGCCAGGTCAGCAGTTTCTTATCATCGTTCGCCCAGTCTGCCATCATACCGGAGGAGAATTCGCCGGAGATGATGTCGTCCATGTGTTTCTGGAACAGCGGCGCCATGATCTCTTTCAGCTGTTCGGACAGCGCATAAGCGCGCAGTTTCGCCGGGTTAGAGAGGCGATCCATCATCAGGGTAATACCGCCCTGCTTCAGCGCTTCGGTGATGGTTTCCCAGCCGAACTGAATCAGTTTTTCCGCATACGCCGGATCGGTACCTTCCGCCACCAGCTTGTCGAAGCACAGCAGAGAACCCGCCTGCAGCATGCCGCAGAGGATGGTCTGCTCGCCCATCAGGTCAGATTTCACTTCCGCCACGAAGGAGGATTCCAGAACGCCCGCACGATGGCCGCCGGTCGCCGCTGCCCAGGCTTTGGCAATAGCCATGCCTTCGCCTTTCGGATCGTTTTCCGGGTGGACGGCGATAAGCGTCGGCACGCCGAAACCGCGTTTGTACTCTTCACGAACTTCGGTACCCGGGCACTTCGGCGCCACCATCACCACGGTGATGTCTTTGCGGATCTGCTCGCCCACTTCAACGATGTTGAAGCCGTGGGAGTAACCCAGCGCCGCGCCGTCTTTCATCAGCGGCTGTACGGAACGCACAACGTCAGAGTGCTGTTTGTCCGGCGTCAGGTTAACCACCAGGTCGGCCTGCGGGATCAGCTCTTCATAGGTACCGACTTTGAAGCCGTTTTCGGTCGCTTTACGCCAGGAAGCGCGCTTCTCGGCAATCGCTTCTTTACGCAACGCATAGGAGATATCCAGGCCGGAATCACGCATGTTCAGACCCTGGTTCAGGCCCTGCGCGCCACAGCCGACGATGACTACTTTTTTACCCTGAAGATAGCTTGCGCCATCGGCAAATTCATCGCGCCCCATAAAGCGGCATTTGCCCAGCTGTGCCAGCTGCTGGCGCAGATTCAGTGTGTTGAAGTAGTTAGCCATGGTGATACCTCGTGATGTTGTGTTGTCGTGCTTATTGTTCGGTTCGCTTTTGCGAGAATGAACTTACTATATGACAGGAATTTTATTGCGGAAATTGATATATTCACAACGTCACGTTGCAATTTATGAAATACAAAATCGGGGAGTACGCGCCGTGGATTTACGCGATCTGAAAACCTTTCTGCATCTGGCGGAAAGCCGCCATTTTGGCCGCAGCGCGCGGGCCATGCACGTCAGTCCTTCGACCCTTTCGCGGCAGATCCAACGCCTGGAAGAGGACCTCGGCCAGCCGCTGTTCGTGCGTGATAATCGCACGGTGACGCTCACCGAAGCCGGGGAAGAGTTACGCACCTTTGCCCAGCAGACCTTACTGCAGTATCAGCAGCTTCGCCACGCCATCGATCAGCAGGGACCGTCGCTCTCCGGCGAGCTGCATATCTTCTGCTCTGTCACCGCCGCTTATAGCCATCTGCCGCCGATCCTCGACCGCTTTCGCGCCGCGCATCCTTCGGTTGAGATAAAATTATCGACCGGCGATGCCGCTGACGCCATGGAGAAGGTCGTCACCGGCGAAGCCGACCTGGCGATTGCCGGTAAACCAGAGACCCTGCCGGGATCGGTGGCGTTTTCGATGCTGGAGAACCTCGCCGTGGTGTTAATTGCCCCGGCGCTTCCCTGCCCGGTGCGTAACCAGGTGACCGTCGAGCGTCCGGACTGGTCGACAGTGCCGTTTATCATGGCTGACCAGGGGCCGGTACGTCGGCGCATCGAGCTGTGGTTTCGACGCCATAAAATCAGCAACCCGTCGATCTATGCCACCGTCGGGGGACACGAAGCGATGGTGTCGATGGTCGCCCTCGGCTGCGGCGTGGCGCTGCTACCGGAGGTGGTACTGGAAAACAGCCCGGAACCGGTACGCAACCGGGTGATGATTCTGGAGCGCAGTGATGAGCAAACCCCGTTTGAGCTGGGCGTTTGCGCACAAAAAAAGCGGCTGCATGAGCCGCTTATTGATGCTTTCTGGAAAATCCTGCCTAACCACTAGCCCGCGAGGAAAAAGCGGAACGCCGGGTTATGCGTTTCATCGTGGCACTCATAGCCCAGTTCATTAAGGCGGGTTTCAAAGTCCGGCTCGTGCTCGCCCAGCTCAAAGGCCGCTAACACCCGACCATAGTCGGTGCCGTGGCTACGGTAGTGGAACAGCGAAATATTCCAGTGGGTGCCAAGGGTATGCAGGAACTTCAGCAGCGCCCCCGGCGATTCAGGGAACTCGAAGCTGAACAGCCGCTCCTGCAGCGCTTTGGACGGCCGGCCGCCGACCATATAGCGCACATGGAGCTTGGCCATTTCGTCATCGGAAAGGTCAACGACGCTGTAGCCGCCATCGTTCAGTAACTGGAGGATCTCTTTCCGCTCCTCCAGCCCGCGACTCAGGCGTACCCCGACAAAAATGCAGGCGTCTTTAGCATCAGCAAAGCGGTAGTTGAACTCCGTCACCGAGCGCCCGCCCAGCAGCTGGCAAAACTTCAGAAAGCTGCCCTTCTCTTCCGGGATCGTCACCGCCAGCAGCGCTTCGCGCTGTTCCCCGAGCTCGCAGCGCTCAGACACGTAGCGCAGGCCGTGGAAGTTAACGTTGGCCCCGGACAGAATATGAGCCAGTCGCTCGCCGCGAATATTGTGCTGGGCGACATATTTCTTCATCCCCGCCAACGCCAGCGCGCCGGAAGGCTCCGCCACCGCCCGCACATCTTCGAACAGATCTTTCATCGCCGCGCAAATAGCGTCGCTGTCGACAGTGATGATGTCGTCCAGATACTCCTGGCACAAACGGAAGGTTTCATCGCCGATGCGCTTCACCGCCACGCCTTCAGCAAACAAACCGACGCGCGGCAGATCCACCGGATGGCCGGCATCCAGCGCCGCTTTCAGACATGCCGAGTCTTCCGCTTCTACCGCTATCACTTTAATCTGCGGCATCAGCTGCTTGATCAGCACCGCCACGCCCGCCGCCAGACCGCCGCCGCCCACCGGGACGAATACACGGTCGATGTGGGCATCCTGCTGCAGCAGCTCCAGCGCCAAGGTTCCCTGACCCGCGATCACCATCGGGTGATCGAATGGCGGCACCCAGGTAAACCCCTGCTGCTGCGCCAGTTCAATCGCCCGAGCTTTCGCTTCGTCAAAGTTGGCGCCATGCAGCAGCACTTCGCCACCAAAACCGCGAACGGCATCGACTTTGATATCGGCGGTCGCTACCGGCATCACGATCAGCGCCTTAACCCCAAGCCGGGAGGCTGAGAAAGCCACTCCCTGCGCATGGTTGCCTGCCGACGCCGTGATCACCCCATTCGATTTCTGTTCCGCCGTCAGGCTGGACATCATCGCGTAGGCGCCGCGCAGCTTAAAGCTGTGTACCGGCTGGCGATCTTCGCGTTTGACCAGAATAACGTTATCCAGCCGCGAAGAGAGCTTCTCCATTTTTTGCAGCGGCGTTTTCTGCACCGCTTCATAAACTGGCGCGCGCAGCACTGCTCTCAGGTATTCGGCGCCCTCAGGGGCACCGGACAGGGGTTGTGAGTCCGCCATAATTAGCCACCCAGTTTTGATTTATCGCGCACCGCGCCCTTGTCGGCGCTGGTCGCGAGGCTGGCATAAGCGCGCAGTGCAAAGGAGACCTGGCGCTCGCGGTCTTTCGGCGTCCACGCCTTATCGCCACGCGCTTCCTGCGCTTCGCGACGGGCGGCGATTTCGGCATCGCTGAGCTGCAGCTGAATACCGCGGTTCGGAATATCGATAGCAATCATGTCGCCATCTTCGATGATCGCGATGTTGCCGCCGCTCGCCGCTTCCGGCGATACGTGGCCGATGGAAAGCCCGGAGGTGCCGCCGGAGAAACGGCCATCGGTGATCAGCGCGCACGCTTTGCCAAGACCCATGGACTTCAGGAAGGTGGTCGGATAGAGCATTTCCTGCATCCCCGGCCCGCCTTTCGGCCCTTCATAGCGAATAACCACGACGTCGCCTTCCACGACTTTGCCGCCGAGGATGGCATCAACCGCTTCGTCCTGGCTTTCATAAACTTTCGCCGGGCCGGTAAATTTCAGGATGCTATCGTCCACACCGGCGGTTTTAACAATACAGCCGTTTTCAGCAAAGTTACCGTACAGGACCGCCAGGCCACCGTCTTTACTGTAGGCATGTTCCAGAGAACGGATACATCCCTCGGCGCGATCGTCATCCAGCGTATCCCAGCGGCAATCCTGCGAGAATGCCTGAGTGGTACGGATCCCGGCCGGGCCGGCGCGGAACATTTTTTTCACCGCGTCGTCCTGGGTCACCATCACATCGTACTGTTCCAGGGTCTGCGGCAGCGTCAGGCCAAGGACGTTTTTAACATCGCGGTTGAGTAACCCCGCGCGATCCAGCTCGCCGAGGATACCCAGCACGCCACCGGCGCGGTGCACGTCTTCCATATGGTATTTTTGCGTACTCGGCGCCACCTTACACAGCTGCGGCACTTTGCGGGACAGCTTGTCGATATCACTCATGGTGAAGTCGATTTCGGCTTCCTGCGCCGCCGCCAGCAGGTGCAATACGGTATTGGTTGAGCCGCCCATTGCGATATCGAGAGTCATGGCGTTTTCAAATGCCGCCTTGCTGGCGATATTGCGCGGCAGCGCGGAAGCGTCGTCCTGCTCGTAGTAGCGTTTGGTCAGCTCCACGATACGTTTACCGGCGTTCAGGAACAGCTCCTTACGATCGGCGTGGGTCGCCAGCAGCGAGCCGTTACCCGGCTGTGACAGACCCAGCGCTTCGGTCAGGCAGTTCATGGAGTTCGCGGTGAACATCCCGGAACAGGAGCCGCAGGTCGGACAAGCGGAACGTTCCACCTGGTTACTCTGTTCGTCGGACACTTTCGGATCCGCCCCCTGGATCATCGCATCCACCAGGTCGAGCTTGATGATTTTATCTGACAGCTTGGTCTTCCCGGCTTCCATTGGGCCACCGGAAACAAAGATCACCGGAATGTTCAGGCGCAGAGAGGCCATCAGCATCCCCGGAGTGATTTTGTCGCAGTTGGAGATACAGACCATGGCATCAGCACAGTGGGCGTTAACCATGTACTCGACCGAGTCAGCGATCAGCTCGCGGGATGGCAGTGAATAGAGCATACCCCCGTGGCCCATGGCGATCCCATCATCCACCGCGATGGTGTTAAATTCTTTGGCGACACCGCCTGCCGCTTCAATCTGCTCAGCAACCAGTTTACCGAGATCGCGCAGGTGCACGTGCCCGGGGACAAACTGGGTAAAGGAGTTGACGACGGCGATAATCGGTTTGCCGAAATCGGCATCGGTCATTCCGGTTGCGCGCCACAACGCGCGGGCGCCCGCCATGTTGCGGCCATGTGTGGTGGTGGCGGAACGGTACTTAGGCATGCTCTTTTTACTCCCATCTCTGTTTATTAAATGGGACGGTGCGTGCCGTCCCATTTTTAATTACTTACTTACCGGATCCAACCAGCCCCATTTATCTTCTGTTTCACCGGTGAAGAGGCCAAAGAAGGCTTCCTGAATGCGTTTGGTCACCGGCCCGCGGCGACCTGCGCCGACCTGGATGCCGTCAACGCTGCGTACCGGGGTGATTTCTGCCGCGGTGCCGGACATGAACACTTCATCCGCGAGGTACAGCGATTCACGGGACAGCACCTGCTCGCGCACTTCGATGCCAAGATCTTTCGCCAGTTTGATGATCGCGTCGCGGGTAATGCCCGGCAGCGCGGAAGAGGTGAACGGCGGAGTAAACAGCACGCCATCTTTTACCTCAAACAGGTTTTCGCCTGCACCTTCGGAGATATAACCGTTAACATCCAGCGCGATACCTTCCTGATAACCGTGACGACGCGCTTCGCTGCCGACCAGCAGAGAGGAGAGATAGTTGCCGCCCGCTTTCGCCGCGGTTGGGATGGTGTTCGGCGCCGCGCGGTTCCAGGAAGAAACCATCGCATCGATCCCCTGCTCCAGCGCTTCTGCGCCGAGGTAGGCGCCCCACGGGAACGCCGCGATGATAACGTCGGTTTTGTAACCGTCCGGCGGGTTAACGCCCATGCCAACATCGCCAACAAACACCAGCGGACGAATATAAGCGCTGGTCAGTTTATTGGTACGGATAACTTCGCGGCAGGCTTCCATCAGCTCATCAACGCTCTGCGAGACCGGGAAACGATAAATTTTGGCTGAGTCATGCAGACGCTGCATATGTTCGCGATGACGGAACACCACCGGGCCTTTGTGCGAGTCGTAGCAGCGGATGCCTTCGAATACCGAAGTACCGTAGTGCAACGCATGGGACATGACGTGCACTTTCGCCTCGCCCCATGGGGTCATCTCGCCATTGAACCAAATGTAATCAGCTTTCTTCGTCGTCATTTTTTTTATTCCTCTGCGCTCAGGCGCGGATTTGTTGTGATGTGGGTTGCTGGATCTCGACGCAGGCAACGTCGACCAGTTTACTTAATTGGCTAAACAGTAATTCGACGGGCCGCGGGCTGGCAACGGTCAATTCGATATTTATATTTTGCGCATCTGGCGCGGTTTCCATATTCATTGCGCAGATTTGAAAACCACGGTGGCGGACAACGCGCAGCACGCGCTCTAAGGTTTCCGGATTGAAACGCGCCTGCAAAGCGACCTGATGTTGCTTCATGATAATTTCTCCAGCATTTCTGCATTACTGGCGCCGGGTGGCACCAACGGCCAGACATTCTCAAGTTCGTCAATTGAGACATGAAGCAGGTATGGCCCCTGGCTCGAAAGCATGGTGTCGAGTGCCGCTTCAACCTGGTCTTTACGGGTGATGTGTTGGCCAGGAATACCGAAGGCGCTGGCCAGCGTGAGGAAATCAGGGTTATCAGTCAGAGTGGTTTCGCTATAACGTTCCTGGAAAAACAGCTGCTGCCATTGTCGAACCATCCCTAACCGCTGGTTGTCGAGTAACACGATCTTTAACGGTAATTGTTTGCGCTTGACGGTGCCCAGCTCCTGCACGTTCATCATGAAGGAACCGTCACCGGAGATACAGATCACCGTATCGTCCGGGCGCGCCACCTGGGCACCAACGGCGGCTGGCAGGCCAAAGCCCATCGTGCCTAAGCCGCTGGAGGTGATAAAGTTTTCCGGGCGGGTATAGGTCATATGTTGAGCCGACCACATCTGGTGCTGGCCAACGTCGGTTGTCACGACGCTGTCCGCCGGCTTACGATCGGAAAGCTGCTTCAGCAGCAGCGGCGCGTAGATCGCCTCGCCGGGATGATCGTAACGCCAGGCGTGCTCGGTACGCAGTGCGGCATTATGCTCGCGCCAGGCATCGATAGCTAACGGCTGCTGCAGCGCCGGCAGCAAGCGGTTCAGATCGCCGGTCAGACCGATGTGCGCCTGACGCAGCTTGTTCAGCTCCGCCGGATCGATGTCCATGTGGATCACTTTGGCATGCGGAGCGAAGGTATTGAGCTTACCGGTCACACGATCGTCAAAGCGCGCGCCGACAGCGATCAGCAGATCGCACTCCTGTACCGCCAGGTTGGCCGCCTTAGTGCCGTGCATGCCCAGCATACCGAGATAATACGGATAATCTGCGGCCACCACGCCCAGCCCTTTCAGCGTGCAGGTTGCCGGCATTCGGGTTACCGCCAGGAATTCACGCAAAGCCGGTACCGCCTGCGCCATACCCACCCCGCCGCCAACATACAGCATCGGCTTCTGTGACTGAGCCAGCATCTGCAGAGCCTGAGCAACCTCCGCCTGCGGGAACGCCATCTCATCGTCGACGGTAGAGAAATGAGGATCAAGCTCGCCCTGGGCCATCTGAATATCCTTAGGGATATCAACCAGCACCGGGCCCGGACGGCCTGAGTTTGCCACCTGGAAAGCTTCAGCGATAACCCGCGGCAGCTCATCCAGAGACTGCACGAGGAAACTGTGCTTAGTACAGGCCAGTGACAAACCAAGAACGTCTACTTCCTGGAACGCATCCGTGCCGATGAAGGGAGCGGCCACCTGGCCGGTGATAGCGACAATGGGAATGGAATCAAGCAGGGCGTCCGCCAGGCCAGTGATCAGGTTGGTCGCGCCCGGGCCGGACGTCGCTATGCACACCCCGGTTTTCCCGGTTGCTCGCGCATAGCCAATAGCCGCCATGGCTGCCCCTTGCTCATGCCGACACAGCAGGTGCTCCACGCCGCCGTCATACAGTGCATCGTAAACCGGCATAATTGCGCCACCCGGATAGCCAAAAACTGTGTCGACTCCCTGTGTCCGCAAAGCATGTACCACCCACTGCGCGCCATTCATAGTTAGTTCCCCGTCATAAATCGGGAGAAACAGAATTTTATGCTAAAAGTCATCATCTGCTCCTCGCTTAGGTTATTTCAGTTATAAAAAAACCCCCGGACCTTTCGGTGCGGGGGTCTTAGTTCGTTAAGGCTTGATTCTTAAGCCTTTCCTCGTCCAAGTGCAGCCCCGCACGGTGGGATAATAATCACCACCACGCTAATCACGACCAGGCTAATCACTCGTAGAAGGGCTGTCATTTTCTGTACTTTCTGGCTTCTTGTTCGAAGGAATACCTAAAGAGGTACCACAGACATCACATAAAACACAAGATTTTTTTATATCCTGGTTTCTGAGCAGCCTAACAGTTTCAGGAAAAATAATTGTTTTATATGAAGAAAATCAGAAATGAAAAAAATTCAGTTTTCTTTCACGCTGTACGCTCAGCGCCCATCTCTGTTTCGGATGCACCACCTTTTTCGATCACGCTTCCATTTTCGGCTAAATGTAACGAGATGGCGTGAAAATAATGGATTTATGCTTCTAATTTCGTGTTATTGCCGCTGCCGTTTCACGGCTGGCTCGTCATAATCCTTCTCTGTCCAGGAGGTTTTATGTCGCTCGCCATCGTTTACACACGCGCGGCGCTCGGTATCGAAGCGCCATTGATTACTATCGAGGTTCATCTCAGCAGCGGTCTGCCTGGCTTGACCATGGTCGGGCTACCGGAGACCACCGTGAAAGAGGCCCGCGACCGGGTACGCAGCGCCTTGATCAACAGCGGCTACGCTTTCCCTGCGAAGAAAATAACCATTAACCTGGCACCCGCGGATCTGCCCAAAGAGGGCGGGCGATATGACCTTCCCATCGCTCTCGCGCTTCTCGTCGCCTCAGAGCAGCTCAACACTACCCGATTGAATCAATATGAGTTTGTGGGCGAACTCGCCCTTACAGGCGGCTTACGCGGCGTTCCAGGGGCGATCCCCAGCGCAATGGAAGCCATCAAAGCCGGCCGGCGCATTGTCGTCTCCTCTGACAATGCGGCTGAGGTGGGTCTGATCGGCGGCAGCGATTGCCTGGTCGCCGACCATCTGCAACAGGTGTGCGCGTTTCTCGCAGGGCAAGCATCGCTCTCGCCGCCTCTCGCCGACGTGCCCGCCGTTGATGAACGCTGTGAAGATCTACGTGATGTTATCGGCCAACAACAAGGCAAGCGAGCGCTGGAGATTGTGGCGGCCGGTGGCCACAACCTGCTGCTGATTGGCCCGCCCGGTACCGGCAAAACAATGCTTGCCTGCCGGCTCCCCGGCCTTTTGCCGCCATTAAGCAACCAGGAAGCGCTGGAGAGCACGGCCATTCAAAGTCTGGTCAACCTCCAGGCTGCGAAGACCCGGTGGCGTCAGAGGCCGTTTCGCGCCCCTCACCATAGCGCCTCGCTGGCAGCGATGGTGGGCGGTGGCTCAATACCTGCCCCAGGCGAGATTTCACTGGCCCATAATGGCGTCCTATTTCTTGATGAGCTACCGGAGTTTGAGCGGCGGGTGCTGGATGCGCTACGTGAGCCCATTGAGTCAGGCAAGATCCACATATCGCGATCGCGCGCCAAGATTGACTATCCGGCGCGTTTTCAGCTTATCGCGGCAATGAACCCAAGCCCTACCGGGCATTATCAGGGCAAACATAATCGCGCGTCGCCTGAGCAGACATTGCGCTACCTTGGGCGCCTGTCCGGCCCTTTTCTCGACCGCTTCGATCTTTCTTTAGAGATCCCGCTCCCGCCGCCGGGGATACTGAGCCAGGGCACGCAGGGCGAAGAATCGAGTGCGACGGTCCGTCAGCGTGTGCTGGCGGCACGTGAACGTCAAATGCTCAGGCAAAATAAGCTGAATGCGCATCTTGAGAATCGTGAAATGAAGAGCTGCTGTCACTTGCGCCAGGAGGATGCGCTTTGGCTGGAACAGACGTTAACGCAGTTGGGGCTTTCTATACGGGCCTGGCAGCGTCTGTTAAAGGTGGCAAGAACCATTGCCGATCTGGCAGAAGCTGAAGAGATTGAACGCCGCCATTTGCAGGAGGCGCTCAGCTATCGGGCAATAGACCGGATGCTAAACCATCTGCAGAAAATGATGGCGTAAAAAAAGGGCTTACGCCCTTTTTTCTTAGTCATCGCTTTCGGTGTAATCGTCAGCGCCTTCCATCTGCGGTTTGCCGCCGGAAAGAGTATGGAAACGCTTCGGCCGCTTAATGCGTGCCATATACTTAATCCATACGCGTTCTGCTTCCGTTACCGGCTCACGTTCACCACGGCACACCGAGACAAATTGTTTTTCATCATCGGTAACAGGTTCGCGTTTACCCAGTTCCAGTTCGTTAAAGGCATAACCATGACGTTCCAGCAGTTGCGCCTCTTTGATGGTGAAATCACCATGACGGGAGAACCCGCGTGGATAATTTTTATTGTCGAAAAAACGATTAGTCGTCGTAAAGCTTTCCGCCATCCTACACGCTCCTGATTCTTTGGCCGAGCTATTTATGGCGCGGAGTATTAGTTACGCTTGACAGAGCGTCAAACAAAACATTTAAATCATGACGACAAATAATTTTGTGGAGAACGGTGTGGATACGGAATTGCTCAAGACTTTCCTGGAAGTGAGCAGAACTCGTCACTTTGGGCGGGCAGCAGAGGCACTTTACCTGACGCAGTCAGCGGTCAGCTTTCGTATTCGTCAGCTGGAGAATCAACTTGGCGTGAACCTGTTCACCCGCCATCGTAATAACATTCGTCTGACGACCGCCGGAGAAAAGCTACTGCCCTACGCCGAAACGTTGATGAACACCTGGCAGGCCGCGCGCAAGGAGGTCGCTCACTCTTCGCGACATAACGAATTCTCCATCGGGGCCAGCGCGTCGCTGTGGGAATGTCTACTGAACGGCTGGCTGGGGACTCTCTACAAAGATCCCTATAACCTGCAATTCGAGGCGCGGATCGCCCAACGTCAGTCATTAGTTAAACAGTTGCATGAACGCCAGCTCGATCTCCTGATCACAACTGAATCACCGAAGATGGATGAATTAAGCTGCCAGTTGCTGGGTAATTTCACCCTGGCGCTCTATTGTGCCGCCCCAGGGAAAAATAAGAATGATTTGAACTACCTGCGTCTGGAATGGGGGCCGGATTTCCAGCAAAACGAAGTGGGGCTGATTGGTAGCGATGATGTGCCACTGTTAACGACGAGCTCCGCAGAACTGGCTTATCAGCAACTCAGTACCTTGAATGGCTGTACCTGGTTACCCGTCAGTTGGGCGCAGCAGAAAAGTGGTCTGCATACGGTGACCGATAGCGTAACGCTCTCACGTCCTCTGTATGCCATTTGGCTACAAAATAGTGATAAACAAGCGCATATTCGCGAGATCCTGAAAAGCAGCATACTGGAATAAAGATCTGACTCCATGGATGGAGTGCTCAGAAAGCAAGGAAGAGAGAGGAATGGAAAAATTACAAGCAAAAAAAATCCTTTGCCTAAGCAAAGGATTATATATGGCAGGGGCGGAGAGACTCGAACTCGCGACACCCGGTTTTGGAGACCGGTGCTCTACCAACTGAGCTACGCCCCTAAATCTTTCTCGCTATTAAGCCCGCTAATATAGCAGGCTTAATTTTAATAAGTGGCGGAACGGACGGGACTCGAACCCGCGACCCCCTGCGTGACAGGC
>NZ_JANCOB010000015.1:0-99943 GCF_024296565.1 Klebsiella sp. SWET4 | reverse complement strand
ATGTCACTTTGAGTGCCCACACAGATTGTCTGATAAATTGTTAAAGAGCAGTTGCAACGCGGCTTTCAGCTCACCGTTGCGAGGTCCCGTATAATACGTTTTCCTCATGCAGAGTCAAGCGCTTATTTTGCTTTTCTCTGTCGGTTTTCAGCGTTGAACTTCATCGCCGAAACCCTGCTGACCCGGCGGCTTGCTTGCCGTTGTTCCGTGTCAGTGGAGGCGCATTATAGGGAGTTCTGAGACGTTGACAAGCCCTGTTTTCAAAAAATTATTCAACCGTCTCTTTTTTGTGCAAAACGCCCTTAAAGCGGTAATTTTTCCAGCGTTGGGAAACCATAGCGATGCAGAACGGGTAAAAGTTGTTCTGTTTCTGCCGTCAGCGCCATGCAGAATGCTTTATTCTCGTCACTGGACTTCGCATCCGGCGCTTCATGCTCTAACAGCCAGGCGGTGCGGCGGGCAATCGCCGCGCCAGAATCGATAAGCCGCGTGCCCTCCGGCAGAACGCGCTGCAGCTCCTCCTGTAAAAGAGGAAAGTGGGTGCAGCCCAGCACCACCGTATCCGGCGGCTCCTGCATCCGCAGCCACGGGCGCAGGATACGGCGCAGCTCTTCTAACGGCACAGGCTCGCCATGCAGCTTCGCTTCCGCCAGCTCCACCAGCTCCGCCGACCCCAGCATTTCAATCCGACATTCATTGGCAAAGCGGTCGATCAGCTCACGGGTATAAGGACGCTTTACGGTACCGCGCGTCGCCAGCAGGCCAACAATGCCGTTCGCCGTTAAACGGGCGGCGGGCTTGATCGCCGGCACCACGCCAACGACGGGGAAAGCGAACTTTTCACGCAGGGCAGGCAGGGAGACGGTACTGGCGGTATTGCAGGCGATCACCGCCAGCGCCAGGGGATAACGCTGCTGGACAGCGGTGACGATTTCCACAACGCGCTCAACGATAAACTCCTCGCTCTTCTCGCCATAGGGGAAGGCAACGTTATCGAAAGCATAGATGTAATGCAGATTCGGCAGCAGCTGCCGAATCTCATTATAAACCGACAACCCACCGACGCCGGAATCAAACACCAGCACGGTGGGACGTGGATCAGAAGGTGTAGCTGCCAGACAAGGTGTATTCCCGTCCTGCAGATTGGTAGCCATAAACTGTCTCGTAATCTTTATCGAACAGGTTGGCTATTTTACCACGAACTGTCAGGTGTGAGGTGACGGGATACGATAAACCGACATCCCAGAGGCTCAGACCGCCCATTTTGACATCGCGCCCATTGTCGTAGTCATCATCGTAACGCTTGCCGAGGTACTGATACATCACGTTCCAGTCAAGAGCGTAGATCTGTCCGGTCAGTTCATACTTCACTTGTTGCTTCGCGCGGCGATAGAGTACCTTGCCAGTATCATCATCACGCGGATCGACATACTGCAACGTCAGATGATGCTCCACCGGGCCAGTCGTCACGTTCCCCGTCCACTCCAGACCTTTAATCGTGGCTGACTTCACGTTGATATATTGATTGTTTTTATAGTCGATCAGGTTTTGAATCTCATAATGATATGCTGAGATTCGCCAATCCAGCGGCCCCGTTAGCCCGTCAATTCCGGCTTCCCACTGTTTAGATTCTTCCGGCTTCAGGTTTGGGTTGGAAGCAATGCCAGGCCCATAAAACGAAGCAAAACGCGTCGCGCCATATTGCTGACCCAGTGACGGCGCCAGGAATCCGGTACCGTAAGAGAGCGTAGCCCGGTAGCCATCAATAAACTCCCAGCCTGCCGCCGTCTGCCAGGTACCGTGCCATCCGAACTGTTCGTCATGATCCTCACGCCCGGATGCTTCCAGGGTCACACTGTCAATCTGCTGCTGCCCGGTCAGGTAAAGACCGGTGGTATCGCGTTTGTAGGCATCAGACAATGTTGTGCTACTGGAGGTGAGCTTTTCTTGCTTCCAGTCGACGCCGCCACTAATCGCCCCGTGCCCAACCTCAATGTTATTACCCCACTGGATATAGCGCTGTTCCATATCATCCAGGGTGGCGCCCGCGGCATAGCGGCCAGCGTCGCTGCTGTAGTTGTAATCTTTGATGCGCTGATAGTTAGCAATCAGCTGGGAGGAATAGATACCGGAGCTGTAACGCAGACCCGTGTCCCAGGACTGCGTGTAATTCTGTCTTTCATCATTGCCGCCAACATAGCCATACGAGCCCTGATCGTAGTCAGTATTGGCTGTGTAACCATAGCCCCGGAAGAAACCAGAGAAGTTATCGTCAAACTTATGTTGCACACCGCCCAGGAAAAGCTTGTTACGATAGCCATCACGATCGCTGTCGCCGCTGTACGGCGAATTCGGCTGGACGTTAAAACCTTTTGTGGTCTGATAAGCACCAGCTGCAGTCACTACGGTATCGCCAAAACGTTTATTAATGGCGCCGTCATAAGTCTGATAACCGTTACTCCCCATTCCGACGTTAACCTGTGAACGGTCTGAATCGGTCATGGTGATAATGTTCACCACCCCACCGATCGCTCCGGAGCCGTAGACTGCGGAGCGCGGGCCACGGATGTATTCCACCCGCTGGACCAGCGAGATAGGGATCTGACTGATATCTACGCCATTGGAGATCCCCGGACGCGCCATCGGCACACCGTCGATCAGCACCAGCACGTGACGAGCCTCCGTCCCCCGAACATACAGCGAAGCGCTCTGCCCCATGCCGCCGTTGCGGGCAATATCGACCCCAGGAAGACGACGCATGACATCGTTTAAATCTTTGGACTGCCAGCGGTCGATATCATCGCGCGTCACAATGTCGGTCGGCGCCAGCACGGTATTGACCGGCTGTTGAAAACGGTTTGCTGTCACCACTAACGTATCTGAATTGCTATCCTGCGCCCAGCCGGAAAATGCCGTGACGGATAAAGCCGTCATCAGCGAAGCTTTTTTAATCATTGTAAAAGCATCCGAAACAGAAAAAGGATGCCGCTGGTTTTATCAGTTGCTCGCGACGATAAAACCCAGTGCGACGTATTCCGGCAGGTCTTCGGGCTTGGAGGCTGTTTCAAGAAATAATGACTTCCCACGGCTAGCCGCAGTGTCTGCACCGAGTGCGCTCATTTCTCACCTTCCTTACCGCTGCGCGTCAGCCCCAGATTTCCACTGGGTTCCCTTTTAACTCACAGGACCGGTAGGCGAATGCTACAATTAGAATCATATAGATGTCCAGACTGCTAATTATATTTCCCGCCACATTCGAAGCTGGACATCCCCGGCGCTTTCCCTACAATCCCCGCGTACTTATTTTATTCAGGATGCATCATGACCCCCGAACACCTTCCTACCGAACAATACGAAGCGCAGCTGGCAGAAAAAGTCGTCCGTTTGCAAACCATGATGGCGCCTTTTGCCGCGCCGGTTCCGGAAGTGTTTCGTTCGCCGGTCAGCCACTACCGGATGCGCGCCGAGTTCCGTCTGTGGCACGATGGCGACGATCTGTACCATATTATTTTCGATCAGCAGACCCGGTCGCGGATTCGCGTTGACAGCTTTCCGGCCGCCAGCGCGCTTATCAATCAGTTGATGACCGCCATGCTGGAGGGCGTGCGCAACAATCCCGTGCTGCGCCATAAGCTGTTCCAGATTGACTATCTGACCACCCTCAGCAACCAGGCGGTCGTTTCGCTGCTGTATCATAAAAAGCTGGATGATGCCTGGCGTGAGCAAGCGGAGGCGCTGCGTGACGCCCTGCGAGCCCAGGGACTCAATGTGCATCTGATTGGACGGGCGACCAAAACCAAAATCGAGCTCGATCAGGACTATATAGATGAACGTCTGCCAGTTGGCGGGCGAGAGATGATCTACCGTCAGGTGGAAAACAGCTTTACCCAGCCGAACGCGGCCATGAACATTCAGATGCTGGAGTGGGCGCTGGATGTCACCAAAGGGGCGACCGGTGACCTGCTGGAATTGTACTGCGGCAACGGTAACTTCTCGCTGGCGCTGGCGCGCAATTTTGATCGCGTGCTGGCCACCGAAATCGCCAAACCGTCGGTGGCTGCGGCGCAGTACAACATCGCCGCTAACCATATCGACAACGTGCAGATTATCCGCATGGCGGCGGAAGAGTTTACTCAGGCGATGAATGGCGTGCGGGAGTTCAACCGGCTGCAGGGTATCGATCTGCAGAGCTATCAGTGCGAGACCATTTTCGTCGATCCGCCGCGCAGCGGACTGGACAGCGAAACGGAAAAAATGGTGCAGGCCTATCCGCGCATTCTGTACATTTCGTGCAACCCGGAAACGCTGTGCCGCAATCTGGAGACGTTAAGCCAGACGCACAACGTCACCCGGCTGGCGCTGTTCGACCAGTTCCCGTACACCCATCATATGGAATGCGGCGTTCTGCTGACCCGGAAATAGGCCCAAAAAAACCGGCAATGTCATATTGCCGGTTTTTTTTACACCACTGGCGGCTTACTCGGCTGCCGTATTTTTGCGGTTACGCATCTTGTAGCCGATCCAGAAGACCATCGCGACGGACAGAACGGCCGGGAAGAAGTTAGAGCCGATATCCGGGTACTCCGCACGCACGACGGTGCTGTACAACAGTACCCCGAGAATAAAAAAGGCGGCGGCCAGGCCCGGAAGCCCAACGGGCATACTGCGATTCTGATAGCGCTGATGCAGACAGTAGATCGTCAGCAGCAGGGATAAAATCGGGAAGACGGAAAACGGAACTATCGAACTGAACAGCGCCGCAAAGGCGCCATTAATGGATAACCCGGCAATCAGCGCCAGCAGCAGCGTACCTTTATCTTGAACTGAGTGTTTCATTGCTCGTCCTTCACGTTATTCGGAATGATGTGACATTTTTTCTTGTTCACGGCGATACCAGTAATACGCGCCTTTCGAGATCATTCTGAGCTGCAGCACCAACCGTTCTTCCAGCTGCCGGCGCTGTTCAGGGCCGACATCCAGCGCTTCCGCGCCAGCGCTAAAGACGATGGTGACCATAGCTTCAGCCTGCGCTTCGGTGAAGGCGCGCGGCATATGGTTTTCGAGTTCTAAATAGTCGGCGAGTTCCGCGATAAAGTGCTGGATCTCGCGCGCGACGGCGGCGCGAAACGCCGCAGAGGTTCCCGAGCGCTCTCGCAACAGCAAGCGGAAGGCGTTCGGGTTGTTACCGATAAACTCCATAAAGGTGGAGACCGAGGTGCGGATCACGCTACCGCCTTTAGCAATCCGCTGGCGCGCCTGGCGCATCAGCTGGCGCAGCATCAGCCCGCTCTCATCGACCATCGTCAGACCTAACTCATCGACATCGCGAAAATGACGATAAAAGGACGTCGGTGCGATCCCTGCTTCCCGGGCCACTTCACGCAAGCTCAGACTGGCGAAACTCCGCTCAGCGCTAAGTTGGCTGAATGCTGCTTCCACCAGCGAACGGCGGGTTTTTTCTTTTTGTTGTGCTCTTACGCCCATCACGATGTATGAATCCTTCCAATAGCCCTGCTGGCACTATACCAGAGATTAAAACTAATCGGTTTGCACTGGATTGTGAATGATTGTTTACGAGCCGTTTCTGCTTTTATGCCGCAAAAAAGCACAACGATAATTGGGTTAAAGCGCAGCGAATGTTATCATCGTGTTTATTTTATGTATAAAACAGGTGAGTAATGCCATGTCACACTCTTGGGATTATGATGCAATAGTGATTGGTTCCGGTCCTGGCGGCGAAGGCGCCGCCATGGGACTGGTGAAACAGGGAGTACGCGTTGCCGTCATTGAGCGCTACCATAATGTCGGCGGCGGTTGCACCCACTGGGGCACCATCCCGTCGAAAGCCCTCCGCCATGCCGTCAGCCGTATTATCGAGTTTAACCAAAACCCCCTCTACAGCGACCACTCCCGCCTTCTTCGCTCTTCTTTCGCCGACATCCTCAACCATGCCGACAGCGTCATCAACCAGCAGACTCATATGCGCCAGGGATTCTATGAGCGCAACCACTGTGAAATTCTGCAGGGCAACGCGCACTTCGTTGATGAACATACTCTGGCGCTGGAATGCCATGACGGCACGGTCGAGACGGTGACTGCGGAGAAATTCGTTATCGCCTGCGGGTCACGTCCCTACCATCCGGCCGATGTCGATTTCCACCACCCGCGCATCTATGACAGCGATTCGATTCTCAGCCTGCAGCATGAGCCGCGCCACGTGATCATTTACGGCGCCGGGGTGATCGGTTGCGAGTACGCCTCGATCTTCCGCGGCATGGAGGTGAAGGTCGATCTGATCAACACCCGCGATCGTCTGCTGGCCTTCCTCGATCAGGAGATGTCAGACTCGCTCTCTTATCACTTCTGGAACAGCGGCGTGGTCATTCGCCACAATGAGGAGTATGAGAAAATTGAGGGGGTGGATGACGGCGTGATCATGCACCTGAAGTCCGGTAAAAAACTGAAGGCCGATTGCCTGCTGTACGCCAACGGCCGCACCGGCAATACCGACACCCTGGCGCTGGAAAACATCGGTCTGCAGACTGACAGCCGCGGCCAGCTGAAGGTCAACAGCATGTACCAGACCGCCCTCCCGCACATTTATGCGGTTGGCGATGTCATCGGCTATCCAAGTCTGGCTTCTGCCGCCTACGATCAAGGGCGCATTGCCGCCCAGGCGCTGGTGAAAGGCGAAGCCTCGGCGCATCTGATTGAAGATATCCCCACCGGGATCTACACCATTCCGGAAATCAGCTCCGTCGGGAAAACCGAGCAGCAACTGACGGCGATGAAAGTGCCGTATGAGGTGGGTCGCGCCCAGTTTAAACACCTGGCGCGGGCGCAAATCGTTGGCATGAGCGTGGGAACCCTGAAGATCCTGTTCCATCGGGAGACCAAGGAGATCCTCGGCATTCACTGCTTTGGCGAACGCGCAGCCGAAATCATTCACATCGGCCAGGCGATCATGGAGCAGAAAGGTGGTGGTAACACCATTGAGTACTTCGTCAACACCACCTTTAACTACCCGACCATGGCGGAAGCGTATCGGGTTGCCGCGCTGAACGGCTTAAACCGCCTGTTTTAACGCCTTGTCGAAATGGCCATCCATCGTACCGCGGATGGCCTCCGCCAGATGTTCATAGCGGCTGCGCAGCGGGGAGCCGGGACGGTAAACCAGGCCGATGGTTCGTCTTGGCTCTGGCTTAATGCACGGCAGATAGACCACGCCATCGCGTTTTCTTTCCTGCGGTACCGCCAGCGCAGGCAGCAAGGTAATGCCGCTGCCTGCCGCCACCATATTGCGTAGCGTTTCCAGACTGGTCGCCCGGAAGTGGGTATCTTCATCCGCTCCCGCTTCAAAGCAAAAGCCCATCGCCTGATCGCGCAGACAGTGGCCATCCTCCAGCATCAGCAGCTTTTCACCAGCCAGATCCGACATCGGCACGCGGTCGCGGTTCGCCCACGGGTGATCCTCATAGATAGCCAGCATCATCGGCTCATCAAACAGCGGCACCTCGATAAAGGCCTCGCTCTCTTTGACCAGCGCCAGAATGGCGCAGTCGAGCTTACCGCTGTCGAGCTGGGCCAGCAGCTGATGGGTCTGCGCTTCGTGCAGGTACATTTCCAGCTTCGGAAAGGTTTGGTGCAGCATCGGAATGATTTGCGGCAGCAGATACGGGCCAATTGTCGGGATCAAGCCGATGTGCAGCGGCCCGGACATGGTTTCCCCTTGTTGGCTTGCCATCTCCTTGAGCACTTTTACTTCGCGTAACACGGTACGCGCCTGATCCACCAGCAACAGCCCCGCCTGGGTAAACAGAACCTTACGGCTGGTGCGCTCCAGCAGCATGACGCCAAGTTCATCCTCGAGCTTGCGGATCTGTCCGCTGAGCGTCGGTTGGCTCACGTGGCATGAGTCAGCCGCCCGCCGGAAGTGGCGGTGTTCGGCGAGCGCTACCAGGTATTCAAGATCGCGAATATTCATTATTCATCCTCCATCGCCACGATAGTCCATGGCGATAGATAGCATAGCAACGAACGATTATCCCTATCAAGCTTTCTGTTCAATAATACGCCCATAGAGACGGTATACCTGTGAAAATCATTGGCCCGTCACACTGTTTCTCTACCCGAACAACTAAAGCCAACGTGAACTTTTGCGGACCTTGTGTCCGCTTTTTTTTTGCATAAAAAACCCGGCGTCATCAGGCTCGGCCGGGTTCAGAGAGGCGGATGCCAGAGAATTAGCTCAGGCGCGCTTTTGCGTCGCTGATAGCCTGCGCCACCTGCTGCGGCGAAACGCCGCCTTTCGCTGCGCGTTTATCGAGGCAGGACTGCAGAGACAGAATCGGATAAACATCGTCTGCGATGACCGGACTGAATTTCTGCAAATCGACCAGGGGCAGCGCTTCCAGCGGTTTCCCTTGCGCAATGGCTTCGACTACCGCCTCACCAACAATATGGTGCGCTTCACGGAACGGAACGCCTTTTGCCACCAGATAATCTGCCAGTTCTGTGGCGTTGGCATAGCCCTGCTGCGCCGCTTCCGCACAGCGCGGGCGTTTCACCTGGATGCCATCCAGCACCAGGGTCGCCATATGCAGGCAGTCGAGCCAGGTATCCAGGGCGTCGAAAAGCCCCTCTTTATCTTCCTGCATGTCTTTGTTGTAGGCCAGCGGCAGGCCTTTCAGCGTCATCATCATGCCGGTCAACGCGCCCTGCACGCGGCCGCATTTACCACGAATTAATTCCAGCGCGTCCGGGTTTTTCTTCTGCGGCATCAGCGAGGAGCCGGAGGTCACGCGATCAGAAAGTTCGACGAAGTTCGCCTCGCCGGAGTTAAAGAAAATCAGATCTTCAGCAAAGCGCGACAGATGCACCATGCCGATAGACGCATCGGAAAGCAGCTCCAGAACATGGTCGCGATCGGAAACGCTGTCGAGGCTGTTGCGGGTGGCAGAGGCAAAGCCCAGCCAGCCGGCCAGCTGCTCGCGGTCGATTTCATACGCCGTCCCCGCCAGCGCGCCGCAGCCCAGCGGGCTAACGTCGAGGCGCTTCAGCGCGTCCTGCAGGCGGCTTTCGTCACGCGCCAGCATTTCAACATAGGCCAGACACCAGTGTGCGAACGTCACTGGCTGGGCACGCTGCAGGTGAGTGTACCCCGGCATCACCGCGTCCTGGTTATGCTGGGCAGTCTCCACCAGCGCGCTCTGCAGCTGGCGGTTCGCCGACAGCAGTTCGACAACGGTATCTTTGCACCATAGTTTAAGATCGGTGGCGACCTGGTCGTTACGGCTGCGCCCGGTGTGCAGTTTCTTGCCCAACTGGCCCACTTTATCGATCAGCTTGCCTTCCACCCAGCTGTGAATATCTTCGGCATCGCTGGCGAGAATTTGCTGCGGATTGGCGCGCACCTCTTCCAGCAGCACGTTCAGCGCTTCTTCCAGCTGCTGCTGTTCAGCGGCACTCAGAACGCCGACCGTTACCAGCGCTTTCGACCAGGCGACAGAGCCAACGATATCCTGCTCCGCCAGACGATAGTCGAAGCGCAACGAGTCGTTGAACTGTTTGAACCGTTGATCTGCTGCCTGTGTAAAACGCCCGCCCCAAAGTGCCATAACATGCTTCCTTTATTCGTTAGTTCTGCCGGCGACATTGTGCCGCCCGGCCTACAGTCTGTAAGTCCGGCAGACGACGCGCCGCCGGGCATGAAATCTTAAGCCAGAATACGTGTGCCGATCGGCGTGCCGTTAAATAACGCTGGCAGCTGCTCGGCGTGACGCCAGGAGGCGATATCCACCGGACGGCCCAGGGCACGTGCGGCGTCAAGGGCCGCATTCACTTTAACAATCATGCCGTCAGTGATAATGCCCTGCTCGATCAGCTGCTCCGCTTTCTCGGCGGTCATCTCGGCAATACGCTGTCCTTTACCGTCGAGGATACCGCTGACATCAGACAGCAGGATCAGATCCGCCCCCAGGGTGGCCGCCAGTGCCGTCGCCGCCTGGTCAGCATTGACGTTCATCAGCTGGCCTTCATCGGTCACCCCGATAGAGCTCACCACCGGCAGGTAACCGCCCGCCAGCAGGGTGTTGATCAGCGCCGGGGAGCCCGGCTGCGCCAGCCCGACATGGCCCAGCTCGGCATCCAGCTGCGTGACCTTCACGCTATCGCCATCGCCGAGGAACAGGCCTACCGAGGAAATACCATGTTTTTTCGCCCATGCCAGCAGCGTTTTGTTGGCGGTTCCCGCCAGCGCGCCGGTAATGATGTCAATCTGATCGGCAGGCGTAACCCGCAGGCCATTTTTCTTTTTCACCGGCAGATTAAGCTGCTTCATCAGCTCATCCACCACGCAGCCGCCGCCATGGACGATAATCAGCGGGCGCTGGTGCGCTTCACGGTAGTTAACCAGCGCGGTAAACAGGCGCTCCAGCGCCTCTTCGCTATCGAGTAATACGCCGCCGAGTTTGATAATTAATGGGTTCATCATCACACCTTAAATAAGAGACTGCGTCTCAGCGAAGCCGAAACGAATATTCGCGCACTGCACTGCCTGCGCTGCGGCGCCTTTCAGCAGGTTATCTTCAACCGCGACGACGATGAGATGGTCGTCCTGCACGGCAAAACCGATATCACAGAATGGCAGACCCTCGACGCTTTTCAATGCGGGTACGCCTTTATCATATAAACGTACCAGCGGTTTATCGGCGTAAGCTTTCTGGTAAACCGCTGCGATCTGCGCGTGGCCGACGCCCGGCTTCAGGCGGCAGGTAATGGTTTCAAGGATGCCGCGCTTAAAATTACCCAGGTGCGGGGTAAAAATCACCTTTGCCCCGAGGTGGCTGGCAATCTCCGGCTGATGGCGATGGTTAAATATGCCGTATGGCTGCAGGCTCACTTCACAGAAGCTATTGCCGATCGCGGCTTTACGACCCGCGCCGCTCACCCCGCTGGTGGCGTTGATCACCGGCCACTGGTTCAGATCCAGCAGATTGGCCTCAATCAGCGGCTTCAGCGACAGCTGCGCCGCCGTCGGATAGCAGCCAGGCACCGCGATTAACTGCGCTTCTTTAAGCACATCCGCGCTCCACTCCGCCAGACCATACACCGCCTGTTTGAGCAGGTCGGGATGTTGATGAGTGAAACCGTAATATTTTTCGTAGAACGCCCCATCGTTAACGCGGAAGGCACCGGAAAGATCGAACACCACGCAGCCGGCGGCAAGGAACTGCGGCGCCAGGTCGTGACTCACTTCGTGCGCGGTGGCGAGAAACACCACGTCCACGCCAGCGCTGAATTCGCTGATATCGGACATCGGCTGCAGAGGCATATCGACAATGCCTTTGAGCTGCGGATGCAGGTCGGAAATTAATTTTCCCGCATCATTGCTTTGCGCGGAGACCGTCAAAGCGGTTATGTTCATATGCGGATGACGATTGATATAGGTCACCAGCTCTGCGCCGGCATAACCACTGGCACCCACAATCAGCGTATTTAACATTGGAAGCGCATCTCCTTACATTCGATGGGTTTTCTTACGCTCAACGATATTGTATTTTTATTCACAATAAATGCATGAATATTGATACTATCACGACCCAAGGTGTGTCAACAATGAAAAACAATTTACCGCCCTTTATCGAGATTTACCGCGCGTTGATCGCCACACCGTCCATCAGCGCGACCGAAGAGGCTCTCGATCAAAGCAATGAGTCTTTAATCAATTTGCTGGCAGGCTGGTTCCGCGATCTCGGCTTCAATGTTGAGATACAGCCGGTGCCGGATACGCGCCATAAATTCAACCTGCTGGCCAGCACCGGACACGGCGCCGGCGGCCTGCTGCTCGCCGGGCATACCGATACCGTGCCATTCGATGATGGCCGCTGGACGCGGGATCCGTTCACCCTCACCGAACACGATAACAAGCTCTACGGCCTCGGCACGGCTGACATGAAAGGCTTCTTCGCCTTTATTCTCGACGCCCTGCGCGATGTCGACGTCACCACGCTGAAAAAACCGCTGTATATTCTGGCCACCGCCGACGAAGAGACCAGCATGGCCGGCGCGCGCTATTTTGCCGAAACCACCCAGCTGCGCCCGGACTGCGCCATCATCGGCGAGCCCACCTCCCTGCAGCCGATCCGCGCCCACAAAGGACATATGTCCAACGCGATCCGTATTCAGGGCCAGTCCGGCCACTCCAGCGATCCGGCACGCGGAGTTAACGCGATTGAGCTTATGCACGACGCCATCGGCCGCATTATGCAGCTGCGCGATCTGCTAAAAGAGCGCTACCACTTCGAGGCGTTCACGGTCCCTTACCCAACCCTCAACCTGGGCGCTATCCATGGCGGCGATGCCTCAAACCGCATCTGCGCCTGCTGTGAACTGCATATGGATATCCGCCCGCTGCCGGGGATGACCCTCAACGATCTTAATGGTCTGTTGGGCGAGGCGCTGGCGCCCGTCAGTGAGCGCTGGCCGGGCCGCCTGACGGTCTCAGAGCTGCACCCGCCGATCCCCGGCTACGAATGCCCGCCGGACCATAAGCTGGTCCAGGTGGTTGAGAAACTGCTCGGCGCGCAGACCGACGTGGTGAACTACTGCACCGAAGCGCCGTTTATCCAGACGCTATGTCCGACGCTGGTTCTCGGCCCGGGTTCCATCAATCAGGCCCATCAGCCTGACGAGTATCTGGAGACGCGCTTTATCAAGCCGACCCGGGAGCTGATTAGCCAGGTGGTCCACCACTTCTGCTGGCACTAAAATCGCCCTCTTTTTCCGCCCCGTTCTCCCGGGGCGGAACGGTGACGATCGTCACATTTCCATAAGCGATGCTTATCCAGCGCCCCCTGAATTAAATTTCGCAAATTACGGCGATTTACTCGTTTGCTGAAGCGATTTCGCAGTAATTGACGTGGGGGTATTTACGTGGCTTTATAAAAGACGGGTTGCTTATCCGTTGCTCACGTTCCAGCGCAGCGGATATAACAAAATAAAATGAGATGGGGTGTCTGGGGTAACATGAACGAACAATATTCCGCATTGCGTAGTAATGTCAGTATGCTCGGCAAGGTGCTGGGCGATACCATCAAGGATGCATTGGGAGAAAATATTCTTGATCGTGTCGAAACTATCCGTAAGTTGTCCAAATCTTCACGCGCCGGCAACGAAGCTAACCGCCAGGAGCTGCTGACCACGCTGCAGAATTTGTCTAACGACGAACTGCTGCCGGTTGCCCGTGCCTTCAGCCAGTTTCTGAATCTGGCGAACACCGCTGAGCAGTACCACAGCATTTCGCCGAATGGCGAAGCGGCCAGCAATCCGGAAGTCATTGCGCGTACCCTGAGAAAGCTCAAAGACCAACCCAATCTCAACGAAGACACCATCAAAAAAGCGGTGGAATCTCTGTCTCTGGAGCTGGTATTAACCGCCCACCCGACCGAGATCACCCGCCGGACGCTGATCCATAAAATGGTGGAAGTGAACAGCTGCCTCAAGCAACTGGACAATAAAGACATCGCCGACTACGAGCACCATCAGCTGATGCGCCGTCTGCGCCAGCTGATCGCCCAGTCCTGGCATACTGACGAGATCCGTAAATACCGCCCGTCTCCGGTCGACGAAGCCAAATGGGGCTTCGCGGTGGTGGAAAATAGCCTGTGGGAAGGGGTGCCTAACTATCTGCGCGAGCTGAACGAACAGCTGGAAGCCAACCTTGGCTATCAGCTGCCGGTGGACTTCGTCCCGGTGCGTTTCACCTCGTGGATGGGCGGCGACCGCGACGGCAACCCGAACGTGACCGCTGACATCACCCGCCACGTGCTGCTGCTCAGCCGCTGGAAAGCCACCGATCTGTTCCTCAAAGACGTGCAGGTGCTGATCTCCGAGCTGTCGATGGTGGAGTGTACCGACGAACTTCGCGCGCTGGCTGGCGCCGAGGGTGCTCAGGAACCGTACCGTTATCTGATGAAGAAACTGCGCACTCAGCTGATGGAGACCCAGGCCTGGCTGGAAGCGCGCCTGAAAGGTCAGAAGCTGCCGAAACCGGCAGGACTGATCACTCAGAACGAGCAGCTGTGGGAGCCGCTGTACGCCTGCTATAAATCGCTGCAGGCCTGCGGCATGGGCATTATCGCCAACGGCGAACTGCTCGACACCCTGCGCCGCGTGAAGTCTTTCGGCGTACCGCTGGTGCGTATTGATATCCGTCAGGAAAGCACTCGCCATACCGAAGCGCTGGGCGAAATGACCCGTTACCTCGGGATCGGCGATTACGAAAGCTGGTCAGAAGCCGACAAACAGGCTTTCCTGATCCGCGAACTGAACTCCAAACGTCCGCTGCTGCCGCGTCAGTGGGAGCCAAGCGAAGAGACGCGCGAAGTCCTCGATACCTGCAAAGTGATCGCCGAGGCGCCGCGCGGATCGATCGCCGCCTACGTGATCTCGATGGCCAAAACGCCGTCCGACGTGCTGGCGGTTCATCTGCTGCTGAAAGAGGCCGGGATTGGTTTTGCTCTGCCGGTGGCCCCGCTGTTCGAAACGCTGGACGACCTGAACAACGCCAACGATGTCATGACTCAGCTGCTGAATATCGACTGGTACCGCGGCTTTATCCAGGGCAAGCAGATGGTCATGATTGGCTATTCTGACTCCGCCAAAGATGCTGGCGTGATGGCCGCCTCCTGGGCGCAGTACCAGGCGCAGGACGCGCTGATCAAAACCTGTGAGAAAGCCGGTATCGAACTGACGCTGTTCCACGGACGCGGCGGTTCCATCGGCCGCGGCGGCGCGCCAGCCCACGCGGCGCTGCTCTCGCAGCCGCCGGGAAGCCTGAAAGGCGGCCTGCGCGTCACAGAGCAGGGCGAGATGATCCGCTTTAAGTACGGCCTGCCGGAAGTGACCATCAGCAGTCTGTCGCTATATACCAGCGCCATTCTGGAAGCCAACCTGCTGCCGCCGCCGGAACCGAAAGCCGAATGGCGCGACATCATGGCTGAGCTGTCCGACGTCTCCTGCAAGATGTATCGCGGCTACGTACGTGAAAACAAAGATTTCGTGCCTTACTTCCGCTCTGCGACTCCGGAGCAGGAGCTGGGCAAACTGCCACTGGGTTCGCGTCCGGCAAAACGTCGCCCGACCGGCGGCGTCGAGTCGCTGCGCGCCATTCCGTGGATCTTCGCCTGGACCCAGAACCGCCTGATGCTACCGGCCTGGCTGGGCGCTGGCGCCGCGCTGCAGAAGGTGGTCGAAGGTGGAAAACAGAGTGAACTGGAAGCGATGTGTCGCGACTGGCCGTTCTTCTCCACCCGCCTTGGCATGCTGGAGATGGTTTACTCGAAGGCCGACCTGTGGCTGGCGGAGTACTACGATCAGCGCCTGGTGAAGCCGGAGCTGTGGGCGCTGGGTACCGAGCTGCGTAAGCTGCTGGCTGCCGACATCAACGTCGTGTTGGCCATCGCCAATGACTCCCATCTGATGGCCGACCTGCCGTGGATCGCCGAGTCTATCCAGCTGCGTAATATCTATACCGACCCGCTGAACGTCCTGCAGGCGGAACTGCTGCACCGTTCACGCCAGGCCGAAGAAGCAGGCAAGGACCCGGATCCGCGCGTTGAACAAGCGCTGATGGTCACCATCGCCGGCGTTGCCGCCGGTATGCGTAACACCGGCTAATCGAAGCCTCTCTCCCCCGGCCGCCCGGTCGGGGGATTTTCACCTGTTCTAGTGGTGCAGCATCTCATCAACGATCTGCTCTTTATGCAGCGCATATGGATAATAGGTCGGCCAGTTATCCATCTCTTTCAGCAACGCCTCCTGTGATTCATTGCCCATGAAAATATGGAAATGCTGCGATTTACGCGGGCCAATAATATGGTCGCTGAACTGCACAAATTTCGGCGCGTTGGCATCGCCCTGCTGGCACTCAAACAGGTAACGTACGCCCTTCTTGCCGGAGGCGTAATGCAGAATTTTGTAGCCTGAATAGCGGTATTTGCAGCTGTTGACGGTCTCGCCAACGTGGAACTCAATCACATCATTTTCAATGCCAATCTGCTCCACATCGGTGGCGTAGCCCTTCTTATAATAAGCGCGATACTCCTCGACGCTCTTGCCGCCGGGCTTTTTCGCCTTCTGCTCCAGCACCGGATCGAGGTCGCCATTGAGCAGATACGGGTTTACCGACTGCCAGACGCCCTCCCAGTCGCTCAGCGCGCGGTCCTGCACATTTTTATCGGCAAAAATGCCTTCGCTGGCCTGACGCTCGATGTCGGTTAACGCCGGGCCATGGTTATGATTGCCGTGGGCAAACGCCTGGGCGCTGGCTAACGCCATGCCGAATCCAAAGGCCAGCAGGGGGATCTTTCTGGTCATTACTCTCTCCTGAGTTTGCTATCAATGGCGACAAATTGTTACGATATAACATATCTTATCTGGGAAGCAAGCGTGACTGGCAAGCGCTTTTACCGCTGGAAAAATGTCCGGTATGATGAAAGAGGTGATGCGCTGAACGGAAGAATGATGGACAACGATATCAATCAACTTATTGATTCATTCCTAAAAAAGCAGAATGGTATCGGCCGGGTCTATTTTGCCGGCGAGATGCGCTCGCCTGCTGAGCCGGTAGTGCAGGTTGATTTTCCCCGTCTGAACATCATCATCGATGGGCAGTTGCCTGACCGGGCACTCGGCGAAAACGCCAGCCCTCTTGAGGCGAACGACGTGCTCTATATCCCTGGCGATAGCTGGAACTGCCCGCAGTGGCAGGCGCCCTGCCTGCTGTTAAGTATCTTGTTCGATAAGCAGCGACTGGAGTGCTCGCTGCAGCACTGGAATGGCAAGGCGATAACCGTTGTCGAAAAGCGGCAGGCGCTGCGCCGCGGGCCGCGCGTCGGTTCATTTCTGCTGCAGGCGCTCAATGAGCTCCGGATGCAGCCGCAGGAGCAGCGAACCGCCCGCAGCATTGTCGTCAGCCTGCTCAGCCACTGCCATGACCTTCTCGGCAGCCAGGCGCAAACCTCCTCGCGCAGCCAGGCGCTGTTTGAGGCGATCCGCCAGTACATGGACGCCCATTATGCAGAGCCGCTGAGCCGGGAATCGGTAGCCCAGGCGTTCTATCTCTCCCCCAACTATCTTTCTCATCTGTTCCAGAAATGCGGGCCAATGGGCTTCAATGAATATCTAAACCATATTCGTCTTGAACAGGCCCGTATGCTGCTGAAGGGCCACGATATGAAAGTGAAAGATATCGCCCACGCCTGCGGCTTCGCCGACAGCAATTATTTCTGCCGCCTGTTCCGCAAAACTACGGAGCGCTCGCCGTCTGAATATCGCCGTCAGTACCATAGCCAGTTGACGGAGATATCGTCTCCGGCCCAAAACTAGATTTTTGTGTGTTAAACCTGACTTTTGTGCGCGCCTTTATTGCTGTACAACCCACCATCGCCGATAAATGTGATCTAAATCATCCTTAATCGTGATGCGTACATTTATCCAGTTTTTGGCAAATTTGTCATCTGGCGGTCCTTCGAACGAAAGCCGTATGCTTACCTCAACGACAATATCGAATTAAGCATTGAGGAAAACACGATGGAACTCTATCTGGATACCGCCAACGTCGCCGAAGTGGAACGCCTGGCCCGCATTTACCCGCTGGCCGGGGTAACCACCAACCCGAGCATTATCGCCGCCGGTAAAACCCCGGTATGGGACGTGCTCCCACGCCTGCAGAAAGCCATCGGTCCGGAGGGCACCCTCTTCGCGCAGACCATGAGCCGCGATGCGCAGGGCATGGTGGAAGAAGCTAAACGCCTGAGCAACGCCGTGCCGGGCATCGTGGTCAAAATCCCGGTGACCGCCGAAGGCCTCGCCGCTATCAAAATGCTGAAGAAGGAAGGCATCCCGACCCTTGGCACCGCCGTCTACAGCGCTTCGCAAGGCCTGCTGGCCGCACTGGCTGGCGCAAAGTACGTCGCGCCTTACGTTAACCGCGTTGACGCCCAGGGCGGGGACGGCATCCGCATGGTGCAGGAGCTGCAATCACTGCTGGAAATGCATGCGCCCGAGAGCAAAGTGCTGGCGGCGAGCTTCAAAACGCCCCGTCAGGCGCTGGATTGCCTGCTGGCCGGTTGCGAAGCCATCACCCTTCCATTAGATGTAGCGCAACAAATGCTCGGCACCCCTGCGGTAGAGTCAGCCATAGAGAAGTTTGAACAGGACTGGAATAACGCCTTTGGCACGCTGAACCTGTAACCGGACCTGCGAGTCGCCTGCGGGCGGCAGCACGGTCATCGAGGAGGAATCGAAATGGATCGCATTATTCAATCACCAGGCAAATACATTCAGGGCGCAGGCGCCATCAAGCGCCTCGGCGACTATCTGAAGCCGCTGGCCGAACGCTGGCTGGTAGTCGGCGATAAGTTCGTACTGGGGTTTGCGGAAGAGATGCTGCGTAAAAGCCTGGCCGACGCTGGCCTGGCGGCCGAAATCGCGCCGTTTGGCGGTGAGTGTTCGCATAATGAAATCAATCGCCTGCGCGATATCGCCGGCAGCGCGAAGTGCACCGCCGTGCTGGGGATCGGCGGTGGTAAAACGCTGGATACCGCAAAAGCATTGGCTCACTTTATGAATGTGCCGGTGGCGATCGCCCCCACCATCGCCTCCACCGATGCGCCGTGTAGCGCGCTGTCGGTGATTTACACCGACGAAGGGGAGTTCGACAGCTACCTGATGCTGCCGCACAACCCCAACATGGTCATTGTCGATACGCAGATTGTTGCCGGCGCACCGGCCCGCCTGCTGGCTGCCGGGATTGGCGATGCGCTGGCCACCTGGTTCGAAGCCCGCGCCTGCTCCCGCAGCGGCGCCACCACCATGGCGGGCGGGAAATGCACTCAGGCGGCGCTGGCGCTGGCCGAGCTGTGTTACAACACCTTACTCGAAGAGGGTGAAAAAGCGATGCTGGCCGCCGAACAGCACGTGGTCACCCCGGCGCTGGAGCGAGTGGTGGAAGCCAACACCTACCTGAGCGGCGTGGGTTTCGAAAGCGGCGGCCTGGCGGCGGCGCACGCGATTCACAACGGCATGACGGCCATCCCTGACGCCCACCACTATTATCACGGGGAAAAAGTGGCGTTCGGTACCCTGACGCAGCTGGTGCTGGAAAATGCGCCGGTGGACGAAATAGAGACCGTCGCCGCGCTGTGCCACAGCGTTGGGTTGCCGATCACCCTGGCGCAGCTCGATATCAAAGGCGACATCCCAACCAAAATGCGCCTGGTGGCGGAAGCCGCCTGCGCTGAAGGCGAAACCATTCACAATATGCCGGGCGGCGTCGACTCAGACCAGGTCTACGCCGCGCTGTTGGTGGCCGACCAATACGGTCAGCGCTTCCTGCAGGAATGGGAATAACCCAGAGCAAAACACCCGGCATCAGCCGGGTGTTTTTTTATGTCTATCTGTCGAACGCGCCGCCTACTGACCGCGGAAACGGCAAGCACTCAGGCCGGACGCACGCCCAGCGTATGGCAGATGGCGTAGCTCATCTCGGCGCGGTTCAGGGTATAGAAGTGGAAGTCTTTTACCCCTTCCCGGCTTAAAATCTTCACCATGTCCATGGCGATATTCGCCCCCACCAACTGACGGGTTTCGGCGTCGTTATCCAGCCCTTCGAACATTTTCGACATCCACACCGGGATACGGACGTTGGTCATATCCGCAAACTTTTTCGCCTGTTTAAAGTTGGAGACCGGCAGGATACCCGGAATGATTTCCACGTCGATGCCCGCCGAAACGCAGCGATCGCGAAAACGCAGGTAGCTTTCCACATCGAAGAAGAACTGGGTGATCGCGCGGTTGGCGCCCGCCTCGACTTTACGCTTCAGGTTCAGCAAATCCGCCTGTGCGCTTTTCGCTTCCGGATGCACTTCAGGATACGCGGCGACAGAGATATCAAAATCGCCCACCTCTTTCAGCAGCGTCACCAGATCGGCGGCATACATATCCGGTTTACCGCTGCCCGGCGGCAGGTCGCCGCGCAGGGCGACGATATGGCGAATACCGTTGTTCCAGTAATCCTGAGCGATAGTACGCAGCTCATCACGAGTGGCATCGATACAGGTCAGGTGCGGCGCGGCTTCCAGACCAGTTCGCTCTTTAATGCCTTTGATGATGCTGTGGGTGCGATCGCGCTCGCCAGAGTTCGCGCCATAGGTTACCGAAACAAACTTCGGTTTCAGACTGCTCAGGCGATCGATGGATTTCCACAGGGTTTGCTCCATTTCACTGGTGCGCGGCGGAAAGAATTCAAAAGACACATTAATCTGGCCCTGGACTTCCGCCAGGCTCTGATTCAGGGCTTCCCGCTGATTGGCGTGAAAAAAGCTCATACCTTACCTCATCAATCGCATGTAATGGCTGTTATATTGCGAACTTCTATACGTTTAGACGTCCAGATGTAAAAATGACGGAAAAGCGCGCGGGCGTCAATAGAAAAATCTGCGTAAAGAGTGAGGAATAGGCCTCTAAAATGAAAAAAATTCATCTTCCGGCGCTTTGCCAGCCGAAAGAGCTCGCTCTGCAGTCAATATGGGGTAGCACGATGTTCAGCCTGAGACTAGCGAGTCGTCAGGTGATCATCCAGCAGTGAGAGCCATTGCTGCACGGATTCTGCCTGGTGAGGCGCATAGACCACGCCAAGGCTTAACGGCATGCTGTCGCCTTCAGCGACAGGACAGAACACCACCCCCTGACGCTGGATCGCGGAAAAGGACGCCGGCAGGAGGATCATGCCTTCGCCACGCGCAATACGCGCCAGCAGCACATCATGTTCGGCAGGCTCTTCCACGTAAGCGGGGGTATAACCAGCCCGGTCGAAAATACGTCGCGTGTAGTCAAAGAAATCGGGATTGCGCTCGCGTTTAAACCAGAACAGCGGCCGATGATTGAGCGCGCGTAGCGTTAATGCTGGTCTGGCGGCTTCCGGCCAGGAGACAGGCAATGCCGCGATGAGCGGCTCCTGATACGGCAAAGGATGCAGGTGCAGCCCTTCAGTATTCAGCGGCAGCGCGACCAGCGCCGCATCGAGTTTGCCTTTGCGTACCTGCTGAGCCAGTGCCGGTGAGGCGTGGCGGGTAATATGCAACGTGCGGGTATGATCGCTCAGCGCAGATTCAACGGCGGCGAAAATGCCCTGTTCAAAGGCGGTGGTCAATCCCAGACGCAAGGGCTGCGGCGAGTGAGCGGAGAGCTGGCTCAATGCCGCCAGCGTGCGTTCCTGGAGCACCAGCAGAGGTCGAATCATCTCCAGCACCTCTCTTCCCGCGTCGGTCAGGATCAAGCCTTTGCTGTGGCGCTGAAACAGCGTCACCCCCAGCTGCGCTTCCAGATGGCGGATATGGCGGGTCAGCGGCGGCTGCGAGATAAATAACCGCTGCGCCGCCCGGCTGATGTTATTTTCCTCCGCCACCACGGCAAAGGCGCGCAGCAGGCGAATATCCAGGGAATGTAATCGCGAAGTTGTCATACTGAAAAGGTATCACGAAAAGGGTATTACTCAAGTCCGGCACACTTCCCTACCCTTCCTCTCAACGCTTCATCACAGAGAGGAAAAAATGATGTCCAGCGAACGTTATATCACCGGTCAGGAAATGCTGCAGCGGGTGGATGGCAGCGGTGGGGAAGCCGTCGTCGACAGCCTGCAGGATATCGCCCCCGATTTCGCCCGCTATCTGATTGAGTTCCCCTTCGGCGATATTTACGCCCGGCCGGGGCTCGATTTACGCAGCCGGGAAATCGCTACTATTGCCGCGCTCACCGCGCTGGGTAACGCCGCGCCACAGCTGAAAGTACACATTGCCGCAGGATTAAATGTCGGCCTGACACAAGAGGAGATTACGGAAGTGATCATGCAGATGGCGGTCTACGCCGGATTCCCGGCGGCGCTCAACGGCCTGTTTGCCGCTAAAGCGGTTTTTGCGGCGCACTAACAAAAAAGACCAGGCAGCGCCTGGTCTTTTTCTCGGAACTACAGCAGCTGTGCCAGACGGTTAATATCCGACTGGATCGCTCCGGCGGTCACATCGCGCCCGGCGCCGGGCCCGCGGATCACCAGCGGGTTATCGCGATACCAGCGGCTTTCGATGGCGAACACGTTATCGCACGGCAGCAGCGCCGCCAGCGGGTGCTCTTCACGTACCGCTTCCACGCCGACGCGTGCTTTGCCGTTAGCATCAAAGCGCGCCACGTAGCGGAGCACCAGCCCCATTTCGCGGGCCGCCTCCAGGCGCTGCAGCATTTGCTCGTTCAGCTCTTCGCCATTTTCAAAGAAGTGATCGACCGACCCCTCTTCGCAGTGGGCAGGGACCAGTGATTCCACACGGACCTGATCCGGTTCGATGTCATAGCCCGCTTCCCGCGCGAGGATCACCAGCTTACGCATCACATCCTTACCGGACAGATCGACGCGCGGATCCGGCTCGGTCAGCCCCTGCTGCCAGGCCTGATCCACCAGGTCGGTGAACGGCACGGTGCCATCAAACTGCAGGAACAGCCAGGAGAGCGTTCCCGAGAAGATACCGCTCAGGCCGAGGATGGTATCGCCGCTGTCGATCAGATCGCGCACCGTATGGTTCACCGGCAAACCCGCGCCAACGGTAGCGTTATACAGCCAGTGACGACCCGTCTTCTCAAACGCGTCGTGGATCTGGCGATATTTATCACTGCTGCTGGCGCCCGCCAGCTTGTTGGCGCTGATCACATGGAAACCATGGCTGGCGAAATCAAGGTACTGGTCGGCCAGCTGTTCGCTGGCGGTGACGTCCAGCACCACTAAATCATCGTACGGATGCGCGCGCATCCACAGGAACAGCGACTCTTCATCCTGCTCCACCGCTTCATCGTTGAAGAAGGCCAGCGCCCGGCTGGCATCCAGCCCGTCGTAGTTCAGCAGGCTGCGTTTACTGTCGACTACGCCGGCGAGAACAAACTCGAAGCCAGTACGCGCCGACAGCGTGGTTTGTTCGCGGGCAAACAGCTCCAGCCAGCGGGAACCAATGTTCCCTTTGCCGAACAGCATCAGGCCAATACGCTTCTCTGCACGAAACAAGGTCTGATGCAGCCCCTGGATCAGGCTTTCCGTTGGTCCGGCGCGCAACACGGCTACCAGACTGATCCCCTCTTCGGACTGCCAGGTGAACTCCACCGGTTGCCCTTTCAGTTGCTGCCAGAAACGATGGCAGTGCAGTGGGTTACGGGTGACACCCGCGCCCACCATCGCCACCAGCGCCAGCTTCTGACGCAGACGCAGCTCGCCCGGCAGACCCGCTTCATCGAGCAGCTTCAGCGCGCTGTCGGCGACCTCGGAGGTATAGCAGAACTGCAGCAGCTTACGGTCGGCATGGACGCCAACGGCTAACGGGCGCAGCTGGGCGCGTTTGAGCAGGGCGTCCAGCTCTTTATGCGCCAGTTTGAAATCATGGCTGGCCGGCACCTGGAACTCCACCAGACAGACGTCATCATGGCTGGTGACAATCCGCGCGCCGGTACCGGAGGCCAGCACACGCTCAATGCGCGTAGAACCCTGTTCCGGCGTATAGCTACAGCGTAACTGCAGATCGATATCGCTGGCGGACACCGGCTGCAGCGTGCGGGCGTGGAGCACTGGAGCGGCCAGACGCGCCAGCTCGCTGGCTTCATCCAGACGCAGCAGCGGCAGCAGACAGGCATCTTTGACCTTACGCGGATCCGCGCTGTACACCCCGGCGACATCACTCCAGATGGTGACGCGAGAGGCGCCCGCCAGCGCGCCGATCTGCGTGGCGGAGTAGTCAGACCCGTTACGGCCCAGCAGGACGGTTTCTCCGGCCTGGTTGCGGGAGATAAAGCCGGTCACCACCAGACGCTTATTAGGATGTTGCGCCATCAGCTGTTGCAGCAGTGGATAAGATAATCCTTCATCCACCTGCGGCTGCGCGGCGCGTTCCGCACGCAGGAAAGCGCGAGCATCCAGCCAGGCCGCTTCCATACCCAGTTGGTTAAGGACCGCCGCCATCAGGCGTGCGGACCAGACTTCACCATGGCCGACTACTTCCGCATAAACCGCTTCGGTAACCCCGCCATCAAGCAGCCCAGCCAGACGCTCAAGGTCATGGATGAAGGCGGCGATCAACGTATCCGCCGCCGCCGGCTCCACCAGACCGCCAATCAGCTCGGTCTGATAACGGCGAAGCGACTGCTGAACCTGATGCGCAGCAAGGCGATCGCTCTGGCTAAGTTTAAGCCAGCTGATCAGCTGGTTGGTGGTGCTGCCAGCGGCGGAGACAACCATCATGTCGCCCGCCTGCGAATATTCCTTCATGATCCCTGCGACGCGCAGGTAACATTTCGCATCCGCTAAACTACTCCCACCAAATTTGTGCAGCTGACGACCCTTCGCCCCTGCCTGCGCAATCACACTCATTTTTATTCCTCGTTTGCTGCCCGGAAGCCATTTTCCAGGTCGGCAATTAAATCTTCACCATCTTCAATACCGGTTGAAATACGCAGAAGCGTTTCTGAAATTCCGGCGGCGGCACGCGCTTCAGGCGCCATGCCGGCATGCGTCATCGTTGCCGCATGGGAAATCAGGCTTTCAACGCCCCCCAGCGATTCCGCCAGTGTAAATAGCGACAGCCCGCTCAGGAAACGGCGCAGCGTCTGCTCGTCACCGTCCAGCTCGAAGCTTAACATTGCGCCAAAACCTTTTTGCTGACGCGCCGCAATTTCATGCCCCTGGTTTTCCGGCAGCGACGGATGATACAGCTTTTTCACCAGCGGCTGGGTTTTCAGATACTCAACAATCGCCAGGGCATTACGCTGCGCCACCTCCATACGCGGAGACAGCGTCCGCAGACCGCGCAGCAGCAAATAGCTGTCGAAGGCGCCGCCGGTGACGCCAATATTATTCGCCCACCATGCCAGTTCGGTGACAGTCGCCGGATCGTTGGCAATCACCACCCCGGCAACCACATCGGAGTGGCCATTCAGGTATTTAGTACAGGAATGCAACACCAGGTCGGCGCCCAGCGCCAGCGGGTTTTGCAGCGCCGGGCTCAGGAAGGTGTTGTCCACCACGCTCACCGCGCCTGCCTCACGCGCCAGACCACAGATTTTCGCAATATCCACCACCCGCAGCAATGGATTACTTGGGCTTTCAACCAGCACCAGCTTCGGTTTTTCCGCCAGCGCCGCCCGCAGCGCCTGCTCATCATTTTGATCAACGAACTGGACGCGATAACAGCCGCGCTTCGCCAGGCTGTCGAACAGACGGTAGCTGCCGCCGTAGCAGTCGTGCGGCGCCACCAGCAGATCGCCCGGCTTAAGGAACACCGTCGTCACCAGCAGGATCGCCGACATACCGGTATTGGTCAGCACCGCGCCGGCGCCACCTTCCAGCTCCGCTAAGGCGCGCTGCACCACATCACGCGTCGGGTTGCCGCGGCGGGAGTAGTCATGGGCGCGAGGTTCATTAAAGCCGGTGAAGTTATAGGTACTGGAAAGGTGGATCGGCGGGACAACGCAACCGTACTGCTCGTCGTCATTTAAACCGCTACGCACTGCGATGGTGGCCTGTTTACGCGTCATGTTGGGAAGTTCCTGGGCTGAATCGGTGAAAAGTCAGGCTCCAGAGTAAACATTGTCACAATAGACGTCAATACATCTGGACATCTAAACTTCTTTGCGTATAGATTGAGCAAAGTGCAAATAGCCGTTAAAATTATATGCATTAGCGCACGTCGGTAGCGGCTTATCTCATGTTAGAAAGCGCGCTCATACGGTAAACTACGCGCAATTATAGCCCGGGCGGAATATTCTGGCCCTTCACTAATAAACAGAGGATTAAGGTATCTCATGGCTGAATGGAGCGGCGAATATATCAGCCCATACGCTGAGCACGGTAAGAAGAGTGAGCAAGTAAAGAAAATTACGGTTTCCATTCCTCTGAAGGTGTTAAAAATCCTCACCGATGAACGCACGCGTCGTCAGGTGAACAACCTGCGTCACGCGACCAACAGCGAGCTGCTGTGCGAAGCGTTCCTGCATGCCTTTACCGGACAACCGTTGCCTAACGATGAAGACCTGCGTAAAGAGCGCAGCGATGAGATCCCGGAAGCGGCGAAAGAGATTATGCGTGAACTGGGGATCGACCCGGATACGTGGGAATACTGAGTTGATAAAAAGGGCGGAAGCAATTTTCCGCCCTTTTTTGTGTCCCGCCCAGGCTGGCGAGAGGCACAAAAAAGCCGCCCTGAGGCGGCTTCTTCTGGCAACTTACTTGCTGCCCGGGATGCTGAAGCGCTTGTTGAAGCGGTCAACACGGCCACCGGTAGCAACATCACGCTGTTTGCCGGTGAAGAACGGGTGGCATTTACCGCACACGTCGAGGTTCAGGTCGTGACCAACGGTGGAACGGATTTTCATGACATTACCGCAAGAACAGGTAGCAGTAATTTCTTCGTATTTTGGGTGAATACCTTTTTTCATGGGAGAACCTCAGTTAAGGCCGCGTCGCTCTTCCAGCCCTAACGCCAGACACCACGCGATATTAATAATTTCCCGTCGTCTTCCACGCTGCTGACAGCGCGAAGCGTACGGTAATGGTCAATCTCCAATGCGGTATAAAGTGCATTGAAGGCGGCGAATCATACAGAATTTGACCAGCATATGCAAACTGATCCGCGCCGCCTTATCGTAATGTGTATACTATCCCGCCAGATTTCAAGTCAGGAAGATGACATGCCCGTCGCCCACGTTGCCCTACCCGTTCCGCTACCGCGCACCTTTGACTATCTGCTGCCTGATGGCATGACGGTCAAAGCGGGCTGTCGGGTGCGGGTGCCGTTCGGCAAACAGGAGCGGATCGGCATTGTCGCGGCGGTGAGCGAGCGCAGCGAGCTGCCGCTGGATGAACTCAAACCGGTCGCCGAAGCGCTGGACGACGAGCCGGTCTTCTCCAGCACCGTCTGGCGACTGCTGATGTGGGCGGCTGAGTATTACCATCATCCGATTGGCGATGTGCTGTTCCATGCGCTGCCCATTCTGCTGCGCCAGGGCAAACCCGCCAGCGCGACGCCGCTGTGGTACTGGTTCGCCACCGAGCAGGGGCAGGCTGTCGACCTCAACGGTCTGAAACGCTCCCCAAAGCAGCAGCAGGCGCTGGCGGCGCTGCGCCAGGGAAAGATCTGGCGTCATCAGGTTAGCGAACTGGAATTTAATGAAGCGGCGCTGCAGGCGCTGCGTGGCAAAGGGCTGGCGGAGCTGGCCTGTGAAGCGCCCGTCCTCACCGACTGGCGCAGCACGTATTCGGTTGCCGGCGAGCGCCTGCGTCTGAATACCGAACAGGCCACCGCCGTCGGGGCGATCCACAGCGCTGCCGATCGCTTCTCCGCCTGGCTACTGGCAGGCATCACAGGCTCAGGGAAAACGGAAGTCTACTTGAGCGTGCTGGAGAATGTACTGGCGCAGGGGCGCCAGGCGCTGGTGATGGTGCCGGAGATCGGCCTGACGCCGCAAACTATCGCCCGTTTTCGCCAGCGCTTTAATGCGCCGGTGGAAGTGCTGCACTCCGGACTCAATGACAGCGAACGTCTCTCGGCCTGGCTGAAGGCGAAAAACGGCGAAGCGGCCATTGTGATAGGCACTCGCTCCTCGCTGTTTACGCCGTTTAAAGATCTCGGCGTCATCGTCATCGACGAAGAGCATGACAGCTCCTACAAACAGCAGGAAGGCTGGCGCTACCACGCCCGCGACCTGGCGGTATGGCGCGCTCACAGCGAACAGATCCCGATTATTCTCGGCTCGGCGACGCCGGCGCTGGAGACCCTGCACAACGTCCGCCAGGGCAAATATCGGCAGTTAACCTTAAGCAAACGCGCGGGCAACGCGCGTCCAGCCCAGCAGCACGTGCTCGACCTGAAAGGACAGGTGCTGCAGGCGGGTCTGTCACCCGCGCTGATCAACCGCATGCGCCAGCATCTGCAGGCGGATAACCAGGTGATCCTGTTTCTTAACCGCCGCGGCTTTGCGCCGGCGCTGCTGTGCCACGACTGCGGCTGGATCGCGGAGTGCCCGCGCTGCGACAGCTACTATACGTTGCACCAGGCGCAGCACCATCTGCGCTGCCACCATTGCGACAGTCAGCGCCCTGTCCCGCGCCAGTGCCCTTCCTGCGGTTCCACACATCTGGTGCCGGTGGGTATCGGCACCGAGCAACTGGAGCAGTCCCTGACGCCGCTGTTCCCTGGCGTGCCTATCTCGCGTATCGACCGCGATACCACCAGCCGTAAAGGGGCGCTTGAGGAACATCTCGCCGCAGTCCACCGCGGCGGCGCGCGCATTTTGATCGGCACCCAAATGCTGGCCAAAGGCCACCACTTTCCGGACGTGACCCTCGTCTCCCTGCTGGACGTCGACGGGGCGCTATTTTCCGCTGATTTCCGCTCCGCAGAGCGTTTCGCTCAGCTCTATACCCAGGTCTCCGGACGAGCGGGCCGGGCAGGAAAACAGGGCGAAGTGATCCTGCAAACCCACCATCCGGAGCATCCTCTGCTGCAGACCCTGCTGTATAAAGGCTACGACGCCTTTGCCGAGCAGGCGCTGGCCGAACGCCAGACGATGCAGCTACCGCCGTGGACCAGTCACGTGTTGATACGTGCTGAAGACCATAACAACCAGCAGGCGCCGCTGTTTTTACAGCAGTTACGTAATCTCTTGCAGGCCAGCCCGCTGGCCGACGATAAACTGTGGGTGCTCGGTCCGGTTCCGGCGCTGGCGCCGAAGCGCGGCGGCCGCTGGCGCTGGCAAATATTACTGCAGCACCCTTCGCGGGTGCGCCTGCAGCACATCGTTAGCGGTTCGCTGGCGTTAATCAATACGCTACCGGAGGCGAGAAAAGTGAAATGGGTGCTGGATGTCGATCCTATTGAAGGGTAAGGCTTCTCTTGCGAGCCGGATCGAAAAATTCAACAAGCATCACGTTTTTCATGAAAATTCTGTAACTCACTGCCGCGACTATCTGATAAAAATGATGCAGCAGTTAGCGCGCAAGGGAAATGTCAGCGCCATTCAGCGAGGAGAAACCAGGTGAAGCCCAAAAAACAAGTGGTTGCCGCCACCATGAAAGACGTCGCCCTCAAGGCAAACGTTTCCACGGCAACCGTGTCCCGAGCGTTGATGAACCCTGATAAGGTGTCGCAAGCCACCCGTAACCGGGTCGAGCAGGCGGCGCTGGAAGTCGGCTATTTACCGCAGTCGCTCGGGCGAAATATGAAGCGCAACGAATCGCGGACGATCCTCGTGATCGTGCCGGATATCTGCGATCCCTTTTTTAGTGAAGTCATCCGCGGAATTGAAGTCACGGCCGCCGAGCACGGCTATCTGGTGTTAATCGGCGATTGCGCCCACCAGAACCAGAAAGAAAAAACCTTTATCGACCTTATTATCACCAAGCAGATCGACGGTATGGTGCTGCTCAGCTCGCGCCTGCCATTCGACGCCAGCGTGGAAGAGCAGCGCAATTTGCCGCCGATGGTCATGTCGAACGAATTCGCGCCGGAGCTGGAGTTACCCACCGTCCACATCGATAACCTGACGGCGGCCTTTAACGCGGTGAACTATCTCCACGAACTGGGACACCAGCGTATTGGCTGTATCGCTGGCCCGGAAGATATGCCGCTGTGCCATTATCGCCTGCAGGGTTATGTGCAGGCGCTGCGCCGCAGCGGTATCACCGTCGATCCGCACTATATCGCTCGCGGCAATTTTACCTTCGAAGCCGGCGCCAATGCGCTGGAGCAGCTGCTGTCACAGCCGGTGCCGCCCACCGCGGTCTTCTGCCATAGTGATGTGATGGCGCTGGGCGCCTTGTCGCTGGCGAAACGCCGCGGCCTGAAGGTGCCGGACGACCTGTCGATTGTCGGCTTCGATAACATCGCGTTGTCTGAATTTTGCGATCCGCCGTTGACTACCGTTTCACAGCCGCGTTTTGATATCGGCCGTGAAGGAATGCTGCTATTACTTGAGCAAATGCAGGGTCATAATGTGAACAGCGGCTCGCGTCTGCTCGATTGCGAACTGATCGTTCGCGGCAGTACGCAAAAAATCAGACGATAACCATCAGGCTTTCGGGCCTGCTCTTCTGGTCAAAGGCCCGCCGCTTAAGTAACATGGCGGGCTGACGAACAAATATAAGACAGCGAAACGATAGTGGCACAACGAGATTATGTACGCCGCAGCCAACCGGCTTCTTCGCGGCGCAAAAAGAGCACTACCCGAAGCTCAAGGAATAAGCAAAGCAGCCTTCCGGCGATTTCACCGGCTATGGTGGCGATCGCGGCGGCGGTGCTGGTGGCCTTTATCGGTGGACTTTATTTCATTACGCACCATAAGAAAGAAGAAGCGGAAGCGATGCAAAATCGCCAGGCCGCCGGTAACGGCTTGCCGCCAAAACCGGAAGAGCGCTGGCGCTATATCAAAGAGCTGGAAAGCCGCCAGCCTGGCGTCCGCGCGCCGACCGAACCGACCGCCGGTGGCGAGGTGATGAAACCGGAACAGCTGACCGACGAGCAGCGCCAGCTGCTCGCCCAGATGCAGGCCGATATGCGCCAGCAGCCGACCCAGCTGACCGAAGTGCCGTGGAACGAACAAACCCCGGCACAGCGCCAGCAGACGTTGCAGCGTCAGCGTTTAGCACAGCAGCAACAGCAGGCGCAACAGCAGCAGTGGGCGCAAACTCAGCCGCAGGCCGTGCAGCAGCAGCCGCGCGTCCAGCAGCCGAAGCCGGTGCAACAGCAACAGCCGAAGCAGACCGCGTCGAACCAGCAGCCGTACCAGGATCTGCTGCAGACGCCGGCGCATACCAATACCACGCAGCCACGTACGCAGGCCGCCGCGCCGGTAACCCGCGTGGAGGAAGCGCCGAAAGCCGCCGAGAAGAAAGACGATCGTAGCTGGATGATCCAGTGTGGCTCCTTTAAAGGCGCCGAGCAGGCCGAAACCGTCCGCGCTCAGCTGGCTTTTGAAGGGTTTGCTTCACATATCACCACCAACAACGGCTGGAACCGCGTAGTCATTGGCCCGCTGAAAGGCAAAGAAAGCGCCAACGAGATGATCACCCGTCTGAAGATGGCCGGACACGCGAACTGCATTCGTCTCGCCGCCAGGGGTTGAAACCCTCAAAATCCCCCCCATCTATAATTGCATTCGGCCCCGCGGACAGCGCGGGGCCCCTGTTCCGCTTTTGCAACCAAGGGGTCTGCTCGTGACTACAATTGTAAGTGTTCGCCGTAACGGCCATGTTGTTATTGCCGGTGATGGCCAGGCCACGCTGGGCAACACCGTGATGAAGGGCAACGTGAAGAAAGTGCGTCGTCTGTATAACGACAAAGTGATTGCCGGTTTTGCTGGCGGCACCGCTGACGCCTTCACGCTGTTCGAACTGTTTGAACGTAAACTGGAAATGCACCAGGGCCATCTGGTGAAGGCCGCCGTTGAGCTGGCCAAAGACTGGCGAACCGATCGGATGTTGCGCAAGCTGGAAGCGCTGCTGGCCGTCGCGGACGAAAACGCGTCGCTTATCATCACCGGTAACGGCGACGTGGTACAGCCAGAAAACGATTTGATTGCTATCGGCTCCGGCGGTCCTTACGCCCAGGCCGCGGCCCGCGCGCTGTTAGAAAACACCGATATGGGCGCGCGCGACATCGCCGAGAAAGCGTTGGATATTGCAGGTGATATCTGCATCTATACCAACCATTTCCACACCATCGAAGAATTACCTTCTAAAGCGTAAGGATCTCCCATGTCTGAAATGACCCCACGCGAAATTGTCAGCGAACTGGACAAACACATTATCGGCCAGGACGCCGCCAAGCGTTCTGTTGCTATCGCCCTGCGTAACCGCTGGCGCCGTATGCAGCTTAACGAAGAGCTGCGTCATGAAGTCACGCCGAAAAACATTCTGATGATCGGCCCAACCGGCGTCGGTAAAACCGAGATTGCCCGTCGTCTGGCGAAACTGGCCAATGCGCCGTTTATTAAAGTTGAAGCGACCAAGTTCACTGAAGTGGGCTATGTTGGTAAAGAAGTGGACTCGATCATCCGCGATCTGACCGATGCGGCGATCAAAATGGTTCGCATGCAGTCCATCGATAAAAACCGTTACCGCGCGGAAGAGCTGGCGGAAGAGCGCGTGCTTGACGTGCTGATCCCACCGGCGAAAAACAACTGGGGCCAGGCTGAACAGCCGCAGGAACCCTCTGCTGCGCGCCAGGCGTTCCGCAAGAAACTGCGTGAAGGCCAGCTGGACGATAAAGAGATTGAAATCGATCTCGCTGCGGCGCCGATGGGCGTTGAAATCATGTCCCCTCCGGGCATGGAAGAGATGACCAGCCAGCTGCAGTCCATGTTCCAGAACCTCGGCGGCCAGAAGCAAAAACCGCGTAAGCTGAAAATCAAAGACGCGATGAAGCTGCTGATTGAAGAAGAAGCGGCCAAGCTGGTCAACCCGGAAGAGCTGAAGCAGGAAGCCATCGACGCTGTAGAGCAGCACGGTATCGTCTTTATCGACGAAATCGACAAAATCTGTAAGCGCGGCGGCAACTCCTCCGGCCCGGACGTGTCTCGCGAAGGCGTACAGCGCGACCTGCTGCCGCTGGTTGAAGGCTGCACCGTCTCCACCAAGCACGGGATGGTTAAGACCGACCACATTCTGTTTATCGCCTCCGGCGCGTTCCAGGTGGCCAGTCCGTCCGATCTGATCCCTGAGCTGCAGGGGCGTCTGCCGATCCGCGTTGAGCTGAAAGCGCTGACCACCCATGACTTCGAGCGCATCCTGACCGAGCCGAATGCCTCCATCACCGTGCAGTACAAAGCGCTGATGGCGACCGAAGGGGTGAATATCGAATTCACCGAAGACGGTATCAAGCGTATCGCCCAGGCCGCGTGGCAGGTAAACGAAACCACCGAGAACATCGGTGCGCGTCGCCTGCATACCGTGCTGGAGCGTCTGGTGGAAGATATTTCCTATGATGCCAGCGAGATGAACGGCCAGACCGTCATTATCGATGCCGAATATGTGAGTAAACACCTGGATGTTCTGGTGGCAGATGAAGATCTGAGCCGTTTTATCCTATAATCCGGTGCAATGCATTTTCATCACTGTTGATGGGGGCTATAGCCCCCATTTTTATTGGCTAAAATAACTATGACTGATATCAGCCGTTCTCGGGCGTGGCTGGAAAGCCTGCGTCCTAAAACGTTACCGCTGGCGTTTGCCGCGATTATTGTTGGCACCACCCTTGCCTGGCAGCAGGGCCATTTTGATCCCTGGGTTGCTCTGCTGGCGCTGATCACCGCTGGCTTGCTGCAAATTCTTTCTAACCTGGCGAATGACTATGGCGACGCAGTCAAAGGGAGCGATAAACCCGATCGCATCGGGCCGCTGCGCGGCATGCAGAAAGGGGTGATTACCCCCCAGCAGATGAAGCGCGCTCTCATCGTCACCGTCGCGCTGATCTGTCTGTTTGGTCTGGCGCTGCTGTGCGCCGCCTGGCAGAGCGTCGGCGACTTCATCGGCTTCCTCGCCCTGGGAGGCCTGTCTATCGTGGCCGCCATCACCTACACGGTGGGCACCCGCCCCTATGGATATATTGGTCTGGGTGATATCTCAGTACTCGTTTTCTTCGGCTGGCTGAGCGTCCTCGGCAGCTGGTATCTGCAAGCCCATAATGTGGAAGCGGCCATTTTTCTGCCGGCGACAGCCTGCGGTCTGCTGGCGACCGCCGTGCTGAACATCAATAATCTGCGCGATATCGACAGCGACCGGCAGAACGGGAAGAACACCCTCGCCGTGCGCCTGGGCCCGGTCAATGCCCGCCGCTATCATGCCTGCCTGCTGCTCGGCGCCCTGCTGTGTCTGGCGCTATTTAACCTGCTGGCGCTGCATTCAGCCTGGGGCTGGCTGTTTATTCTCGCCACGCCGCTGCTGGTCAAGCAGGCGCGCTACGTCCTGCGCGAACCTGACCCGGTGGCGATGCGGCCGATGCTCGAAAAGACGGTTAAAGGGGCCTTACTGACCAACCTGCTGTTTGTCATCGGAATTATTGCCAGTAAGCTGATGGCTTAACTGACAAATATCAATTAACAATTGATGATTTTGCCAACAATGGGATTCGCGGGATATACTAAAAACTCTCGCAGCAACTGAACGTTAAGCCTATGAAATACGATACTTCCGAGCTTTGTGACATCTACCAGGAAGATGTCAACGTCGTGGAACCGCTGTTCTCTAACTTTGGAGGACGGTCGTCGTTTGGTGGACAAATCATTACGGTAAAATGTTTCGAGGATAACGGGTTGCTCTATGATCTGCTCGAGCAGAACGGCCGTGGTCATATTCTCCTGATCGACGGCGGCGGCTCAGTACGACGCGCGTTAATTGACGCCGACCTGGCGCGTCTGGCCGTACAGAATGAATGGGAAGGGTTAGTGGTCTATGGCGCGGTGCGCCAGGTTGACGACCTTGAGGAGCTGGACATCGGCATCCAGGCGCTGGCGGCTATTCCGGTCGGCGCGGCTGGCGAAGGTATCGGCGAAAGCGACGTGCGCGTCAATTTCGGCGGGGTGACCTTCTTCTCCGGCGACCATCTGTATGCCGATAACACCGGGATGATCCTGTCGGAAGACCCGCTGGATATCGAATAAACCCTCCGCCATAAAAAAGGCCTTCTCCATGAGAAGGCCTTTTGTTTATCCGACGCGCAACTTAGTACAGTTTCTTCGCGCAATCCAGCCAGTCGTTCTTGAACGGACGCTTCATGTTCTCGATGGCATCGATGATGTCGTGGTGCACCAGCTTCTCGTTCTGGATGCCGACGCAACGGCCGCCATGGCCTTGCAGCAGCAGCTCAATTGCATAGGCGCCCATGCGGGAAGCCAGGATGCGGTCGTAAGGAACCGGGGAACCGCCGCGTTGAATGTGGCCGAGGACGGTGGCGCGAGTTTCACGCCCGGTTTCTTTCTCGATGTAGCTTGCCAGCTCGTCAACGTCGCACATGTGCTCGGTGATCGCCACGATAGCGTGTTTCTTACCTTTCGCGATACCGGCTTTGATTTCGGCCACCAGATCGTCACGGGTGTATTCCACTTCCGGCACCATGATGAACTCACAGCCGCCGGCAATCGCCGCCGCCAGGGTCAGGTCGCCGCAGTAACGGCCCATCACTTCCACCACGGAGATGCGCTGGTGTGAAGAAGAGGTGTCGCGCAGACGGTCAATCGCTTCCACCACGGTGCTCAGGGCGGTGAAAAAGCCGATGGTGTAGTCAGTGCCTTTGATATCGTTGTCGATGGTGCCCGGCAGACCGATGCACGGGAAGCCCATCTCGGTCAGGCGCATTGCCCCCATATAGGATCCGTCACCACCGATAACCACCAGCGCATCCAGGCCGCGCTTCTTCATGTTTTCGATAGCCACAGCGCGAATGTGTTCTTCGCGGAATTCCGGGAAGCGAGCGGAGCCCAGGAAGGTGCCGCCGCGGTTGATCATGTCGGAAACGCTGTAACGGTCGAGCTGAACCATACGGTCTTCATACAATCCGAGGTAACCGTCATAGATTCCAAAAACTTCCAGACCTTCCGTTAATGCCGCGCGCACCACGCCACGAATTGCTGCGTTCATGCCCGGCGCATCACCGCCACTTGTCAACACACCGATTTTCTTAATCATGACTACCTCTGAACTTAGGAAGCAAAAAATAATTCTGTTGCCTGAAGCGCTCCCTCACCAGGAGTGCACGACGCTAATGACAATAGTATATCAAACGCCTCAAGCTGAATTGATTCAGGTCAGACCAAACGGCGGTAATTTATACAAAAAATGCCGATCTGCCCCACATTTTTACATCGAGTTTACAGACTATAACCTAACGCTCAAAAAAGCCCTGCTGCGCCGCTGGCACCACAGAACTGGGATCCTGATGGATAATGACATCGGAACCCGGGAAACGGCGCAGAATCGCCTGCTCCACCTGGTCTGCAATCACGTGGGCTTGCACCAGCGGGAGGTTATCTTCCATTTCCAAATGAATCTGAATAAAGCGGGTCGGCCCTGACTGCCGCGTTCGTAGATCGTGCGCCCCGCGGATGCCGGGCCATGCGGTCACGATGGTGATAATGTCCTGACGCTCCTCGTCAGGCAAGGCGCGGTCGAGTAGTGACTGAACCGCCTCATAGCCCATCCGCAGCGCGCTATATAAAATATAGATGCCAATTCCTAAGGCAAACAACGCATCGGCGCGATGCCAGCCGTACCAGGAAAGGCCCAGCGCCACCAGAATAGCGCCGTTCATCATAACATCAGACTGATAATGAAGCATATCCGCCCGCACCGCCTGGCTCTGGGTTTTTCGCACCACCCAGCGCTGGAAGGTCACCAGCGCCAGCGTGCTGAACAGGGCGATCAACGTGACGACGACCCCGACGCCAGCGGCCTGCAGCGGCTCCGGACGCACCAGGTGCTGGATGCCGGTGAGAAACAGAAACAACGCCGAGCCGGAGATAAACATGCTTTGCGCCAGCGCCGCCAGCGATTCCGCTTTGCCGTGGCCAAAGGTATGCTCTTCATCAGCAGGTTGCAGCGAATAGCGAACCACCAGCAGGTTGGTCAGCGAGGCGGCAATATCCACCAGCGAATCCACCAGCGCAGCCAGAATACTGACTGAACCGGTATACCACCACGCAAAAATTTTGATCAAAAGTAACGCGGAGGCCATGGCCGTCGCGGCGATAGCGGCGCGGCTGACCAACCGGCCATAAGATTGATTCATATAGGCTCCTTCTCCTGCAATGCGCTTAGTATAACCTGAACTTGTGACGCTCACGGGATACGCGAAGAAGTTGATTTGCCGAAAAAAGGGCAAAAAAAACCCCCACATCATGTGGGGGAAGACAGGGATGGTGTCTATGGCAAGGAAAACAGGGTTTGTTACTGGGGTTGCAGGGTGTTGCTACTACTCGAAAGCATCATTGCTGAGCCTTTCTGCATCCTTGCAACCTCACGCAACTGATCCATACGTTGCTGGTGCTTAGCATTTAAAACCGCTTGCTGCTCTGGCGTAAGCAGGTGGTACATCTGGTTGCGGACCTTAGCCATTTCAACCTGGCGAGCAACCTGTTCCTGCGCCATCTTTTCTGCCTGAGCGCGCACAGCGTTTTCATCAAAATTTTCTGCGGTGACAAGGCGATGCATTGTCTCCATTTCGCTAACATTAACGGGGAGCCTGTCGTGGCGTGCCCGTTGCATAAGATCCCGTAACTGCTGACGTTGCTGCTCGGTTAAACTTATGCCGTCAAACATATGGCTCTGGCTACCGCGCTGTCCCCCTTCGTCTCCGGGGAGCCAGTTAACGCTGGTAACGACTTCAGCGGCCTGGCTATATGCACTTAGCGCCAGCGTTGAGGCCATGACGGCAGCGATAACATTGCGCATCACATACTCCCAAAACGTTTGTGTCGCGATTCAACGAGAGACAGTCTACGATTCAGGCTGCAAACATGCGTCAGGGGGTGTAAAACAACGTAAAGTCATGGATTAGCGGGCCTTGATGACGTAATTTCTGCCTCGGAGGTATTTAAAAGATGAATAAAATCCTGTTAGTTGATGATGACCGGGAGCTCACCTCCCTGTTAAAAGAGCTGCTCGATATGGAAGGTTTTAACGTGCTGGTGGCCCATGATGGGGAACAGGCGCTGGCCCTTCTGGACGACAGCGTTGATTTATTGCTGCTCGACGTGATGATGCCGAAGAAAAACGGTATCGATACGCTGAAAGAGCTGCGTCAGACACACCAGACCCCGGTTATCATGCTAACAGCGCGCGGGAGCGAGCTGGATCGCGTTCTCGGCCTTGAGCTGGGCGCGGATGACTATTTGCCTAAGCCGTTCAACGATCGTGAACTGGTGGCCCGTATACGCGCGATTCTGCGCCGTTCCCACTGGAGCGAGCAGCAGCAGACGACCGAAGCCGGATCGCCAACGCTGGAAGTGGATGCCTTAAGCCTGAACCCGGGCCGCCAGGAAGCCAATTTCGATGGTCAGACGCTGGAGCTCACCGGTACCGAGTTCACCCTGCTCTATCTGTTAGCGCAGCATCTCGGCCAGGTAGTGTCGCGTGAACATTTAAGCCAGGAAGTGTTAGGCAAGCGCCTGACGCCGTTCGACCGCGCCATCGATATGCATATTTCCAACCTGCGGCGTAAGCTGCCGGAGCGCAAAGATGGCCATCCGTGGTTTAAAACGCTGCGTGGCCGCGGGTATCTGATGGTTTCCGCTTCATGATTGGAAGTTTGACTGCACGCATCTTCGCCATCTTCTGGCTCACGCTGGCGCTGGTGTTGATGCTGGTGCTGATGTTGCCCAAACTGGATTCCCGGCAGATGACCGAGCTGCTGGAAAGCGAGCAGCGTCAGGGCATCATGATCGAGCAGCACGTCGAGGCCGAGCTGGCCAACGATCCGCCAAACGACCTGATGTGGTGGCGCCGTCTGTTTCGCGCCATCGATAAATGGGCGCCGCCGGGACAACGCCTGCTGCTGGTGACCAGCGAAGGCCGCGTGATCGGCGCAGAACGCAACGAGATGCAGATCATTCGTAACTTTATCGGCCAGGCCGATAATGCCGATCATCCGCAGAAAAAACGCTATGGCCGCCTGGAAATGGTGGGCCCGTTTTCCGTCAGGGACGGCGAGGATAACTATCAGCTCTATCTGATTCGTCCCGCCAGCACCTCCCAATCCGACTTTATCAACCTGTTGTTTGACCGGCCGCTGCTGCTGCTGATCGTCACGATGCTGGTCAGCGCCCCGCTGCTGCTGTGGCTGGCGTGGAGCCTGGCGAAACCGGCGCGTAAGCTGAAAAACGCCGCCGACGAAGTCGCCCAGGGCAACCTGCGCCAGCATCCGGAGCTGGAAGCCGGGCCGCAGGAGTTCTTAGCCGCTGGCGCCAGCTTTAACCAGATGGTCACCGCGCTGGAGCGGATGATGACCAGCCAGCAGCGACTGCTGTCTGATATCTCGCATGAGCTGCGTACACCACTTACGCGCCTGCAGTTGGGCACCGCCCTGCTGCGTCGCCGCAGCGGTGAGAGCAAGGAGCTGGAGCGCATCGAAACCGAGGCGCACCGGCTGGACAGCATGATCAACGACCTGCTGGTGATGTCGCGCAATCAGGCCAAAAATGCCCTGGTCAGCGAGACGGTGAAAGCCAATCAGCTGTGGGGCGAAGTGCTGGACAACGCGGCGTTTGAAGCCGAGCAGATGGGTAAATCTTTCACCGTTGAGTATCCGCCGGGCCCCTGGCCGCTGTACGGTAATCCTAATGCGCTGGAAAGCGCGCTGGAAAATATCGTCCGCAACGCCCTGCGCTACTCACACACGAAGATTTCCGTCAGCTTCTCGGTGGATAAAGACGGGATTACGGTTAACGTCGACGACGACGGCCCGGGCGTCAGCCCGGAGGATCGCGAACAGATTTTCCGGCCATTCTACCGGACCGACGAGGCGCGCGACCGCGAGTCCGGCGGCACCGGCCTGGGGCTGGCGATTGTCGAAACCGCTATTCAGCAACACCGCGGTTGGGTGAAGGCCGACGACAGCCCGCTGGGTGGTTTGCGCTTAACCCTTTGGCTGCCGCTGTATAAGCGCACCTGACTCTGTCCCGGCTTGCGCTGCGCTAAGCCGGGAGCATCCCCGAAAATACTCAATGTGGGGGAATTATTTCCCCCACAATCTCCGCGAACTATCCTCGATCTTACCGCTTAAACGTCGTTTCTGCAGCGTTCTGCTCCAGCTCACCGACAGGCCCGCAGCCGACAATAAACGATGATACTGATCATCATCAAACGGCATCTGCCAGGCAATCGCCCCGGCCTCATGGACACTGACATCGCTCAGCCGGGAAACCAGTTCTAGGGGCGCATCGCTGGAGACTTGCCCCCCGGCAATCACCCGATACAACCAGCCGGTCTTCCCGCTGTTTTGCACCAGCTGCGCCATATCACCGATCGCAAAATGAAAGTTGAGCTTGAAGCACGGCGATCGCGGCTGGGTGACCTGGATCAGCGCCTCGCCCCAGCGAAAGATATCGCCGATATAAACATTTTGCTCGGTGAGCCCGGTGGTGGAGAGGTTTTCGCCGAACGCCGGCGCGCAGAAGCGCTCGGCCTGCTGGGGGAATTCACGCATCCAGTCGGCATAGTGTTCGCGCGGATAGTGGCACAGCGCGCGGTCCGGCCCGCCGTGTATTTTCTTCTCCGCCTGCTCATCCCCATCGAGGCCGAGATCGCCGAGCTGCAATTCGCCATCGACCTGGATTTTGCCGATCGCGCTGGGGCGACTGCCCGCGTAGTCCCTGATTTTGCCGACAAAGACATTCACCGGATAATGCATGGCTGCTCTCCTTGCTACAGATATAAAAAAAGCGAGTCATCAGACTCGCTTCTCTCTTAGCGCAATGCAACCTTATTTTTTAGCGGCAAAACGCGCTGCAGCTTCGTCCCAGTTCACTACGTCCCAGAAGGCTTTGATGTAGTCCGGACGACGGTTCTGGAATTTCAGGTAATAAGCGTGTTCCCACACGTCCAGACCCAGGATCGGGAAGCCGGAAGCGCCGGAAATGGCTTCGCCCATCAGCGGGGAATCCTGGTTGGCGGTGGAGACAACGGCCAGTTTGTCACCTTTCAGGACCAGCCACGCCCAGCCAGAGCCGAAACGGGTCGCAGCGGCTTTTTCGAATTCCGCTTTGAAATTGTCTACAGAGCCGAAATCGCGCTCGATAGCCGCTTTCAGGTCACCCTGCAGGGTGGTGCCGGTTTTCAGGCCTTTCCAGAACAGGCTGTGGTTAGCGTGGCCGCCCGCGTTGTTACGCAGTACGGTCTTTTTGTCAGCCGGCAGCTGATCCAGCTTGGTGATCAGCTCTTCAGCGGACAGGTTAGCGAACTCCGGCAGGCTTTCCAGCGCGGCGTTGGCATTGTTCACGTAGGTCTGATGGTGTTTAGTGTGATGGATCTCCATCGTCTGCTTGTCGAAGTGCGGTTCCAGAGCATCGTAAGCGTACGGCAGGGATGGCAGGGTATAGCTCATAATCATCTCCATTATTGTCGAGCGGCTCAAGTGTTAACGCCGCGTAAGCAGTTTGTCCATTATAGTTAATTAAATGGTATTGAAAATGCTTATCAATGCCGTATTTTTCATATGGATATAACCAGAAGAAATACCCGTCATTTTGTGATGTAGAACAACTAATTAAGCCCATGGTTGCCAGGGTTCGCCATCCTGTGGCAACGGCTTGAAGGCGGCCAAAGCGGCTAATTTTTACACTCATCACATCGGAAGCCGCCGTCTCCGATAAAAAAAGATGAGGATAAAATCAATGAACCACGCGATTACGATGGGTATTTTTTGGCATTTGATAGGGGCCGCCAGTGCCGCCTGTTTCTATGCCCCGTTCAAAAAAGTAAAACACTGGTCGTGGGAAACCATGTGGTCGGTTGGAGGGATCGTCTCCTGGCTGATCCTGCCCTGGGCCATCAGCGCCACGCTGTTACCCGACTTCTGGGCCTACTACCGCTCCTTTAACGCCTCCACGCTGCTGCCGGTCTTCCTGTTCGGCGCTATGTGGGGCATCGGTAATATCAACTATGGCCTGACCATGCGCTATCTTGGCATGTCGATGGGGATTGGCATCGCCATTGGCATCACGCTGATTGTCGGCACGCTGATGACGCCGATTATTAACGGTCAGTTTTCGGTGCTGATGCACACCCAGGGCGGTCAAATGACGCTGCTCGGCGTGCTGGTGGCGGTGATTGGCGTCGGCATCGTCACCCGCGCAGGCCAGCTGAAAGAGCGCAAAATGGGCATCAAAGCCGAAGAGTTCAATCTGAAGAAAGGACTTCTGCTGGCGGTGATGTGCGGTATCTTCTCCGCAGGGATGTCGTTCGCGATGAACGCCGCCAAACCGATGCATGACGCCGCCGCAGCGCTCGGCGTCGACCCGCTGTACGCGGCGCTGCCAAGCTACGTAGTCATTATGGGCGGCGGGGCGCTGGTCAACCTCGGCTTCTGCTTTATTCGTCTGGCGAAAGTGAAGAACCTGTCAGTCAAAGCCGATTTCTCGCTGGCCAAACCGCTCATCATCAGCAACCTTCTGCTCTCCGCCCTCGGCGGCCTGATGTGGTATCTCCAGTTCTTCTTCTATGCCTGGGGCCACGCCAGCATTCCGGCGCAGTATGACTATATGAGCTGGATGCTGCACATGAGTTTCTACGTGCTGTGCGGCGGTCTGGTGGGTCTGGTGCTGAAGGAGTGGAACAACGCCGGTCGTCGTCCGGTGAGCGTCCTGAGCCTCGGCTGCGTGGTGATCATCATCGCCGCCAATATCGTCGGTCTGGGGATGGCCAGTTAACCACCGGGTCATCAGCCAGACAACGACGGTCTTCAGGCGGCGGCGCGACTGCGCTGCCGCCACTGCCCCGGCGACATGCCGATTTCCCGGCTAAAAACCACCGAAAAGTAGTTACTGTCCTCAAAGCCGCACTGCATGGCGATATCGCCGATTAAGCGCTCGGTATGCTGCAGCAGATACTGCGCATGGCAGATCCGCAGCTGGCGTAAATAGTGATTGATGGTCATCCCGGTTTGCTGGCGAAACTGCTGGCGAAGCGCCCGCTCGCTGCCGCCCTCCTGCTCGCAGAAACGCTCCAGAACAAAGGGGCGGCTGAGGCTGGCCGCCAGCGCGGCCAGCAGTTTGTCCAGCAGCGCTTCGCGCTGCGTCGCCGCGGGATCATCCGTCGCGTAGCGATGGCGCTGCAACGTCAGCGCCAGCTGGGCAAAAAGCAGTTCGGCCATCGCATTTCCCTGCGCGTCGCGCCGGGCGCACTCATGCTCAAGCTGGCTAATCACCTGGCGCGCCTGCGCCATACCTGTGCTGCCCATGCGCCAGTGGGGCTTCCACGGCGTGCCAAAGAGGCCAGGGATCGTCCCCGCCCAGTCAAAATTGAGCTGCAGCCGCTCCGGGCAATAGATGATGTTCTGCAGGACTAAATCATTAACCGAAGCATAGGAGTGTTTATCTTCGGCGCGAATATAGAACAGATCGCCGCGGGTAATGCGCCAGGGGCGATCGTTAAGGACGTGCAGCCCGTTGCCGCGCCACACCAGCACCAGCTCGCAGAACTCGTGGGTATGCTCGGCAAAAACGTTTTGCGGGTAGCGGTCAGCCACCGCCACTGCCTGCGTGGCGGAAGGGAAAAACTCCTCTTTACGTAGAATCAGACCGGCCACGGCTCACACTCCAAACGCGGATAAGGGCGCATTATTCGCGTTTTTAGCCCGCAATACGTTGACTCTTCTCGCGTTACTGAAGAATGGCGTCGCGGCCCTGGCGGATATCGCGCGGCGACCAGTCAAATTCGCGGCGAAAAAGCGTCGAAAAGTGGTTACTGTCGCCGAAGCCGCAGCGAAAAGCGATATCAGTCACGCTTTCATCGCTGTGGCGCAACAGATGCCGGGCCTTCATCAGGCGCACCCGATTAAGATAGCGCTGCGGCGTCAGGCCGGTCTGCTGCTTCAGCTGGCGGTGCAGGGTACGCAGCGACAGCGAAAACTGCGCCGCCACCTCCTCCCAGCAGATCTCCTGGGCAAAATGATCTTCCAGCCAGGCCAGCAGCTGATTCAGCCGCGCATCATTGTTGGTGGCCTCTTCCGCAAGACTGCTTTTACGCAACAGCACCAGCAGCTGCATAAACAGGATCTCACGGCTGGCGACGGCATGGGTATCCGTTTCGCTCCCCATGGCCTCCATCTGCGCCACGATATGCCGAACCTGCTGCAGGACCGTCTGGTTCACCCGCCAGTGCGATGGGTAGTTCCCCTCCTGCTCCTGGGGCAGCAGTTGGCTGACCCCGGCGAGAAAACGAAACGCATCCGGCGCGCGATAGAGCACGTTGGTCAGACACAGGTTATCCGTATGCTCGTACAGATGCCGGTCGTGATCGCGAATAAAGCAGACCGAACCGCCGCCGATGGTATAGGGCTGACCATTGAAGACGTGAATACCCGTGCCCTGCTCCACGATGACAATTTCATGGAAATCATGGTGATGTTCCGGAAAGGCCGACTGAGGGAGGCGGGGTTCAATAGCCACCGTCGAGATCCCGGCCTTAAAGAAATCCGTACTGTGCAATATGGTCATGATGCCACCCTCGTAATGAGAAAAATTATCAGTCACCGGCTGATAGTAATGAAGGGTTGGCTATCCGGCCTTCAATTTTTGACCATGAAATTCGTAAATCCTGCCGCTTTTTCAAGAATCAGCCGGAAAGATACGGAACTGCGGACGCCATCACATCCCCCTCGCCACCCCCTAAAACCGCAAATTGTGATTTCCCTCACGGTCACCTTTGCTTTCTTGCCAGCGGCCAGTTTTGACTGTCCGTAGCGAGAAGGTGTCAGTAAGCGGCCTTTTTTAGACTGCGGACAATGATTTTAAGAAGGGTCTTTCCATGAGTATTCGTCATTGTGTCGCCGTCGATTTAGGCGCCTCCAGCGGGCGGGTGATGCTCGCCAGCTATCAGTCCGGGCCACGCGCCCTGACCCTGCGGGAAATCCATCGCTTCACCAACAGCCTGCAGAAGGTGGATGGCTTCGACTGCTGGGATGTGGATAGCCTGGAAGGCGAGATCCGTCGCGGGCTGGAGAAAGTGTGTGAGCAGGGCATCCTGATCGACAGTATCGGCATCGATACCTGGGGGGTGGATTATGTCCTGCTGGATAAGCAGGGCCAGCGCGTCGGACTGCCGATCTCCTATCGCGACGACCGCACCCAGGGCCTGCTACGTCACGCTGAAGAACAGCTGGGCCGGGCGGAGATCTATCGCCGCAGTGGTATTCAGTTTCTGCCGTTTAACACCCTTTACCAGCTGCGCGCCCTGGTGGAGCAGCAGCCGGAGCTGGTCAGTCAGGCCGCGCATGCCCTGCTGATCCCCGACTATTTCAGCTTCCGCCTGACCGGCAATCTGAACTGGGAATATACCAACGCCACCACCACCCAGCTGGTTAACATCAATAGCGATAGCTGGGATGAGACGCTGCTGAACTGGACCGGCGCGCCGTTGGCGTGGTTCGGAACGCCGACCCACCCCGGCAATGTGATTGGTCACTGGATCTGCCCGCAGGGCAACCGTATTCCGGTGGTCGCGGTCGCCAGCCACGACACCGCCAGCGCGGTGATCGCCTCTCCGCTGGCCGACCGTGATGCCGCCTATCTCTCCTCCGGCACCTGGTCGCTGATGGGGTTTGAAAGCCTGACCCCATACAACTGCGACGCGGCGCTGCAGGCCAATATCACCAACGAAGGCGGAGCGGAAGGCCGCTACCGGGTGCTGAAAAATATCATGGGCCTGTGGCTGCTGCAGCGGGTGCTGAAAGAACAAAACGTCAGCGACCTGCAGGGGCTGATCGCCCGCACCGCCGCGCTACCGGCGTGCCGCTTCATGATTGACTGCAACGATGACCGCTTTATCAACCCGGCCAGTATGAGCGCCGAGATCCAGGCCGCCTGTCGCGATGCCGGACAGCCCGTTCCTGAAAGCGATGCCGAGCTGGCGCGCTGCATTTTCGACAGCCTGGCGCTGCTCTACGCCCGGGTGCTTAACGAGCTGGCGGCGCTGCGCGGCCAGCCCTTCAGCCAGCTGCATATCGTCGGCGGCGGCTGCCAGAACGCGCTGCTTAACCAGCTGTGCGCTGACGCCTGCGGGATCGCCGTCGTGGCCGGCCCGGTGGAGGCCTCCACCCTCGGCAATATCGGCATCCAGTTAATGACCCTCGACGAGCTGGCCAATGTCGATGAGTTTCGTCAAGTGGTGCGCGACAACGCGGCGCTCACCGCTTTTACCCCCAATCCTGATAGTGAAATTGCCCGTTTCGTGGCGCAGTTTCAGCCACAACAGACCAAGGAGCTTTGCGCATGACCACTCAACTTGAACAAGCCTGGGAAATTGCTAAGCAGCGCTACGCCGCCGTCGGCGTGGATGTCGAGGAGGCCCTGCGCCAGCTGGACCGTCTGCCCGTCTCCATGCACTGCTGGCAGGGTGACGACGTCGCCGGTTTCGAAAACCCGGCGGGAAGCCTGACCGGCGGCATCCAGGCGACCGGCAACTACCCGGGCAAAGCGCGCAATGCTGAAGAGCTACGCGCCGACCTTGAGCAGGCGCTGAGCCTGATCCCGGGACCAAAGCGTCTCAACCTGCACGCTATTTACCTGGAATCCGACGCGCCGGTAGCGCGCAATGAGATTAAGCCGGAGCACTTTAAAAACTGGGTTACGTGGGCGAAAGCCAACAAACTGGGGCTGGATTTCAACCCCTCCTGCTTCTCGCATCCGCTGAGCGCCGACGGCTTTACCCTGTCGCACGCCAACGATGAGATCCGCCAGTTCTGGATCGACCACTGCAAAGCCAGCCGTCGCGTATCCGCTTATTTTGGCGAACAGCTGGGTACCCCATCGGTGATGAATATCTGGGTGCCGGACGGCATGAAAGATATTACCGTTGACCGCTTCGCGCCGCGCCAGCGGTTGCTGAATGCCCTTGATGAAGTGATCAGCGAGAAGCTCGACCCGGCGCACCATATTGACGCCGTGGAGAGCAAGCTGTTCGGCATCGGCGCCGAAAGCTACACCGTCGGCTCCAACGAGTTCTATATGGGCTACGCCACCAGCCGCCAGACGGCGCTGTGCCTCGATGCCGGCCACTTCCACCCGACGGAAGTGATCTCCGACAAAATCTCTGCCGCCATGCTCTACATCCCGCGCCTGCTGCTGCACGTCAGCCGCCCGGTACGTTGGGACAGCGACCACGTGGTGCTGCTGGATGATGAAACCCAGGCCATCGCCAGTGAAATCATTCGCCACAACCTGTTTGACCGCGTGCACATCGGCCTCGACTTCTTCGATGCCTCCATCAACCGCATCGCGGCCTGGGTAATTGGTACCCGCAATATGAAAAAAGCGCTGCTGCGCGCCCTGCTGGAACCGACCGCTCAGCTTCGTCAGCTGGAGAACGACGGCGATTACACCGCCCGCCTGGCGCTGCTCGAAGAGCAAAAATCGCTGCCATGGCAGGCCATCTGGGAGATGTACTGTCAGCGTCACGACACGCCGGCGGGCAGTCAGTGGCTGGACAACGTACGGGCTTATGAGAATGCGGTTCTGAGCCAGCGCGGGTAATGCACGGGCTTTCCCGGGTCGCGGCTGACGCCTTACCCGGGCTACGAACTGCGCGATGTTGCCAGAGCGCACCGAACAGTTCCCTCTCCCCTGTGGGGAGAGGGTTAGGGTGAGGGGCTACCCCCACCGAATCAACAGGAAAGACAAGACTATGCAGACCATTATCGACGCCTGGTTCGTCCAGGGCATGATCAAAGCCACCTCCGACGCCTGGCTGAAAGGCTGGGACGAACGCAACGGCGGCAACCTGACGCTGCGTCTGGATGAAGCGGATATCGAACCTTATGCGGCGGATTTCCACGCCAAACCGCGTTACATCGCCCTCAGCCAGCCGATGCCAATCCTGGCCAACCAGCCATTTATCGTCACCGGCTCCGGCAAATTCTTCCGTAACGTCCAGCTCGACCCGGCCGCTAACCTCGGCGTGGTAAAGGTCGACAGCGATGGCGCGGGATACCATATCCTGTGGGGCCTCACCGAGGATGCCGTACCGACCTCCGAGCTGCCGGCACACTTCCTGTCGCATAGCGAGCGCATCAAACTGACCGGCGGCAAAGACCGGGTGATCATGCACTGCCATGCCACCAACCTGATCGCCCTGACCTATGTTCTGGAGAACCACAGCGATCTGTTCACCCGCAAGCTGTGGGAAGGTAGCACCGAATGTCTGGTGGTCTTCCCGGACGGCGTCGGCATTCTGCCGTGGATGGTGCCGGGCACCGATGAAATCGGCCAGGCGACCGCCGAAACCATGCAAAAACACTCGCTGGTGCTGTGGCCATTCCACGGCGTCTTCGGCAGCGGCCCCACGCTGGATGAGACCTTCGGCCTGATCGACACCGCCGAGAAGTCCGCCGAAGTGCTGGTGAAAGTCTTGTCCATGGGCGGGATGAAGCAGACCATCACCCGCGAAGAGCTTATCGCCCTTGGCAAACGCTTCAACGTGCAGCCGCTGCAGTCCGCTTTAGATCTTTATCCATAACAACATCGCGCCCCGCTCACCGAGACGGGGCGAAACATCACCTGCAAACCCTACAAAACTAACTCATGTGGAGTAAAAGCAATGAAAACAAAGACAAGCTTGATCCTCACCGTTGCCGCCCTGGCGTTGTCCGGTTCCGCCTTAGCAGAAGTTAAGATCGCCCTTGTGGCGAAATCGCTGGGAAATGGCTTCTTCGAAGCCGCCAACGTTGGCGCCCAACAGGCAGCCAAAGAGTTAGGTGATGTCAAAGTGATCTACACCGGCCCGACCACTACCACCGCCGAAGCGCAGATCGATGTGCTGAACGGGTTGATCGCCCAGGGCGTGGATGCGATCGCCATTTCCGCCAACGATCCGGACGCCGTGGTACCGGTGCTGAAAAAAGCGATGCAGCGCGGCATCAAGGTGGTCTCGTGGGACTCCGGCGTGGCGCCGGCAGGCCGCCAGATCCATCTTAACCCCTCGAATAACGCCTTAATTGGCGAAACCAACGTCAAGCTCGCCGCCGATGCGCTGAAGGCGCTGAACGTTGAGAAAGGCGAGGTGGCCGTGTTAAGCGCCACCCCAACCTCCACTAACCAGAACATCTGGATTGAGGAGATGAAAAAGGTGCTGCCGCAGTATCCGTCCGTACAGCTGGTCACCGTCGCCTACGGGGACGATCTGTCGGATAAAAGCTACCGCGAAGCGGTGGGCCTGCTGAAATCATATCCGGACCTGAAAGTCATTGTTTCGCCGTCGTCGGTGGGCATTGTTGCCGCCGCGCAGGCGGTGAAGGATCAGGGCAAAATCGGCAAAGTCTATGTCACCGGGCTGGGGCTGCCGTCGGAAATGGCCGGCGCGATCAAGTCCGGCGCCAGCAAAAGCTTCGCCATCTGGAACCCGATTGACCTGGGCTACGCCGCCACCTATCTGGCCGACGATTTAGTCAAAGGCACGGCGACCAAAACCGAAGCCAGTATGGGCAAGCTGGGCAAAGTGAAGCTGGATGCTGAGGGGAATGGCGCGATGGCCGAGCCGTTCGTCTACGATGCGAGCAACATCGATAAGTTCTCGAAAATTTTCTAACCCTTGTTCCCTCACCCCGGCCCTCTCCCGGAGGGAGAGGGGGAAAGGCTGGTCCTCTGCACGATGTGGCCAGCGGACGCCGGACCGTTCCCACGCCCCTTTGGGGAGAGGGTTAGGGTGAGGGGTGATTTTTGTGGAGAACTATCATGTCAGCATCAACGCCACTGCTGTCGCTGAAGGGGATCACCAAGATTTTTCCCGGTGTGCGCGCCCTTGAGAACGTGCAGCTTGATCTCTGGCCCGGCAAAGTGACCGCCTTAATCGGCGAAAACGGCGCGGGGAAATCCACGCTGGTCAAAGTGATGACCGGTATTTATCAGCCCGAAGAGGGCGAGATCCTCTATAAAGCGATCCCTATTCATCTGCCAACGCCGGAATCGGCGCATAAGGTAGGGATCACCGCCATTCACCAGGAAACCGTGCTGTTTGACGAACTCTCGGTCAGTGAAAATATTTTCGTCGGCCAGTATCTGTATAAGGGACTGTTAAAAACGCTCGACTGGCCGGCGATGCACCGCAGAGCCAGCGAGATCCTCACCCGGCTGGAAGTCCAGATCGACCCGCGGGCCACGCTGAAAACCCTCAGCATCGCCCAGCGGCACATGGTGGCGATTGCCCGGGCGCTGGCTTTCGACGCCCAGGTGGTGATCCTCGATGAGCCGACCGCCGCCCTCTCCCAGCATGAAATCCTGGAGTTTTATCACATCGTTGAGCGTCTGAAGCAGGACGGCAAAGCGATCCTGTTTATCTCGCATAAGTTCGATGAAATTTTCGAGCTGGCCGATTATTACACCATCCTGCGCGATGGGGTGTACGTCAGCTCCGGGGCGATAAGCGACATCACCGAAGAGCGAATGGTGTCGATGATGGTGGGCCGGGCGATCACCCAAACCTACCCGAAAGTCGGCTGCACGCCCGGAGAAACGGTGCTGGAGGTGACCGATCTCTGTCATCCTACCGAGTTTGCCCATATCAGCTTCCGCCTGCGCAAGGGCGAAATTCTCGGCTTTTACGGCCTGGTGGGCGCCGGACGCACCGAGCTGATGCAGGCGCTCTCCGGTGTCTCGCGTCCCTCCTCCGGCGAGATCCGCCTGAACGGCAGCCCCATGCGCTTTCGCCAGCCCGCCGACGCCATCCGCGCGGGCATCGTCTGCGTGCCGGAAGAGCGGCAGAAACAGGGGGCGATCATCGCCCTGTCCATCGCCCAGAACATCAGTCTGCCGCAGCTCAGCAAGCTCAATCCTAACGGCGTCCTGAACGACGCCCGGGAATGGCGGCTGGCGGACGAGTACGCCTCGCGCCTGCAGGTTAAAGCCTTCAGCTGGCGGCAGCCGGTGGAGACCCTCTCTGGCGGCAATCAGCAGAAAGTGGTGATCGGCAAATGGCTGGCGACCCATCCCGAGGTGATTATCCTCGACGAGCCGACCAAAGGCATTGATATCGGCTCAAAAGCCGCCGTGCATCAGTTTATGTCCGAGCTGGTCAGCCAGGGACTGGCGGTGATTATGGTCTCGTCAGAGCTGCCGGAAGTGATGGGCATGGCCGACCGGATTATCGTGATGCACGAAGGGCTGATGGTCGCCGAATACCAGGCCGGTGAAGCGACAGCGGAAACCATCGTTAGCGCGGCCAGCGGCATCGGCCAGGAGGCGGCATGATGGGACACGCATGGCTTAAACATCGCGAAGCGCTGCTGGCTTTGGTCATCATTTTGATGATCGGCGCCATCGGCAGCCGGGCGCCGTCGTTCGTTTCACCGGGCAATCTGGTGGAGATGTTTAACGATACCGCCATCCTTATCATTCTCGCCCTCGGCCAGATGATGGTGTTGCTCACCAAAGGCATCGATCTGTCGATGGCCGCCAACCTGGCGCTGACCGGGATGATCGTCGCCCTGCTTAACGCCCACTATCCGGGTATTCCGGTGGTGGCGCTGCTGGCACTGGCAACCCTGCTGGGCCTGCTGATGGGGATGATTAACGGCCTGCTGGTCTGGCGCCTCGGCATTCCCGCCATCGTGGTGACCCTGGGCACCATGAGCATTTATCGCGGCATTATCTTCCTGCTGACTGACGGCGGCTGGGTTAACTCACATCAGATGAGCGCTGATTTTCTCAGTCTGCCGCGCAGCACGCTCATGGGATTACCGCTTCTGAGCTGGTGCGCCATCGCCGCGCTGCTGCTGGTGGGTTATTTCCTGCGCTACAGCCGCACCGGCCGGGCCTTATACACCGCAGGCGGCAACGCGACGGCGGCGTACTACACCGGCATTAACGCCGGAAAAATGCAGTTCGTCAGTTTCTGTCTCTCCGGCGCGCTGGCCGGCTTCTGCGGCTATCTGTGGATCTCGCGCTTCGCCGTCGCCTATGTCGACGTGGCGAACGGCTTTGAACTGCAGGTGGTCGCGGCCTGCGTGATCGGCGGTATCAGTACCATGGGCGGAAGCGGACGGGTGCTGGGCTGCCTGTGCGGCGCGCTGTTCCTCGGGGTCATCAATAACGCCCTGCCGGTGATCGGCATCTCGCCCTTCTGGCAAATGGCGATTTCCGGGGCGGTGATCGTCATGGCGGTGCTGCTCAACGAGCGCGGCAATCGCGGTCACGGGCGGTTAATCCTGCGCAACGCGGCGTTAGCCCGACAGAAACAGGCGGTGAAATCATGAGCAAAATGATGGTATCTGAAGAGATGAAAAACGCCCCGGCCGCGCCGTCGCCGCTGCGCCGCCTGCTGTGCTGGGAAGGGTTTTTACTGGCGGTCACCCTGGCGGTATTTATCGGCAACGCGGTGGCTTCCCCGTACTTCCTCAATATCTGGAACCTCTCGGACGCGACCTTTACCTTTACCGAGAAGGCGATCGTCGTCCTGCCGATGGCGATGCTGATTATCGCCCGGGAAATCGATCTGTCGGTGGCCTCGACGATGGCGCTCAGCTCAACGGTGATGGGCTTCTGCGCGGCAGCGGGGGTGGACACGCCGCTGCTGGTGATCATCGGCCTGGGCGTAGGTCTGCTGTGCGGCCTGTTCAACGGCTTGCTGGTGACTCGCTTTAACCTGTCGTCCATTGTGATCACCATCGGCACCATGAGCCTGTATCGCGGCATCACCTATATCCTGCTGGGCGATCAGGCGCTCAATCACTATCCGGAGAGCTTTGCCTGGTTCGGCCAGGGCTACGTGTGGGGGGCGCTCTCTTTTGAGTTTGCGCTGTTTATCCTCCTCGCGGCCGCCTTCACCTTCCTGCTGCATAAAACCAACTTTGGTCGCCGGACCTACGCCATCGGCAATAACCCGACCGGCGCCTGGTTTTCGGGGATCAATGTTAAGCGTCATAACCTGGTGCTGTTCGCGCTGGTCGGGCTGATGGCCGGGCTGGCGGCGGTCCTGCTGACCTCACGGCTCGGCAGTACCCGTCCCACCCTGGCGATGGGCTGGGAGCTGGCGGTTGTCACCATGGCGGTGCTCGGCGGCGTCAATATTCTCGGCGGCTCCGGCAGCATGCCCGGGGTGATCATTGCCGCCTTTCTGATGGGGCTGGTGACCTTCGGCCTGAGCCTGCTGAACGTCCCCGGCATCGTGATGTCGGTGATTATCGGCGCCATGCTGATCGTGGTGATCTCCCTGCCGATTATGACCCGGCGGATGATGCAGCGAAGACGATGTTAATTTCCCCCTCACCCTGGCCCTCTCCCCAAGGGAGAGGGGACTGCCCGGCGCACGCAGGCAGCCTGTAGTCCGGGACCGGTTTTCCCCCTCTCCCTGCGGGAGAGGGCTGGGGTGAGGGGAAACGGATTTTCCAAAATCAACATTAAGGAGAATTATCATGAGTTTTATGTTGGCACTACCTAAAATCAGCCTCCACGGCGCAGGCGCTATCGGTGATATGGTCAAGCTGGTAGCGGGCAAACAATGGGGCAAGGCGCTGATCGTCACCGACGGTCAGCTGGTGAAGCTGGGCCTGCTAGACAGCCTGTTTTCCGCGCTGGATGAACAGCAGATGGCTTACCAGCTGTTTGACGACGTGTTCCCCAACCCCACCGAAGCGCTGGTGCAGCAAGGCTATGCGGCGTACCAGGCGGCCCGCTGCGATTACCTGATCGCCTTCGGCGGCGGCAGCCCGATTGATACCGCCAAGGCGATAAAAATCCTCACCGCCAACCCTGGTGCCTCCACCGCCTACTCCGGCGTCGGCAAAGTGAAAAACGCTGGCGTGCCGCTGGTGGCCATCAACACCACCGCCGGCACGGCGGCGGAGATGACCAGCAACGCCGTGATTATCGATAGCGAGCGGCAGGTAAAAGAGGTGATTATCGACCCGAACCTGATCCCGGATATCGCCGTCGACGACGCCAGCGTGATGCTCGACATCCCGCCAGCCGTTACTGCCGCCACCGGCATGGACGCCCTGACCCACGCCATCGAGGCCTTTGTCTCCGTTGGCGCCCATCCCCTGACCAACGCCAACGCCCTCGAGGCCATTCGCCTGATTAACCTGTGGCTGCCGAAAGCGGTAGACGATGGGCACGATCTGCAGGCCCGCGAGCAGATGGCGTTTGGCCAATACCTGGCGGGCATGGCGTTCAACAGCGCCGGTCTCGGGCTGGTACACGCCCTGGCCCATCAGCCTGGCGCCACCCACAACCTGCCGCACGGGGTGTGCAACGCCATTCTACTGCCGATCATCGAAAACTTTAACCGCCCGAACGCGGTGGCGCGCTTCGCCCGCGTGGCGCAGGCGATGGGCGTCGATACCCGCGGCATGAACGATGAGGCTGCCAGCATGGAGGCCATCAACGCCATCCGCGCGCTGAGCAAACGCGTAGGGATCCCCCAGGGTTTCAGCCAGCTTGGCGTCAGCAAAGCCGATATCGAAGGCTGGCTGGATAAAGCGCTGGCCGACCCGTGCGCGCCGTGTAACCCGCGCCCCGCCAGTCGCGATGAGGTTCGCGAGCTCTATCTGGAGGCCTTATGATCCGTAAAGCCTTCGTCATGCAGGTGAACCCCGACGCGCACGAGGAGTACCAGCGCCGCCATAACCCCATCTGGCCAGAGCTGGAAGCAGTGCTGAAAGCGCACGGCGCGCACCATTACGCCATTTATCTCGATAAAGAACGCCATCTGCTGTTCGCGACGGTGGAGATTGAGTCGGAAGCCCGCTGGGAGGCGGTCGCCAGCACGGAAGTGTGCCAGCGCTGGTGGAAATACATGCGCGAAGTGATGCCCAGCAACCCGGATAACAGCCCGCTGAGCGCGGAGCTCAAAGAAGTGTTTTATCTGGCGTGAAATCATGGCTGCCTCGCTGTGCTGAGTGGGGCAGCCGTTTTCAGCGCTGAGTAGGACGACTTACTCTGCGCCGTCGCGTCTCCTGCCGGTTTATTCCATCTCTATATTGCCGGGAGCTGGCGTAGCCCTGAAGGCATTCGTCGCTCTGTCCATCATCACCTGTTGGCTATTGCCGCAATCAAGTATCGTGTTTTGAGACGACGCTTTTTCTACCAGCACCGCGACCGCATCAAGGGCTTTTAATCTATCCGTCGTCAGCAAAGCGCTGACCTGAGCCGCAAAGCAAGCGTCCTCTTCGGAAGGGTGCGCCTGCTGCACTGACGCTTCCGTGGTCGCAACAATATGATTATTCGCAAGGTAGTTTCCTTTACCGGCAACCAGCCGGATGATGACCGGCTTTATTCCCTGTGGCCGAAGATACTGGATATCAATAGTTTCGGAAATATGATTGGCAATAACCGAGTTATTACTACCATTGATATGCAGCAGACCATAGGCATCATCCAGGCCATTGTCATAGGTCTGCATCGGCGGCCAGGGTTCGCGATCGCGGAAAAAATGATTTGCAGCGATGAGATTCTCCGCACAGTTATTTTCAAGAACCAACATTCCTGGATAAAATGAGTGCAATCGATTACTAGTAACGCTAGAACGAACAACGCCAGATAAATGAACGCTGCTGGCGCCACGCGGAAAGATATTGTTACCGGAAATCAATAACCCACCGAAGTTTTGGGCATAAATCGAATAACCTTTATAGCCTGCGCCAATCAGATTATCGGTTATTTTAGAAGCCTGTCCGGCGCCACGAAGCTCGATGCAGTTGCCGCATTCGGCGATGAAGTTATTATGGATAGCCATAGCATCACTATTGTACATCGTGAGACCATGCTCAAGATAGATAAATCCCATGCCTGTAATCCGGAAAGCATCCTGAGCGCTGGCGATATAAATCCCTGTTTTGCCGTTAATATAGCTATTTTCCGGATCGTTGTTTCCCAATCCATCATCAATAAAGTGCAGGCCATCAATACAGAAGTTTTCAAACGCCACCGAACTAATTCGCGGCGCTCCGCTGCGTTTCACGTAAAATGCAGCGCCAGCATGTTCTTCATCGCCGGGATGCACACAAATATCGACCAGAATACGGCTACCACCCGGCCAAATATCATGCAAATACGCCCACTCGACAGCCGGCGTATTGAAACGAATACTTGAGGAGACAAAACCGTGTCCGGCACCCATAATTTTTAAATAACTGATATCGATAAAAACCTGTGTCTTGAGATGATAATCGCCGGGCGGAATATAGATAACGGCGCCAGGTTTCCCGCCGTTATTAACATCAGTTGCGGTTTGTCGTTTTTTAATATCGAGGATAATACTGTTAATAACCTCCCCAATATCCTTATAAGGATTACCGATATGCCACTGCGTCACGTCATAATAATTATTATGCGTCATAAAGAACCTCCTCTGATATGAACAGAAAATCACTTAAAATATTCTAGTTTCATTAAGACTGATATTGAATGATAAATAATACGGATAGACTGCTCCCCTACCCATTAACCGCGTCCTTTTTCCAGTTCACGTTTTGCAAGATCGGCTTTGATTTTTTCAAGGAAGGCGTTATTCAGCTTGAAGTAGCGCACCAGATACGCGCTAATGAAATAACTCACCATCGGCAGCAGTGAGAACATCATGATAATGCCTTGAATGGTCTGGGAATTTTGCTGTGGTTCATTAGCGATATAGCCGGTAAACGCCAGAATCCAGGCGACGATTGCGCCAGCCACCGCCAGCCCCATTTTGAGCATAAAAAGGTTACCCGCGAAAGAGATACCGGTCAGGCGTTTACCGAACTTCCAGTCACCGTAGTCATCGACATCGGACATCATCGCCCACAGAATGGGGCCAGATTGAATTAAATGCAGAACGTTAATGACGATAAATAGCGCCATCAGCGGGGTCAACGATTGCGGATCGATAAACCACAGCGCCAATGACAGAAACCCGAGAATAATATTAATAATACGGAACAGCGCCAGCTTATCAAAGCGATCGGTAAGCGGTTTGGCAAGCACGCTGCCCAGCATATTACAGGCCACGCCCAGCGCCATAAAGAAGGTAATAAATCCGACAGACGCCTTCATGACATAAGTCGCATAATAAATAGTGACGCCACCGCGGATAAATGCCGGAAAAACGTTCAGGAAAGTAATAGAGATCATTAAGAGCCACTGATCGTTTTTGATAATATCCCGCAGGTCTTTCTTCAACGACTCGTTTTGCTTAACCGATACCACCCGCTCTTTAATGCTGGAAAAGCAGAACAGGAACATCAGCGTTGCCGCCCCGCCCATAATGACCATGGTCAGCTGGAAACCGGAGGCGCGGTCGCCGTTACCCAGCCAGTCGGTTAACGGCAGAATAGAGGAGGAGATAATTAATGTTGCCAGGCCATTCAGGAAAAAGCGCCATGACAGACAACCCATGCGCTCTTTTTGATTGAGGGTAATGACGCCGCCGACGGAGCAATAGGGAATATTAATCGCGGTATAAATCAGCGACATGACCAGATAAGTAACCCAGGCATAGATAATCTTTCCGTTCATGCTGAGTTCTGGGGTAGTGAACATCAGTACCGCGCCTAGACCAAACGGAAGCGCCATCCATAATAGCCATGGACGGAATTTTCCCCAGCGTGACACCGTGCGGTCGCAGATTGCCCCCATCAGCGGATCGCTAAACGCGTCAAAGATGCGAATAACGAGGAATAATGTGCCCACCACCCCGGCATTGAGGCCATAGACATCGGTATAAAACCACGTCAGATAGAGCGCCAGTACACTCCATATCATTCCTGAACCAGCGTCCCCCATCCCGTAGCCGATCTTCTCCCTCAACCCCAGCTTTTCATAAGCACTTGGCTTTTCCATTGCGGTAGCAGACATAAATATACCTATTTTTTGTTAAAAGGAGCCCATGGCGCAAATTGTCGCGCCATTTCTAAACATATATCCCTTACAGGGAAGTAATATTAATTTTTACGCTGCTCTCACGAACAATTAACCGAGAGACAATTTCGTGCATTTCAATACTGTCCGGCTGCTGTTGATGCTTCACCATCTGAAACGCGAGGTGAGCAATTTCATTTACCGGCTGTGCAACGCTAGTTATTTTTTTAGTTTGTGCCAGCAAGGTATTGTCAAAACTGGCAATCGCAACATCTTCAGGAATGGAGATGCCTTTTTCTTTTAGCCCATCGATAATATAATTTGCCGCAATATCGTTATACACTAGCAGACATGTACAGATTCGCTTCGGATCGCTGAGTTTCGCAATAATATCATCAAGAATGCTAATATGGCCTGATATCTTTTCCCCCTCTCCTTTGGCTATCCAGAACGAATTATCTTTAGCAAGTTTTAAACCATGACTCGCTATTTTTTTGGTATACGATGAAACCTTACGATTATCAACCCCTTCCTGGGCAACAAAGCCAAACGAAAGATGGCCTGTATGAATAAAATGTTCCGCAATACTTTCTGCCCCCCGGTCCTGGTTAATCGATACGGAGTTAAAGAACCGGGACACCTGGGTGACGACGGCGACCGGGATCCGGGTAATGCTTAACCATTCTGAAAGTTCGGCTTCTGCTTCTGTCGGCACCCATAGCAAACTGTCAATGCCCATCCCCACTAAGGTCAGAATAATATGTTTATCCTGCTGCGGCTGATTCTGATGCGTTTTAACGATCACCGATTTGCCGATATACCGGGCCTCTTCTTCCACCGTCGCCAGCAGTTCACAGAAATGAGGATTCACCAGGTTAGGCAAAACCACACCAATCAACCCTGAACATTTACCGCTAAGCTGAAACGAACTTTTGCTGGGGACATAGCAGAGATAATCCATCGCATCACGCACAGCCTGCCGCGTTTCCGGCACGACGCTGGGATGATTGTTGAGCACTCGCGATACGGTTGCCGTCGAGACCCCAGCTCTTTTCGCTACGTCTTTAATAGATGCCATGATGATTGAACATACCCTCTAACAATGGTGTTCACTATAAATTGTGATCTCTGCCAAGAATGTAATCCAGTTCACATGTTGCTGCGTTACATAGATCCATACTCTGGCCTCGCATTTTTATTTTACTGGCCATCGTTATTCATTTACGTTCCTTGAGAGAAATTAATGAACTCAAAAGATATCAATATTTTTAGGCAGGAAAACAGAGGAGTGATTATATCATTACCCCTCATCACGGGGATGAGGGGGTTAGCTATACAAGTATTAATACTTCTTTACTGAAGAAAAATAACCCATAGCCCTTTCATGTGTTTCTCATATTTAACATGTCAACTTTCTTATCTTTCAGGCACATTCCTGTGCCATGAAATTTCGGAGATTAAACAATCATCGCATTATCCCGAAGCGGCTCGGTTTTCGCCTTACCCGCTAACGTAAACGCTGAGATTAAGGTAACCGTCAGGGCAATACCGCCGAGGATCATATAGGTATCCTGAAAGCCGATCCGATCGTACATATTGCCGGCGAAGGCGGAGAGGAAGATCGCCGCCACCTGCTTGGCGAACTGGAAGCCCACCAGGTAAATGGTCGCCGACAGCCGGACATCAAACACACCGGTAATGTATTTAAAGGCGCCCACCAGCAGGAACGGCACCTCCAGCGCATGGAGCATTTTCAACGCTATGACTTCCGCGGCCGTAGTGGCGAAGGAAGAGCCAATCATTCTTGCCGCCATCACCATCCCGGCGATCAGCAGGGTATTCTTCGCCCCGATGCGGTTAATAATCCACGGCGAGCTGAACATAATGATGGCGTTACATATTTCTCCCGCGGTGGTGGCGAAACCAAAGGCGCGGGTGCCCGCTTCCGGGGTCGCGAAGAACGATTTAAAAAAGGTGGCGAACTGCTGATCAAAAACGTCATACACGCAGGCCACGCCGATGACATACAGAATAAACATCCACATCTTACGCTGGCGGAACATGCGCACCGCCGTTTTTAAATCGATCGCCGGGCGATTGGCGCCGAGCGAATCCATCACCTGCGCGGACTGACTGGCCTGCGGTTTGGCGATGGCCACCAGTACCACCAGCAGCAGCGCGGCGGCCGACCCCATCCAGAATACCCATTCGGGATTAATGCTGAACAGCATTCCGGCGGTGGTCGCGCACAGCGCCCATCCCAGACAGCCAAAGGTGCGCGCCTTGCCGTATTCAAAACCGCTGTTGCGGCTTACCCGTTCGATATAGGCCTCCATCGCGCCGGCGCCTGCGGAGAATACAAAGCCGATATAGGCGCCGCCGCTCAGCGCCCCGAGCCAGATGTTGGTTTTCAGCAGCGGAGCGAAAACATAGAGGAAGAAGGGAGCAATCAGCACCAGCAGAACGGTCACGATCCACATCAGGTGTTTTTTCAGCCCCAGCTTGTCAGAGATCACCCCGAGGACCGGCTGGAAACAGATGGCAAACAGCGACAGGCTGGAGAAAACGAGGCCGGTTTCGGTTTTATTCAGGCCGATGACGTCCGACAGCCAGATCGGCAGAAACGGAAAGCAGGTGGCCATGATGAAGAAGTAGAGAAAGAAGAACAGCCCGAAAATCCAGAAGTTGGGGTTGTTTTTGTGGGTACAGACGGTCGGGTTCATTATATTTTCCTCAAGAAGGGCCGCGACGCGGCCCGATACCATCACACGCGTTGCAGGCCAATCAGAATGGCGCTTTCCGGGTCGAGGATGGGCAGCGCCAGCCCCGCCTGCTGTAGCCACTCACCGCTCACCGTCTGCGGCGTCGTCATCCATGCCGGCAGCTTCCGCATGGTGTGGCCGCCCTCGCCGGTGATCTGAATGTTCGGATGATCGAGGAGCGTCACCTGATAGCGGGCGTTCGCCTCCAGCCCCGCCAGGCGCAGCGGCGCCATCAGGGTGTAGTCCGGCATCGCCAGCTGGCTGACGAGGAAAATTGCCTGCGCTTTATCCGGACTGACGACGCCATGGGCAAGGGTGGTAGCGTCCGGCATATCCATCCGCCACTGCACGCCGTGATGGATCACGTCGCGCCACTGTTTATGCAAGGCCGCATATTTCCGGTATCCGGCGCGCTCTTCTTCATCAGCGCTCACCGGGTCCAGCTCAAGTCCCATATGACCAAACAGCGCCGTCAGGCCGCGGAAGGCAATACTGTGCTGGCGGAAGGTGGCATGACAGTGGCGATTACCGATGTGCGCGCCCATCACCTCCGGCGGGAAGAAGTAGCTCATGCCGCGCTGGATAGTGTTGCGCTCAAGGGCGTCATTGTTGTCAGACGCCCAGAAGCGATGGCTGCGCTTGAGGACTTCATAATCGATGCGTCCGCCCCCGGAGGAGCAGGATTCAAATTCAATGTGCGGGAAACGGGCCACCAGTGTATCCAGCAGGCGGTAGAACTGGCGCGTTTGCGCGTCCGCGGCGGCGCGTCCCTGATGCCCAGGCTGCACCAGCTCGCGGTTCATATCCCACTTCACGTAGTCCACCGCGTGCTCGCCCAGCAGCCAGCTCATCCGCTCCAGCAGATAATCAAACGCTTCCGGAATGTTGAGGTTCAGGACAAACTGATGGCGGCCGGTCAGCGGGGTATAGCCCGGCAGCGCCAGCACCCAGTCCGGGTGCGCCCGGTACAGATCGGAATCCGGGTTAATCATTTCCGGCTCCACCCAGATACCGAATTCCATCCCCAGCGATTTCACATGATCGATAACCGGCGTCAGGCCGTAGGGGTATTTTTTCTCATCAAGATACCAGTCCCCAAGCGCCGCCCAGTCGTCGTTGCGCCCTTTAAACCAGCCGTCATCGATAATAAAGCGCTCGACGCCCAGCGCCGCCGCTTCATCCGCCATGCGCATGATGTAGTCCGGGTCGTGGTCGAAATAGATCCCCTCCCAGGTGTTGAGATGCACCGGGCGCGGCTTGTTGCCCGGGAAGCGAATAATCCGTTCGCGCAGATAACGATGGAACTGCTGGCTCATGCCGTTCAGCCCGTTCGCCGAGTAGCTGGCATACAGGTACGGCGTCCACAAGGTTTCCCCTTCCGCCAGCGCCATTTCGCCCGGCAGATAGAGCGCCTCGGCCTGCAGATAGCGGCGGCCATCGGTTTTCACCTCTGCCCGCAGGCGATGGTTACCGCTCCAGGCCAGATGTACGCCCCAGACTTCACCCTGCATCTCGCTAAAGGCGCGGCTGCCGGTGATCAGGGCCGGGAAATGTTCGTGAGAGGTGCGCCCGCGGCGGTTCTCCAGCACAAAGCTGTCGTGCTCCAGCGTCAGGCGGTGAGGCTGGAACTCGCGGATCCAGCGGCCATGGAAAGCCATCACCTCGCGAGCGCGTTCGGCGACCGGCAATGTGACCGCCAGGCGATCCACCTGCCATGGGCTGGCGCGCAGATTGGTCACGCCATGGCGCACGATCAGCACGCCGCTGGCATCCAGCGCGATCTCGCTGTGCAGACGCAGGCCGGCCTGTGGATCTTCGCTGACCAGGGTCAGCGTCTGGCCCTCGTGCCGCACTTCGCTGGTGGTGAACAGCGGAGAGGCATCCAGACCCTGACGATGGCCTTCAATGCCCGGCGCGCCAAACAGGCCATGGCCCAGCTCCGCCATTAAGGTCACTGGCGAATCGACATCCAGTCTGCCGTTGGCGACCGGGCGCGTCAGGCTGTCGGCATCCTGCGGTGAAAAGTGGCTTAAATGTGGCCCCCAGTAGACAATTTCGGCGAAAGGGCGAGTTTTAATGACAACATCGGCACCGGCGCTTTGCAGGTGAATCAGCGAATCAGACATCAGACATCTCCATAACAAGGAATGTCTTACTGTTGATCCGAAACGTTTCGGATGCCAACCAAAACGTTTCGGATCCGTGATCGGCTTCAGAATTACGGGTTAAAAAGGGGTCAGGTCAGGCAGTTTCACCCGGGAAAAATTCCGGCTGCCATAGCACCTGCAGCGAGGCCAGATCCTCGCCAGCAATTAAGCGGCGGACCATATCGGCAATCTGCCGCCCCACGCCCTGGCGCGTGGACTGGATCACCGCGGCGACATCGGTCTCTATGATGCTGTCCTGCGGCAGCCCGTCATACACCACCAGGGCGACGCGGTTGTCGCCGGTTAAACGGCCCAGATGGGCGAGCGCCATGGCGGCGCCATCGCCATGGGTGTTGCAGTCGGTGATGATCGCGGTGGGCGGCTCCGGCAGACGCAGCAGCTCCAGCGTGGCCTGATAGCCGCCGCGGCGCGTCGCCGGCACGCTACGCAGCCACGCATCGGATAACCCCGCCTCGCGCAGAGCATCGAGGTAGCCGTTACGCCGTTGCAAAATAAACGCCTGATTGTTGTTCTCGCCCAACAGCGCGATACGCTGGTGGCCCTGTTGAATTAGATGGCGGGTGGCGCGGCAGGTGCCGGCATAGTTATCGAAATCAAACCAGGCGTAGGGCTGCGCCAGGCGGCTACGGCCGAGCGCCAGAAACGGAAAGCCAGAGTCCTGCAGCTGCGCCAACCGCGGATCGTCATCCAGGGTATGGGCCACGATTAAAGCGTCGACGCGACGGCCCTGCACCATGCGCATATAGCCATGTTTATCCGCCTGTTCATCATCGGCGATCAGCAACAAATCAATGTCATGGCGCGCCAGCTCATGGCTGATCTCCCCAACCATCTCGAGAAAAACGTTATTGTTGAGCGGCGCGGGGCGGACAGGGAAGACAAGACCAACGGCATCAATGGTGCCCATTTTCAGACGGCGGGCGAAAGTGTTGGGGCGATAGCCCCGGCGCTGCGCTTCAGCCTCAACCCGGGCGCGGGTCTCCTGTGACACATCGTCATAGCCGTTCAACGCCCGGCTGACGGTCGTGACGGAGATCCCAAGTTGTTTGGCAATGGCTTTCAGCGACATAAAAATCCCTGTTTTCGCATAGGAAAGCTAGTTTCCCGCAATATGGCTATGACGTCCAGCGAGCGCGCGTCCCCCGCCGACGCGATGTCAGTTTTGCTCAGCGATCAGCAGAGCCTGCGTATCCGGCTCCAGCGCCTGAAAAACATGCTCCTGATCCGCCGGGTAGCAGATATAGTCGCCCTCGCCGAGCTCTTCCGGCGCCGACGTCAGCCCTACCCGCGCCCGCCCCTGGGTGACGATAATATGTTCCACCGAGCCTGGCGGATGCGGATGCGAAATACGATCGGCACCGGGCTGGGTTAACAGTAAATAGATGTCCCGACGCGCGCCGGGTGGACAAGCGGCCAGCAAAATGGCCTGATAGTTCGCCTGCTCCGCCACCACCTTTGTCCCCTCTCCGCGGCGGATCACCTGCGTTTTGTTCACCTGCGGCTCAAGCAGGCGGGCAAACGGGATATCCAGCGCCACGCAGAGCGACCACAGCGTTTCCAGACTCGGATTGCCGTTGCCGGACTCCAGTTGCGATAGCGTGGATTTTGCGATACCCGCCCGACGCGCGACTTCCGCCAGCGAGAGACCGGTCCGCGCCCGCTCCCGCACCAGGCTTTTGGCAATAACGCTGATTGGCTGTGTCATACCCGCCCCTTTGTTTTTTATATCGAACGATTCGTTCGCCTTGAAAAACGATTATTATGTGTTCATTATAATGGAAATTCGTTCGATATGGCTAAATGATATGAAACAAACTCTCTCCAGTCTCAGCGGAGACACGATAAAAGCGATCGTTTTGGTCTGCCTTGCCGTCGGGGTGGTGGGCATGTCCTATGGGTCGCTGGCGGTGGCTTACGGCTTCCCTTTATGGGTGCCGCTCTTGCTTTCGGTGTCCGTGCTGGCAGGCGCTTCTGAATTCATGTTTATCGGCATTATCGCCAGCGGCGGTAGCCCACTGGCCGCCGCTGCCGCTGGCCTGTTAGTCAACGCGCGCCATATCCCGTTCGGAGTGACCGTGCGCGAACTGGTTGGTCGGCGCGCCTTAAGCTTTATCGGGTGCCACATTATGAACGACGAGAGCGTGGTCTTTGGCTTGTCGCAGCCCACCCCTGCGCAGCGCAAAGCGGCCTACTGGCTGTGCGGCGCCGGCGTCGCGCTGATCTGGCCCCTCGGCACGCTAACCGGCGCGGCCGTCGGCAAACTGCTGCCAGCGCCGGAAACCATCGGGCTTGATGCGGTCTTCCCGGCGATCCTGCTGGCGCTGGTGATCCCGGCCTTTAAAAACCGCACTACGCTGATCCGCGCCGCCAGCGGCGCCGCACTGGCGCTTGCCGCCGTACCGTTTGTGCCCACCGGGCTGCCGGTGCTGCTTTCGCTGTTTGGTTTACTGTCGAGGAAAAAATAATGGGCAATATGACGCTGTTTATCGCCGGTATCGCCATCCTGTCGCTGGGAACCTATCTGATGCGCCTCGGCGGCGCGAAGCTCGGCAATCGGCTGGCATTTTCCGAGCGCTCGCAGGCGCTGCTTTCCGATGCGGCGACGGTGCTGCTTTTTTCCGTCGCCCTGGCCACCACCTTCTATGAAGGGGCGCATTTCGCCGGCATGGCGCGCGTTCTGGGTGTGGCTGTCGCCGTGTTCCTCGCCTGGCGCAAGGTCCCGCTGATCGGCGTGATTATCGCCGCCGCCGTGGTGACCGCGCTGCTGCGCCTGGCGGGTATGCCTTAGGGCGGGTAAGCGTAATCCGCCAAACCGGCGTGCTTTCCAGCGATCGTGCCTTCAAGCCAGTGAATAATCGGTTTTATCTCCAGCGGATACCGCTGGTCTATCGTCAATACGGGCCCTAAAGACATGGGCTGCGCCCGCCCGGCCAGCTGGGCCAGCTCCGGCAGATACTCCTCGCCGGGGTGGCCCGGCGGCCGCGTCGCCAGCCGCGAGGCATAGCGTGCGACGGCCAGCTCCGGGGTAATATGGTTCCAGATCTCAATTACCTGCTCCACGCCCGCCTGCTGTAGCAGTCTCTGCAAGGTCTCCCGCGGCTGAAAACCGAACCAGGCGTCGATCAACCAAACCATGCTGGCAGGCGACGCGCCGACAATCGACCAAATCACCTCATACGCCGCACAGCCCAGCTGGCGATTCATCGGCCGGTCGACAGGGGCCAGGCGCGCCATAAACGGCTCTTTGATGCCGTCGATCGTCAACACTGGCAGGCTAAAGGTCTCCGCCAGCAAACGGGTGATGGTGCTCTTCCCCGACGCCGGAATGCCGTTGATTAATATGGCCGTTTTGCAGCCTGGGGTCAGATGTCTGTTCATAGTAATGCGACGACCTCCTCCCGGCTGCGGGCCGTCCGCAGTTTGGCCATGGTGTCATTGTTATCCAGCAGCGCGACGATGGAACGGATGCCCTCCTCGATATGCGCATTGCTGTCCCGGGCACCAAACATAATAACAATGTCCGCCTTTTCACTGTCCGCAAACGGGATGGGCTTTTTCAGCACCACCAGGCTAAAGCAGTTGCGTCTGACGCCGCACTCGGGGCGGGCATGGGGGATGGCAATCCCTTCATCAAAAACGTAATAAGCGCCATGATTCAAGGTATTATCGATCACCGCCTGGCTATATTCCGCCGAAATAAAGCCTTTCGCCTCCAGCGGGCGGGCAGCCAACTTTATTACCCGCTGCCAGTCGGATTCCACAACGCCAACCTGAATGGCATCGGCCTCAATAAGCAGTTCTTTTATGGTCATTCTCTGTTCCTAGATATTGCGACGAATAATATTGCGTAAATTATCAATCTGCAGAAACAGCGCATCGATATCCTGCCGGTGGCTCTTACTCTTGGCATATACCGATAATGCCCGGTTGTAAGTCAACATCAATGTTTTTTGCACGTCGCTATTATCGGGCTGGCGCTGTAATTCGCCTTCCAGTCTGGCGATCTCTTCCGCCAGCTGACGGGACTGTTGATCATAATCCTGTAGCGGGTTTTGCTCTTTTTTCCACAGCGTTTTCAATGATTCAAACATAGCAAGCTCCCTCCCTGGCGGAAGACAGGGCAACAAAAGATATGTGTCGGTAAAAACGCTATTTAAATAGCGCCATTTTTTCCATTAATACGGCAGTCACTGCCTGGTTGGCGGGAATTAAAAATTTCCGTACGCTGTCATTTACTTTTCCTTTCTCGAACGTTGATTTACAGCGGTCGACCCACTGCACGTTCATTTCCGTTCCGACGTTCACTTTATTAATCCCTTCAGTGACGGCCAGCCGCATATCGTCGTCACTAACGCCTGTGCCGCCATGCAGCACCAGCGGCACGCCAGTCGCTTCGCTTATCGCCTTCAGCCGCGCATGCTGTATCTGCGCTTTACCGGTGTACAGGCCATGCACAGTGCCCACCGAGACGGCCAGCATATCGACCTGCGTCTCCTCCACAAAACGTTTCGCGTCGTCGACGGTAGTAAAACAGATATCTTCGGCAGCCACCGCTTTTCCATCCTCTGACCCGCCGATCGCCCCCAGCTCACCTTCTACCGTAATATTCCGCGGCCGAGCCATTTCCACCACAATCCGCGTGTTACCGATATTTTCCTCGAGGCTTAAGTGAGACCCGTCGTACATCACCGAAGAAAAGCCCGCATTCATTGCCGTCTCGATGGCTTTAATATCGGAGCAGTGATCGAGGTGCAGGCAGGTCGGGATATTTTCACTGTCTGCTAATGAACGCACGGCATCGACCAGTAACCGATACCCCAGATACTCTGCGGTACCGGTTGATATTTGGATCATTAATGGGCTGTGGCTGTTTTGCGCGGCTTTGAAAAAAGCCGGTAACATCTCAATACAGTGCAAGTTAAACGAGCCAATCGCTTTAAAATTTCTTTCCTGAGCGATGTTTAAAATCTCATTAAAATTATACAGACTCATGAACATTTTCCCCTTTCGGCTTAGCGGATTTACCGTTTACAAACCATGCCAGTGCGGCGACAAACACAATAAACAAGGCGACAAAGAGCCAGTTATTCTGGAAGGCGTGGCCTAATACCAGACCGGAGCTGATGACGTCAGAATCGCTGAAGGTGACGCCCGTAAAGCCGTAGCTCTCCAGCATGGGCACCAGAATAGCCGGCAGAAAAGTGATAAACAGTCCGTGGATAACCCCGCCGATCATCGCCCCGCGACGTCCGCCCAGCGCATTACCAAATACCCCTGCCGTACCGCCGGCGAAAAAGTTGGTTAACAGCCCGGGGAGGATCATCGCCAGACCGAACATCGGGAAAACCAGCATGCCGATAATCGAGCCGACAGTCGTCGCCAGAAATCCGACAATCACCGCATTTGGCGCATAGGGAAACAGCACCGGGCAATCGAGAGCAGGCTTTGCATCCGGGACAATACGCATCGCGATACCGCGAAAAGCCGGCACCAGCTCATTGAGTAATAAACGCACACCGCTATAGAGGACAAAGACCCCGGCGACAAACTGAATGGACTGCATGAAGGCATACATCAGGTAATTAATGCCGCCGGAGAATTGCGCGATGTACTGCGGCCCCGCCGCAATAGCCGGGATGAGATACATCGGCACCATCACCACCGCCATGGCCAGATAGGTATCCTGCAGAAACTTAAAGTTATCAGGCAGTTCGAGATCTTCCGTGGAGCGAGAGCCTTTTCCGACAACTTTAGCGACCGCAGCCTGCACCAGATAGCCGATGGTACAGAAGTGCCCCAGGGCCACATCGTCAGACCCGGTAATGCGCCTGACCACCGGCTGAGCCAGGGCCGGCATTAAGACCGCCATCACACCGCCGAAGATACCCCCGGTTAAAATCAGCGGTACGCCAGTGAGCCCGGACTTATAGCCAATCACAGCCCCAATTGTCGCCATCCACAGCAGCGCCTGGCCGGTCAGGAAAATATATTTTAGCGGCGTCAGACGGGCGATAATAATGTTGACAGCAAAGATCACCAGCAGCGTCAGCGCCACTTCCGAACCTAATTCCCGATTCGCTAACCCGGCGATGGCGGCCACATCGGTAATATAGCCTTTCATGCCAAACCCCTGGGTGAAGATATCATTCAGGAAGGTCAGGGTGGCGACAATGATGTTTATCCCGGCCATCATAATTAAGAAACCGAGCAGCGTTTTAAATGTCCCTTCCGCGGTTTTGCCTGGCGATTTCTTTTGCAGGATCAGGCCAAGCATGGCAATAAAAGCAATAAGGATGGATGCCTGGCCGAGTAAATCCTTAACGATAAACGCAACGAAGCTATTCATAATCAGCCACCTTCAGATGACGTTCTTTTAAGAATGCGACGATCTTGGTTTCAATCTCCTCTTTATCAGTAAGTTTATTCAATACCACGACACGTTTAATTTCTTCTTCACTGGCATCGGCGGTTAAGATGTCGGCAAAGGTTTTTTGCGTCAGAATCATATCCGATTTAAAGGCCCCAGCTTCGGAAACGGTGGTGTGTTCAATATGAGCGGGAATTTCCAGCTTCTTTAAAACTGCCTTCGCCGTCATTTCAATGGCAAAGCTTGAACCGAGGCCGCAGCCACATACGCATAAAATTTTCAGCATGGAGGGTCTCCTCAAATAATATTGAGTTGCTTGGCAAGTTTATAATGATGTCCTTCAGTATCGACCAGACGTTTTTTCATACTGACTAGATCAATCGGAATTGGTTTGTTACTGGAATTAATTATTATGGCTTTATTTTTCATACCTGACTGAATACAGCGAACCACTTCACTGGCCATAATGGTACCCTGATAAATCTCTTCACAGGTTGGATCACCGCTGCGTAAACCATAGCCGACGATCGTTTTACGGATACGGACACCTATTTGTGGTTCCAGCTGTTTAATCATGGTATCAATCGCCCCCTGAAAGCCGGGAGAGTACTCTTTGGTATAGCCTTCTGAGCAGAGGATCACGACGCTATTTTGCATGCTCAGCTTCCGGGTAATCCGTTCCGCAAGCATGGTCAGCGGCATCTGTGCCTCCGGGATCAGGGCAATATCAGCATTACATTTAATGGCGGACTGTAACGTTAGTTCTCCACAATAGCCTCCTAATATCTCAACCATAAAAACCCGACCCGGCAGCGCTCTTCCGGTATTTCTTAAACGGGAGACTTCTTTAATAATTTGCTCGCAGGCCGTGGAAAAACCAATCGTATAATCACTGCCATACACATCATTATCGATAGTCATCCCGACACCAAAGCAATTAATCTCAAATTCACTAAGGGTATTCAGAAACTGCAGGCTGCCATCCCCCCCGGCCATAATGAGCACATCAATACGCAGAGATTTAAGTTTTTTAGCAATGCTTTCATATTCACTGCGCTGCAGTTTGCGACTGGTTCGCCCCGAGGTAATGATCGGCACCGCGGTAATGGAGAAATCAACCAGATCGCGCCACGCCATATCCTGATGACTTTTCTCCAGTAGCCCTGGAATACCGCCATTAAACAGCGTGATATCGGCATTAGCCTGCCTGGCTACCTGGAATATAAAATTATTCATTCCCGAAACATCCCCGCCGCTAATAACGATGCCAATTTTCATGACGCTTCCTCGCTCATTTGCCTGACAACATTTTTCCCTGAGTACAAGCCTTCTATTTGCAATAAAGATCACATAATGCGTATTAAATTACGTCAGTGAATGGTTGACAGTAGCAGTGACATGCTTATTTATGTGATAAACATCTCATTTAAAGAGGGTGATCGCCATCGCTTTCTGTTTTTAATATCTTTATATTTCATAGCGTTAAAATATCGAGATATTCAGGCGTGCAGACCTTTCCTTTGCCGTTAATATAGGGATTTAAGAAAAGAACGGAAACGTGATTACTGCCACATTTTTTTCGTAGCAGAGGGGAATATCGGGTAATTTCGCCGATGCGGGAAGCGAAACAAAAAAAGCGCCCTAAGGCGCTCTTTCGACAGTAACTTTATGCTTATTTGTTCAGTTCCGCAGTCATATGCACGCGGTTGCCGGTAAAGGCTTCGGTAATTTTGTAAGACGAAGCGCCAGCAGCCTGCGCCTGAGCAGCGATTTTCGCTTCCGCACCATCCATCGTGGCAGCGGTTGCAGTCACGGTTTCAGCAGCGAATGAACCAAAAGAAGCGGCCAGTGCGATTACTGCGACAAAAGTTTTGATGCTTTTCATGATATAAACCCTTTCATTTAGTTGTTTAGATAAGGCGCCGTGCCTTGATGTGTTAAATAGTAGCCCGCACATCGCTAAACAAAAAGCGGAAGGATTTGCTGTCATTGTTCAAATTTATTGATCGATATTTAACCCGCAATTAAACGCTGCGGATGGGTGTAGACTGTCGCCCTGCCCGGCTTGCAAAAGCCCACCAGCGTCAGATTGCAGCGCTCGGCCACTTCCACCGCTAAGGTGGTGGCCGCCGAGACCGCGAACAGGATCTCGACGCCGCACATCGCGGCCTTCTGCACCATTTCATAGCTGGCGCGGCTGGAGACCAGCGCGGCGCCATGCTGCCAGTCCTCGCCAATTTCCGCGCGCTGGCCCAGCAGTTTATCCAGGGCGACATGCCGGCCAACGTCTTCAAAACCGCCCGCCAGCTCGCCAGTCGTCCTGACCCAGGCAGCCGCATGGGTACAGCCGGTGAGCCGGCCGACCGGTTGAAAGTCGTTAAGATGCGCCAGGGCGTGGTCGAGGTTGGCTAGATCGAACGTCTGAGTGAACGGTAGCGGCTGAACTGGCTTACCAATATCATTGAGCTGCTCGACGCCGCATACCCCGCAGCCGGTGCGCCCGGCCAGCGCGCGACGCCGGGCTTTGAGCCCCATAAAACGTCGGCTGGAGAGCTCAATCTGTACCTCAAGGCCATTGCACACCGACACCACGTCCATGCCGAAAATCTCCCGCCGATGCTCGATAATCCCTTCGGATAAGGAAAAGCCGACGGCGAATTGCTCCAGGTCTTTCGGCGTGGCCATCATCACCACATGGGAGATACCGTTGTAGACCAGCGCGACGGGAATTTCTTCGGCTAACTCGTCTGGCTGAGGGTGTTGCAGATCCTCGCGTTTCCAGAGGGAGACCTGGCGATATCCTGTGACATTCGTCACATTTTTGATTTGTTCGAGAGGCTTCTTGTTCACTTTGCTTTAACCGTATTGGAACAGGCATACACACAATGTGGTATTCTGTTTTTATCCCTTCAGGAATGAGGGAAATTAGCCCTAATTCTGAACCTTTGCGGCCTTCACCGCAAAGCAAATAACTACATGTGACAATGTCGAAACAAGGAGCGAACCATGCAGGTCAGCAGAAGGCAGTTCTTTAAGATCTGCGCTGGCGGTATGGCGGGAACCACGGCAGCAGCGCTGGGCTTTGCCCCGGCGACTGCGCTCGCGGAGACACGGCAGTACAAATTGCTGCGCACGCGCGAAACCCGTAACACCTGTACATACTGTTCTGTCGGCTGTGGGCTGTTGATGTATAGCCTCGGCGACGGCGCAAAAAACGCCAAAGCATCCATTTTCCATATCGAAGGCGATCCGGATCATCCGGTTAACCGTGGTGCGCTCTGCCCGAAAGGGGCCGGTCTGGTGGACTTTATCCATTCTGAAAGCCGCCTGAAATTCCCGGAATATCGCGCGCCAGGTTCCGATAAATGGCAGCAAATCAGCTGGGACGAAGCGTTTGATCGCATCGCCAAGCTGATGAAAGAGGACCGCGACGCCAACTTTATCGCGCAAAACGACGCCGGCACCACCGTCAACCGCTGGTTGACCACCGGGATGCTGTGCGCCTCCGCCTCCAGTAACGAAACCGGCTATTTAACGCAAAAATTCACCCGCGCCCTCGGGATGCTGGCGGTAGATAACCAGGCGCGTGTCTGACACGGACCAACGGTAGCAAGTCTTGCTCCAACATTTGGTCGCGGTGCGATGACCAACCACTGGGTGGATATTAAGAACGCCAACCTGATCGTGGTGATGGGCGGTAACGCCGCAGAAGCGCATCCGGTGGGGTTCCGCTGGGCGATGGAAGCCAAAATTCATAATGGCGCCAAGCTCATCGTTATCGATCCGCGCTTTACGCGTACGGCGTCGGTGGCAGATTTCTATACCCCTATTCGTTCCGGTACCGACATTACCTTCCTGTCGGGCGTGATCCTGTACCTGCTGAATAACGAAAAATTCAACCGCGAATACACCGAAGCCTACACCAACGCCAGCCTGATCGTGCGTGAGGACTATAGCTTCGACGACGGGCTGTTCAGCGGCTATAACGCAGAAAAACGCCAGTACGACAAAACCAGCTGGAACTATGAGCTGGATGAGAACGGCTTCGCCAAACGCGATACCACGCTGCAACATCCGCGCTGCGTCTGGAACCTGCTGAAGCAGCACGTTTCTCGTTATACCCCGGATGTAGTCGAAAACATCTGTGGTACGCCGAAGGCCGACTTCCTTAAAGTTTGCGAATACATTGCCGAAACCAGCGCGCCGGATAAGACCGCGTCGTTCCTGTATGCTCTCGGCTGGACCCAGCACTCCATCGGCGCACAGAACATCCGCACCATGGCGATGATCCAGCTGCTGCTCGGCAACATGGGGATGGCGGGCGGCGGCGTCAACGCCCTGCGCGGTCACTCCAATATCCAGGGTCTGACCGACCTCGGCCTGCTCTCCACCAGCCTGCCGGGCTACATGTCGCTGCCGAATGAAAAACAGACCGACCTGCAGACCTACCTGACAGCTAACACGCCGAAGCCGCTGCTGAAAGACCAGGTCAACTACTGGGGCAACTATCCGAAGTTCTTCGTCTCCATGATGAAAGCCTTCTTCGGCGACAAAGCTACGGCAGAAAACAGCTGGGGTTTTGACTGGCTGCCGAAGTGGGATAAGAGCTACGACGTTCTGCAGTATTTCGAGATGATGAATCAGGGCAAAGTGAATGGCTATATTTGCCAGGGCTTTAACCCGGTCGCTTCGTTCCCGAACAAAAACAAGGTGGTGGCTTCTCTGTCGAAGCTGAAGTTCCTTGTGACCATCGACCCATTGAACACCGAAACGTCCACCTTCTGGCAAAACCACGGTGAGTCGAACGATGTTGACCCGTCGAAAATCCAGACCGAAGTGTTCCGCCTGCCCTCCACCTGTTTCGCTGAAGAGAACGGGTCGATCGTCAACTCCGGCCGCTGGCTGCAGTGGCACTGGAAAGGCGCGGACGCCCCGGGGATCGCTGTCACCGATGGTGAAATCCTCGCCGGTATCTTCACTCGCCTGCGTAAGATGTATGCCGAAGAGGGCGGACCAGCGCCGGAGCCGGTGCTCAACATGACGTGGAACTACTCCACTCCGCACGAGCCGGCATCTGAAGAAGTGGCGATGGAAAGCAATGGTAAAGCGCTGGCGGATATCACCGACCCGGCGACCGGCGCGGTGATCGTTAAGAAAGGGCAGCAGTTGAGCTCCTTTGCCCAGCTGCGCGATGATGGCACCACCTCCAGCGGCTGCTGGATCTTCGCCGGTAGCTGGACGCCGGACGGCAACCAGATGGCGCGCCGCGATAACGCCGACCCGTCAGGCCTCGGCAACACGCTGGGCTGGGCCTGGGCCTGGCCGCTCAACCGCCGCATCCTGTATAACCGCGCCTCCGCGGACCCGCAGGGTAAACCGTGGGATGCGAAGCGTCAGTTGCTGAAGTGGGACGGCGCGAAATGGGGCGGCGTGGATATTCCGGACTACAGCGCCGCCGCCCCTGGCAGCGACGTCGGTCCGTTTATCATGCAGCCGGAAGGGATGGGCCGTCTGTTCGCTATTGATAAAATGGCGGAAGGGCCGTTCCCGGAACACTACGAACCGTTTGAAACGCCGCTGGGGACTAACCCGCTGCATCCAAACGTGGTCTCTAACCCGGCCGCTCGCGTCTTCAAAGGCGATCTCGAGCAGATGGGTAAGGCCGATAAGTTCCCTTACGTCGGCACCACTTACCGCCTGACCGAGCACTTCCACTACTGGACCAAACACGCGCTACTTAACGCCATCGCGCAGCCGGAGCAGTTTGTGGAGATTGGTGAAAAACTGGCGAATAAGCTTGGCATCGGCCACGGCGATACCGTGAAAGTTTCCTCTAACCGCGGCTATATCAAAGCCAAGGCAGTGGTGACCAAGCGTATTCGCACGCTGAAAGTTGACGGTAAGGATATCGATACCATCGGCATTCCTATTCACTGGGGCTATGAGGGCGTAGCGAAAAAAGGCTTTATTGCTAATACCCTGACGCCGTTCGTCGGTGATGCGAATACGCAGACACCGGAGTTCAAAGCTTTCCTCGTGAACGTGGAAAAGGTGTAACGGAGACGACTTATGGCTTATCAATCGCAAGATATTATTCGTCGTTCCGCGACTAACGGTTTCACCCCCGCGCCTCAGGCGCGGGACCACCAGCAGGAGGTGGCGAAGCTTATCGACGTCACCACCTGTATCGGCTGCAAAGCCTGTCAGGTGGCCTGCTCCGAATGGAACGATATTCGTGATGAAGTCGGTCACAACGTCGGGGTGTATGACAACCCGGCGGATCTGACCGCCAAGTCATGGACGGTCATGCGCTTCTCGGAGGTGGAACAAAACGACAAGCTGGAATGGCTCATCCGTAAGGATGGCTGCATGCACTGCGCGGACCCGGGCTGCCTGAAGGCCTGCCCGTCAGAAGGCGCAATCATTCAGTACGCCAACGGTATCGTCGACTTCCAGTCCGAGCAGTGTATCGGCTGCGGCTACTGCATCGCCGGCTGTCCGTTCGATGTACCGCGTCTGAACCCGGAAGACAACCGCGTCTACAAATGTACCCTGTGCGTAGACCGCGTGACCGTCGGCCAGGAGCCTGCCTGCGTGAAAACCTGTCCGACCGGCGCAATCCACTTTGGCTCCAAAGAGGATATGAAAACGCTGGCCGGTGAACGCGTGGCTGAGCTGAAAACCCGCGGTTATGACAATGCGGGCCTGTACGATCCGGCCGGCGTCGGCGGCACCCACGTCATGTACGTGCTGCACCATGCCGACAAGCCGAATCTGTACCATGGCCTGCCGGAAAACCCGGAGATCAGCCAGACCGTGAAGTTCTGGAAAGGCATCTGGAAACCGCTGGCGGCCGTCGGCTTCGCCGCGACCTTCGCAGCCAGTATCTTCCACTACGTCGGCGTCGGTCCGAACCGCGCGGAAGAGGAAGAGGACAACCTGCATGAAGAGAAAGACGAGGTGCGCAAATGAAAAGACGTGACACCATCGTGCGCTACACGGCGCCGGAACGCATCAACCACTGGGTCACCGCCTTCTGCTTCGTCCTGGCGGCAGTGAGCGGGTTAGGCTTTTTCTTCCCGTCCTTTAACTGGCTGATGCATATTCTCGGTACGCCGCAGCTAGCGCGTATTCTCCACCCGTTCGTCGGGGTGGTGATGTTCGCGTCGTTTATCATCATGTTTTTCCGTTACTGGCACCACAACCTAATCAATCGGGATGATATCTTTTGGGCGAAGAATATTCGTAAGATCGTCGTCAACGAGGAGGTGGGCGATACCGGGCGCTATAACTTCGGCCAGAAATGCGTGTTCTGGGCGGCGATTATTTTGCTGGTACTGCTGCTGGTGAGCGGTGTGATCATCTGGCGTCCGTATTTTGCGCCGGCTTTCTCAATCCCGGTGATCCGATTTGCGCTGATGCTGCATTCATTTGCCGCAGTGGCGTTAATTGTGGTTATCATGGTGCATATCTACGCCGCCCTCTGGGTGAAAGGCACCATTACCGCGATGGTGGAAGGCTGGGTTACCAAAACGTGGGCGAAGAAACATCACCCGCGCTGGTACCGAGAGGTCCGCCAGAAACAGGAAAAGTCATCTGAATGAGTATTCGCATAATCCCGCAAGACGAGCTGGGTTCGAGCGAGAAACGCACGGCGGAAGCAATTCCGCCGTTACTGTTCCCCAGGCTGAAAAATCTGTATAACCGCCGCGCTGAACGCCTGCGTGAGCTGGCCGCCAACAACCCGCTGGGCGATTACCTGCGCTTTGCCGCGCTGATCGCCCATGCCCAGGAAGTGGTGCTGTACGACCATCCGCTGCAGATGGATCTGACGGCTCGCATTAAAGCGGCCAGCGAACAGGGTAAACCGCCGCTGGATATCCACGTTCTGCCGCGCGACAAGCACTGGCACAAGCTGTTGCACTCGCTGATTGCCGAGCTGAAGCCGGAAATGAGCGGCCCGGCGCTGGCGGTCATTGAGAATCTGGAAAAAGCCTCTGAGCAGGAGCTGGAGCAGATGGCCTGCGCGCTGTTTGTTTCCGACTTCGCCTCCGTCAGCAGTGATAAAGCGCCGTTCATCTGGGCCGCGCTGTCGCTCTACTGGGCGCAGATGGCCAGCCTGATCCCGGGGAAAGCGCGCGCCGAATACGGCGAACAGCGTCAGTTCTGCCCGGTATGCGGCTCGATGCCGGTCTCCAGCATCGTGCAGATCGGCACCACTCAGGGGCTGCGCTATCTGCACTGCAACCTGTGCGAAACCGAGTGGCACGTGGTGCGCGTCAAGTGCAGCAACTGTGAACAGAGCCGCGACCTGCACTACTGGTCGCTGGACAACGAGCAGGCAGCGGTGAAAGCCGAAAGCTGTGGCGACTGCGGAACCTACCTGAAGATTATGTATCAGGAGAAGGATCCGAAAGTCGAAGCCGTCGCCGACGATTTGGCGTCCCTGGTGCTCGACGCCCGTATGGAACAGGAAGGCTTCGCCAGGAGCTCAATTAACCCGTTCATGTTCCCCGGCGAAGGGGAGTAAGTTCTGCAGTGTGATTTCGGGCGGCTCTTGCCGCCCGCTTTCCTTCTTGCGATACGAGCGTAGTCAGGAATGACTCACCCGCGTCACTGACTGTCATCAGAGACCAGCCTTTGGCTCGACACACTCGTTTCAGACGAGTTTGTCGCTCCCTTGTCGTCCTCCTGCCACTCGAATTATTCAGGGTGTAGTTCGTACGGCGTGACTACGCCAGGAATACCGGCAAAATCCTTCGTATTCCGCGTAATCAGTTCCAGACGATGGAGTTGCGCCGTCGCCAGAATGATGGCATCCGGCAGCTTAAGCTTATACTCCTGCCGCAGCGCAACGCTTCGCTCTGCAATATCCTGTGAGATGTTAATGATATTAAAGGTGCTTAGCGCCATTCGCGTACGCTGCTCCTGGTGATATTTTTTAGCGCCAACCATCACCTCCATCCAGGTAATCAGACTGATCGCATTCTGCGGTGGCCAGGCCTCCAGCGCCTGTTTGGCTTCGCGACGCCCGCTAAATAAATCAATAAGAATATTGGTATCAAAAAGCGCAGATCCGGAGGTCATTACCACTCCTTGCGTAGCTGACGTTGATATTCCATGCCGTCTTCTTCGCAGTCTTGCCACAGACCCAGCGCACTGGAGATGGTATCTTTAGCTCGATCTTGTTTCTCCAGATATTGTTCAACCGCTTCACGTAACAGTTCCGCTCGCGGAATGTTACGCTGCACTTTGAGGTCATCGAGACGTTGAATGACATCGTCTGATAAATCGAGAAGAATTCTGCCCATATCCCTTTCAGCCATCATGCTCATATATACCTCAAGTATATCACCAGTGATGAAGTTATGAGCAATCTACAGCTTTTGAAATCGGAAACAAAAAGGATTTTGCCAGGTAAACGCTTTTTTGCGAGCCGCTTTCCATAATGCACAGGCGACCTCAACAGGCCTGTATTTTCGCCATAATCCAGGCTATAACACTGGATATTAAAACAGTACAAGGAACTACATATGGCGCTGGAGAAAGGGATTGCTTCGCTGGTTGAGGCATTTATTGCGGCAGGTCGTCCGTCATCGCGCGATCAACATATTGATGATCGGAGGGCCGGCTATATCGCCAGTGCGGTACTCGCCGGGGAGACGGAAACGCGAGTGCGGGTGGAGGATATCACCCTGGAGGGGATGCACTTCCGCGTCGTTTCACCGCCCACAGCCGACGGCCTGCTACCCACGCTTATCTACTACCACGGCGGCTGTTTTGTCAGCGGCGGCTTTACCACCCACGATAACCAACTCCGTCAGTTAGCCATGTTCAGCGGTTGCCGGGTGATCGCTGTACAGTACCGCCTGGCGCCGGAGCATACCTTTCCGGCGGCGCACGATGATGCAGAACGAGGTGCTACGATTATTCACCAGCACGCAAAGCAGCTTGGCATTGATGCCTCGCGTATCACGCTGGCCGGCGACAGCGCCGGAGGTCATCTCGCCCTGGTCACGGCTCTGCGCCTGAAAGCGAAAGCGGCGTGGCATCCTGCACAACTGATTCTGATTTATCCGATGCTTGACCCCACCGCCAGCATGGCGAGCTACCTCAGCAATGGCGATGACTATGTGATTACCCGGGACACGCTACTGAGCGGCTACGAAATGTACCTCGCCTCGACGCCGGCAAACCATCCGGATGCCAGTCCACTCTGGCGAGAAGATTTTAACGGGCTGCCACCGGTGCATATTCTGACAGCTGAGTTCGATCCTTTACGCGATGAGGGCGAAGTGCTGTACCGAAGGCTGACGGAGCAAGGGGTGGAGAGTTCCTGTCAGCGTTATCTGGGGGTGATCCACGGCTTCTTTCAGCTGGGGGGCGTCAGCCACGCCGCGCGTGATGCTATGCGGGATATCGCCTGGCGTGTGGCATCGCCAGGACGATAACGGCCAGAGGGCGCTTACTCTTCCTCGTTACCGCCCTCTTCGTACGAACCAAAAGGCTTCGCCGGCAGCACGATGTAGATCCCCTCGAAAACCGCACCCTGTTTATCATCGCCAAAAAGCTCCACCTGCATTTGCACGCGGGCTTTACGCCCACGCGCCAGGCGGTCGAGGTCGCCGCTCAGCGATCCCAGGTCGGCGATGGCGCTGGGGCGGCCGCTAATGGGCTGACTGTATCGAATATGCGCATCCGCCAAAATGATGGTGCCCCCCAGATGCCGCTCGCGCAGCATCAGCCAGATAAGTCCCCATCCGGTCAGGGTCGCTAACGAAAACAGGCTACCGGCAAACAGCGTATGGTGCGGATTCTGGTTCCCCGCTTCCGGCATGGTGGTTATAAATTTCTGCCCGGTGTACTGCTGAATGCGTACGCCCATTTTTTCACTCAGCGGGATATGCTGATACCACGCCTGCTGGAGCTGCGCGCACCAGTCGCCACGGTGCAAAATATCGTCCAGCGACGCGATCGGTTTAATCATCAGAAAATGACGGATCGGCGTGGTGGTCGGGGTAGTGATCTCCCCCTGATTGACAAAGCCAAGCTTGGCGAAAAACTCCACCGCATCTTCGCGGGCGCTACAGGTGACCCGCTTCACCCCTTCCTGACGCGCTACCGACTCCAGGGTCATCGCCATCAGCGTCCCCAGCCCTTTATCCTGTACGGAGGGATGAACGGCCATAAAGCGAATGGAGGCTTCATTTTCCGCATTGATATACAGTCGGCCGACGGCAACCAGATTGCCCTCTTCATCCACCACCATCTGATGATGCGCCATCGCATCCCAGGCGTCGCGTTCCGATCCTTTTGGCTGATGCAGCGGCTTACGCAGCATCTCCCAGCGGAACTGGTAGTAGCTCTCTAACTCTTCTGCTGTTTGCGGTACACGAAGGTGATACATAGTCGTACTCTCTTTTGTTACCCGCAGCCTGCCCGGAAGCTGGGTCATACCTGCAACCAAAAGGTCACGGGACCATCATTGACCAAAGAAACCTGCATATCCGCAGCGAATCTTCCGGTCTGGGTGTTCATTTCCTGCTGACGACAGCGGGCGACGAAATACTCATACAGTGCCTCGGCACGGTCCGGTGCTGCACCTTTCGAGAAACTCGGACGCATCCCCCGCTCGGTATCGGCCGCCAGCGTAAATTGCGAAACCACCAGCACGCTGCCGCCCGCCTGCTGGACATTCAGATTCATTTTTCCCTCCGCATCGCTAAAGATGCGGTAGCCCAGCACACGTTCACAAAGGCGATTCGCTTTTTGTTCATCATCGTCTTTCTCGACGCCCAGCAGCACCAGAAGCCCCGGACCAATTTCGCCCGTCACTTCATCCTCCACGGTAACGCTTGCACGGGATACGCGTTGAATTAATGCAATCATGGTTGTTCTGTTTCTTCTGTTTTAAGTTTGCGGTATTCACCGAGAGTGACAGTAATTTCAGCGCCAAGCAAGACGATACACCAGGTCCAGTACACCCAGACGAACAAAATCGGCACCACCGAAATCACGCCATAAATTAACTGATAGGACGGAAAGGTGGTGATATAGAGGGCAAACGCTTTTTTACCTGCCTCGAACAGCAGCGCCGCCACCAGCGCCCCGATCACTGCATCGCGGTTACGCACCTGGGTGGTCGGTACAATACTGTAGAGCAGCCAGAATGCCGCCCATGAAAGGATCAGCGGGAAGAGGCGGAGTAGATTATCAATCACGCCGTCCAGATCGCTCGCCCAGCGCAGCGACAGCAGATACGAACTGATCGCCAGGCTGGCGCCTGCCAGCAGCGGGCCAAGAGTCAGGATCATCCAGTAAACGGCAAAGGAGTAAACTTTGGGACGGCTGCGCGTGCTGCGCCAGATGGTGTTTAGCGCGCTGTCGATCGAGTACATCAGCAGCAGCGAGGTGACGATCAGGCCAAACGCGCCTACGGCGGTCATACGGCTGGAGTTAGCCACGAACTGTTCGATATACCCCTGAATCACATCCCCGGTCGCCGGAATAAAATTGGCGAAGATAAAATGGCGAATCTGCACGCTGACTTCGGAAAACATGGGAAAGGCCGCAAACAGCGCGAACACGACGGCTATCAGCGGCACCAGGGAAAGTAATGACACATAGGCGAGGTTCCCCGCCAGGGTCGTCATATGGTCTTCATCAATGCGCCGCCACAGCAGCTTAAGCCAAGCCAGCAGCGGCCGGGTATGGTGGTGTAATTTTTGCTGAACGGTTTTTAGCATAGCTGATTCGCGAAATAGTCAGGGATGGTCTTCTTCCCGGTCACCAGAATACTGGTGATCCCTAACCGGTTGGCCCCTGCTATATTATCGACGTTATCATCAAAAAAGACCGTATCTGCGGCGGAAAATCCCTCTTCTTCCAGTACTCGCAGATAAATTTCCGCTTCAGGCTTACGCAATCCCATCTCCTGTGACAGATAAATGCGATCGGCGGCAGCGCGCACTTCCGGGTATTCATCGGGCCAGAATGTGGTGTGAAGACGATTGGTATTGGAGAGCACCACCACCCGATGCCCCTGGGCACGAAGTTTATGCATGATGGTAATTACCTCCGGGCGCAGCGCGACAAATACCGCCTGCCAGCCGTGAGCAAACTGCTCATAGCTGAGGGACATATTCATTTCATGACACATGGCGGCGGCAAAGTCTTCATCGCTAATCTCGCCACGCTCATGCTGGTGGAAAGCCTCTCCCATGGTGAAATGCTGCTTCAGCGTCGCCAGCGGGATGCGGGTTAAATCACTCCAGGCTCCCAATACCCGGTTGAAGTCAATGTCGACAATCACATTACCTAAATCAAAGATATAGAGCATTTTTGTCTCCTTCCGCGCCGTGGAAAATTAACTTTAGCGGGAAAGGCAGGATTTGACTATTGGCGTATGATGCAGGAATGAAAAAAAGAAACCCCGCCGGAGAGGCGGGGTTTAGCGAACAACAAGAAGAAAAATTACTCTTCTTTTGCACCGCGCATTGCGCGTTTACGGTCGTTCTCAGTCAGGTGACGTTTACGGATACGGATAGACGTAGGGGTCACTTCTACCAGTTCGTCGTCATCGATGAACTCCAGAGCCTGCTCCAGGGTCATCTTAATCGGCGGAACCAGAACCGTTGCTTCGTCAGTACCGGACGCACGCATGTTGGTCAGTTTCTTACCGGTCAGGCAGTTTACCGTCAGGTCGTTAGAACGACTGTGAATACCGATGATCTGGCCTTCGTAAACTTCAGCGCCGTGGCCGAGGAACAGCTTACCGCGATCCTGCAGACCGAACAGGGCGAACGCAACCGCTTTACCCTGACCGTTAGAGATCAGTACGCCATTGTTACGCTGACCCACTTCGCCCGGACGAACGTCGTCGTAGTGGCTGAAGGTGGAGTACAGCAGACCGGTACCAGAAGTCATGGTCATGAACTCTGAACGGAAGCCGATCAGACCACGGCTTGGGATCACGTAGTCGAGACGTACGCGGCCTTTACCGTCTGGATTCATGTTTTTCAGGTCGCCTTTACGCTCGCCCAGCGCCTGCATGACAGAACCCTGGTGCTGCTCTTCGACGTCCAGCGTCACGTTTTCGAACGGCTCTTGTTTACGGCCATCGATTTCGCGGAAGATAACTTTCGGACGGGAAACCGCCATCTCGAAACCTTCACGACGCATGTTTTCAATCAGAACGGACAGGTGCAGTTCACCACGGCCGGAAACGCGGAACGCATCAGCGTCTTCGGTTTCTTCAACGCGCAGCGCCACGTTGTGCACCAGCTCTTTGTTCAGACGGTCCAGGATCTGGCGAGAGGTAACGAACTTACCTTCTTTACCGCAGAACGGCGAGGTGTTGACGTTGAAGAACATGGTTACGGTCGGCTCATCAACGGACAGTGCCGGCAGCGCTTCGACATTCTGCGGATCGCAGATGGTGTCGGAGATGTTCAGCTCGCCCAGACCGGTGATCGCGATGATGTCGCCAGCTTCGGCTACGTCGCTCTCGATACGCTCCAGACCCAGGTGAGTCAGCACTTTACCGACTTTACCGTTACGGGTTTTGCCTTCGCTATCGATGATAGTGACCTGCTGGTTCGGCTTCACTTTACCGCGTTTGATGCGGCCGATACCGATGACGCCAACGTAGTTGTTGTAGTCCAGCTGAGAGATCTGCATCTGCAGCGGACCGTCAAGGTCAACGTCCGGCGCCGGCACGCGATCAACAATCGCCTGGTACAGCGGGGTCATGTCGTCAGCCATGTCTTCGTGGTCCAGACCCGCGATACCGTTCAGCGCGGACGCGTAAACGATCGGGAAGTCCAGCTGTTCGTCGGTCGCATCAAGGTTAACGAACAGGTCGAAGACCTGATCGACAACCCAGTCCGGACGGGCGCCCGGGCGGTCAACTTTGTTGATGACCACGATCGGCTTCAGGCCGTGGGCAAAAGCTTTTTTGGTCACGAAGCGCGTTTGCGGCATCGGGCCATCAAAGGCATCGACCACCAGCAGCACAGAGTCAACCATGGACATAACACGCTCAACCTCACCTCCGAAGTCGGCGTGCCCTGGGGTATCAACGATGTTGATACGGTAATCATTCCATTTGATTGCGGTGTTTTTCGCGAGGATGGTAATCCCACGCTCTTTCTCCAAATCGTTGGAGTCCATCACACGTTCTTGTGCTTCAGTACGTGCGTCGAACGTACCGGATTGCTGTAGCAGCTTGTCAACCAGGGTAGTTTTACCATGGTCAACGTGCGCGATGATGGCGATATTACGCAGATTTTCGATCACAACTTTGCCTCAGGCATTAGAAATAGCGCGTTATTGTACACGTATTAAGCGAAGGACTGAACAGGATCACAAACATCCTCCGCAAACAAGTATTGCAGAGTTTCTTTGTGACCGCTTTCACGGAGCGATAAAAGGGCACCGTAACAAAAATTGCACCAAAATGGTGCTCAATGTTCACACTGAGGCACTACTTTGGTGCATTATCTCCATCATGGTGCAGTCCTTTTGCACTATGGTGCGCATGATACAGCGTTTTATAGGGCATTTAAAAGTTGGCACAGATTTCGCTTTATATTTTTTAAGGCAACAACGCCACTTTTAAGCAGTATGAAGTTTTCGTTACCACGACGACAATGACCAATCCGGGAGAGTTTAAGTATGTCCGCTGAACACGTTTTGACGATGCTGAACGAGCACGAAGTGAAGTTTGTCGATCTGCGCTTCACCGATACCAAAGGTAAAGAACAGCACGTCACGATTCCGTCTCATCAGGTAAATGCCGAATTCTTCGAAGAAGGCAAAATGTTTGATGGCTCCTCGATCGGTGGCTGGAAAGGTATCAACGAATCTGACATGGTCCTGATGCCGGACGCTTCCACCGCGGTCATTGACCCGTTCTACGAAGAACCGACCCTGATCATCCGCTGCGATATCCTCGAGCCAGGCACCCTGCAGGGCTATGACCGTGACCCGCGCTCCATCGCGAAACGCGCTGAAGAGTACCTGCGCGCCACTGGCATCGCTGACACCGTCCTGTTCGGGCCAGAACCAGAATTCTTCCTGTTCGACGACATCCGTTTTGGCGCCTCTATCTCCGGCTCCCATGTCGCGATCGATGACATCGAAGGTGCGTGGAACTCCTCCACCAAATACGAAGGCGGTAACAAAGGTCACCGTCCGGGCGTGAAAGGGGGTTACTTCCCGGTTCCGCCAGTAGACTCTTCTCAGGATATCCGTTCCACCATGTGTATGATCATGGAAGAGATGGGCCTGGTTGTTGAAGCTCACCACCACGAAGTGGCTACCGCAGGTCAGAACGAAGTGGCAACCCGCTTCAACACCATGACCAAAAAAGCGGACGAAATTCAGATTTACAAATACGTTGTTCACAACGTCGCTCACCGCTTCGGTAAAACCGCAACCTTTATGCCGAAACCAATGTTCGGCGATAACGGCTCCGGCATGCACTGCCATATGTCTCTGGCGAAAAACGGGACTAACCTGTTCTCCGGCGACAAATACGCAGGTCTGTCTGAGCAGGCGCTGTTCTACATCGGCGGCGTAATCAAACACGCTAAAGCTATCAACGCCCTGGCGAACCCGACCACCAACTCCTACAAGCGTCTGGTCCCGGGTTACGAAGCGCCGGTTATGCTGGCTTACTCTGCGCGTAACCGCTCTGCCTCCATCCGTATTCCGGTGGTGACCTCTCCGAAAGCGCGTCGTATCGAAGTGCGCTTCCCGGACCCGGCTGCCAACCCGTACCTGTGCTTTGCGGCGCTGCTGATGGCTGGCCTTGATGGTATCAAGAACAAAATCCATCCGGGCGAAGCAATGGACAAAAACCTGTATGACCTGCCGCCGGAAGAAGCGAAAGAGATCCCGCAGGTTGCAGGCTCTCTGGAAGAAGCCCTGCAGGCCCTGGATGCTGACCGCGAGTTCCTGACGGCTGGCGGCGTGTTCACCAATGACGCTATCGATGCTTACATCGCCCTGCGTCTGGAAGAGAACGACCGCGTACGCATGACTCCGCATCCGGTTGAGTTCGAACTGTACTACAGCGTCTAATTTTGCTGTAAATCCAGGGTATGTCGTGTTGTGGCGCGGGATGCCCGGGATATTTTGTTGCCGTGGAAACTTTCAGCCCATCTCAGGATGGGCTTTTTTCTCCACCAACACGCTGATCTCGCGAGCTTTTTACCGATAAAAAGCTATACTGCACTAAATTGGTGCACTCTTTTTCAGGAGACTGTCGAATGGCAACAGGCACACTGCCCGATGCTGGGCAGATCCTTAACTCTCTAATCAACAGTATTTTACTGGTCGATGATGACCTGGCGGTGCATTTTGCCAACCCTGCGGCGCAGCAGCTGCTGGCGCAAAGTTCACGCAAGCTGTTTGGCACCCCGTTACCTGAGCTGTTGAGCTATTTCTCATTGAATATTGGGCTGATGCAGGAGAGTCTGCAGGCGGGCCAGGGGTTTACCGATAACGAAGTGACGCTGGTTATTGATGGCCGCTCGCACATCCTGTCGCTGACCGCCCAGCGGCTGCCGGAAGGCTTTATTCTGCTGGAAATGGCGCCGATGGATAACCAGCGCCGCCTGAGCCAGGAGCAGCTGCAGCACGCGCAGCAGGTCGCCGCCCGCGATCTGGTCCGCGGCCTGGCACATGAGATAAAAAATCCGTTAGGCGGCCTGCGCGGCGCGGCACAGCTGCTCAGCAAAGCCCTGCCCGACCCGGCGCTAACGGAATATACCAAAGTGATCATCGAGCAGGCTGACCGGCTGAGAAATCTGGTCGATCGCCTGCTTGGGCCACAGCATCCGGGCATGCACGTTACTGAAAGTATCCATAAAGTCGCCGAGCGGGTAGTGAAACTGGTCTCCATGGAGTTACCGGACAACGTGAAGTTAATCCGTGATTACGACCCCAGCCTACCAGAGCTACCCCACGACCCGGATCAAATTGAACAGGTGTTGCTGAACATCGTCCGTAATGCGCTGCAGGCGCTGGGGCCGGAAGGGGGTGAAATTGTTCTCCGCACCCGCACCGCTTTCCAGCTGACGCTGCACGGGGTGCGTTATCGCCTCGCCGCACGTATTGACGTTGAAGATAATGGCCCGGGTATTCCGCCCCATCTCCAGGATACGCTGTTTTATCCGATGGTCAGCGGCCGCGAAGGCGGTACCGGCCTGGGCTTATCTATCGCCCGCAGCCTTATCGATCAGCACTCCGGCAAAATTGAATTCACCAGCTGGCCGGGTCATACCGAATTTTCGGTATACCTGCCTATTCGGAAGTAGAGGTGTTTATGCAACGAGGGATAGCCTGGATCGTTGATGACGATAGCTCCATCCGCTGGGTGCTTGAACGCGCGCTCACCGGAGCCGGCTTGAGCTGCACAACGTTCGAAAGCGGCAATGAGGTGCTAGATGCCCTCACCACCAAAACCCCGGATGTACTGCTGTCAGATATCCGTATGCCGGGAATGGATGGTCTGGCGCTGCTCAAACAGATTAAGCAGCGTCATCCAATGCTTCCGGTCATCATAATGACCGCGCATTCCGATCTGGACGCTGCGGTTAGCGCTTATCAGCAAGGCGCGTTTGATTATCTGCCCAAACCTTTTGATATTGATGAAGCCGTCGCCCTGGTCGACCGGGCGATAAGCCACTATCAGGAGCAGCAACAGCCGCGAAATGCGCCAATAAGCAGCCCAACTGCCGACATCATCGGCGAAGCGCCGGCTATGCAGGATGTCTTTCGCATTATTGGCCGCTTGTCGCGCTCATCCATCAGCGTGCTGATTAATGGCGAATCCGGTACCGGTAAAGAGCTCGTCGCTCACGCACTGCATCGTCATAGCCCACGTTCAAAAGCGCCGTTTATCGCACTGAATATGGCGGCAATACCCAAAGACCTGATTGAGTCCGAGCTGTTCGGGCATGAAAAAGGGGCCTTTACCGGCGCCAATACCGTCCGCCAGGGACGCTTCGAACAGGCTGACGGCGGCACGCTATTCCTGGATGAAATTGGCGATATGCCGCTTGATGTCCAGACTCGTCTGCTGCGCGTGCTGGCGGATGGCCAGTTTTATCGCGTGGGCGGTTACGCGCCAGTGAAGGTCGATGTGCGGATCATCGCCGCCACCCACCAGAACCTGGAACAGCGCGTACAGGAGGGGAAATTTCGAGAAGATTTGTTCCACCGCCTGAACGTGATCCGGGTGCATTTACCGCCGCTGCGCGAGCGCCGGGAAGATATTCCACGCCTGGCCCGCCATTTTCTGCAGATAGCCGCCCGCGAGCTCGGTGTTGAAGCCAAACAGTTGCATCCGGAAACGGAGACAGCGCTGACACGCCTGGCGTGGCCTGGCAACGTCCGTCAGCTGGAAAACACCTGTCGCTGGCTCACCGTCATGGCCGCCGGCCAGGAGGTACTGACGCAGGATCTGCCGAGCGAACTGTTTGAGACCACGGTTCCGGACAGCCCGACGCAGATGCAGCCCGACAGCTGGGCGACGCTGCTGGGTCAGTGGGCCGATCGGGCGTTGCGATCCGGTCATCAAAACCTGCTCTCAGAAGCGCAACCCGAAATGGAGCGCACGCTGCTGACGACCGCCCTGCGCCATACCCAGGGGCACAAGCAGGAGGCTGCGCGTCTGCTGGGATGGGGTCGTAATACACTGACGCGTAAGCTAAAAGAGCTGGGAATGGAGTAGTGATTAACGGCATGATGAAAATTAGCCGTTCAGCGCAAAGTGCTGCTATTTTGTACTTTACTGTTCCGATGAGTTGAGTATGATCGTGCCCGGCATTAGGGGAGAGCATCATGTTTGAATCACTGGTGAGTATGATATCGAGCGGCGCCGCAGCCAGTCACACGCCACAAACGGCAGTCGCTGCCGTGCTGTGCGCTGCGCTGGTCGGGCTGTTCAGCTAATGGTTCCCCTCTCCCGCGGCCGCAGGAGAGGGGAAAACATTAAATGACCCGGGAGAACTGTTGCATCCGAGCTTTTTGCCGTAGATAGGCATCAAAGCACATGCAGATATTGCGGATCAGCAGTCGGCCTTTCGCCGTCACCTGAATGGCCTTATCATCCACAGCCACCAGCCCGTCATGCGCCAGCGGCGCCAGCAGCTTCAGGTCTTCAGCAAAATAAGACTGAAAATCCACATCCCACTGCGCCTCTACGGCCCCAATATCCAGACGGAAATTACAGATCAACGCCTTAATCACGTCGCGACGTAAACAGTCATCGCGGGTTAACGCGATCCCGCGCCATAGAGCGTCCCCTTGCTCTGCCACCTGCTGGTAGTACAGCTTCAGCTCTTTTTGGTTCTGGGCGTAGCTGTCGCCAATCATGCTGATCGCGGACACGCCCATCCCCAGCAGATCGGTATCCCCCTGGGTGGTGTAACCCTGGAAATTGCGGTGCAGTATGCCATGACGTTGCGCGACCGCTAATTCATCGTCTGGGCGAGCAAAGTGGTCCATGCCGATAAACTGATAGCCTGCCGCCGTCAGTGAACCGATGGTCTCCTGGAGGATCTCCAGCTTCTGTTCAGCGGTGGGCAGATCGGCATCTTTAATTTTGCGCTGTGCGGCAAAGAGCGTGGGCAGATGCGCATAGTTAAACACGCTCAGGCGGTCAGGATTGAGCTCGGCGACCTTTTGCAGGGTAAAGGCGAAGCTCTCCGGCGTTTGCTTCGGCAGGCCGTAGATGAGGTCGATATTGGTCGAGGTAAAACCAATCTCCCGCGCATGGTGGAGCAAATCAAAGATGAACGCTTCGTCCTGCTCACGGTTAACCAGGCGCTGAACCTCTTTATTGAAGTCCTGCACGCCCATACTCAGGCGGTTGAACCCCTCGGTGCGTAAATGATCGAGGACATCCAGCTCGATCTCACGTGGATCGACCTCAATGGAAATCTCGGCTTCCGCGCTGAAATGGAAGTGGCTGCGCAACAGATCCATCAGGCGACTGATTTGCGCCTTATTGAGATAGGTTGGCGTGCCGCCACCCCAGTGCAGTTGCTTAACCTGGCGACTGGCAAACAGCGGCGCGCGGTGGATGATCTCCTGTTCAAGGACATCGAGATATTGATCGGCCTTATGCTGCTGGCGGGTGACTATCTTATTGCAGCCGCAGAAATAACACAGCTTATGGCAAAACGGGATATGCACGTACAGCGACAGGGGACGCTGTGGGTAACGGGCCACAGCGGCATCGAATTCCGCCGCGCCAAATTGCGGTGAAAACTCCAGCGCGGTGGGATACGAGGTATAGCGCGGCCCGGAATAGTTATATTTCTGGATCAGGGCCAGATCCCAGTCGATTATCTGCTCAGACATGCTCACTCCTTCCGATGGTGCCGCCGACGGGTACGCCGTCCCGGCCCCACCGCACCGCGGGTCATGAGCCGGTTGCGCAGCCATTTCTGACGCCGCGACAACCGTCGTAGTTTAACGAATAACCACAGCAGATAACATATAACCAGAAGGGTTATAAGCAGTACCGGGAATCCGATGGGATGCAAATGTTAGTTTCCACCCTTCAGCAGACGCATCATATCTTCCTGACGCTCTTCCTCTTCTTCATCTTCGTCATCGTAAGAGAGGCCGAGCTGCTGCATCAGCTCATCAATGCGATCCAGTTTGGCGTCCACCCAGCTCTGCTCTTCAGCATTCAGGGTGCCGCCCTCTTCCAGACGTTCCAGCAGCGCGTCCAGGCGCTCATCATTCTCCAGCAACTCCAGCTCAGCCTGCGGTGAAAGCATAGGTTTCTCGCTCTTTGGTTTATGCTGCTTGGGGGCTGGGGTGCTGCTTTCGCTCACGCCCAGCGGGATCGGTTTTTTACTGCCGACGCGCGGGTCTTGCGTCTGGCTCTGTTTTTTGCCCGCTGAAGCCGCATCGCCGCCGTTCGCGCGACTGCCTGCCGCGTGACCACGATGTTTCTTCTGCCGTTTGCGATCGCGAGCTTCCTGATTTAACTCTTCACGCGACTTGCGGCCGGATTTGCCACGGGTGGCGGATGTCGGTTTTTTCATGGTGTGTAATCTTCAGACAGTATTATTCAGTATAGAATTGAGGCGGAATCTAGCAGAAAGCAAGCAAAGAAAAAAGGCGACAGATTACTCTGTCGCCTTTTTCCTCACTGACCACCCTTAACGGGCTTCTTCTTTCCCTGTTCGCTAACGACTTACCCTGTCTTTCCCTTAGCGTCCAACGGTCCCTGTTTCTTCCTTTTCCCTTTGAAACGTCTCCAAGACGCGCGTCATCCTGACTATCCTGTGGTCTTCGCCTCCTGGCGCTTCCTGACCCCTCGTCCTGAGTCTTAATCCTTTCAGCATCCCCGCCGTTGTGTATTACTTTACCCTGTTGACAAAAATCGACAACCAGCCAGGCCGTTAAAAAAACATTTTCAGATTTCTCTATTTTTATAACTTGTTTTTTTTCAGTTAATTACATCTGTATCGTCTTATTTTTCTCAGGTATGTCCTATACGAAGAATAGTCAATGTCTCACAAACCATATGGTTTTTACTTACAGGAACGGCGTGCGGTAAAAACAGCCTTTTTCTGCTGTTCAGGTATAATCCCTGCCATAGCCTGTTTTAACGGAGACGACCGTCTTGACCAACTGGAATTATCAACTGACGCACTTTGTCACTAGCGCGCCAGATATCCGCCATCTTCCTGCCGATACCGGCATTGAAGTGGCGTTCGCCGGCCGCTCCAACGCGGGAAAATCCAGCGCGCTAAATACGCTGACCAACCAGAAGAGCCTGGCGCGTACCTCCAAGACTCCTGGACGTACGCAGCTGATTAACCTGTTCGAAGTCGCCGAGGGCAAACGCCTGGTTGACCTGCCCGGCTATGGTTATGCGCAAGTACCTGAAGAGATGAAGATCAAGTGGCAGCGCGCTCTGGGAGAGTACCTGGAAAAACGTCTGTGCCTGAAGGGCCTGGTGGTGCTAATGGATATTCGCCACCCGCTTAAAGATCTCGATCAGCAAATGATCGAGTGGGCGGTAGAAAGCGATATTCAGGTGCTGGTGCTGTTGACCAAAGCCGATAAGCTCGCCAGCGGCGCGCGTAAAGCGCAAGTGAATATGGTGCGTGAAGCGGTACTGGCCTTCAATGGCGATATTCAGGTTGAACCTTTCTCTTCGCTGAAAAAATCCGGCGTGGATAAGCTACGACAGAAGCTGGATAGCTGGTTTAACGAAATCCCGCCGCAAGAAGCCGTTGAAGACGCCGAGTAACCCCCGCTTTTTCCGGATAACGGCGCGTAGCGCCCTATCCGGACGTTCATATTACGCGCTTTTAACTACATCAAACTTTTCTTTCGCGCAATAAAAAACGCCCCGGTCATAAATGACCGGGGCGGCTAAAATATTCAGCCAAATCCGATTACGTGAAGTAAAAGGTCTGAAAGATAGAACATCTTACCTCTGTACCCTACGCGATTAACTCTACTCTTCTTTCGCTCACGGATAAAGCATTTTTTGTAGTTTTTTTTCACTATTTACATAGCAAATTCAAATGATCCTCACAAAACGCTATAAGTTATGTTGCTTACTTACAGAAAATCGCTTTGCGCTTTGTATACTTAGTGCGCTTGATCCCAGTTTTCGCCACTACCGACTTCCACCAGCAGCGGCACCGCCAGCGTAGTGCTGTTCTCCATCAGTTCATGGATTTTTTTCGACACGGCATCGAGCTCATCTTTATGCACTTCAAAGACCAGTTCATCGTGAACCTGCATGATCATCCGCACGCGAGGTTGCTCCTTCCGCAGCCATTCATCAACAGCAATCATCGCCCGCTTGATAATGTCTGCCGCTGTCCCCTGCATCGGGGCGTTGATCGCCGCACGTTCCGCGCCGGCGCGACGGGCACCATTGCTGGATTTAATATCCGGCAGATAGAGTCGACGGCCATCCAGCGTTTCAACATACCCTTGCTCTTTCGCCTGAGCGCGGGTGCGCTCCATATACTCCAGGACGCCCGGGTAACGCTCGAAATAAAGATCCATATACTTCTGTGCTTCTTTACGCGGGATGTTCAGCTGGCGGGCCAGGCCGAAGGCGCTCATGCCGTAGATCAGACCGAAGTTGATGGCTTTTGCACTGCGGCGTTGTTCGCTGCTGACGCTGTCCAGTGGTAAGCCAAACACTTCAGCCGCCGTCGCCCGGTGAATATCCTTCCCTTCTGCGAAAGCGGTCAGCAGGCCTTTATCCCGCGACAGGTGCGCCATAATACGCAGTTCGATTTGCGAGTAGTCCGCTGAGACAATGACGTAATCTTCCGGCGCGATAAACGCCTGGCGAATGCGCCGTCCTTCTTCGTTACGCACTGGAATATTTTGCAGGTTTGGATCGGTAGACGACAAACGGCCAGTGGCAGTGACCGCCTGATGATAGGAGGTATGCACGCGCCCCGTTTTAGGGTTAATCATCAGCGGCAGTTTATCGGTATAGGTCGACTTCAGTTTCGCCAGCCCGCGATACTCCAGAATCACTTTTGGCAACGGATAATCCAGCGCCAGCTCCTCCAGGACCTCTTCAGACGTGGATGGCGCACCACCCGGCGTTTTCTTCAGCGGCTTGATACCCTGTTTCTCAAACAGGATCGTTTGCAGCTGTTTAGTGGAGGAGAGATTAAACGCTTCCCCGGCAATCTCATGTGCGCGCTGCTCCAGCTCAACCAGACGCTGGGCGATCTCCTGTGAATGCGCATGCAGCACGGCAGGGTCGATTTTCACGCCATTGCGCTCAACCCGAGACAGCACCGGCACCAGCGGCATTTCGATATGCTTAAAGATATTCAGCGGACCTTCATGCTGCTGCAGCTTCGGCCACATCTTCAGATGCAGCTGGAGCGTGACGTCGGCATCTTCCGCCGCGTAGCGGCCAGCCTCCTCCAGTGCAATCTGGTTAAAGGTGAGCTGGTTCTTACCTTTACCAGCGATCTCTTCAAAGGTAATGGTTTTATGCTTCAGCCAGCGGTCGGAAAGACTGTCCATATCGTGGCGGCCCGCCACGCTGTCGAGAATGTAGGATTCCAGCATGGTATCGAACGCAATCCCGCGCAGCTCAATGTCATAGTTGGCCAAAATACCGCGATCGTATTTAAGATTTTGCCCGACCTTGAGCAGCTTCTCATCCTCCAGCAGCGGTTTAAGTAACGCCAGTACGCGCTCGCGGGGGATCTGATCCGGCGCATCAAGATAATCATGCGCCACAGGGACATAGGCGGCCACGCCAGGCTCAACCGCGAATGAAAGACCGACCATATTGGCAGAGATATTATCCAGGCTGTCGGTTTCCGTATCAAAGGCAAAGAGCGGCGCTTGCTTCAGCTTATCGATCCAGGTGACCAGCGTGGCCTCATCAAGGATAGTGACGTAGTGCTCTGCTGAAAGGGCGGAGGCCGGTTCATCCTCTGCTTCTGCCTGTGCCGCTGCCGCAGGCTCTGCAGGTTTAGCGGCCGGTTTGCCGCCCTTCGCTTGCAGCCATTTCCCGGCCTCGACGTCGGTTGTCCAGCGCTTAAACTCATACTGCCTGAACAGCGCCAGCAGATCGTCAGCCGCCGGGGGCTGCACCTCCAGCTCTTCGCACGTGAGCTCCAGCTCGACGTCGGTTTTAATGGTCGCCAGCTGATAAGAGAGATAAGCCACGTCCTTGTTCTGCTCCAGCTTCGCCGCCATCGTTTTCGCGCCGCGGAAGCTCAGTGCAGCAATTTTCTCCGGTTCCGCATACAGCGTATCAAGGCCGCCAAGGCCTTGCAGTAGCGCCTGGGCGGTCTTCTCGCCCACGCCCGGCACGCCAGGAATGTTATCCGAAGAGTCGCCCATCAGTGCCAGGAAATCGATAATCAGCTCCGGCGGGACGCCATACTTGGAGACCACCTCATCCGGTCCAAGGATGGTGTTAGTCATGGTATTGATTAGGGTGATCCCCGGCGTCACCAGCTGAGCCATGTCTTTATCACCGGTGCTGATCAGCACCGGACGACCCGCCCTTTCCGCTTCCCGCGCCAGGGTGCCAATCACATCGTCGGCTTCAACACCCGGAACCGCCATTAGCGGCAGCCCCATCGCTTTCACCATCTTATGCAACGGCTCAATCTGCGCGCGCAGATCGTCCGGCATCGGCGGGCGGTGGGACTTGTAATGTTCGAACAATTCATCACGGAAGGTTTTCCCTTTCGCATCAAAGACCACGACGGCGTGAGTCGGTTGATACTGCAGGATCAAACTGCGCAGCATATTCAGTACGCCGTACATAGCCCCGGTCGGCTCCCCTGCGCTGTTAGTCAGCGGCGGAAACGCATGATACGCCCGATAAAGATAGGATGAGCCGTCAACGAGGATGAGAGGGTTTTCTGGGATCTGAACCATAATTTCCGTGCCTGTTTATCAGATTATGGGTAAAGGATGCCACAGACGGGCATGAAATCCTGAATTTTTCCCGCATTTCGCGGAAAAGATTCAACGATCGTCGCGATCGCATGACAACTTTTCTTGTGGATAACTTTGTGTATAGTTTTACAGCGTCAGCTTTACCGCCCCTGAAAATAAATGAACAAATACTATTACTCTTTATATATCAGTTAATTAAAAACAGATCGACGATCCTGGCATCAATTTGATGACCCAATGTTCCATGTGGATAGAAGATCCTTGTTTTTTTCTGTTCTCGTAAGACCCGTCATTTGCCGCGTTTTCTGGTAAAATCAGCCCCTTGCGCAGCTTAAAGGCGCTCTTTGTCAGCCTAACTTTCTGAATAAACTAACTATGTCGAGATTACTCGCTGCGATAACACTTCCGCTGAGTATCGCCTTAACCATCTTAGTCACCATTATCTGCTCTGTACCGATCATCGTCGCCGGGCTGATTAAACTGCTGGTCCCCATTCCAGCGGTATGGCGCTCTATATCTGTTTTTTGCAATTTTATGATGTATTGCTGGTGCGAAGGGCTGGCGCTGCTGTTGCATCTCAATCCCTGGCTTAAATGGGACGTCGAGGGTCTGGAAGGCTTAAATAAAAAGAACTGGTATCTGCTGATCAGTAACCACCATAGCTGGGCAGATATCGTGGTGCTGTGCGTGCTGTTCCGCAAGCATATTCCGATGAATAAGTACTTCCTTAAACAACAGCTGGCGTGGGTACCCTTCATCGGCCTCGCCTGCTGGGCGTTGGATATGCCCTTTATGCGCCGCTATTCACGCAGTTACCTTATTAGACACCCGGAACGCCGCGGTAAAGATGTCGAAACCACCCGCCGTTCATGTGAAAAATTTCGCGCGCATCCGACGACTATCGTCAATTTTGTGGAAGGCTCGCGTTTTACCGAAGCCAAAAAGCACGAGACGCGCTCGCCTTACGATAACCTGCTACCGCCTAAAGCGGCAGGTATCGCCATGGCGTTAAACGTGCTCGGTTCGCAGTTCGATAAACTACTGAATGTCACGCTGTGCTACCCGGAGAATAATACAAAGCCGTTTTACGATATGTTAAGCGGCCGCCTGACGCGCATTGTAGTACGTATCAATCTGGTTCCTATTGGTGAAGAGCTGCACGGCGATTACGTTAACGATAAGAACTTTAAGCGCGGCTTCCAGCGCTGGCTCAATGGGCTATGGGAAGAGAAAGACCGTCAGTTGACTGACATCATGCGGGACAAAGAAAGGTAGTCACTGCCAGAATAGCTAAGGTAACGCCGGTCAGTGACCGGCGTTTTTTTTATTTCTTCTCTACCAGTTGCTTCACGGTATCCGCATACTGAGCGACGAAGACATCCATATTGCTGGTGTCCATCCCCTGCGGGTTCAGCTGGTATTTACCATTAACATACATAGCCGGTACCCCCTGCAGCTGCAGATCGGCTGCCGCTTTCTCTTGCTGAGCGACCAGAGATTTCACCACGAAGCTATTCCATGCGGCATCGTAGTCTTCCCCTTTCACGCCAGCGTCGACAAACACTTTACGAATGTCAGCCACGCTCTGCACGGTCTGGGTTTTCTGCACGGCTTCGAACATCGGCGCAGTAATTTTATCTTCAACACCCAGCGCGATGGCCACCGCCCACGCCTGCGTCAGATCCTTGCCCAGAGGGCCCAGGAACTCAACGTGGTATTTGGTCATTTTGGTGCCTTCCGGCAGTTTCTGACGCACATTGTCAGAAACATGCAGCACTTCTTCAAACTGGTAGCAGTGCGGGCAGTAGAATGAGAAGAACTCGAGCACCTGCGGCTCGCCAGCAATCGGCTTATCAAGGGTAATGTACTGCTTGCCATCGGTGATCTGGGCAGCGGATGCACTAAAAGCCAGAATCATACCAGCCAGCGCCAGCCAAACTTTTTTCATGATTTACTCTCTCCTGGATATATCACATTAATACATTGGCGTTAACTGAAGCGGGGGTTCCTGTAGAACCTTCACCTGCTCAAGAAAAGTCGACGTCTGCCCCCGCCAGTAATCCTCCCCGGTTAACCAGGGGAAATTGACCGGGAAAGCGGGATCGTCCCAGCGTCTGAGCAACCACGCCAGATAATAAACCAGTCGCATAGCGCGTAAAGGTTCAATTAGCGCGATTTCATCGCTGTTAAAGGGGCTGAATTCCTCATAGGCCTCGACAATGGTCTCCAGCTGCATACGCTGTTCAGCCTTATCACCGTTGAGCAGCATCCACAGATCCTGAATCGCCGGGCCGGTTCGCGCATCGTCTAAGTCGACAAACAGTGGCCCGTCGCGCCAGAGGATATTACCCGCATGGCAGTCACCGTGCAGGCGTAACGTGTTCCCGCGGCCGTGCCATTGCTCCATGACGGCAGCAATGAGTTTATCGGTCGCCTTCAGGAAATCGGCCTTCAGGCCAGAGGGGATCAGCGTCGCCTGTTCAAATACCTGGCGCGGTTCCAGCAGGTACTCCTGGACGCCAATTTCCGGGCGGGCAGTAAAGCGCTGTTTGCGGCCCGTCTGGTGCAGGCGCCCCAGATAGCGGCCAACCCATTCCATCTGATCAAGGTTATCCGCTTCAAACTGACGACCGCCAAGGCTTGGGAAAACGGCAAAGTAGAATCCCTGATGCTGATGAAGCGTGCTGTCGTTAAAGAAGAGCGGCGCAGCAACGGGCACTTCATCTTCTACAAGCTGAAGTGCAAACTGGTGTTCTTCAAGGATCTGTTCTGCGGACCAGCGCTCAGGACGATAGAACTTTACCACATAGCGATGGCGCTCTTCGTCCTGGAACTGATAAACGCGGTTCTCATAGCTGTTTAGCGGGGTGAGACCGGAGTCCACCCGCATACCCAGATCGAATAACCCATCGATAATGGTATCCGGGCGAAGCGTCTGAAAAGTAAAAGCCTTATCGTGCATCCTGACATCCGATAATCGTACGAATAGTTCAGGATATCATCTCATTGCACTTTACGCGGCAGCGCTTACAACCTTTTACTCTTTTATTACCCCGCGGGCGCGCAGCAGCGCGGTTTTAAAGTCCTCTTCATAATCCTTCTGAATACCAGGAATGACGGCATCTTTAGAAGAGTCACGCATCTTCAGGTGATAGATCAGAATATCGTCGGAAAGATCGCTCAGTTCGCCATCATAGCCAGCCTCTTTCGCCAGTTTCTGCAAAAATTGCATCAGATTCAGTTCAGGCTCTTTCTGCCAGGCAGGCTGAAGGAGTTCAATTACTTCATTCAGACGTTTACATTTCATGGTCATGCTCCTTACTCTTGATAGGGACAAGTTAACAGGGTCAATCCCACAATGAAAGAGGCGATATTCAGATGCAAAGCGAGGCGATAACCGGCGTCGTGCTGGCAGGCGGCAAAGCCACGCGAATGGGCGGCATTGATAAAGGATTACAGGCGCTAAATGGTCGCCCTCTCTGGCGTCACGTCGCGGAGACATTAGCCCCGCAGGTAGATGAGTTAGTCATTAGCGCCAATCGTCATCTTGAACAGTGGCGTGCCAGCGGATATCCGGTCTTTCGAGACATACAGGAGGATTATCAGGGGCCGCTGGCCGGAATGCTTGCTGTGATGCAGCAGGTCGCGAGCCCATGGTTTGTTTTTTGCCCCTGCGACACGCCGTTCATTCCATCCTTTTTGGTGGAGCGCTTTATCCAGCAGAAAGGGGCCGCACCGGTCGTTTGGGCCCATGACGGCGAACGGGATCATCCCGCCGTTGCATTAGTTCATCGTCAAATCATTCCGGAACTGGAGGCTTATCTGGCTCATGGAGAGCGCAGGGTGATGGTCTTTATGCGACAAGTGGGTGGGCGCCCGGTGAATTTCAGCGATGTGAAATCAGCGTTCATCAATGTAAATACGCTTGAAGATTTGCAGCAGATGCAGGAGCCATCATGACCCCATTACTGGCGATCGCCGCATGGAGCGGTACCGGAAAAACAACATTATTAAAGCGTCTTATCCCTGAGCTTTGCGTCAGAGGTCTGCGTCCCGGGCTGATAAAACATACCCATCATGATATGGACGTCGATAAGCCCGGCAAAGATAGCTATGAATTACGTAAGGCGGGCGCTGCGCAGACTATTGTCGCCAGCGAACAGCGCTGGGCGTTGATGACGGAGACGCCAGAGACGCCGGGATTAGATCTCACGTGGCTTGTCAGTCGAATGGATGTCAGCAAACTGGACCTGGTTTTAGTGGAGGGGTTCAAACATGAACCCGTGCCGAAGATCCTACTTTTTCGGCAAAACAGCGGCCATCGTGTAGAAGAGCTGATAATTGATGAACATACCATCGCCGTGGCCAGCGATATGCCCATCGCGACCTCGCTTCCGCAGTTGGATTTAAATGATATTCAACAGATCGCGACATTTATTGCGAATTGGTTAGAGAGGCATTAGCAGTTTATCGGTAGGGTTGCTTCTTAACACAGACGTTAATGAATGGCATCGGCAGACAGGGGCCTCCCCGAAGGCGGTGCTGCGCACCTTGTCCGGGCTACAGGTCGTGCAGGGCGGGTGCGAATC
>NZ_JANCOB010000014.1:0-101007 GCF_024296565.1 Klebsiella sp. SWET4 | reverse complement strand
CCCTAACCCTCTCCCACAGGGAGAGGGGACCGCCCGGCAGACGCTGTTGCTCCGGCAGATAAGGCCAAACGCGACGTGAACGGAAAATCCCCCTCACCCTAATCCTCTCCCACAGGGAGAGGGGATCGACAGGCAGACGCTGTGGCGCAACACTTACCCCCGCCGATGCGCCCACTCACGCATACGCTGAAACAGCACATACAGCGACGGGATAAACAGGATGCCAATCATCGTCGCCACCAGCATACCGCTGAATACCGTGGTGCCGATGATCCGCCGGCTCTGCGCCCCGGCGCCGGTGGCGAGCATCATCGGCATGATGCCGATAATAAACGACACCGCGGTCATCATCACCGCGCGGAAGCGGCGGGTGGCCCCCTCGCGCGCAGCGTCAACTATCGACAGCCCCTCCTCGCGCCGGCTGCGGGCGAATTCAACAATCAGAATCGCGTTCTTCGCTGCCAGGGCAATCAGCAGCACCAGCCCTATCTGAACATACACATCGTTGGCATAGCCCGCGGTCCACAGCCAGAGCAGCGCTCCGCCGATGGCGAACAGCACCGAGAGCATGACGCTCGCCGGCAGCGTCCAGCTCTCATACTGCGCCACCAGGAACAGCCACGCCATCGCCACCGCCGCCAGCACGATCCACACTGCCTGATTGCCGGTCTGCTGCTCCTGCCAGGAGATCCCGCTCCAGGCGTAGTCATATCCCGGCGGCAGATGGGCCTGCAAAATCTGCTCCATGGCCGCCATCGCCGTGCGGCTGCTGACCCCCTCGGCCGCTGAACCGCTCACTGAAACGGACGGGAACTGATTGTACTTCTGAATAAACGGCGCCCCCACCGTCGGCGTAATGGTGACCAGATTGCTCAGCCGCACCCGCTCGCCGTCGCGGCTGCGGACGTACAGCTCGCTAATCTGCTCTGCCCGCTCGCGCCACTGCATCTCATTTTGCATCACCACATGATAGACACGATTGTTACGGCTGAAATCGCCGGCGCGCGTGCCGCCGAACGCCGTCTGCAGGCTGCTGAAAATCTGCGCCACCGGCACATCCAGTAGCGCCGCCCGGTCGCGGTCGACCGTCAGGGTCAGCTGCGGCACGTTGCTGCTCCAGGTGGTAAACACCCGGCTCAGTTGAGGATGCTGGTTCGCCAACTGGAGGATCTCCCGCGTCACCTGCTCCAGCTCCGCCGACGACTGACCGGCCTGCGCCAGGATGCGCAGGTCAAATCCCGAGGCATTGCCCAGGCCCGGCAGGGTCGGCGGCGCGAAGGTCATGATCGTCGCCTCGGGTAGCGACAGCAGCTGGCGCTGAATATCCGCCATCACCGCATCCAGCGGCGGCCGCTGGTGCCAGTCCTTGAGCATCACCGAGATAAACCCGCCGTTAGAGGCGCTGGTGCCGTTGAGAATGTTGAACCCGGACACCTGAATCACATCCTCCACCGCCGGGTTAGCCATCAGCAGCTTGCGCGCCTGGGCCATCACCGCTTCGGTACGCTCCAGCGACGCCGCCTCCGGCAGCTGCACGCTGGCAAACAGGTAACCCTGATCTTCCTGCGGCAGGAAGCCTTTCGGCATCGAGGTGAAGCTAAACGCCACCAGCGCGCCTGCCGCCACCGTCGCCGCCAGCGCCAGCCAGGGACGGCGGTTCATCCAGCCTACCAGTCGGCCATAGCCGTCGCGGGTGCCGTCGAGAAGACGGTTAAACGCCCGCCACACCGCCGCTGGCCGGGCAGGACGCGGGCGCAGCAGCAGCGCGCAGAGGGCCGGCGTCAGGGTTAGCGCCACCAGGCTCGACAGGGCCACCGCGGTGGAGAGCGTCACGGCAAACTGCCGGTACAGCTCGCCGACGATCCCCGGGAGCAGCGCCACCGGCACAAATACCGCCAGCAGCACCAGGGTCGTGGCGATCACCGGCCCGGCGATCTGCTGCAGCGCCTGGGCGGTGGCCTGCAGGCGATCCAGCCCTTCCGCCATTTTGGTTTCCACATTCTCCACCACCACAATGGCGTCATCCACCACCATCGTCAGGGCGAGAATGATCGCGAACAGGCTGAGGGTGTTGGCGCTGTAGCCCAGCAGATAGAGCACCGCAAAGGTGCCGATCAGTGACACCGGGATCGCCAGCACCACGATCAGCGTCGCTCGCCAGCTCTGCAGGAACAGCGACACCACCACGACCACTGCCAGCAGGGTCAGCGCCAGCGAGACGCCGATCTCTTTGATCGTCGCCGCCACAAAGCGAGTGGTATCGAACTTCACCTCCCAGGTGAGATCCGCCGGAAAGCGAGTGTGCAGGCGGTTAAGCTCCGCACGCACTGCGCTGGCGACCTGCAGGGCATTGGCGGTGGGCGTCGGGTAGATCCCCAGATAGGCCGACGCTTTACCGTTCAGCTGCGCGCCGGAGCTGTAGCTGCGGGCGCCCAGCTCAATGGTCGCCACGTCAGCGAGGCGAACCAGCTGCCCCTGCGCGCCGCGGCGGAGGATAATCTCGCCAAAGCTGGCCGCCTCGTTCAGACGCCCCAGCCCGTTGATGGTCAGCGTCTGCTGCTGGCCGTTGAATACTGGCGGGGTGCCCACCTGCCCCGCCGCGCCCTGCACATTCTGCTCGCGCAGCGCCTGGGCAACGTCATCCGTGGTGATGTTGAGCGCATTCATGCGGTCCGGACGCAGCCAGATGCGCATACTGTAATCCCGGGCGCCAAACATCTGCACCTCGCCGACGCCGGGCAGGCGGGCCAGCGCCTCGCGCACCTGGGTGCTGGCGTAGTTACTGACAAACAGCGGTGACAGCGTGCCCAGCGGCGAGTAGAGGCTCACCCCCATCAGCAGGTTGCTGGCGCGCTTGCGGACCTGGACGCCATTCTGCTGCACCTCCGCCGGGAGCTGCGCCAGCGCCTGCGCCACCCGGTTTTGCACGTCGATCGCCGCCAGGTCGGCATCGGTGCCCGCCGCGAAGGTAATGCTCAGGCGGTACGTTCCCTCATCCGAGCTGGTGGACTCCATATACAGCATATGATCGACGCCGTTGAGCTGGGTCTCCAGCGGGGCGGCGATGGCTTCCGCCACATCTGACGCGCTGGCGCCCGGCCAGCTGGCGCTGACGTTCACCACTGGCGGGGTGATCGCCGGGTACTGCTCCACCGGGATCAGCTTCAGCGACACCGCGCCGACAAAGGTCAGCAGCAGCGCGATCACCATGGCAAATCGCGGACGACGGATAAAAAAGGTCAGCATCCCTTCTCCTTACTTAGTTCAGCACCTGTACCGCAGCGCCTTCGCGTAAACGCTGCGCGCCGTCGGTGATCACCTGCTCGCCCGCCTGCAGCCCTTTCTCAACCGCAAACTGCTGCCCCTGCTGCCCCGCGAGGGTCAGACGACGCTGCCCGGCGGTGTGGTCCGGCTTCAGCACCCAGCTGAAAAAGCCCTGCGGATCCTGCTGCACGGCGGCGGCCGGGATCATCACCCGTGACTGCAGCTCCTGCGGACGGAACAGGATTGTTACGCTGCCGCCCGGCAGCAGACGGTGCTGCGGATTGGCGAACTCCGCCCGCACCGCCACGCTGCCGGTGCGGGCGTCAATCCGGTTATCGATGGAGGTCAACACCCCATCGCGCCGTTTGCCATCCACGTCAATCTGCGCCAGCCACGCCTGCTTCAGGGCGTGGATGTCGGCATGCTGGCCGGATTTGCTGAAAAATGCGGCTTCGTCGAGAGCGAACGACACCCGCACCGGATCCAGCTGCACGATGTCCACCAGCACGCCGCTGGATGGGTTAATCAGCGTCCCGACGTGAAAGGCGCTGTGGCCCACGCGACCGGTCACCGGCGCCGCAATCCGGGTGTAGCTGAGCACAATCTGCTGGGCCTCGACGCGGGCTTTCGCCTGCTGCACGGCGGCGGCGGCGACGTCGCGCTGCATCCGGGCCGTGTCGACGTCGTTGCGGCTGATGGAGTGGTTGTTAATGAGCCGCTCGTAGCGAGTGAGCAGTTGCTGCGACTGACGTAATGAGGCTTCGGCGCTTTTCAGCTCGGCCTGCGCCAGGGCCAGGGCCGCGCGGGGCTGCGCGTCGTCGAGGGTAAACAGCAGGTCGCCCTCGGTAACATACTGGCCATCCTGGAAGTGGCGCTGAACTATCACCCCTTCGGTGCGCGCGCGAATGTCGACGGCGCGGATCGCCTCGACCCGCCCGGGGATCGCGCGTTCTTCAGCATGAGGCGCCAGTTCGACCGTGGCGACGCGGACCGGCACCGCCGGCGCGGCGGTCGCCGTCAGGGCGCCGCCGGCCAGACCGCAGGCCAGCAGAGCAAAGCGGAAGGTTTTAATCATAGGGGGATCCTTGCGAAAGTAACGCGCGCCTGCAGCGAGGCGCGCGAGATCAATCAAGCCGTTTTGCGGAACCGGCGCGTCAGGCGCTTCTCAACTTCCACCACCAGGAACATGGCGACGCCGATGACCAGGGTGATAAACCAGTAGCGCAGCGGCAGCGCTTCCGTACCAAACATGCTCTGCATCAGCGGGACATAGATAATGACCAGTTGCATCAGCAGCAGGACACCGGTCACCAGCCAGATGCCTTTGTTGCGCAGCAGACCCATGCTCAGGGAGAAGCTGTCGCTGCTGCGGCAGTTGATCATGTAGACCCACTGCGCCGTCACCAGCATCTGCAGCAGCACGGTGCGGATAAACTCCGGACTGTGGCCGCGCGGCGCCAGCCAGGCCTCAAGGATAAAGGCGGCAATAGCAATCATAGACCCGACAAAAGCCACTCGCCACACGGCGAAGCCATCCATAACGTGCTGGCCGGTTTTACGCGGCGGGCGGTTCATCACGTTGCGCTCTGCGGCTTCAAAGGCCAGGCCGAAGGAGAGCGTCGCCGACGTCGCCATGTTCATCCACAGGATCAGCACCGGGGTCAGCGGAATAATGTTCCCCGCCAGCAGGGCGATGATGATCAGCAGCCCCTGCGCCAGGTTGGTCGGCATGATGAAGAGGATGGTCTTCTTCAGGTTGTCATAGACCCGACGGCCCTCTTTTACCGAGCTGGCGATGGTCGCGAAGTTATCATCGGTCAACACCATGTCAGCCGCCTCTTTGGTGACTTCGGTACCTTTGATACCCATGGCGATACCCACGTCGGCCTGGCGCAGCGCCGGCGCGTCGTTGACGCCGTCTCCGGTCATGCCGACCACTTCGCCGTTATCCTGCAGGGCTTTCACCAGGCGCAGCTTATGCTCCGGGCTGGTACGGGCAAAGATGTCGTACTCCACCGCCGCCTTCGCCAGCGCCGCATCGTCCATGTGCTCCAGCTGGTAGCCGGTCATGGCCTGGCTGCTGTTGGTGATCCCCAGCATCTGGCCGATGCTCATCGCCGTCTGCGGGTGGTCGCCAGTGATCATCTTCACGCGGATCCCGGCGGTCTGGCAGGCATGGATGGCGTCAATGGCTTCCGGACGCGGGGGATCCATCATCCCGGCGATGCCGAGGAAAATCAGCCCCTCCTGCAGGTCCTCATGGTTGAGGGTGGTGGCATCAAGGCTGGCAGGCTTACAGGCCGCCGCCACCATGCGCAGTCCCTGACGGGCGAAGCGCGCCATCTCCTCTTCCCAGTACTGCGCCTCGAACGGCACCGCGCCGTGGCGGCTCATCTGCTCGCGGCACATGGCGAAGATAACGTCCGGCGCACCGGTGATCAGCACCCGGGCCTCGCCATCGATGTGCTGCAGGGTCGACATATATTTGTACTGTGAGTCAAAGGGGATCTTGGCCACCAGACGGGCCTCCACCGCCGGGAGCTGCGCTTTCGCCGCCAGCACCTTCAGCGCCCCTTCGGTCGGCCCGCCGGTGATCCCCCACAGACCGCGCTCATCCTGGGTAAGCTGGCTGTCGTTACACAGGTCGATGGTGCGCAGCCAGGTCTCCAGCACGGTGCCGGGCTGAACCTGCACGGGCTCGTCGCTCCCCTCAAGGAAGATCCGTCCCTGCGGCTCATAGCTGTCGCCTTCCACCCGGTAGCAGCAGTCTGCCGTGATGATCGCTTTGACGGTCATTTCGTTCATCGTCAGAGTGCCGGTTTTATCCGAACAGACCACGGTCATGGCGCCGAGAGTTTCCACGGTCGGCAGCTTACGAATAATCGCCCGCTTGCGCGCCATCGTCTGCACGCCCAGCGACAGAATAATCGAGATGATCGCCGGCAGCCCCTCCGGTACCGCGGCCACCGCCAGGCTAATCAGCGACAGCAGCAGCTCGCCCATCGGGATATCCCGCAGCGCGAGGCTAAAGATAAACAGCGCCACCATCATGGCGAGGATAATGACAAAAATCGCTTTGCCGAGCTTATCCATCTGCACCAGCAGCGGGGTACGGTGCTTCTCAATGCCCGCCATCATCTGGTTGATATGGCCGAGTTCGGTCTCCGCGCCGGTGGCGGTCACCACGCCGATGCCGCCGCCAGCGCTGACGGTGGTGCCGGAGAAGGCCATGTTCACCCGGTCGCCCAGCGGCAGGTCGCCCTCCAGCGCGTCGGTGATTTTATCCACCACCGTCGACTCGCCGGTGAGGATCGCCTCTTCCACCCGCAGGTTGTGGGTTTCAATCAGGCGCATATCCGCTGGTACGCGGTCGCCGGCGCGCAGGATAACGATGTCCCCTGGAACCAGGTCGCGCGTCGGGATAGTCTCATGTTTGCCGTTACGCTGGACGCGGGCATCGCTGGAGAGCATGTTGCGGATCCCCTGCAGGGATTTTTCGGCGTTGCTCTCCTGGATATGACCGATCAGGGCGTTAATCACCGTCACGCCGAGGATCACCAGGGTATCGACCCAGTGACCCATAATGGCGGTCAGCGCCGCGGCAGCCAGCAGCACGTAAATCAGTACGTCGTTAAAGTGGGCGAGAAAGCGCAGCCAGCCCGGTTTACCCTTCTTTTCCGGCAGGGCATTCGGACCAAAGGTATTCAGGCGCTCGGCGGCGTCTGCGGAATTTAACCCAGCGGCCTGGCTTTTTGTCTGCGCCAGCACTGCGTCAACGGTCTGCTGCCAGACCTGCCGTGGCGCGGTGTCGCCCGAGGGCGTCGTAAACTTTGGGTTATTCATCTTGGTCAAATTACATTTTCCTTATAAATTCCGTGAATCGGAAAGCCTGAAATCATTCCTGGCCAATGAAGTAAAACGTGGCTAAAAAGCCGGTAAAAATGTGATCCAATATCCGCCTAAATTTTTCGCAAAATACAAAATGTGTGATAAGTTAATTCACAAGATAAATATTACAGAATATTAATAAACCAAAACTAAACGAGGTTAAATATGTTTGGAATCTACCGCGGACGCCGTCTGGCGCTGTACATCCTGCTGGCCATCATTGTTGCCACGCTGGTGGGATATAGCACTTATAGTTTTGTAAAAGCGCTGGCATAATAATGACGTTAATTTACACCCGGCTGCAATTAACTTAATTACAAATTATTTCAGATTAATTAACATGAGAGCGAAAGGCAGGCAATAATATTTAAAATAGCCGTATTATAGAGAGTAAAAAAACAAAGCATATTGCGTTAAGCATTATTTTACCGGACAATATGTTTTTTAACTGATGATTAACATGACATGAAACATCCGCTGGAAACGCTGCTCTCCGCCGCCGGGATCTTACTGCTGGCCCTGCTCTCCTGTCTGCTGTTGCCCGCGCCTTCGCTGGGCCTGACGCTGGCGCAAAAGCTGGTTGAGACATTCCATATGATGGATCTCAACCAGCTCTATACGGTGTTGTTTTGTCTGTGGTTCTTAGCGCTGGGCACCCTTGAATTTCTGGTGCTGCGCTGGGTGTGGCGTCGCTGGTTTTCCCTCGAACGGTAAACCAGGAGAGCGCGCCTCAGTGGGCGCGGCTGTGGTTTTCTTTGCGGTAGGCGCCCGGCGGCTGGTTGAAGGTCCGGGTGAAGACGCGGGTAAAGGTCTGTTGCGAATCGAAGCCATACTTCAGGCAGATATCGTAGACCCGCTGATCGGTGTCGCGCAGATCGCGGGCGGCCAGCAGCAGCTTCCTTTCACGAATATAGCGCCCAAGGCTCTCTCCCTTGTACTGTAAAAACAGCCGTTGCAGATGCCATTTCGAATACCCGGCATGGCGAGCGATATCATCAATACGCAGCGGTTGATGCAGGTTGTCATCAATCCACTCGACGATAGTGTCAATCACCTGAGCGGAAATCGTCATATGCTCTCTCCTCTGAAACTGCACTGGCGCTTAGCGCCACCAGGCGTTAAATGATTGCGTCTTATCGGCGACCCACAGCGGCTCGCCCTGCATAGGCGTCAGCAGACGCCAGGCCCTTCCTTCGCTGGCAGCCGCCAGCCGTTGATACGGTTCATCCCAGCTGTGTTTCGCCAGAACAAACCGTCCTGCATGCCCAGGCAGCACCGCGCGGGCGCGCAGGTCGTCGGCAGCCTGAGCCGTTTCATCCGGCATCATGTGAATATATTTCCAGTCCTGGTCATACTGCCCGTTCTCCATGATCGCCAGATCAACCGGACCAAATTCATCACCAATCGCTTTGAAGTGCGGCCCATAGCCGCTGTCGCCGCTGTAATAAATTTTTTGCTGCGGGGTGACGAACAGAAAACTGGCCCACAGCGTCTGGTTACGCTTCAGTCCACGGCCGGAAAAGTGCCGCGCCGGCAGAACGTGAACGGTGAATTCATCGCTGACCGGGATCGCCTGCTGCCAGTCCGCTTCGGTAATCAGCGCCCCGTCCATCCCCCAGTAGCGCAGATGCGACCCGACGCCCAACGGCGTAATGACCCGCTTAATTTTCGGCAGCAAGGCGCGGATGGTGGCGTAATCCAGATGGTCGTAGTGATCGTGGGAGATGATCAGCAGATCGATGTCTGGCATCCCTTCCGCCCGCCACGGATAGTCGCCGGGAAAGGCTTTATTGATAAAGGAGAACGGCGCCGCGTAATCGCTGAACACCGGATCGATCAGGATACGTTTTCCTGCCAGCTGCAGGTACCAGGAGGAGTGGCCGAGCCAGACCATCACATCCTGCCCCAGGGGCAGCGTCGCCAGGTCGGTCTTCACCAGCGGCAGCGGCTGAGCGGGACGGGCGTTTTCCCGTTTGGTCATCAGGAAATCCCACCACGCCGCCAGCATATTTTTCTGCCCGGTGAACCCTGGCGTGGGCAATTGGTTATGGAACTGGCCGTCCCGGTAGTGGGGAGACGCTTCCACCTGGCTAAGCTGTGCCCCCTGCGGCGCCTTACCAAAACCGGCATTGAGGACAAACGGCAATGTCGTTGCTGCTGCGAGTAACATGATGGCGACCACGCTAAAAGTGACACGGTTCATATCCTGACCAGACAAAAGCCCCCATCCCGGAGGCTTTGTGATATAACTTGATTATGAGTGAGTACGCACTCATTATTAGGAAAGTGATGAAAGTCGTCAAGACGATTTTCAATTTTTGCGTTCCGCCGTTGCAGCGACCTGGTCAGACGTGCAAAGATCGGCGGTTTGTTTAAACCTGCGTGAGGAAAAAAGTAGTGGCTCGTCCAAAGAGTGAAGATAAAAAGCAAGCGTTACTGGAAGCTGCCACCGCGGCTTTCGCCCAGTCCGGCATCGCCGCCTCGACGTCGGCCATCGCCCGCAGCGCTGGGGTGGCCGAGGGGACGCTGTTTCGCTATTTCGCCACCAAGGATGAGTTGCTCAACGAGCTGTACCTCGCCATTAAGCTGCGTCTGGTACGGATGATGATCGCCGGGCTGGATCCCGACGAAAAGCGCCCGAAAGAGAACGCGCGCAATATCTGGAACAGCTATATCGACTGGGGGGTGCGCAACCCGATGGAGCACAAGGCGATCCGCCGGATGGCGCTTAGCGAGCGCATCACCGACGAAACCCGTCGCCAGGTAAAAGAGAGCTTCCCGGAGCTCAACGAAATGTGCCAGCTGTCGGTGAAAGAGATTTTTCTCAGCGAGGCGTACCGCGCCTTTGGCGATGCCCTGTTTCTGTCGCTGGCGGAGACCACCATCGAATTCGCCAGCCACGATCCGCAGCGCGCCCGGGAGATTATCGCCCTCGGCTTTGAAGCCATGTGGAACGCCCTGCATGAGGCGGACGCCTAATGACCCCCGAGATGCTGCATCCCTGCGCTCATCGTATCGCCCTGACCTACCCGTTTACCGAGCACTGCTGGCCTTTTGGGCCAGAGTACGACGTGTTTAAGGTCGATGGCCGTATCTTTATGATCACCATGACCATTCGCGGCCGGGCGCTGGTCAACCTGAAGGCTGAGCCGCAGAAGTCGCTGCTGAATCAGGAAATTTATCGCAGTATCGAACCGGGCTACCATATGAACAAGAAACACTGGATCACGGTGGTGCCGGGAGAGGATATCAGCGAGGATCTGCTGGCCGAGCTGATTGACGATTCGTGGCATCAGGTGGTGAACAAGCTGAGTAAAAAGGCCCAGCAGCGCCTGCGTCCGCGCTGATTTTCAGCCAAATGCGATAAGTGTTATCGCATTTTTCACCCTTATCATTTGGCGATCTTCGCTGTACTCTTCCTCTCCTTAACGCACCGGTAAGGTGCTGTAAACTGTGAGGAAGAGTTATGGATATCGTATCGGTCGCTTTAAAGCGCTATTCCACCAAGGCCTTTGACGCCACGAAAAAGCTGACTGCCAGCGAAGCCGAACAGCTGAAAACGCTGCTGCAGTACAGCCCGTCTAGCACTAACTCCCAGCCGTGGCACTTTATCGTCGCCAGCACCGATGAAGGGAAAGCTCGCGTAGCCAAAGCCGCCAGCGGCACCTACGTGTTCAACGAACGCAAAATTCTCGACGCCTCGCACGTGGTGGTGTTCTGCGCGAAAACCGCGATGGACGACGCCTGGCTGCAGCGCGTGGTGGATCAGGAAGAGGCCGATGGCCGTTTCGCCACCCCGGACGCAAAAGCCGCTAACCACAAGGGTCGTACCTTCTTTGCCGATATGCACCGCAAAGAGCTGAAAGATGACGATCAGTGGATGGCGAAGCAGGTGTATCTCAACGTCGGCAATTTCCTGCTGGGCGTGGCGGCGATGGGCCTCGACGCCGTGCCGATCGAAGGGATTGATTTTGCGATCCTCGATGAGGAATTTGACCTGAAAGCCCAGGGCTACACCAGCCTGGTGGTGGTCCCGGTTGGCCACCATAGCGTGGAAGATTTCAACGCCAGCCTGCCGAAGTCGCGTCTGCCGCAGTCGACGACCATTACCGAGATTTAATTCCCTTCTGCCGGGAACGCCCGGGCCATAGCGCAGCAGCGTCTCGCCCGGGACTTTCTTCCCCCCACTCTTTCCCCTCTTATTCTGCCGTTTGTGCCAGGTTTCTGGCGCTAATGAGCCCGCTTGTGCCAGGAATAACGACTTTAGTGTGAACCAGCCGATTTAATTAATTGATAAATAATACTTTTTATTTCTGGCACGCCCTTTGCTCTTAACAGATACCGCTATCTGGATGAAGGAGAAACCGGGTGAAACATATCTATGTGGCCAGCCACGGCCATTTTGCTCGCGGACTGGTGAACAGTTTGTCGCTGCTGATTGGCGACGAACACGGCGTTATCCCGGTCTGCGCCTATGACGAAGATATCGTGACCACCGAACAGCTGGAGCAAACCCTGGAGCATCTCATCGTCCAGGCGAATGGTGATGAAGTGGTGATCTTCACCGACCTGCTTGGCGGCAGTATCAACAATAGCGCCGTGAGCGTCTTGATGCGACATCGCAACGTTTTCGTGGTCGCCGGCATCAATCTGACTCTGCTGCTGGAGTTTCTGCTGTGCGAAGAAGCCACTACCGAGGCCGCGATTATCTACGCCACCAGCGCGGCGCGTGAATCCATTGTTTTCATCAATCCTCTAATAACACAACCATCCTCTGACCCACAGGGAGAATCTCATGATTAAACTCGTGCGCATTGATTATCGGCTGCTGCACGGCCAGGTGGTTTTTGCCTGGACCCGAGCGCTGGATATCGACCATATCATCGTCGCCAACGCCAAAGCCGCGGCGGATGCCTTCATTACGATGTCGCTTAACCTGGCAAAGCCAGCGGGCGTCACGCTGGACATCGCCACCGTTGAACAGGCGGCGGAAAAGCTTAACAGCGGCAAGTTGGATCATAAAAAAGTCATGGTGGTCCTTGGCAATACTGCGGAAACCCTCGCGCTAGTGGAAAAAATCCCGGGAATTAGCGCAATTAATTACGGTGGTCTGCCACAGAAGGAAGGGGCAAGACAATTCGGCAAGGCCATCTATCTGACCGACGAGGAAATCGCCCATAGCAGAGCGCTAAAAGAAAAAGGCATTCGGCTGGAGATGCGTCAGGTACCCGCCCACTCGGCTGAACTCCTTAACGACCAACTTTAACTTCGGAGGTCACTATGTTGCTCACCGCAACGTTACTCGGCCTGATCGCCGCCCTGGGGATACTTGATGGCCGCCTGCTTGGGGTATCAATGATCGATCGACCGCTGGTGATGTGCGCCCTCACCGGTCTGGTTTGCGGTAATTTGCATGAGGGGATTCTGATTGGCGCTACGCTGGAGCTTATTTTCCTCGGCAACGTCGCCATCGGCGCCGCGCACCCGCCAGATATCGTGACCGGCTCCGTATTGGCCACCGCGTTTTCGATCATGTCCGGCCGCGGTCCGGAGGCTGCGCTCACCATCGCCATCCCTGTCTCAATGCTGGCGCAGACGCTAGGCATCCTGGTGCGCGTGGTGAACGCCCGCTTTGGTCATCTGGCGGATCGCTATGCGGCACAGGGTAATACCCGAATGGTCGGCCTGATGCACCTCGCCGGTCCGACGCTACTCTATTTTTTAAACGGATTTCTACCGGTATTTTTTGCCATTCTGCTTGGTTCTTCGGCGGTAAGCTGGTTCCTGGAGGCCATTCCACCGGTGATAACCAACGGATTGATCGTCGCCAGTAAGATCCTGCCAGCGCTCGGCTTCGCCCTGCTGATCAGCATGATGCTCAGCAGCAAACTAATGCCGTACCTCGGTCTGGGATTTCTGATAGCGGCATATACCAAACTGGATATCATCGCCATTGCGCTGTTCGCTGTGGTGTTGGCATTTATCATCAGCCAGTTCCTTAATCTTAAGCAGCAGGAGAGCTAATCATGAGCGAAATGACGCAAACTGTGACTGGCGCTACCCAGCCGCAAAGCGATGACGCAAGCCGCATCACCGCCCGCGATTTACGCAGCGTGTTCTGGCGCTCCTTTACGCTACAGGGCTCGTGGAACTACGAGCGCCAGCAGCATATGGGCTACGCCTTTGCCATGTCGCCAGCCCTGAAGCGTATCTATCAGGACCCAACGGAGCTGGGGCGCGCCCTGCAGCGTCATCTGGTGCTGTTTAACACCACGCCCCATCTCTCGACCTTTATCTTCGGCCTGTCGATTGCCATGGAAGAAGAGAACCAGCGTAACCCCGAATTTAATGAGGAGTCGATAAACGCGATTAAAACCAGCCTGATGGGACCGCTGGCGGGCATCGGCGACTCCATTTTCTGGGGATCATTAAAGGTTATCGCCGCCGGGATGGGTATCTATTTCGCCCAGCAGGGCAGCCTGCTGGGACCGATACTGGCGCTGTTAGTTTATAACCTGCCGCATCTTTTGTGCCGCTGGTATGGCCTGAAGCTCGGCTACCGGGCGGGTACGACCTGGCTGATGAGAATTTACCAAAGCGGCCTTATGGACCGGGTGACCTATATCGCATCAATTGTTGGCCTCATGGTCGTCGGCGCGATGACCGCCAGCATGATAGATATCACCACCCCGCTCAGCTTTACCGCCGGGCAGACCACCATGAAGGCGCAGGAGTTTATTGACAAAATTCTTCCTTCGCTGCTGCCGCTGCTTTTCACCCTCGGGATGTACAAGTTGATCCGTAAGGGAGTCAATATTAACTGGATCCTGCTAGGAACCGTCGCGTTTGGCATGGCGGCCAGCGCGCTAGGCCTGCTTTAAGAAGAGGAATATCACCCATGCACGTAGAAGACTATATGAATGAAACACCCGCCCGTCTGCTCGCTATGCTGACGCAGACGCGGGAAGATCTCTGGCAGGCGGCGAAAGCGCTAACGGAGCGCGGCATCACGCGTATTATCCTGACCGGCTCCGGTACCTCTTATCACGGCGCGCTGACCGCCCGCTCGTTTATGCAGCAGTGGTGCGGGCTACCCGTTGATGTCTACTGGCCTTTTCTGCTGGATGATTCGGCGCTGACCCTCAGCGACAAAGCGCTGGTCATCGGCATTTCTCAGGGAGGCGGCAGCCTCTCTACCCTCGCCGCAATGGAACGCGCCCGGGCAGCCGGGCATCTCACCGCTTCCATGGCCGGGGAAGCGCCAGCCGTTATCGACCGGGCGGCAGATTTGGTCTTAACAGTACCCTGTGGAGAAGAGCGGGCTGGCGCTAAAACCAAAGGGTATCACTGCACCATACTTAATCTGATGCTGCTGGCGCTTGCTGTCGCCAGTCGCCAGCGGCGCCTGAGCGATGAGGAGCGCAAAGCGCTACTCATCCGCATGGATACCACGTTTAATCATTTGCCGACGCTCATTGAGGCCTCGCAGGCGTGGGTTCTCAATCATGCCCGACCGCTTATCGACAGCGCGGACATTCGCCTGACCGGTCCGGCAAGGCTGTTTGGCACCGTTCAGGAAGGTGCGCTAAAGATGCTTGAAACGCTACGCTGTCCGGTTGCCGGTTATGAATTTGAGGAGTTCATCCACGGGATCTATAACGCCTTCGACGAGCGCTCTACCCTGATCATGCTCGATCCGTTTCCCGATGAGCGTCAGGATCGCCTGGCGGAAATACTTGGCGGCTGGACTCAGCATATTTATCGCATTGGTCCACAAGTCGAAAATAACGGCAAAAATATGCCCTTCGCATTTATTAACGATCCCGACTTTGCGGTCTTTGAATATATCATTCCGTTACAAATGGTTTGTGCCCGACTGCCACCAGTGAAGGGCATCGATCCCGCGATACCGAAGGATCCGCAGTTCCACCAGAAAATGAAAAGTAAACAACCCAATTAATTGACGCATAGTAAAAGTTATCCGCTATTCAGCGGAGGACCCGTTACATCTCAAGGAGACCAATATGTCTATAGCTCATAAAAACGCACATACTATTATTCGCGATATTTTATCTAAGCAGCACATTGAGCGCGTATGGTTTGTTGGCTGCGGTGGTTCATTAACCGGTTTCTGGCCGGGGAAATATTTTCTCGATTGTGAAGCTAAAAAGCTGGCCGTCGGCTATGTTACCAGTAATGAATTTGTCCACGCGACGCCGAACGCGTTAGGTAAAAACAGCGTAGTGATCCTCGCCTCGCAGCAGGGCAACACCGCTGAAACGGTGGAAGCCGCCCGCATCGCGCGTCAGAAAGGCGCCGCCACTATTGGACTGGTATATACCCCCGGCACGCCGCTGTGCGAACACAGCGATTACACTATTGAATACTGCTGGGCGCGCTATCCCGAAACCGTCGATCCGACGCAGCAAAAAGCGGCATACAGCCTGTGGCTGGCGCTGGAAGTGCTTGCGCAAACTGAGGGATACGCCCATTACGATCAGATGGTCAGCGCCTTTGCCAGTTTTGAATCCGTGGTACGCGGCGCTCAGCAGCAGGTTCAGGCGGATGCGCGCCATTTTGCCGAAGCCTGGAAGAGCGAAAAGGTCATCTACATGATGGGCAGCGGCCCCTCATTCGGCGCCGCGCATCAGGAATCCATCTGTATTCTGCTGGAGATGCAGTGGATTAACTCCGCGAGCATCCATAGCGGCGAGTATTTCCACGGTCCCTTTGAGATTACCGAAGCGGGAACGCCGTTTATTTTATTAAAAAGCAGCGGCCGCACACGCCCGCTGGATGACCGCGCGATCCGCTTTATCGAACGTTACCAGGGAAAACTGCAGATTATTGACGTGGAAAAGGTGGGAATCGACACACTGCACACCAGCGTGCGCGAATATTTCTGCGGCCTGCTGCACAACTGCGTACTGGATGTTTACAACCTGGCGCTGGCCACCGCCCGCAACCACCCGCTGACCACCCGCCGCTATATGTGGAAAGTCGAATATTGATTCGCTAGCCGCCTGCCAGCCCCGGCGTAATTCTCCGGGGCTGCGTTGAGAATTACCAGCTAAAATCTTCAATACGTAATTCAAAAATATCGTGAATATAGCCAATTTCCGCTACCGGTAGCGCCACGTTATAGAGTATTTTCAGGCGCTGGAACGAGTGATTCACCATGGCAATAAATTCGCCATGCTGGCGGGTAAATTGCTCAAGATCTTTATAATGGCTAATTTCATTACGCATTACCAGACGCTCAATCATACAGCTGAGATGCACATATAAACTGATAATTAAGTTATTATTAAAATGAAAACCAAGCGTATTTTGCCACTCAGCGATAATGGTTTCGATATGGCCCATGGTTTTTCCGGCATTCAGTATCGTCAGAGAGTTGACAACGTTATGCAGCGAAAACTCACGAACCATATTTTTATTAATCAGCGCAATTTGCTTTTCATTAAGATAGCCACTTAAGAGCTGACTCAGATGTCGATGCCCCTGCTCGCCAAGTAGTTCCTCAATGCCAACCCAGGGCACTCCGGCCAGCTGCGGGTCGTGGGTACCCACGACCGCAATAACTTCATACTGGTGGAGTAACGATACCGCCGTACGACTGTTTTTTAAGCGCGTATACTCGCAGGCGATGATGTTAATATCAAAATCGTTGAGCAGGCTCTTCTCCATCAGATTTTTAAATTTAAATGCGGTACCGATACCTGTAATACAGGTCACCAGCAGCGCACGCTCTTTTTTTTCTGCGGGCCAGAACACATCCCAACGCGACTGATTAAGCGGCACGATCTCTTCGGCGATTTGTTCGATGTTTTTTCCCAGCGCGATCTCGCTGGCAACGTTCAGCGCCATGCGGGTCGTTACGTTATCCACCACCACCAGCGGGCCGTGAATCACCGACAAAAGCGCATCGGCAATCTCCTTGGTGTAGCCCATATCAATAAGCACCATCACACCCGCACGCGTGTCCGTATGCTGGAGATAATCAACCACGGCGCGACTGACATCGTTAAACGCCACCTCCATCGGCATATCCATGGCCTGGTAGATCTTCTCGCCAATCAGGCGGTTAGCAACGCCGGCAATGCTGCTGGCGGTCGAATAACCGTGGGCGATTATCAGCGCTTTCACTTTTCCGCCGCTGGTCGCATCAATCGCATTGCTGACGATAGCGGCAACCGCCAGGCGGTCAAGCGTATCGATGAGCAGATCGTATTTATTATTGACGACATCCAGTAGTTTCTCCGCGATACGCTGCGCCAGCCCCGCCGAGGAGTCCAGCCAGCGCTGCATCACCAGACGCACGGGCTCAGCAACGCTACGCGGCGCCAGAGGGAGGCTGGTGAGGTAGCGGCCGGTAAGATAAGCGAATTCGACATTTAGCTGAAGGTCATAATTGACAGCGATTGCTTTGCCCACATCTTCAATAAAGCGCAGCCGTTTGTCCTGCAGAGAGACCGTACTCTCCTGATTCATCAGCGCATCAAGATAGAGCGTCACGTTCTGATAAATAAGCTTTTCAAAGGTCCGCACGCTAATATTATCCTGAGCCAACTCCTCGCACAGGCTACAAATATTTTCCGTTAGCCGTTGGTATTCATGGTGACGACCAGAAAAAAGAGGCTGCGCGTCGCCATCGCGGTAAATCATAACCCGCTCGCTATTTTGCTGAAGGGAAAAAGGCGCATCCGCCAGTAATCGGTCGGGCAGCAAACCCGCTTTTATGTGTAAAAGACCGCTATCACGTTCGCCAAATGTCCAGGCGCTGGCGCAAATATTGCGAATCAAATTTTCCAGCCCACCGACATTTCCTTCAAGCGTTTCACGCATGAGCTGGCTGACGATTTCGCCATCCAACGCCAGATCGTGGTTCAAACGCTGGGCTTCACGGCGGAAAAAGTGGTGGATAAACGCCAGCCGCTCGAATTGGCCGCGTTCAGCGATCGGCAGAATTTTTACAATTACCGGAATACGGCGAATAAAGGTCGCCAGGAAATGTTTTTCCAGATCCTCGGTTGAAGCAAAAATTAGCCGCACCGTGGCGCTGCGCTCATCGGTGCTCTCCCCCAGCCGGCGCCAGCTACCGTTATCCATAAAATGAAACAGCTTTTCCTGACCTTCGGGCGGCAGCCGATGAACCTCATCGATAAACAACACCCCACCGTTGCTGGTCTCGATAAGACCAGGAACGGCTTTATCGGCGCCGGTAAAGGCCCCCTTCGCATGACCAAATAACTTCGAGGTCAGTAGTTCTGGATTATTCGCGTACTCGGCGCAGTTAAATACGGTAAAAGGCGCATCGGCAGGTAAAATGCCTTCATCTATTGCGTAGTGCCAGAGCTGGCGAGCTAGAAAACTTTTCCCAGTGCCAGTAGGGCCCCGCAGCAGCAGCGGCAGACCTGCGCCAGGGTAGCTGATGGCAGCCTTGCACTGGCGCAATGCTTCCTGCAGGCTGCCCTGCGCGCCAATCAGCTGCGCCAGACTATCCTGACGCTCCGCGCACAGCGCCTGAATGGAGGCGTATTCGCCGTGCCGAACCGCCAGGCGGTGATGATCGCGCAGAACGGTAACGGGTAAAAACAGCACCGGGCGACCATTCACTTTGACCACCCGCTGCTCGCGATGGAGATTATTCAGATGATGGCTGATGATGCTGCGTTTTTGCTTCAAGCTATCGGCAATGGCCATAGCGTTAAACTCGCCCAGCGCTTCCGCCGTCAGCGCTCGCCCGGCGATCCGTTGTTCTAGCTGGCGAAAAATCGACTCCTTGTTCATCTCGCTCCCCTGTCAAAAGCGTAAAATTCGCTTATACGACAATTCGCGCAGGACGTCGCTGCCGTCAGCCACACTTCTTTAAAAGCGCTTAATTTTTCATGGCTTAACGTTCCCCGCGTGCCAGATGCGCTCGGCATAGCGGCCAATCACCGCCAGCGAGACGGCAAGGATCAGGAAAAACAGCACTTTGTGCATCCCGTTCCAGAAAAACTCAAAGAAACGGGTATAGAGATTGATCGCCAGGAAGGTTAGTCCGAAGCCGCGCAGCATTCCGTCATCGGTTTTCAGGCTGATAAAAATGCAGACGCCGGCCGCTACGGCAAACAGCAGCCCCCACGGCAAGAGTCGCGCCTGGCTCACCTGGTACCAGCTGTCTGCGTCGTAATTGCCGAAAATCGACAGGATCCACAGCGCAATAAACAGGTACGTGAGGCCCATCGCCTTGCTGACGGTAAACAGCTGCCGCTGGCGAAGCAGGGATTGCGCGCCGTAGCAGAGCGCCAGCAGCGCGCCGCCGAACAGGACGAAGCGAATCGGGTAGTTCATGCCCAGCCAGTAGGCGCCCCACCCCGAGACGTAGCCGGTTTCCGCGCCGAACCAGTTGCCCAGCGCCAGCAGAAAAAAGAGCCACACCAGCCCGGAGCGGGCAATATAGCCGATGGCGCCGTAAATCACGCATCCGGCCAGAAACAGCGGTGCGATATGGCCGCTGCCGTTATCCAGCCGTTCGCCAAGCTGCCATAGCGACACGGCGGTAAAGACGACGCCCAGAAACAAAATCGCCTCGGTGCTGTAGTGCCATTGCGTTTCCCGTCGCTGGCGGCGAAAGCCCCAGCCGTAGCAGACGACTGCCAGCAGCGCAGGCAGCAGGATCCGCGTCAGCGCCGAGTGGCTGAACAGGCTCAGCAGCCACGCCACCAGCGCGCTGTCGGCGAACAGGCTGCCCAGAGCAATCAGCACGCAGGCCAGCGCGGTCCAGAAGGCATAGCGGCTCAGGCGCCGCCAGTCGAGGGGGAGACGCGCAGCGTGTGCGCCAGCCGCTGACTGTCCGACGGGGTTAACTCCCCGCTGGCCTGCCAGGCGTTCAGCGCGCGCTGAATAATGCGCTGCTCTTTTCGGGTTACGTTCATAGGCATTCCTTGAGACTGATGACAAACCTGTTTTCGCTAATGTGCTCGCCTTTTTGCCGGGTGGCGGCGTACGCCTTACCCGGCCTACAAACCCAAATCACCGCGGGTCCTGGGGCTGCTGAAACTGCCGGTGTTGCGGCCTCAACATCGCTGAGACGTTCCCGGCAGGCCGGGGCAGCCCGCATGGATGCGGGCTGAGGGCCGTGTTTTGCACGGACGCTGCCTCGGCCCGACCCGAAGCCTGCAGGGATAAGTCGAAGGCACCACGCAGTGGCGATGTTGCTGGCCGGAGCCCGGGGGTACAGGGGGCGGCGGCGACTGGCCGCCCCCTGTGCGCTCCCTGCGCCATGAGAGACATAACGCAGAAGGCTAACCGGGAGCGCAATGTGCGCTGAAGTCGCAGATAACATAAAAGACTTCCCGGCAGGGCTTTCCCTCACCCTACCCCTCTCCCGGAGGGTAAGGGAACCGTCCAGCAGCGCCGGCCGGGAATACCCGAAGATGGCACATTGCCAGCCATCTGATTCCTTGTGATTAATGTTGGTCCAGCCACGCCAGCGCCTGCTCGCCCGCCTCGTCCATCGGCAGATAGACCAGCAGGCGCGAACCGTTGCGCGGCGCCGAATACCAGTACATCTGCTGCAGACTGAATCGCCCGAGCTGCGGGTGGTTAAAATGTTTAATCTGGTTTTCCACACCGCGCACCTCGTAACGCTGATGCCACAGCGCTTCAAACTCCGACGAGGCGGCGAAAAAGCGCGCCAGCTTGTTTTCCCACGCCGGATCGCCACGGTGCTCGGCCATCGCGGCGCGGAAATAGGAGACGAAGGTCGGCAGCACATCGCGATTTTCGATCCGGCTGCGCCAGGTCTCATGGGTCAGATAGAGATAAATACAGTTGCGATCTTCTTCCGGGAGGGTGGCGAAATCGATGCCCATCAGGCGGCAGAAGCTGTCGTTCCAGGCCACAATATCAAAGTTCGGTTTCTGAATGCTGGCCGGCTGCGGCATCAGGCTGTCCAGCATCCGGCGGGTGCCGGGGCTGATGCCTTCGCACACTGTCACCTGGGTGGCTTCCGGCGGGGTCAGCCCGGCCAGTACGAACAGGTGCCGGGTCTCCAGCGGACTGCACTGTAAAGCATTCGCCACCCCCACCAGCACCGCCTCCGACGGATTCACCTCCCGCCCCTGCTCCAGCCAGGTGTACCAGGTGACGCCGACGTCGGCGAGCATCGCCACCTCTTCCCGACGCAGGCCCGGCGTGCGCCGGCGGCCCACGCGGGGCAACCCCAGGCGCTGCGGATCGAGGCTTTCACGGCGGGCGCGCAAAAATGCCCCCAGCTGTTTGCGTCGATCGTCCGGCACGGCGATCGTCAACTCCCGTTGCGGCATCGTGGTCATCACCCCTCCAGCATAGTAGTGCCAGTACCAGTATAGGCAGGAACTGGTACCCGTTTAATTTATCGGTAATGCTACGTCGGTCTGCTGAATGACGCAATGGAGAATCCCATGAATACGTCTGCTGTTTCACCCGGCCGCGCCGGTCTGTTGCTGCTGCTGGGCGGCCAGATGCTGCCGCTTATTGATACCTCGATCACCAATGTGGCGCTGGACGCCATCACCCACACCCTGGCGGCCAGCGCCACGCAGCTGGAACTCATCGTCGCGCTCTACGGCGTCGCCTTTGCCGTCTGCCTGGCGATGGGCAGTAAGCTTGGCGATAACTATGGCCGCCGGCGCCTGTTTATGTGGGGCGTCGCCCTCTTTGGCATCGCTTCCCTGCTGTGCGGGATGGCGAACAGCATCGGCGCCCTGCTGGCGGCCCGCACCCTGCAGGGCGCCGGGGCGGCGCTGATTGTGCCGCAGATCCTCGCCACTCTGCACGTGACCCTCAAAGGCCCCGCCCACGCCCGGGCTATCAGCCTGTATGGCGGCATCGGCGGGATCGCCTTTATTGTCGGACAGATGGGCGGCGGCTGGCTGGTATCGGCGGACATCACCGGACTGGGCTGGCGCAACGCCTTTTTTATCAATGTGCCGATCTGCCTGCTGGTGTTGGCTCTGAGCCGCCGCTATGTGCCGGAAACCCGTCGCGAGACGCCGTCGCGTATTGACTGGCAGGGCACGCTGTACCTCGCGCTGATCCTCTGCTGCCTGCTGTTCCCGATGGCCCTCGGTCCGGAGCTGCACTGGCCGCTGTGGCTGCAGCTGATGCTGGTGGCGGTCCTGCCGCTCATGTTCGCCATGCGTCAGAGCGCCCTGCGCCAGCAGCAGCGCGGCGACCATCCCCTGCTGCCGCCGCGTCTGCTGCAGTTGACCAGCATCCGCTTCGGGATGGCCATCGCCCTGCTGTTTTTCAGCGCCTGGTCCGGCTTTATGTTCTGCATGGCGCTGACCATGCAGGAGGGGCTGGGGATGGCGCCGTGGCAGTCCGGCAATAGCTTTATCGCCCTCGGCGTGGCCTATTTTATTTCGGCGCTGTATGCCCCGCGGCTTATCGCCCGCCACAGCATGGGGCGGATCCTGTTGACTGGTCTGGCGGTGCAGATCGCCGGGCTACTGCTGCTGTGCGCCACCTTCTCCCGCTTCGGCATCGCCACCACCGCCCTGACGCTGGTCCCCGCCACGGCGCTGATCGGCTACGGTCAGGCGCTGATCGTCAACAGCTTTTACCGGATTGGCATGCGCGATATCAGCGCCAGCGACGCCGGGGCCGGGAGCGCCATCCTCAGCACCCTGCAGCAGGCGACCCTCGGTCTCGGACCGGCTATCCTTGGCTCGCTGTTCCTCGCGCTGGCCCGCCGCGGCGGCGGGAACTATCCGCAGGCGCTGATTGATTTTCTGCTGGTCGAGGTGGTCATGATGCTGTTGCTGGGGGCCATCGCGCTGTGGCTGCGCCATCATCTCAACCGACAGCCGGCGACGGTAGCGTCGTAATACCGGCGGCGGTGATTTGCATAATAGCTATCCAGCGGTCATCATACCCGCTGGATATTCAGGAGACGTTATGCAGGAATTAATATCGCAAATTGCCGCCTTAGGTATCGAAATAACCCCCACCCGCTCGCTGATGATTATCTTCGGCATTATCTTATTCACCGCCGTGGTCGTGCATCTGATATTGCACAAAGTGGTCCTGCGCGCTTTTGAAAAACGGGCGTTGGCCAGCAGCCATCTGTGGCTGCAAATCATCACGCAGAATAAACTCTTTCACCGACTGGCTTTTACCCTGCAGGGGATCATCGTCAACGTGCAGGCGGTGCTGTGGCTGCAAAAAGGCAGCGAGGCGGCGGAAATATTAACCACCGTGGCTCAGCTATGGGTGATGATATATGCCATGCTGTCCTTCTTCTCGCTGCTGGATGTGATCTTAAAGCTGGCGCAGAAATTTCCTGCCGCCTCTCAGCTGCCGCTGAAGGGGATATTCCAGGGGATTAAGCTGGTGACGGCGATTATTATCGGCATCCTGATTATTTCGCTGCTGATAGGCCAGTCACCGGCAATCCTGATTAGCGGGCTCGGCGCGATGGCCGCGGTGCTGATGCTGGTGTTTAAAGATCCGATCCTCGGTCTGGTGGCCGGTATCCAGCTCTCTGCCAACGATATGCTCAAGCTTGGCGACTGGCTGGAGATGCCGAAGTACGGCGCCGACGGCGCGGTGATCGATATCGGCCTCACCACGGTCAAGGTACGCAACTGGGACAACACCATCACCACCATTCCAACCTGGTCGCTGGTCTCCGACTCGTTTAAAAACTGGAGCGGCATGTCGGCCTCCGGCGGCCGCCGCATCAAACGCAGCCTCAACATCGACACCACCAGCATTCATTTTCTTGATGAACAGGAGCAGCAGCGCCTGATCCGGGCGAAGTTGCTTAAGCCCTATATGGATTCGCGCCACGAGGAGATTAGCGCCTGGAACCAGCAGTACGCCGGGGAACAGTCGGTTCTCAATGAGCGGCGAATGACCAATGTCGGCACCTTCCGCGCCTATCTGCAGGAGTATTTACGCCATCATCCACGTATCCGCCAGGATATGACCCTGATGGTGCGCCAGCTGGCGCCGGATGCCAACGGGTTGCCCATCGAGATCTACTGCTTCACCAACACCGTGGTGTGGGCGGAATATGAGGGGATCCAGGCGGATATTTTCGACCATGTCTTCGCCGTGGTGGAGGAGTTTGGCTTACGCATTCATCAAACGCCCACCGGCAACGACATTCGCGCGCTGGCGGGCGCCTTCTCCCGCTGATCCTCAGGCGCTGGCGCGGGCTATCACGCGCCAGTCCATCATCACCCGCTCGACGGCGGCGTCGGGATCGTCGATGCGTTTCATTAACAGGGCCACCGCCGTGCGGCCGATCGCCCGGGAGGGCTGTTCGACGGTGGTCAGCTGCGGGGAGACCACTTCCGCCAGCTCGGTGCCGTCGAAGCCGATCACCGCGATATCCTCCGGCACCCGCAGTCCGGCCTGGTCAATCGCCCGCAGCGCCCCGGCAGCAAGTGAGTCCGAAACGGCAAACACCGCGTCGGGCTGCTCGTCTTGCGACAGCAGCTGCTCCATCGCCCGTTTACCGGCCGCCGCGCTAAGATCCTGCGCGTAAGTCACCTGCTGATACACCAGACCGTGCACGTGCAGCACGCTTTTATAGCCGCGCTCGCGCAGACGGGCATAGCGATAGCTCAGGTCGTGATTAATGAGCGCAATGCGGCGGCGGCCGCTATCGGCCAGTCGGGACACCGCCCCCTGAGCCGCCTCGACGTCGTTAATCCCGACGCAGGAGATGCTGCCGGTGTCGGCATACTCCGCGCACTGCACCCAGGGCGCATCGCCAATCATGGTGGTCAGTTCCGGCAGGCTGGAGAGCGCGTTCATGGTAATAATGCCGTCGACCATTTTGCCGGAGAGCAGCTGCAGGCCCGAGGTCGAGCGGGCCAGATCCGACCCGGAGTTACACAGCAGAATGCGGTAGCCATTCTTCTCCGCCTCTTCTTCTATCCCTTTCACCACCTCGGCGCAAAAGGGGTTAGCGATATTGGAGACCATCACCAGGATCATATTGCTGCGAGCGGTTCGCAGCTGACGCGCCAGCAGGTTCGGCTGATAGTTGCTCTCTTTGATCGCCTGCAGCACGCGCTCACGGTTTTTGGCTTTTACCGTATCGCTGTTGTTCAGCACCCGCGACACCGTGGCCACCGAGACGCCGGCCAGACGAGCAATTTTCTGAATAGACATAAACCCTGCACTTCCTGCGATAGAGGTGGATCCTGCAGGCTATCATAAATGACCTCTGGTCAGCCTGCCAGCCTGGCGCGAAAGCGCGGGAACGCACGAGAAAACTATTAAAAATCAGGGCTTCTCTCCCACGCCGTTAACGCGCATCCTTTTGCCGTTCCACCCGGTTCGCGCTCTGGCGACAGCCCCCTGGCGCCCTATTTCTTCATTTATGATTAAGGATGATATCTCCATGAGGCTCTCCAACGCAGTTCTCGCCCTCAGCTGTGCCCTGGCAACGATCACCGGCTGCACCTCGTCAAAATCGTCACCGGAACGCCACGCTTACGCGTTTGTCGCCCACCGCTCCGATTTTGTCGGCGGCAATTTCACCGTCAACCGCCAGGAAAATTACCGTTTAAACCTGCCGACCTTCACGGCAATGTACGCCCGCGGCCAGCAGGATAAAGCCGCTGGCATGAGTGAAAGCGACGCCCGCCGCACCGCTGAGGCCATCAAACAACAGGCGGCGCATGGCACCCGCACCGAGCACGCCTTTACCGGCAACGCCAGCGACAAATGGGATAATGCGATGGAAAATAAAGATGCCGTCCTGTTCGGCAACGAGCTCTCCGGTGCCTATCTCGACGGCTATCTTGGGGTGAAATAATCCTGCGCCCCGCCTGCGCTCAGCGTTCGACGCTGACCCAGCGCTGCTGCTGATGGCTTTTGACGATCGCCTCGATGATGTACATCACATCGGCGCCGTCGTCGAAAGCGGCGAAGCGCCGGGCCCCGGCCTCCGGCATCTTCCCGGCGCGCACCGCCTGATAAAAATGCCCCATCATATTCTTGAAGGCATCCGGCCAGCCCTCAATATGGCCGCCGGGATAATGGGCGCTGGCGGCGGCCTCCGGCCGCAGCAGGCTCGGGTCGTCGCTGAGCAGGCGATCCGGCTGCTCGCGGTGGCCGATCCACAGTCGCTGGGGCACTTCCTGATCCCAGGCCAGAGAACAGAGGCTGCCGTTAATCTCCACCGCCAGACGGTTTTTCCGCCCGGCGCTCACCTGGGAGACCATCAAGCTGCCTTTGCTGCCATCGTCAAAACGCAACAGCACCGAGCCAAAGTCCTCAGTATCGACAGGCCGGGTTTCATATGCCTGCGCCTCGTGAACGGCGCTGAAGGTCGCTTTGCCATTGACTGGCGCTTTACGCGTCGGCCAGACAATCGACAGATCCGCCATCACCTCGACAATCCGCCGACCGGTCATAAACTGCACGGTATCGCACCAGTGGGAGCCGATGTCGGCCACCGTCCGCGACGCGCCGCCCTGCGCCGAATCGACCCGCCAGTTGTAGTCGGTCTCCAGCAGCATCCAGTCCTGTAAATAGCTGCCGTGCGCCGCGAAGATCCTGCCGACCTCGCCATGGCGGATCATCGCCGCCGCCTGCTGGACCATGGCGAACTGGCGATAGACGAAGCTGACGCCATGCACCACGCCGGCCCGGGCGGCAAGCGCCACCAGCGCCCGCGCCTCCTCCGCCGTCATACACAGCGGCTTTTCCGAGAAGACGTGCAGCCCGGCGGCGAGGATCTGCCGGTTAATCTGGGCATGCAGATGGTTCGGCGTACAGTTATGCACCACCTGCAGCCCCGGATGGGCCAGCAGCGCCTCCACGCTGTCGTAGGCATGGGCAATGTTCAGCGCCTGCGCCTTGCGCTGCGCCGCCTCAAGGCGGCTGTCGCACAGCGCCACGACCTCGACATCTCCCAGCCGCCGCAGCGCCTCCAGATGCGCCGGGCCAATAAACCCTGCCCCGATTATCGCAACCTGAATCATGTTATTCCCTCCCGCCGGCGGCAAAGTCATCGAAGGCCCGTCCGGCAACGGGAATGATATGGCGGCGGATAAACTCGCTGCCCTCGCGCGCGCCGGTCTCGGCGTCCTTCAGGCAGCACTCCCACTCCAGCACCGCCCAGCCGTCAAAATCATATTCGGTCAGCTTACTGAACACCCCTTTGAAGTCGATCTGCCCGTCGCCGGGAGAGCGGAAACGCCCGGCCCGCTGCTGCCAGGGCTGGTATCCGCCATAGACGCCATTGCGCCCGTTGCGGCGAAATTCGGCGTCCTTGACGTGAAACGCTTTAATACGCGAGTGATAGATATCGATATAAGTCAGATAGTCCATCTGCTGCAGATGCAGGTGGCTCGGGTCATAGAGCATATTGCAGCGCGGATGGTTATCCACCAGCGCGAGAAAACGCTCAAAGGTCACGCCATCGTGCAGATCTTCGCCGGGGTGGATCTCATAGCAGACATCGACGCCCTGTTCGTCGAAGTGGTCCAGCAGCGGCCGCCAGCGCCGGGCCAGCTCGGCAAAGGCCTCATCCAGAAGCGGCTGATTGTGCGGCGGCCACGGATAAAAAAAGGGCCATGCCAGCGCCCCGGAAAAGGTCGCATGGGCCTTCAGCCCCAGACGGCCGGAGGCCACTGCCGCCTGGCGCACTTTCTCCACCGCCCAGCGCTGACGCGCCTGCGGATCGCCATGTAACGCGGCTGGGGCAAAGGCGTCAAACGCCGCGTCATACGCCGGATGCACCGCCACCAGTTGCCCTTCAAGATGAGTGGACAGCTCGCTGATGACCAGCCCATGCTCCGCCAGGGTGCCGCTGACCTCGTCGCAGTAGGTCTGGCTCGCCGCCGCCCGCTCGACATCGAAAATCGCCGGGTGGTTGCAGGGGATCTGCAATGCCCGGTATCCCAGGCCGGCGGCCCACTGCGCCACCCCCGCCAGCGTGTTAAACGGCGCCTGCGGGCCAATAAACTGCGCCAGAAAAATGCCCGGTCCCTTAATCGTTTTCATACCCCCTCCTGAAAAATTAGTGCGGCTCTTTCTCGTTGTACTGGAAAGAGAAAAGGAAAATCAGCGCGATAACCGCGGCGGCCACCGCCGGGATCCACCAAAAGGTCACCCAGGCCTGCGGCACGCTCTGGCCGGCCACCAGATGGTTATACAGCGCGCCGGAGATCTGCGAGCCCAGCAGCATGCCGATCCCGTAGGTGAACATCACAATCATGCTCTGCGCCTGGCCTTTGACCTTCTCGCCCGCCACGCGGTCGGTGTAGATAAAGCCGACGACAAAGAAAAAGTCATAGCACACGCCGTGCAGCAAAATGCCCAGATAGAGCAGGAAGCGCCCCTCTTCGCTGACCCCGAGGGCAAAAAAGGCGTAGCGGACAAACCACGCCACCATGCCGATGAGCAGCATGTATTTCACCCCGAGGCGACGGAACAGCAGCGGGATCACCAGCATAAAGACGATCTCTGACATCTGGCCGAACGACATCGCGGTGCTAACATCTTTGACGCCGGCATCCGCCAGATACGACGCGGTATAGGCGTAATAGGTGCCTAACGGCACGGAAATTAAGGTGGCGCAGAGGGAGAAAATCAGGAAATGGCGGGTTTTCAGCAGCGCGAAGGCGTCCGCACACAGCAGATCGCGAAACTGAACCGGCATGCCTTTGGCCGGCGCCGGGGTGTGGGGCAGCGTCAGGCTGTAAATCGCCAGCGCCACCGAACAGAGCGCCGCCAGCGTGAAGATGCCGGTGGTATCAGAGATACCGGTCACCCCGATGCAGATCCCGGCGATAATCCAGCCGATGGTGCCGAACACGCGGACCACCGGGAAGGTTTTATCGATGTTCGCCAGGCTGTGAAAGGCGATATTGTTGGTCAGCGCCAGAGTCGGCATATAGCACAGCGTATAGCCGAACAGCAGGCCAATCAGCAGGGCGCCGTTCTGCGCCACCAGCGCCTGGGGGACAAACCACAGGATCGCCGCCCCGGCCAGGTGCATCACCGCCATCACCTTCTGCGAGGCGAAAAAGCGGTCCACCAGCATCCCCAGCACAAAGGGGGACAGGATGGAGGCGATCGGCCCGGCGGAGAACGCATCGCCGATCAGCAATGACATCTCATACCGGGTCATCACCAGCCCCAGGGTCACCGACCAGCTGCCCCAGATAAAGAACTGCATAAACATCATTAACGACAACCGCGGCACCAGAAAACGGTGGCTCACGCGGACACTTTCCCGACCTTCTGTTGTTGTGACCATGTTGCTCGCCCTCAAAAAGTAATCGATTACAAAATCGCTCAACACAAAAGTAATCGATTACAAAAAGAAGATCGCCAGGCAAATTCCCCACCTGCGAAGAGGATCACAATAAAAAGGCAGGCAGCCCCGCCGGACGGCGGGGCGTCTCGCTTACGCCGGGCGGCGCAGCAGTTTGAAGGCGATAAACAGGAACAGGATCCACACCGGCAGCAGGATCGCCGACAGGCGCATCCCATCAATGGTGCACATCAGCACCAGGATCAACCCAAGAAAAGCAATGCAGAAGTAGTTGCTGGCGGGCGCCAGCAGCGCTTTAAACCTCGATTCACGCCCTTTACGGCGCTGGGCGGCACGGAACTTCAGGTGCGCCATACAGATCATGATCCAGTTCAGCAGCAGCGTCGCCACTACCAGGGCCATCAGCAGCCCCAGCGCTTCATGCGGCAGCAGGTAGTTCAGCACCACCACCAGCGAGGTAATGACGCCTGACAGCAGCAGCGAATTCACCGGCACGCCGCGCTTGCTGACACGGGCGAGGAACGTCGGCGCATTACCCTGCACCGACAGGCCGAACAGCATCCGGCTGTTGGAGTACACGCCGCTGTTATAGACCGACAGCGAGGCCACCAGAATGACGAAGTTCAGCGCGGACGCCACCATGTTGCTGTCGAGATGATGGAAAATCATCACAAACGGGCTGCTGTCGGATTTGATCTCCACCCACGGGTAGAGCGCCAGCAGCACCACCAGCGAACCGATATAGAACAGCAGGATACGATAAACCACCTGGTTCACCGCTTTCGGGATGCTCTTTTCCGGGTTTTGCGCTTCGGCGGCGGTGATGCCGATAAGTTCCAGCCCGCCGAAGGAGAACATAATCACCGCCAGCGACAGAATAAGACCGTGCCAGCCGGTGGCGAGGAAGCCGCCGTGTTTCCACAGGTTGTCGAACCCGGCTTTGCTGCCGCCGTGGCCGCCAAACAGCATCCACAGGCCAAAGGCAATCATGCCGATAATCGCCAGCACCTTAATCAGCGCGAACCAGAACTCCGCTTCGCCATACAGACGGACGTTGACCAGGTTGACGGCGTTAATAATGAGGAAGAAGGCCGCCGCCCAAACCCAGGTGGGCACGTCGGGGAGCCAGTACTGCATGTAGATCCCGGCGGCGGTCAGCTCCGCCATCCCCACCAGCACGAACATCACCCAGTAGTTCCAGCCGGACAGGAAACCAGCGAACGGGCCCCAGTATTTGTAGGCAAAGTGGGCAAAGGAGCCGGATACTGGCTCTTCCACCACCATCTCGCCCAGCTGGCGCATGATCAGAAAAGCGACAATCCCGGCCACGGCGTAGCCCAATAAGACCGCCGGGCCAGCCATTTGAATCGCAGGACCAATGCCAAGAAACAGGCCGGTACCAATCGCGCCGCCAAGGGCGATAAGTTGAATGTGTCGGTTCTGTAAACCGCGATGAAGCGTCGGGCCGCTCTCTTCTACGGCATCCGACGACGTTGACGCGTCTTTCACGTCGTTCCCCTGTGTGTTTTTGTGAAGGGGCACCTTTTATCACTTAGGGGGAATTGTCGCAAGTTGCGCGGGGCGAGCGTCAGCCGCCCGCCCCGCTTTTTTAGCGTCAGAAGTCGTAGCTCATTGAGACGCGCACGGTACGCGGATCGCCTTCGAACAGATAGGTACCGGTATCGTCAATGCCAGACCAGTACTTCTCGTTGGTCACGTTGGTCACCCCGACGCGCCAGGTCATTTCGTTCTGGTCGGCGTTCAGGCGCATACGATAGCGCAGGCCTAAATCCAGGGTGGTGTAGCTATCCAGCTTCTTGGTATTGGCCGCATCGGCATACTGCGACCCGCTATGATTGACGCGCGCGGTGGCGGTCAGGCCTTCCACCGGCTTGATATCATACTCGGCGCCGAGCACTGCGTAGAAGTTAGCCACCCCGATGGCATCTTTACCGTCGGTTGCGCCTTTAGCGGTTTTAGTCTGTTTGGCATCCAGCCACACCGTACTGGCGTTAAGACGCAGCCCCAGCATCGGCTCGCCGAAGACGTTCATCTCTACGCCGCGGTTACGCTGCTCGCCGTCGAGGCCGTAATTGCCAGCGGTATCGGAAATAGCGTTCGGTTTTTTGATTTCAAACAGCGCCAGCGATCCGCCGATCGTTCCGTAGTCGATCTTGACGCCCACTTCGTCCTGCTTCGAGTGCGCGATCCCGGTACTCTGCCCGGCATTGGCCGCCGTCGTCGGCGCCACAGAGCCCGGCTGCAGCGCTTCGGTATGGTTAGCATACAGCGACAGCTGCTCCCACGGCTTGTACACCAGGCCAAACGTCGGCATCCAGCGGCTTTGGGTATAACGCGAAGAAGTATCTTCCAGCCCGGTGGCGTTGCTGTAGTTGCGCACAACCACTTTCTGATGACGAGCGGCGGCGGTAAACAGCACTTTATCGTTAAAGAAGCCGAGGGTATCACTCAGCAGCCAGCCCTGCGTACGGCTGCGCGAGGTGACCAGCGGATCGTGGTAGTTGCCGCCAAAATAGGCGTTATCCGGCATCGCCACATCACGGTTGTCATAGATATTGGTGGTCGGATTCTTCGCCGACATCCGCCAGGCGGTAGCATCGGTATGCACCTGCGCCGCATAGCCGAGGTTCACCTTATGCGAAATCGCGCCGGTATTGAAATCGCCGCGTACCCCGCCCATGCCGCTGATCGCGTCAATAATGCGGTTAGTATCCAGGCGGCCCACCGTCGCATCGCCGTTTTTATTCAGAAGCTTCGGCGCGCTGTAGGTGCCAATTTCATGCGAATGCTGGCCGCCGAGGGCGCTGTATACCGTCCAGCTATCGGTCAGGTCATATTCTGCCTTCGCCATGCCGAATTCGCTTTCGATATCGCTATAGCCCCACTTCTGGCTGTAGTTTTTGCTGTTGTCCGGCAGCGCCGGAACGAAATCCACGCCGCTGATATTGACGCCCATTGTACCGCCGTGGAACGTTTTCTTCTGGTAGCCGAAATCGAGCGAGGAGCGGAAACGGTCGCCGCGGTAATCAAGCCCCAGCGAAGCCAGCGTAGTACGACGTTTATCATTATCGATAGCGCCTTCACCCTCGCGATGCACCAGGTTGACCCGGGCGCCGAACTGGTTGTTGTCGCCGAAACGGCGTCCCAGGTCGAGGGTGCCGCCCACCTGAGAATCAGAGGTATAGTCGACGCCAACGCGCGCGGTCGGCAGATCTTCCGCCCGTTTCGGCTCAAGGTTAATCATCCCGCCGACGCCGCTGCTGGCCGCACCGTTAAGCAGGCTGTTAGCTCCTTTGAAAATTTCAACGCGCTCCAGCATCTGGGTGTCCATCACCTGACGCGGCACCACGCCCGCCAGGCCGCCCATGGTCATGTCATCGCCATCGAGCTTAAACCCGCGGATTCGATAGGTCTCGGCGAAGTTGCCGTAGCCCTGTACGGCCTGCACGCCAGCGTCGTTACTGACGACATCGGCGATGGTTTTCGCCTGCTGATCCTGAATCAGCTTCGAGGTATAGCCGATAACGTTAAAAGGAACGTCCATCGCCTTTTGTTCGCCAAGCATCCCCAGACGGCCGCCGTGAGCGATCTGCCCGTCGAGGAATGCCGGAACCACAAGGTTGCCGCCGGATTTAAAATCGCTGGTTTCGTTAGCCTCGACGATGAGGGTCTCTTCGCCAGGTTGCTTCGCGGCGGCAGCGTCCGCGGCCATCGCCGTTTGACTGGCAGCGCCGATGGCTAAGGCCAGCAGCGTTTTACGCAGCGGGAAGGATGAATAGTGCGTGGTGTGCATAATTTGCCCCATGGATGAGGATAAATGAATCAAAGGGCCCGTCGCCGGACCCGTTATTTTTATTGCGCGTTCAGGTCAATGCGTACGACGCTGTCCGGGCCTTTTGTGGAGTGGTCTTTATTGAAGGGCTGTTTGACGGTGACAAATAGCGTCTGACCATCGGCGGAAAGCAGCAGGCTGTTGGGATTGGCCGGCAGCGCCCAGCTTTTCTTCAGCGTGTAGCGGCTGGCGTCAAGGCTGATAACCTTGCCTGATTCACGCTGCGAAATATAAATTTCGTGGCGTTTCTTATTGAACTGCACTGCCAGCGAATCGCCGACGTCGAGCTGTTTAAGCAGCTTGCCGCTGTGGATATCCAGCACCAGAGTGGTTTTCGCTTTCGAGTTATCAGTCACAAACAGGCGGCCGGTGTCGCTATCTTCGGCCATATTAAGCAGCAGCGCTGGCTTGTCGCCCAGCGGCTTCCAGCGCTGTTCAATGCGCTGGTTATGTGGGTTGATCACCAGAATTTCACCGCTGCCGTTAGCGGCGTACACGCGACCGGTTTGTGCGGAGTAGTGCAGGCCGGTCATCCATTTACCGGTATTTTTAATCCGTGTTTTCAGCTTCAGAGTGGTGGCGTCAACCACCCAGATTTGCGCCGGGTCGGCGACCGCACCAACGTAGAGAGTATTATTCAGCAACAGCAGCTGACGGGCCCCATAAGGGCGACCTTTTTCATTGCGCTCGCTGAACAGCAGGCGGTTTTTTACCTTGCCGGTGGCGGTGTCGATAGCGCTGATGCCGCCGTCCAGCGAATTGCTGACATACAGCGTTTTACCCTCCGCAGAGAGCTGTAAAGCGAAGTTTTTCAGATCGGTGTGCGTCAGGCCGATGGTATTGAGGGTGTGCGGATCCAGTGTGTAGACCGCCCCGCCCTGCACATTTTTAAAGCCTTCGGCGCTGGCGACGTACAGCGCATCACCCTGCGGGCTTAACGCCATCTCGTACAGCCCTTCCGCTAGCTGGCGCTGCAGCGGTTGCGCCACGTTAGGGGCTGGCGAGTCGACAACCGGTTGGGAAACGGCAGAGGAATGAGGCATCGCGCAGCCGCTTAACGCCGCGCTGATGGCCAGCGTCAACGTCGGAAGTGTGTATTTCATTGGATCAACCCTATAAAAAATCAATGACCCGATGGACGCGCAGCGACCGATATTGTCTGTTTCCAGCCTGCTGTCTTTACGTCACCCTACGCCTTCGCGACTCTTAGTGAACGACTCACTGGCGCAGCTCGAACCTTGCCAAAATTACGAATGAAAAAGAGAATGAGAACTATACTCATTATCTAATATCAAACAAGTCCTGGCGGGCAAAAAAGATAATCTGCTGATTTTTTTTACGGCAATGGCGGATAACGAGGGGAAGAAAGGATCCGCGAAGGGAAAAAGAGTCCCGGAAGCGAGGCAGTGCCCCCTCCCGGTTTCAGGGCCAGAAGGCGCAGGATGTGTCGCCCATCTGGCGCAAAACGACAAATGCCTGCGCTATGTCGCTGAGCGGCGGTTAATAGCGCACCATCACCGACTTCAGCTCCGTATAATCATCGATAAACGCGCTGCCGAATTCGCGTCCGATGCCCGAGCCCTTCATGCCGCCGAACGGTACCGCCGGGTCGAGGAAGGTATGCATATTGACCCACACGATGCCGGCGTCAATCGCCTCCGAGTAGCGCAGCGCCTGGCGAATATTATCGGACCAGACGCTGGCCGCCAGGCCATATGGCGACGCATTGATCCGCGCCAGCGCCTCTTCTTCACTGCGATAGCCGATAAAGCTGCATACCGGACCGAAGGTCTCCTCGCGCATCAGGGTGCTCTCTTCGCTGCGGACTTTGACCGCAGTCGGCTGCAGGAAATACCCCTCTCCCGGCAGCGCTTCGCCGCCGCAGACGATGGTATCCCCCTCGTCGCGCGCGGTCTGGATCAGTTTGAGCACTTTCTCGTACTGCTGGCGGTTGGCCAGCGGCCCCATCAGCGTCTGTTCATCCAGCGGCGATCCCGGCGCGAAGGCGCTGAGCTTGTCTTTCAGCAGCGCCAGCACTGCATCCAGTTTGCCCTGCGGCAGATAAAAACGCTCCGCAGCGGCGCAAATCTGCCCCTGGTTCAGGTAGCCGGCTTCAATAATGCCGTTGACCATCGCCTCCGGCGTCAGGTCATCGAGGAACAGCGCGGCGTTTTTGCCCCCCAGTTCAAGGGTCACCCGTTTACCTGACGCGCAGGCCGACTGCTGGACTTTTTCACCGGTGGCCACCGAGCCGGTGAAGCTCACCTTGGCGCAGGCCGGATGCGTCATCAGCCGCTGGGCAATCTCGCCGCCGGTGCCGTTGACCACGTTAATCACCCCATCCGGGATACCCACCGCTTTCGCCAGCTCCGCCACGCGCAGCAGCGTCAGCGGCGTATACTCGCTCGGTTTGAGGACGATGGTGCAGCCGCAGACCAGGGCCGCCGCCAGCTTCCAGATGGCAATCATGATGGAGAAGTTCCACGGCACGATGCCGACCACCACCCCCAGCGGCTGGCGGCGGGTGAAGGCGGTATATTTCTCACCGTTCATGGAGGGGAGCGAGACATCCAGCGTTTCGCCGGTGACTTTCCCCGCCCAGCCGGCGAAGTAGCGCAAAAACGCCACCGATTGATCCAGCTCCAACATCCGCGCCAGCATGATGGTCTTGCCGGAGCAGAGACTTTCCAGCTGCGCCAGCGCTTCGCGATGCTCAGCCAGGGCATCCGCCAGCTTCAACAGCAGCGTACCGCGCGCCAGCGTCGGCATCTCACGCCACTGACTGAACGCCTGGCGGGCGCTCTCCATGACGCGATCCGCCTGATCCACATCCGCTGCCGTCACCTCAGCAATTGCCTGACCGGTGGCCGGGTTAATCACCGCGAACGGCGCGCCGTGGCCCGCCTCACGTTGACCGGCAATAAACTGCCCGTGTGGCTGGCGTAAAAAGGCGGTCACTTCCGCCAGTAAGGTTATCTCGCTCATCGTCAGCACCCGTTTTTTTAGCAAAGTTGGCCTATCACAGCACGGTTGCTCTGCGCCGCCCATCGTTCTAAAGAACGTCATTCTTCCGGACGATATTCAACGCCCGCATGGCGTGCTGTGATGAGGACCTTGAGCCAGGCAAGACCACAGGGTAACGCGATGAACATTAAAATCGATGCGCTGAACTACTACGGCGCGACGAAGAAATACCACCTCCATTTCCCGGCGCTGCGGGAAGATATTGAAGCCGACGTGGTGATTATCGGCGGCGGCTTCTCGGGGATTAACACCGCCCTTGAGCTGGCGGAACAGGGTATCACCAACGTGGTGGTGCTGGAGGCGCGCCATCTTGGCTACGGCGGTACCGGGCGCAACGGCGGCCAGGTGATGGCCGGTATCGGTCACGACATCGAAGCGGTGAAAAAGCACGTCGGCAAAGAGGGGCTGGAGACGCTGTTTAAAATCGCCAACCTCGGCGCGGGCATCATTCGCGAACGCATCCGCAAATACCATATCGACGCCGATTTCGTCCCCGGCTACGGCTATCTCGCCTATAACCAGCGGCAGCTCAAAACGCTGCGCCAGTGGGAGAAGGAGTTTAAAGCCGCTACCCCGGATGAAGAAATCGAACTGTATACCGGCAAAGAGGTGCAGCAGGTGGTTGGCTCCGAGGTCTACTGCGGCGCGCTGAAACATATGGGCGGCGGGCAGATCCATTCGCTCAATATGCTGCTCGGTTCGGCGCAGGCCGCCCATTCGCTGGGGGTAAAGATCTTCGAATCCTCGCCAGTGGTGGAGGTGAATTACGGCAAACAGGTGCGGGTACGCACCGCGATGGGCAGCGTCAAAGCCGCCAAACTACTGTGGGCCTGCGACAGCTTCCTCAACAATATGGAGCCGGAGATCTACAACAAGACGCTGGTGACCTACTCCTATCAGGTGTCGACCGAGCCCCTTTCCGATGAACTGATCGAGCGCATCAGCCCACTGCGCGGCGCCTTCAGCGATATTCGCCCGGTGATTAACTACTACCGCGTCACCCGGGAAAATCGCCTGCTGTTCGGCAGCGCGACTCGCTTTGTGGAATATACGCCGAACGATTTCGCCGCCTGGAATCGCACCCTGCTGGCGGAGGTCTTCCCCTATCTGAAGGATGTGAAGATCGATTTCGCCTGGGGCGGGCCGATGGCCTGTAGCGCCAACCTGTTCCCGCAGATCGGCACCCTACGCGATCACAACAACGTCTTTTACGTCCAGGGGTACTCCGGCTTCGGCGTCACCCCGTCGCACATCGTGTGCAAAATCCTCGCCGAAGGGATCAACGGCGGTTCCGACCGCTATCGCCTGCTGAGCAGCATCCCCCACGCGACCATCCACGGCCGTGACAGCCTGCGCTTGCTATTAGTCACAGCCGGAAAATTGATGCATCAAACCGCCGGTTTCTGGAAAGGCCGGAGTTAACCAGGAGAACGCTATGCACGCTTTTAAACTTAAACACCCGGTACCTGACCTGCAGCCGATCGGCAGCGTCAGCCTGCTCGGCGCGACGCCGACCGCGGGAGACCCGCAGGTGGCCGGGGCGATGATCTACGGCGAGCCGCAGGACGCCTTTACCTGCGGACTGTTTTCGTCCACTGAGGGGAGCTTTACCATGACCTATCCGTTTACCGAGCATGCCACCGTGCTGGAAGGCGAAGTGGAGCTGACCGTCGCCGGTGGCGAGCCGCAGCGCTTTGCGCCGGGCGACAGCTGGTTTGTTAAACAGGGCACCGAAGTGGAGTGGAAAATCCTGACGCCGCGCTTTGTGAAGCACTACCTGGCGAACGTCGAGACGCGCTAACACGCTGATAATGCCCGGCGGCGCAGGGAACGCACAGGGGGACCCGGAGGCGGCGCATTGCGCCTTCTCCGGGCTACCAAATCGCACAGCGCTGTAGCCCCGGTAAGCAGCAGCGCCACCGGGGGTTTTGAGGCCGCCAACACCGGCGTTTCAGTCAGCATGGTGAATAAATTAAAGGCAGGCCGCACGGACCGTAGGCCGGATAAGGCGCAGCCGCCATCCGGCAGAAATACGCGCAACGTGGCAAGACGGATGGCCCCGGTTTTCGGGGTCATGTTGTTTATCCACCGCGACATTCATCGACTGCGTCACAGAATCATGCGCCGCCCTCCACCTTCCGGACGATATTCATTGAGCAGGATGCCCGCCTAAATTATGACTATCCGGGAGTGGCGCTGGCTATTCCCTGCCCTACCCCATTATTGTGCAGAGGTTGACTATGTTTAGTAACAGACTCGCCAGCCATCTTGAGCGCGGCGTCGTCGGCTTCCCGACCACCCTCGCCAGCTCCGTCGGGCTGATCATGGCCAGCCCGGTGATCCTGACGGTCACCAGCGGCTTCGGCATGGGCGGCGATACCTTCGCGCTGGCGGTGCTGCTGGCCTTTATTATGATGCAGGCGCAGGTCACCACCTTTGCCGAGGCGGCGACGCTCATTCCTACCACCGGTTCGGTGTACGACTATATCGCCTGCGGCATGGGCCGCTTCTTCGCTATCACCGGCGCGCTGTGCGCCTATCTGATCGTCCATATTTTCGCCGGGACGGCGGAGACGATCCTGGCGGGCATTATGGCGCTGGTAAACTTCGAATCGATCAACGCTCAGATGGCCGCCCACCAGAACACTTGGATGGTGGGTGTCGGCATGGTGGTGATTTTCGGCTTGCTCAACGCCATCGGCGTGGAAATCTTCGGCAAGGTCGAAGTGGTGCTGACCTTCGGCATGTGGACCACACTGACTATTTTCGGCCTGTGTGGCATTTTTATGGCGCCGGTGACTCATCTTTCCGGCTGGTTCGGCACGCCGCTGAACATCAGCGATATCAACGGTCTGTTCGGCTATATCGGCATGGCGATGTTTATGTTCGTCGGCTGCGAACTGGTGACGCCGATGGCGCCGGAGATTAAACAGGCCCACCGCACTATTCCGCGGGCGATGGCGCTGGGCCTGCTGGGAGTCGCCAGCTGCATGTTTATCTACGGCGCGGCGATCAACCGCCAGGTGGAGAATACCGTGCTCGACGCGGCCAACAACGTCCATCTGCTGGATACACCGATGGCGATCCCGGCCTTCGCCGAACGGGTGATGGGCCACGCCGGCCAGTACTGGTTGGGGGTCGGGCTGCTGCTGGCCGGCTGCGCCACCATCAATACGCTGATGGCCGCCGTGCCGCGTATTATCTACGGCATGGCACTGGACGGCGCGCTGCCCCGCTTCCTGACCTGGCTGCACCCGCGCTTTAAGACGCCGGTGATCGCCATCGCCATCGGGGTGGCGATCCCCTGCCTGCACGCCTGGTATCTGAACGGCGATCTGGACCGCATCGTGCCGCTGATCCTCGCCGCGGTCTGCGCCTGGGGCGTCGCCTATCTGCTGGTGACGCTGTCGGTGGTGATGCTGCGTATCCGCCGCCCGGACCTGCCGCGCGCCTACCGCTCGCCGTGGTTCCCGCTGCCGCAGATTATCTCCAGCGTCGGGATCATCATCGCTATCGTCAATATCACGCCACCGGGGATGGACAGCCGCCAGGTGCTGGTGCCGTTCGGCATTATGCTCGGCCTGACCGCCGCCTACGCCCTGTTCTGGACGGTGTGCGTGCAGCGCGTCAATCCGTTCAAGCCGCTGGTAGTGGAAGAGGTGGTGGAGCGCGCCATCAACAATTATGAAAAACAGACCCGCGGGGAGATGACGCCAGATGTCCTCCGTCCCCTGGTTTGAGACGCCGTTAATGAACGCGGTGCAGCGCGATCTGGCGGGCTGGCCGTGCGAAAAGCTGAGCGAACGCAGCGCATTGCTGCGGTTGAACGACGCCACCGCCGTGACCTTCAGCGTGCGTCAGAAGCGGCTGTTTATGGCCAGCATTCACAGCTGCGAGTTTGTCGTCGAGGGGCCGGTGACCCGGCCCGCTCGCGGTAACATTCGCGCCCATCAATCCGGCTGGTGGAAACGCCAGCCGATCCGCTTTATCGGCGGCAAAGACAGCGAGGAACTCGCCGGCTATCTCAACGGTTTTCCTAATCTCCAGCAGACCTTAAGCGAGCTGGATTACCGCCGCTTTTCGCTGACCTTTGATAGTAGCGGCTGGCGCTGCAGCATTGAACCCTGGGCCGCCAGCGAAGTGGTCTGTAAAATGCCGCCGCTGCGCCGTTATCTGCGGCTGGAAGCGCAGCAGCGGATGCTGCTGCTCAGCGTGCTGGCGATGATTAATCAGGCGGTAAGTCAGTGGATGGATGAGTGAGCGGATGCCCGCGCCATCACGCGCCGATCAGGCTCTCAAGGGGGATGCCGAACTGCGCATGAAGCCGGCGAATCATCGGGAGCGTCAGGTTGCGCGTACCATTGAGAATTTCATAGACACGATTCGATTTACCAATCGCCGGCTCCAGATCTTTGACGGTCAGCCCCTGCTGCTCCATGCGAAACTTGATCGCCTCTATCGGCGTCGGCGGCTCGATGGGATAGTGCTTTTTTTCATACTCAGCAATCAGCAGGCACATCACCTCAAAAAAATCGCCCTCTGGCGTATCAAGCGCTGGTTCATTATCAAAAAAAGGTTCAACCGCGCTTAGCGCGGCTTCGTAATCTCGTTCAGTGCGGATAGGTTTTATTTTCATCATTTACTTCCTCTCAATCGTCTCAGCGTTTATCTCGTCATATTCCTTATGCGAACCGATAAACTTAACGAACACCCACCCCCGCAGATAAGCAACGGCTACGATTAACCGGTAATCATTTCCTTTAATGTTGAATACCACCCGCTTATTTTTCAATATGCTTGCGCTGCGGTATTGGTCCTTTATCTCCGCCGGGGTTTTCCAGTCTGCTTTTGTCGCTTCGTCTACCCAGGCCTTTAGCGGTTGTTCAGCGTCGGGATTCTCCGCCCAGAAGTCCCTTAAGGTTTTCACTGAGATTATCTTCATGTGCAGAGACTAGTCCCATTTCGGGACTAAGTAAAGAAAAAGTCCCGTACCGGGACTTTAGCGATCACCGTGAGCGTGAGCGATTACTGCAGGCCAAACCGTTGCGCCAGCCGATCGAGAGCCTGCCTCTGGAACTGCGCAAACTCCGCCCGCGGCTGCTGCTGCTGAATAAATTCCAGCAGCGGATCCTGGACCTCGGTACGGATACCGCTCAGCGTTTCCATCACCGCCAGGCCGCAGAACGGCACGTAGGATTCGGCGTAGCCGCCCTCGTGCACCATCACCAGTTTCCCGCCGCACAGGCGATCCGCCGCCTGCTGGACCTGTTCGGTCATCGCCCGGAAGCTGTCGCTATGTAGCTGCATCCGCGCTAATGGATCCATGGCGTTGGCGTCATAGCCGCAGGCGATAATAATCAGCTCCGGCTCAAAACGCGCCAGCGCAGGAATGACGATAGTTTCCAGCGCATAGCGCCAGCTGTCATCCCCCGCCCCGGCCAGCAGCGGAATATTAATGTTGTAACCTTCGCCCGCGCCCACGCCGCGATCGTCCTCGCCGGCGTAGCCCGGCGGGAAGCAGCCGTCCTGATGCAAGGAAATAGTCAGTACGTCGTCGCGCTGCAGGTAGATATGCTGGGTGCCGTTGCCGTGGTGAACATCCCAGTCAATGATCGCCACCTTGCCCAGCCCCAGCTGCGCTTTCGCCCGCTCGACGGCAATGGGAATATTGGCGAGGAAACAAAATCCCATCGACTGGTCCGGCAGACAGTGGTGTCCGGGCGGGCGCGACAGCGAATAGGCATTATCCAGCTCCCCCTCCAGCACCGCTTCCACCGCCGCACAGGCCAGCCCGGCGGAAAGACAGGCGATTTCATAACTGCCCGGCCCCAGCGGCGCCTCTTTGCCGAGCATGCCGCCGCCGTTATCGCTGATCGCCTTGAAGCGCTCCAGATAGCTGTCGGGGTGGATCCGCCGCAGGTCCTCAAGGCTCGCCGGCGCCGCGCTGCGCAGCGCCAGCTGCGGCGTCAGCCCGGAGACGTCCATCAGGTTTTTCATCCGCCGTTTGGTCTCCGGCGATTCAGCATGACCGCCGCCTGCGGGCGGCTGCACCCACCCGCCCACCGGCAGCGTCACCGCGTGCAGACCGGTACTGTGCCAGAAACAACGTTCATCAAAGAAGAAACCGGTTTTTCTTTTCACTCTATCCTCCCGTGGGCTAACTCTTCCCGGCGGCGGACGCCGCCGCAATCAAAATCAATGACAGCAGCGCGCAGACGCCTGCCGCCGCCAGCAGCGGGTCGGCGCTGGCAAAACGCTGCAGTAAGGCCCCGGCTAAGGCCGGACCGGCCGCCATGCCGCCGCCGATCACCAGATTGATGCTGTTCATCAGCCGGCCGTTGCTATCGAGCCCGGCCACACGGGCAAGAATAAAGGGCAGCACGAAGGTCCAGGTGAACTTAAACAGCAGCGCCGCGATGGCGTAGCGCACCAGCAGCGGCTGGCCGATCAGCAGCCCAACGCTGACGATCAGCAGGCCGTAGCCCAGCCACACCGGTAAACGATCGGCCCGCTGGGTACCCCGCAGCGCCGCGCCGCCGGCGCCGATAATGCCGCAAACCGTCGCCGCCGCCAGCACCAGACCGACCTGCGTCGGGGTTAGCCCCGCCGCGCTGCCGATGGTGCCGATAAAGGTCCACACTGCGCTGAGGCTGATATAGAAAGTGAGTACCGCCAGCACCGCCAGCGCCTGACGCCACAGCGCCGTCGACGGCTGCTGGTGGGAGGCAGAGAGCGGTTGAAAGCGCGGAGGGAAAGCGGACACCAGCGGCAAACAGCAGAGCATAATGGCGGCGAGGATCAGATAAACCACCTTCAGGCCAAAGGTCGCGAACAGGCCGGGCAGCACCAGCAGGCCAAGCATGCCTAACAGCAGTTGCCCGAGCACCCAAAAGGCGTAGACCCGCGACGGGTTCGGCGTCCCCGCCGCGCAGCTGATACACAAAATCATCAGCGTGCCGCCCGCCAGCGAGGCGAGAAAGCGCGCCGCCAGCAGCGTCTCGTACTGGGTGACCACCGCCGAAGCGAGGTTGGCGGTCAGAAACACCACCCCGGCCATCAGGGCGACCCGCCGCCAGTCGAGGCGGCTCATCCACCACCACGCCGGGAGCGTCGCCAGACTCATCGCCCCCAGCTCCGCCGAGAACAGCCAGCCGATCTGCCCAGGTTTAAGCTGCCATTCGCTGGCCAGCTGCGCCGCCACCGCCGGCGCGGTCATCAGAATACCCGGCGCAATAGCGGCAAAAATCACGATCGCCGCCAGCAAACGCAGGGAGACCACCAGCCCGGCGGGCCGGGAAAGCGCATTATCAGTGAGAGGGGTACTCGACATCGTAGGGCGTGCTCCGGTCAAAAAAGCCTCCCCCCGGAGGATCCTCCAGGGAGTGATACCCACAGGCATCAGGAAAACGCCGTGCTGCCACGGCGCGCGCGGGATGCGAAAGTCAGATCACAGATGCAGCGTACGCTGAGCGGCCGGCATCCAGGTTCGGGAAACCAGTTCGGTACGATTGACCACTTCGGTCTTGGCGAAAATGTTGCGCAGGTGCGTTTTTACCGTCGAGAGCGAGATATCCAGCTGGCGGGCAATCAGCTTATTGCTGGCGCCTTCGCGCACCATGCCGACGATTTCCCGCTCTTTCGCCGTCAGGATGGCGGGCAGGTCATCGTCTTCCTGCAGACAGTCGCGAATGGCCAGCTCCACCAGCGGCAGCACCGCCTGAGCCCGCTGGCGCTCTTCGCTGGAGAAAGGCACGTCGCGCATCAGCGAGATACCGGCGATGATCCGCCGCTCGCGGCGAATAAAGATCTCGGTCATGTCGCGTACGTTATTCGGCAACATGAATTCATGATAGTAATGGCGGTTGCGGTCGCAGAGCCGCGGCGTCATCGCCGCCACGGTGGTGTTCTGGTGGCTAAAATGCGAGGGCAGAAGCGGATCCAGCGGCTGGAAGTTTTCCAGATATTGTTGGTGCGTATTATCGGAAATATTATGCAATATATAGCTTTCGGGTTTTAAACGATTATTTACTCGATAAAAGACCGCTGAAGTCAGTGGAATTAGCTGGGAAATAGTCTGTAAACAACGGGCTATTATCGCATCATTACGGCTGGCTTTTAACAAAGCAGACATGATAGGGCCTCCCCGTCGAGATGATGGTACATGACACATGGATGACTACTGATAATTGAAGCATACATTTCACATTTAAGTAACACAATCATTAACATATTAACAATGTGATAGCCGTTACATAATTTTCAACAAACCATTGTTATATAAAGCATTTAAAAAACACACCTGCCATGCTTTACGATAGCCGCGTTAAAATATAAACAAAAAAGATTAACACCCGGCGTACCTGCCCCTGGTGATAAAAAAAACCTATCCCCGACGCGTCATTCTCATCCTAAAGAACGATGGATTTCTGTTTTTTTTCACTTATACCCTTAACAGGATGCAATTAATTTTCGCCGCGGCGTAATCATGTGATGACGCCTGACCCGCTGTTGCCGAAATAATGAGAACGGCGCCCTGTGAGAGAGATCCATTAACCGCCACGGCTATCGTTCTTCCGGACGATAGCCGGGACCTGACGCGCTTTTTAAGGTAATCGAAGACCCCATAACAGGAGAGAGCGAATGGCGAGAGTCGTGGTGATCACCGGCGGTGGAACCGGAATTGGCGCCGCCTGCGCGCGGCTGATGTGCGCCGCGGGCGACCGGGTGTTTATTACCGGACGGCGCAAAGCGCCATTGCAGGCTGTCGCCGATGAGACCGGCGCCACGGCGCTGGTGGGCGATGCCGCCGACGGCGAGGTCTGGGGTCAGCGGCTGCTGCCGGCGATCCTCGACCAGGCTGGCGGTATTGATGTCCTCATCTGCAGCGCCGGCGGGATGGGCAACAGCCCCGCCGCCGAGACCAGCGACAGCCAGTGGCGCGAGGCGCTGGACGGCAATCTCACCAGCGCGTTCGCCAGCGTTCGCGCCTGTCTGCCCTCGCTCATTGCCCGCCGAGGCAATGTCCTGTTTGTCGCCTCCATCGCCTCACTCGCCGCCGGGCCGCAGGCCTGCGGCTACGTCACCGCCAAACACGCCTTAATTGGCCTGATGCGTTCCGTCGCCCGCGATTACGGCCCACAGGGGGTACGCGCCAACGCCATCTGTCCCGGCTGGGTCACGACGCCGATGGCGGATGAAGAGATGTGCCCGCTGATGGAGGCAGAAGGGCTATCACTGACGGAGGCTTATCAGCGGGTCTGTCGCGATGTTCCGCTGCGCCGCCCCGCCAGCCCCGAGGAGATAGCCGAGGCCTGTCAGTTTCTCTGTTCGCCGCAGGCCGCCATCATCAGCGGCGCCACGCTGGTCGCCGACGGCGGCGCCAGTATCGTCGATGTTCCCACTCTGGCGTTTGCCTAACGCCCTACTCTGTTCAGGAGCCCCTATGACTTCAGAAGCCGTATTTATCCAGGTCGGCGCGCTGGCCGATGGTTTTGCGCCACACGGTAATTTACTCGCCACCACCAGCCTGCCCGCCGGCGAAACCTTTACTTTTTATGTCGCGGGCAGTAAGCCGCAGCAGTTGGTTATCGAAGATGACCAGACGCTCAGCTGGAACGGCAAGCGCGCGCCCTGGCGGGCAACCGCCCTGCGCCCGGACATTCTGTTTATCGACTTCCTTGACCCGGAGCGGGATAACGCCAGCATTAGCGCGGTATGCAACCTGACACAGCGCAACGCCACCCTGGTCTACGGCCAGCTGCCGGACGAAGCCGCCGCGCGGCTGGACGCCTTCAGCCGGGTGGAGCAAGGCCTGCCGCTGACCGCGGTAGAGGCACGGTTTGTTTTTGCCCGCCTGGATGAGCAGTCGGGGCCGCTGCCGGACTTTACCGATGCGCTTATTGGCATGCGCAATCAGTACACCTACAGCCCGACCGAGCGCTATGAGCACATCTATCTCAACGACAATTTTTACACCTGGCAGTGTCTGGACGGTGTGGAAAAGGGGCTGGCGGATGTCGATCGCTGCCACTATGTGCAGGTGGCTGAGGATCTCTATCTGTTCGTCTGGCGGGAGAAAATCATTCCCACGCTGGGGGTGATCCTGATCGATCTGCAGCAGATGCGCACCGACGGCAAGATCATGGGCTATCAGGGCAGCGATTTCGGCGCCCTCAGCAATTTCCCGGTCGGCGCCAGCGCGAAGATCCTCAACGTCACCCGCCATCAGGAATAAAGGGGCGCCGCCGGGCACGCTTTCAGGCACCACATCCGTCATTTCGCCGGGTGGCGGCTGCGCCTGACCCGGCCTACGGTCCGAGCAGCCAGTCATTAATTTACCCACTTGTGCGACTGAAACTGCCGGTGCTGACGGCCTCAAAATCGCTGAGACGTTCCCGGAAGGCCGCATGGATGCGGGCTGAGGGCCGTGTTTTGCACGGACGCTGCCTCGGCCCGACCCGAAGCCTGCAGGGAAAAGTCGAAGGTACCACGCAGTGGCGATTTTGCTGGCCGGAGCCCGGGGGTACAGGGGGCGGCGGCGACTGGCCGCCCCCTGTGCGCTCCCTGTGCCATGAGTGACATAACGCAGAAAAAATATCGGGAGCGCAATCAGCCCGGAAATAGCACAGGAGTGGTAGCCCTGCTAAGCGCAGAGCGAGCAGGGGCATTTCCGGTTGCGCCGTCATTTCGCCGGGTGGCGGCTGGCGCCTTAACCGGCCTACGGTCCGCGTCATGTATAGCCCTTCTCCTTCTCCCCGCCGGGGAGAGGGAGTGACTCAGGCGCTGGCGCTGTCCAGTCGCGCCACCTGCTCCGCGCTCAGGCTCAGCGCCGCCGCGCGGGCAAAACTCTCCACCTGAGCCACGCTGGTGGCGCTGGCGATCGGCGCGGTCACGCCTTCGCGGCCGATCAGCCACGCCAGGGCCACCTCAGCCGGCTTCGCCCCCTGCTCGTCCGCGACCGCCACCAGGGTATCGATAATCCGCATCCCGCGCGGATTCAGGTACTTACCAATCCCCCCTCCGCGCTGGCTCTGGGCCAGATCCGACGGCTGGCGGTACTTACCGGTTAAGAACCCGGAGGCAAGGCTGTAGTAGGTCACCACCCCGATATCGCGGCTGACGCAGAGATCGCACAGCGCGCCTTCAAACGCGGATCGGTGGTAGAGGTTATATTCCGGCTGCAGCACCTGCCAGGCAGGCAAGCCGCCTTTACGCGCTACCTCCAGCGCCCCCGCCAGCTGCATCGCATCCAGGTTAGAGGCCCCCATGGCGCGGATTTTTCCAGCCTGCTGCAGGCTGTGGAAAGCCTCCAGCGTTTCCTCCACCGGGGTTTGCGGATCCGGCCAGTGGGAGAAGTAGAGATCAATGTAGTCGGTATTCAGGCGGCGTAAGGAGTCATCTACCGCCTGTTGGATCCAGGCTTTGCTGAGCCCTTTATGGCCGGGGAGGCCTAAATCGGAGCCGACTTTGGTGAAGATTTTGACCTTATCGCGCATGCCGGGGCGCGCCTGCAGCCAACGACCGATGATGGTTTCGGATTCGCCGCCCTGGTTGCCTTCCGCCCAGCGGGAATAAACATCCGCCGTATCGATAGCGTCAAAACCGTGGTCAACAAAAGCATCAAGAAGAGCAAAACTGGTTTTTTCATCGATGGTCCAGCCAAAGACGTTGCCGCCAAAGACTAATGGGGCGATGGAAAATCCGGTTTTACCCAATGGACGTGTCATCATGCCGAGTACTCCTTAGCTTATATTCTGCTTCCCTCAGGTAACCGCAGGGGTCAGGAGAGGAGGTGATTGGATAATCAGAAAAGGAATCTTACGGCGGGCGCTCCACGCCCGCAGGTACACTCAGACATTATGTCCCGGAATAAACATCAAAGCTAAAATATTTGCCGGCTAATTTTTTATAGGTGCCGTCGGCCAGAATCTTCGCAATGGCACCGTTAATTTCCTGACGCAGTGCCTCATCGTCTTTACGCAAGCCGATCGCCGCCCCGGCGCCAAACAGCGTATCGTCCTGCAGATGGCCGCCGACAAAGGCGAATTCCTTACCCTGCGGCTGCTGCAGGAAGCTGTAGTCGGCCATCATCCCGGAGAGCACTGCGCCGTCGATGCGCCCGGACTCCAGGTCACGCACCACGCTATCGGCCCCCTGGTAGGCCACAATGTTAATCCCCTGCGGCCGCCAGTGCTGGTTAACATAAGTCTCCTGCGCCGAGCCCTGCTCCACGCCGATGGTTTTGCCCTTCAGCTGTTCCGGCGTATTGCCCTGCAGGGTATTTTTACGCGCCACGAGGAACACCGGCCCGTTATATAGCTTGTCGCTAAAGGCAATCTGCGCTTTGCGCTTCTCGGTCATGTACATCCCGGAAAGGATCGCGTCGAATTTACGCGCCTTCAGCGCCGGGATAATGCCGTCGAAATTGCTTTCCACCCACACGCATTTCGCCTGCAGCTGCTGGCAAATGGCGTTGCCTAAATCGATATCAAACCCCGCCAGCTTGCCCTGCGGATCTTTCCATTCAAACGGCGCGAAAGTCGGGTCGACGCCGAAGCGGATCTCCTTTCCCCCTTCGGCCAGCGCCGACGTCGACGCCATTAATGCCAGCCATAGCAACAGTGATTTTTTCATTCGCGTTCTTCTCCAGAGATTAGCGACAGTGCTTTTCCACCAGGCGGGCGAACAGCGTCGCGCCGGTGGTGATAATGTCATCGTTAAAGTCGTAGCCGGGGTTGTGCACCATGCAACCGCCCTTCTCCCCTTTCTCACCGTTGCCGAGCAGGAAGTAGCTCCCTGGGCGTTCGCGCAGCATAAAAGCGAAATCCTCGCTGGCGTTCATCGGCGAGACCGACTCCAGTACCCCTTCGCGGCCAAACACTTCCAGAGCCAGCGCCCGGGCGAAATCGGTCTCTTCAGGGCTGTTGGTTAATACCGGGTAGGAGTCGTACACCTCCACTACGCTGCTGGCGCCATAGCTTTTGGCGGTAAAATCAGCGAGCTCGTGAATACGCTTGATCAGCAGATCGCGAATGTCCGGCTTCATCGCCCGCACGCTCAGCTCCATCACCACGCTCTCCGGAATGACGTTGGAGGCGATACCGGCCTGGAAGGTGCCGACGCTGACCACTGCCGTTTCCCCCGGCGGCACGTTGCGCGCCACGATGCTCTGCAGGGCCATCACCAGCGCCGCACCGGCGACGATCGGGTCGACGGTTCGCTCCGGATGGGCGCCGTGGCCGCCGTAGCCGGTAATCGTAATTTTGACGGTGTCCGCCGAGGCCATAAAGTTGCCGGCATAGAAGCCCAGCTTGCCCACCGGTAGCCCCGGCATGTTGTGCAAGCCAAAGATGCGTTCGCAGGGGAACTGCTCGAACAGCCCGTCTTTAATCATTAAATCGGCGCCGCCGATAGCCTCTTCCGCCGGCTGAAAAATCAGATGCACCGTGCCGTTAAACTGGCAGGCCGGCGAGGCGATGTATTTCGCCGCCGCCAGCAGAATGGTGGTATGGCCGTCATGGCCGCAGGCGTGCATTTTTCCGGGTACCGTACTGGCCCAGGGCAAATCAGTAGTTTCATGGATCGGCAGCGCGTCCATATCGGCGCGCAGGCCAATAGTACGCGGCGAGTCGCCCTTGCTCAGGCTGCCGACGACGCCGGTTTTACCGAGGCCGCGGGTGACCTGATAGCCCCACTCCGCCAGTTTGCCAGCCACCAGCTCACTGGTATTAAACTCTTCCAGACTTAATTCCGGATTGGCATGTAAATAATGACGGATAGAAATCATTTCATCTTCCGTCGCTTTAATTTCGGGGATTACATAATCACTCATGCCGTTCTCCGGGAAATAAATTAAGGACTTAACACGGTAACGTGGTGGAAACTTTATGCAAGCAGCATTTCTAATACCTGGAATGAACTCATCTTATTTAATAATCCGCACATTACAGAGTAATAAATAATCAAAATAGTGAAATTTAAAAATAAACGTTTATTTTATGGAGGATTTACCGTTATTTAACCTACCATTCCCGACCATATTCAGATTTAAATAAAATAAACGTATATGAAATTACAGACGCTTTCCCTCGCCGCCATCGTCATGCTAGCGGGCTGCAGCGCGCAGGGCGATACCGCCAGCCAGCAGCGGGCCAGCATCCAGAAGATGCGCAGCGAAACCCTCAACAAGCTTTACGCCCTGCAGCCTGAGGCCCGCAGTGATATTCAGCATGCGAAGGGGTATGCGGTGTTTGCCAATAACAGCAGCAAGATCCTGCTGTTCGGGTTTGGCAGCGGTTACGGCGTGGTGCGGAATAAGGCCACCGGGAAGGATACCTATATGAAAATGGCCCAGGGCGGCGCCGGCCTGGGGATGGGGATGGGGATTAAGCAGCAGCGCACGGTGCTGGTTTTCCATGATAAAGCAGCCCTGGAGACCTTTATCCGCCAGGGATACATGGTTGGCGCCGATGCGAATGCCGCCGCAAAATATGATGACAAAGGCATCGCGCCGATCGCCGCCTCCACCAGCGGCGTGGCGTCAGATACCGCCTCCCTGCCCTCGAAGGTCAACGTCTACGACCTGACCGAAAAAGGGCTGGCCGCCCAGGCAATGATCAATGGTTATAAATACTGGCCGGATGCTGCGCTGAACCCGTAGCTTTCCGCGAGTGCGCCATCGCCGGTTCAGGCTTTCCCTGACCCGGCGTCGCGGAGCAGCGCATTTAGTGGCCGAGGGCGCCGCTCACCAGAATCGAGGTGATGATCCCGGTCGCCGCAGCGATCAGCACATAGTTACCGTCGATATAGGACCAGTGATGGCCTTCCGGCGGGGGCGGCAGGCCGCGGTCGCTCCAGTCGCGGACGCGATATTCATCGCCACGGAACGGCGCCGGAGCCGGGTGTCCTTTGCGGAAATCGTTCCCGCGCCAGGCGAAATGGTCCTGCTCATGACGTGCCTGATCGCGTTTGCCATGACCGTCGCGATCCGGGCCACGCTGGTCATGGTCGCCCTGATGATGCGCGTCAGGTCCGCCCTGCGGCGCATGCCCATCATGGTCCGGACCGTTCTGCCACACCGTTGGCTGCCCCGGGCGATGGCCGTCGTTCGGGCCATCGGCAAAGGCCGGGACGCTCAGCACACACGATAAAATTACTGCCAGAGAAATCATCTTTTTCATGGTACACCTCCTGATTCAGCTCCTTTGTACCGGGCAAATGTGAAGAAAGAGTGAGTAACTGGTTAACCAGGACGATTCTGGCATCGGCTGTCGGGAAGAGGTTGTGCTGATGGCGGGGCAATAAAAAAGGCCGCTTTCGCGACCTTGATTCAGACAGGTAAAAGGACTTATTCAGTCACTTTATTTTTTAACTCTTCGGCGCCGGTTTTGGTTTTATCCCAGCCCTTTTCCGCACCGGATTTGGTGGCATTCCAGCCTTTTTCACTGACCTCTTTGGTCTTATCCCACCCCTTCTCGGTGCCTTCTTTGGTCTTGTTCCAGGTTTTCTGCGCGCCTTCGCTCACCTGGCTGCCAACGCTGTCCTGCTTGCCTTCGGCAGCATGTTTCGCCTTCAGCTGCTGCTCTTCGCCCTCATGCTGGGCCTGGTGCAGCTTCTCTTTGGCGGTGTTGGCATTGGCATTCGCCGCCGCGACGGTATCATCTGTTGCATGTGTTGTCGCAGCAAAAACCGGAGCTGCAACCAGAATAGCCGATAACGCAATCATTGCTTTTTTCATAATATCCTCTCTCACGTGTCGTGTTATGAGTCGCATTCAGGATGGCACAACGAACCGGGGATGACATTAGGAATTAGCCTGAAAAACGTCTTCGACCTCCAGCCATGGCAGAAAATGCTGCCGCCGTGCGCGCCCTGTCGGCGTTGGCATAATTTCCAACATGTTTGTTACATTTTATGAAATTTGTCCTTGATATACTTGCCGTTGATGTTTGTTCGAGAATAATTCTCAGAATCATTATATTTATAAATTGGCAAACGGAACTCCTTTTATGGCAAGAAAATCAGTAAGATCGCTGTTACTTACTGCGCTGATCGCGACGCCCCTCTTCAGCTATGCAACCCAATATCCCCTGACGGTCACTGACCTCGACGGCCGGCAGGTCACCCTGGCCAAAGAGCCGCAGCGTATTATTTTGCAGGATGGCCGCGACATTATGACCCTCGCCCTGCTGGATCGGGACAATCCGTTTAAACGGCTGGTGGCATGGAATAATCTGGCGAAAAAGCAGGATGTTGCCACCTGGCAGATGCTGAAAACGACGTGGCCGCAGTCGGCCACGATCCTTGACATGGGCTTCAGCGACAAAGGGAACGTCGATCTTGAAAGCGTCATCGCCCGTCAGCCGGATCTGATGATCGCCCAGCTGCGCGCCAGGCCAGCGCTGATGGAGAGCGGCGTCATCGACAAGCTCAGCGCCCTGCACGTTCCGGTGCTGTTTGTCGACTATGAGATAGACCCGGCGAAAGATACCGCCCCCAGCATCGACCTGCTGGGCAAAGTCCTTAACCGCGAGAGCCAGGCCAAAGCCTTTACCGATTACTATCGTCAACAGCTGCAGACGATTCGCCAGAAAACCGCGGCCATCACGCCGAAGGCCAACGTCTTCGTGGAAGCGCTGGCCGGCAACAGCGACGCCTGCTGCTTTACCCACGGCCACAGCGGCTGGGGCGGGCTGGTGGAGGCGGTCGGGGCGAACAATATCGGTTCGCAGCTGCTGCCGGGCGCCTCCGGGTTCGTCTCGCTAGAGAAAATCATCAGCATGAAGCCCGACGCCTGGATCATGACCGGCTCGAAGCGCGGCAACAGCCAGGTGCTGCCCCTGGGTTATGAGGTTAAGCCGGAGGCGGTGAAGGCCCAGGCACAGATCCTGCTGGCGCGACCTGGGGTCAGCCAGATCCCGGCGGTACAGGAAAAGCGGGCCTATGGCGTCTATCACCACTTCTATAACCACCCGTGGAATATTGTCGGCATGGAATACCTGGCGAAAGATATCTACCCGCAGGCCTTCGGCGATCTCAACCCGGATGAGACTTACCATTATATCGTGCGCCATTTCACCGACCTGCCGGACCAGCCGTTCGTCTTCTCCTGGCAGCAGAGCGAGTAATCCGGCATGCGTTTAACCTCCGACTCCGTGCTCGACGGGCTGCCCGCCGGGACCTCTGGCGTGATAGATGACTATCGCCGTATCGTGCGTCGCCGTCTGCTGCTGATGCTCCTGCTGGCGCTGTTGATTGTCGCGTCGCTGCTGCTCGATTTTATGCTCGGCCCCTCCGGTCTGCCGCTGCAGAGCCTGTGGCAGACGTTAACCGATCCGGCCAGCGCCGATCCGGGCACGCGCGCCATCGTCTGGGATATCCGTCTGCCCTATGCGGTGATGGCGATTATCGTCGGCCTGGCGCTGGGACTGGCCGGCGCCGAAATGCAGACCATCCTCAATAACCCGCTGGCCAGTCCGTTTACCCTTGGCGTCTCCTCGGCTGCGGCGTTTGGCGCCGCGCTGGCGATTGTGCTGGGTATTGGCCTGCCCGGTATTCCCGGCCAGTGGTTTATCTCGGCCAACGCCTTTATCTTCGCCCTGCTGGCGGCCCTGCTGCTGGACGGCATCACCCGCTGGACCCAGGTGGCCACCTCCGGGGTCATCCTGTTCGGCATCGCGCTGGTCTTTACCTTTAACGCCCTGGTCTCGATGCTGCAGTTCATCGCCAACGAAGACACGCTGCAGGGGCTGGTGTTCTGGACCATGGGCAGCATCGACCGCGCCTCCTGGAGCAAAGTCGCCATCCTGCTGGTCGCCCTGGCGCTGGTGATGCCCCTGTCGCTGCGCAGCGCGTGGAAGCTGACCGCCCTGCGGCTGGGCGAGGACCGGGCCATCAGTTTTGGCATTAACGTTCGCCGCCTGCGCCTGACCACGCTGCTGCGGATCAGCATACTGTCGGCGCTTTCGGTGGCCTTTGTCGGGCCAATCGGCTTTATCGGCCTGGTGGCGCCGCATATTGCGCGGATGCTCTTCGGCGAAGACCATCGCTTTTATCTGCCCGCAAGCGCGCTGAACGGCGCTCTGGTGCTCTCCCTGGCCTCCATCGCCTCGAAGAACCTGATCCCGGGGGCCATTATTCCGGTGGGGATCGTCACTTCCCTGGTCGGGGTCCCGTTCTTTTTGAGCATTATTTTACGTCATCGGGGGCAGGCATGAGCGACCAGACGTTATCCGGGCTGTCGCTGTCTTACTTCAGCGCCGGCTACCCCAGACGCAAGGTGATCGAGAACCTGACGGTTCCCCATCTGCCGCGAGGGAAAATCACCGCGCTGCTGGGGCCAAACGGCAGCGGTAAATCAACGTTAATGCGGGCGATGGCGGGTCTGGGACCCTGCCGCGGCGAGCTGCTGCTGGAGGGGGAAAATCTGCTGACGCAGCCGTTCTCACGTCGCGCAGAGCAGGTGGTCTATCTTCCGCAGACGCTGCCCGCCGGCGTGCATCTGCATGTGCTGGAGTCGATTATCGTTGCCCAGCGCGCCGCCGGAGGACGCCACAGTCCGCAGCACCAGGAGGAGGTGATGGCGCTGCTGCGGCAGCTGGGGATTGCCCATCTGGCGATGAGCTACCTCGATCAGCTCTCCGGCGGGCAAAAGCAGCTGGTGGGTCTCGCCCAGTCGCTGATCCGCCAGCCGCGCCTGCTGCTGCTCGACGAACCGCTCAGCGCCCTTGACCTCAACTACCAGTTTCACGTGATGGATCTGGTACGCCGGGAGACCCGACGGCGCAACATCGTGACCCTGGTGGTGGTGCACGATATCAATATTGCCCTGCGTCACGCCGACCACGTGCTGATGCTCAAGGCGGGCCAGTTGCTCGGCGACGGCACCCCGGCCGCGGTCATCACCCCCGAGACCCTGGCGGCCGTCTATGGGGTGCGCGGGCGTATTGAACCCTGTTCGCAGGGGGTGCGGCAGGTCATTATTGACGGCCTGGTGGACAGCGAGACCTGACTGCGGCGCGGGGCGGCACGTCCGCCCCGCACCCGCCGGCTTAGTGATCGAGATAGAGGTAGTTTTCCCAGCTTTTCATGCGGATCAGGATCTTCCGGATCAGCGACAGCTCTTTCAGATGATCCGAGTAGACCGCCGCCTCGAGGGTAGCCCCCTGCGGCAGAGCGTATTCGGCAAAACGCGGATCGGTCACCTTCAGCACCACCAGCGCCCGGCCATGGGTATTGAGCGCGTCTGTGGTCAGCAGTTTGCCCTGCCCCTGGAACTGGCTCTCGCCAATCGCCGGCAGCACGTCGGCCACTTCTCCGCGAAAGACGGTGCCCGGGATAGCCGGAAACATCAGCTCCGCGGGCTCGCCTTTGTGCAGACGCTGCAGGGCGTTCTGGCGAAATGCCGCGACGTACTCCCGCGAGGCGACGCCCTCCACCGGCACAAAGGTCATCAGCGGGATCATCCCCAGGGCAGTGGACATGGTACCCGGCCGTAAGCCGACGGTACTGACATAGCCATCCTCCGGGGCACGGACGACGGTGTTCTCCAGCTGAAACTGCGCCTTTTGCAGCTGCGCCAGCAGGGAGGCCACGGTGGTATTTTTGCCCTTCACCACCGAGTCCAGCGCGTTGCGCGCCTGCACCACCTTTGCCTGAGCCGCGCTGACGCTGGCTTCATCGGCCTTCCACGTCTGCAAACGGGTATCAACCATTTGATCGGAGAAGGCGCCCTGGGCATGACCCTCCCGATAGCGGGCATATTCCCGCCGCGACTGGTCGCGCTGGGCCACCGTTCTGCTCAGCTCGGCCTGCGCCTGGCTTAACGCCGCGTTTAAGGAGAGCGCATCCTGACTGGCCGCTTTTATCTGCGCCTGCAGATCGTCTACTTTTGCCTGGAACGGCGTCGGGTCGAGGGTAAACAGCACATCGCCCTTATGCAGCATCTGGTTAGGCTTCACCGGTACGCTCTGCACCCGGCCGCGCACCTGCGACACAATCGGCACGGTACGAAATACCTGGTTACCAACGTCGGTATACGGGAAGTTGTAGTTCATCCCGAAGATCACCGCGCCAATCAGGGCGATACCGCCGAGCACCGCCGTCGGTACGGTCCACTTATTGAGCGGGATGCGGAATACTTTAAACACCACGATGCACAGCGCGGCGTAGGTCAGTAACATTAACGTTTCCATTAGTTTGCCTCCTCCGCTTTCAGCGCAGCCACCTCGCGCTGGACCTGTTCCAGTTGCTGGACCACCGTTTCCAGACGCTGATGCAGCGCCTGCTGATCGTCGGCAATGTGGCGCATTCCCCACCCGCGATCTTCGCGCCACAGCGTTGCCCAGATCCATAACAAAGGCCACAGGGCGTGCAAGGTAAATAAGCTAACCCAGCCGGCATAATGAATCGCATCCTGATGAGGATGGCGCCGCTCTTTGGCAATTTCATAAGGAATATCGTGAATAACAATCACGCCATAAAACAGTATTAAGGCCACGGCGATCAGAATGGCCAGCGCAACATAATCCAGGGTCATAAAATAACTCCAGAGTGAAAGGTTAACTTAATAAAACAGCCAGATTCAGACGTAACGGGGCCGGGGAAAAAGCGCGCTTAGCGCTTTCCCTGGCGGTGATAGCAACGTGATGGCGTGAATCTGCCGAATCGGGTTCAGAATTTCTCAGGAATATGACGGTCGATGGAGATCAGCTTGCCTTTTTTCACCGTGATATATCCCCCCTCGCGCAGCGCGGCCAGCACCTGGTACACATAGCTGCGCGAGAGATTGGTTCGTTTAATAATAAATGCCGACAGGCTCTCATGCTGACCACCATCGATTTCGCTGCGATATAGATAGCGCGACAGCATCGATTTAATGGTCTGAAAACTGGTCTGGCTGCCACGTTCATAGTGGGCATCAAGGGCAAATATGCCCATATAGGCCAGGATCGTGGTCAGCTCTTGCATATAGCCCGGCGACGAATGAAAGAATATTCGCTCAAAATCGCTGGCGGTTATTTTCGCCAGCTGGCACTCGCCCAGACACCGATAATAGAGCGCGACCGACGGACAATAATGTTCCAGTAATCCTAACGGCATATGCGCGATAACAATCCCGACCAGGTTCTGCTCATCGCCAAAGGCCAACGTCATTTGCCCCTGCAGCAGAAAGTAGAGATAGCCCGGCTGCGGAATAAAGCCCTGGTCTTTGCCCAAACTCAGCGTTTCACTGCAGGCGATCACCGCCGGCAGATGCGTGGTCAGCGTCAGATTCTGGTACCGATCGTAAATATCGCCAAAACTGGGGTTCATCGCGCTGCGCACTCCTTTACCTTTGGCCACCGCGGCGGGGCTAACCGCGACCTGTTGAACTATACCTAAGCGGGTGGGGAAGGAAAAGTCCAGATCTGGAGTGGCGAAATATTCCGCCTGGCTCACATTTTTTACCCTCGCCTCCCTGTTTCGTGACCCGATCGTTCCGCTTACCGGTGGGCTATGCTTTAATTAGCTAAACCGGTTTAACATAGTTTAGCTAAGAGGAATTTGTCGAATGAATGGAAAAATCTGGGTACTCGGCGATGCGGTCGTTGATCTCCTGCCCGATGGCGAGGGCCGCCTGCTGCAATGCCCCGGCGGCGCACCGGCCAACGTCGCGGTCGGCGTGGCGCGGCTCGGCGGCGACAGCGGGTTTATTGGCCGCGTCGGCGACGATCCCTTCGGCCGCTTTATGCGTCACACCCTGGCGCAGGAGCAGGTCGATGTGAATTATATGCGCCTCGACGCCGCGCAGCGCACCTCCACGGTGGTGGTCGATCTCGATCAGCACGGGGAGCGCACCTTTACCTTTATGGTCCGTCCGAGCGCCGACCTGTTCCTTCAGCCCGAGGATCTCCCGCCGTTTGCCGCCGGCCAGTGGCTGCACGTCTGCTCCATCGCTCTCAGCGCCGAGCCGAGCCGCAGCACGGCATTCGCGGCAATGGAGGCGATAAAACGCGCCGGGGGCTATGTCAGCTTCGACCCCAATATCCGCAGCGACCTGTGGCAGGATCCGCAGGACCTGCGTGACTGTCTCGACCGGGCGCTGGCCCTCGCCGACGCCATAAAACTCTCGGAAGAGGAGCTGGCCTTTGTCAGCGGCAGCGACGACATCGTCAGCGGCATCGCCCGGCTGAACGCCCGCTTCCAGCCGACGCTGCTGCTGGTGACCCAGGGCAAAGCGGGGGTCCAGGCCGCCCTGCGCGGGCAGGTTAGCCACTTCCCCGCTCGCCCGGTGGTGGCCGTTGATACCACCGGCGCCGGCGATGCCTTTGTCGCCGGGCTGCTCGCCGGCCTCGCCGCTCACGGTATCCCTGACAACCTCGCCGCGCTGGCTCCCGACCTTACGCTGGCGCAAACCTGCGGCGCGCTGGCCACCACCGCCAAAGGCGCCATGACCGCCCTGCCCTACAGGGACGATCTTCAGCGCTCGCTGTGATCCCGTTGGGCCGGCTAACGGCCCACTTTGCTGGCGACATCACAATTCTTAAACCGGTTTAGCAATTTTTATTTTCACCGCGTTACTGACATGTTTACCATATCAACTAAACCGGTTTAGCAAAAGTTAGCACACTCACTGATTTTCACCTTTGGATGTCAACAGCATGTATAAAAAACGGAAGTTAGCCATTCTTATTGCTTTGCTAACCGGCACCGCCGCCGCCCATGGGCAGACAGACCTGAACAGCATTGAAGCGCGTCTCGCCGCCCTGGAAAAACGCCTGCAGGACGCCGAAACCCGCGCCAGCACTGCCGAAAGCCGTGCCGCCTCGGCGGAGCAGAAAGTTCAGCAGTTAACCCAGCAGCAGCAGCAAACCCAGGTCACCACCCAGCAGGTGGCCAAGCGCACCACTCAGCTGGAAGAAAAAGCCGAACGGCCTGGCGGCTTTGAGTTCCACGGCTATGCCCGTTCCGGCGTGATCATGAACGACTCGGCCGCCAGCACCAAATCCGGCGCTTATATGACCCCCGCTGGGGAGACCGGTGGCGCCATTGGTCGTCTGGGCAACCAGGCCGACACCTATGTGGAAATGAACCTCGAACATAAACAGACGCTGGACAACGGGGCGACCACCCGTTTCAAAGTGATGGTGGCCGACGGGCAAACCACCTATAACGACTGGACGGCAAGCAGCAGCGACCTGAACGTGCGCCAGGCGTTTGTCGAGCTGGGCAACCTGCCCACCTTCGAAGGCCCGTTCAAAGGCGCAACCCTGTGGGCCGGGAAACGCTTTGACCGTGACAACTTCGACATCCACTGGATTGACTCGGATGTGGTGTTCCTCGCCGGGACCGGCGGCGGGATCTACGACGTGAAATGGAACGACAGCCTGCGCAGCAACTTCTCGTTATACGGCCGCAACTTTGGCGATATCGCTGACAGCAGTAACAGCGTGCAGAACTATATCGTCAGCATGAATAACTTTGCCGGCCCGGTGCAGATGATGGTCAGCGGGATGCGGGCGAAAGATAATGACGAACGCCAGGACACGAACGGCAATCTGGTGAAAGGCGATGCCGCTAACACCGGGGTCCATGCTCTGCTGGGCCTGCACAATGAGAGCTTCTATGGCCTGCGCGACGGGACCAGCAAAACGGCCCTGCTGTACGGCCACGGGCTGGGCGCCGAGGTTAAAGGCATCGGCTCCGACGGTGCGCTGCGCCCGGGGGCCAATACCTGGCGCTTCGCCAGCTACGGCACGACGCCGCTGAGCGATCGCTGGTTTATTGCCCCGGCCGTGCTGGCGCAGAGCAGTAAAGATCGTTATGTCGATGGCGACAGCTATCAGTGGGCCACTCTCAACCTGCGTCTGATTCAGGAAGTGACGCAGAATTTCGCCCTAGCCTGGGAGGGCAGCTATCAGTACATGGATCTGCAGCCTGAAGGCTACAACGATCGCCACGCGGTGAACGGCAGCTTCTACAAGCTGACCTTCGCCCCAACCTTCAAGGTGGGCAGCATCGGCGACTTCTTCTCGCGTCCGGAGATCCGCTTCTATACATCGTGGATGGACTGGAGCAAAAAACTGGATAACTACGCCAACGATGATGCATTAGGCAGCAACGGGTTCAAATCGGGCGGCGAATGGTCGTTCGGTATGCAAATGGAGACCTGGTTCTGACGGTAACCCGGACGACAGGGTAAGTAACACATAAATATAAGGTTCGCGGTGCCTGCCACGGCCGGCACCGCCCACGCCATATCATCATGCATTCAGAGGGTACTATGGATTTTGATCAGATTTCCCGCTCACTGCTTCCCCTGTTGGGCGGCAAGGAAAATATCGCCAGCGCCGCGCACTGCGCCACCCGCCTGCGGCTGGTGCTGGTCGACGACGCGCTCGCCGACCAACAGGCCATTGGCAAAATCGACGGGGTGAAAGGCTGCTTTCGCAATGCCGGACAGATGCAGATCATCTTCGGCACCGGGGTGGTCAATAAAGTCTATGCCGCCTTTATCCAGGCCGCAGGCATCAGCGAATCAAGCAAATCCGAAGCCGCCGACCTGGCCGCGAAAAAGCTGAACCCGTTCCAGCGCATCGCCCGCCTGCTGTCCAACATTTTCGTACCGATCATTCCCGCCATCGTCGCCTCCGGCCTGCTGATGGGCCTGCTGGGGATGGTGAAAACCTACGGCTGGGTCGACCCGAGCAATGCTATCTATATCATGCTGGATATGTGCAGCTCGGCAGCGTTTATCATTCTGCCGATCCTGATCGGCTTTACCGCCGCCCGCGAATTTGGCGGTAACCCTTATCTGGGCGCGACCCTTGGCGGGATCCTCACCCACCCGGCGCTGACCAACGCCTGGGGCGTCGCCGCCGGCTTCCACACCATGAATTTCTTCGGCATCGAAGTGGCGATGATCGGCTACCAGGGTACCGTCTTCCCGGTGCTGCTGGCGGTGTGGTTTATGAGCATGGTCGAGAAACGGCTGCGCCGCGTTATCCCTGACGCGCTGGACCTGATCCTCACCCCGTTCCTGACGGTGATTATCTCCGGCTTTATCGCCCTGCTGCTGATCGGCCCGGCCGGTCGCGCGCTCGGCGACGGTATTTCGTTTATCCTCAGCACGCTTATCAGCCACGCCGGCTGGCTGGCGGGCCTGCTGTTCGGCGGCCTCTACTCGGTGATCGTCATTACCGGTATCCATCACAGCTTCCATGCCATCGAGGCGGGTCTGCTGGGCAACCCATCGATTGGCGTCAACTTCCTGTTGCCGATCTGGGCGATGGCCAACGTCGCTCAGGGCGGCGCCTGCTTTGCGGTGTGGTTTAAAACCAAAGATGCCAAAATCAAAGCCATCACCCTGCCGTCGGCGTTTTCGGCGATGCTGGGGATCACGGAAGCGGCAATCTTCGGGATTAACCTGCGCTTTGTGAAGCCGTTCATCGCCGCGCTGGTCGGTGGTGCCGCCGGCGGCGCCTGGGTGGTGTCAATGCACGTCTATATGACCGCGGTGGGCCTGACGGCGATCCCGGGGATGGCCATCGTGCAGGCCAGCTCGCTGCTGAACTACATTATCGGAATGGCGATCGCCTTCGCCGTGGCCTTCATGCTCTCTCTGACGCTGAAATACAAAACGGACGCTGAATAATGTCATTACCGTCACGCCTGCCTGCGATCCTGCAGGCCGTTATGCAGGGCCAGCCGCAGGCGCTGGCCGACAGCCATTATCCGCAATGGCATCTGGCGCCGGTCAGCGGACTGCTGAACGATCCCAACGGCTTTTGCCAGGTCGCCGGGCGTTACCACCTGTTTTATCAGTGGAACCCGCTCGCCTGTGACCATACCTATAAGTGCTGGGGACACTGGAGTTCAGCCGATCTGCTGCACTGGCGGCATGAACCTATCGCCCTGATGCCGGACGAAGAGTATGACCGCAACGGCTGCTACTCCGGCAGCGCGGTCGAGTTCGAGGGCGCCCTGACCCTGTGCTACACCGGCAACGTGAAATTCCCCGACGGCGGGCGCACCGCCTGGCAGTGCCTGGCGACGGAAAATGCCGATGGCACCTTCCGCAAGCTGGGGCCGGTGCTACCGCTACCTGACGGTTACACCGGCCATGTACGCGACCCCAAGGTGTGGCAGCAGGACGGGCGCTGGTACATGGTCCTCGGGGCGCAGGATGTGCAACAGCGCGGTAAAGTACTGCTGTTTACCGCCAGCGATCTGCGGGAGTGGCGCCTGGTGGGCGAGATCGCCGGACATGGCGTTAACGGTCTGGCGAACGGCGGCTATATGTGGGAGTGCCCGGATCTCTTTCCGCTGGCGGATACCCACCTGCTGATCTGCTGCCCGCAGGGGCTGGCCCGTGAAGCGCAGCGCTTTCTCAATACCTATCCTGCGGTGTGGATGGCAGGCCGCTTCGACGCCGAGCGCGGCACCTTCGACCACGGCCCGCTGCACGAGCTGGACAGCGGGTTTGAGTTCTACGCGCCGCAGACCATGCTGGCCGAGGATGGCCGCCGTCTGCTGGTCGGCTGGATGGGCGTCCCGGACGGGGAAGAGATGCATCAACCCACCCGCGCACAGGGATGGATCCACCAGATGACCTGCGTGCGCGAGCTGGAGTGGCAGGCGGGCACCCTGTATCAGCGCCCGCTGCGCGAGCTGGCCGCTCTGCGCGAGGAAGCCCAGGGCTGGCGCGGGCAGACCCTGCCCCTCGCCCCGATGGAGCTGGCCTTTGACATCGCCCCCAACAGTACGCTGGGGCTGGACTTTGCCGGCGCCCTGCAGCTCACCGTCAACCGCGACGGCCTGCGTCTGTCGCGCCGCGGGCTGCAGACCGCCGAGATGCATCACCGCTACTGGCGCGGCGAAGCGCGGCGCCTGCGGATCTTTATCGACCGCTCCAGCGTGGAAATTTTCATCAACGATGGCGAAGGGGTGATGAGCAGCCGCTTCTTCCCGGGCTATCCGGGGCAGTTAATCTTCAGCGGTGCGACGCCGGTGGCATTCTGCCGCTGGCTGCTGCAGCCATGCATGGTAGTATAAGCGTTTTGCTTTCAGGCTCCTGAGTGGTGATGAAAACCAAACGCGTAACTATCAAAGATATCGCCGAACTGGCGGGCGTCTCCAAAGCGACCGCCAGTCTGGTGCTCAACGGCCGTGGCAAAGAGCTGCGCGTGGCGCAGGAGACGCGCGAGCGCGTGCTGGCGATCGCCCGCGAGCAGCACTATCAGCCCAGCATTCATGCGCGCTCGCTGCGCGATAACCGCAGCCATACCATTGGCCTGGTGGTACCGGAGATCACCAACTACGGGTTTGCCGTTTTCTCCCATGAGCTTGAGACGCTCTGCCGGGAAGCTGGCGTGCAGCTGCTTATCTCCTGCACCGACGAAAACCCCGGCCAGGAGAGCGTGGTGGTCAATAATATGATTGCCCGCCAGGTCGACGGGCTGATCGTCGCCTCGTGCATGCACAGCGATGCCGACTACCTGAAGCTCAGCGAACAGCTGCCGGTGGTGCTGTTTGACCGCTCCCCCAGCGACAGCGCCCTGCCGCTGGTGATGACCGACTCGGTGACGCCAACCGCCGAGCTGATCTCCCGCATTGCGCCTCAGCATGCGGACGAGTTCTGGTTTCTCGGCGGCCAGCCGCGGCTGTCGCCGTCGCGCGACCGGCTGGCGGGATTCACGCAAGGCCTGGCTCAGGCGGGGGTCACGCTGCGCCCTGAGTGGGTGATCAACGGTAACTACCACCCCAGCTCCGGGTATGAGATGTTCGCGGCGCTCTGCGCGCGGCTGGGACGTCCGCCGAAGGCCTTATTTACCGCGGCCTGCGGACTGCTCGAAGGGGTCCTGCGCTACATGAGCCAGCATCATCTGCTGGACTCCAATATTCATCTCGCCAGCTTCGACGATCACTACCTGTATGATTCGCTTTCCCTGCGCATTGATACCGTGCAGCAGGATAATCGCCAGCTGGCCTGGCACTGCTACGATCTGCTCAGCCAGCTGATCGACGGCCAGGCGCCGGAGCCGCTCCAGCGCTACCTCCCCGCCACCCTGCAGTTTCGCCATCCCTGACGGTGCCGTCGGCAATTAGCGTTTTCGCCGGGCGCGCGCTGCCTGCCTCACCGCCAGCAGCGCACCGGCAAACAGCATGCCCAGGCCGATCGTCACCGGCCAGCGGTAAGCCATCAGTAACGAGGGCAATCCGCCGTCCGGCGCCAGCACCACCAGATTCCAGCCCGTTAGCCCCGCCTCGCCGTTCAGCGCGCGGGTTAACATCCGCTGGTGCGGGGCGAAAGGCTGGATAGTCTGGTAGTTGCTGCCGAACAGCGGCGGCTGCATCTCCCTGGGGAACTGCGCCTGCACCTGGGCCAGTACGCTGGCCGGCAGCGCATGCGACGCCGCCAGCAGATGCCCGTCGCCATTCACCAGCAGCAGTTGATAATGCCGCTGCCGGGCGAGGGTATGGAGTTCGGCGCGCATCGCCGCCAACGGCCAGGCGGCTTCCCGCTGCGGCGCCGGCGTGTTCATTCGCCGCTCAAGGCGTTGCGCCACCCACTGCGCATCTTCCTCCAGCTGGCGGGTCTGCATCTCACGGTAAACCTCTCTGGCCGGCAAATTCACGCCCCGACCGAGCGCCAGGATCGCCAGTCCGGCGATCAGCGTGACGATAATGCCCCTGCTTGCCGGTCGCCAGAGCGGCGAGGATTTGACGACGGATGGTGTATTCATACGACTCCAGAAACCGGAGGCCACGCATGGGCCCCCTGACGAATAGACAACGGAAGTGGCAAAACTGTACAGGATGAGCCGCGTGGGCAAAACAGACAGGCCGCGCCTGGCGGGGCGTATTTTGTTTATTTCTGGACAGGACGGGCGGCAACGACATCCTTCGCCGCTGCCGCCCGTTGATAAGATTAGTGTTTTTTCCGGTTGCGACGCATGTCGATGGTCACCGCGGCGACAATAATGATGCCCTTAATAATATCCTGCACGTAGGCATCGACGCCGACAAAGGTAAAACCGCTTTTGATCAGACCAAGGATCATCGCGCCAATCAGGGTGCCGGTAATGCGCCCCACCCCGCCCATTAAGCTGCTGCCGCCGATCACCGCGGCGGCAATCGCGTCCAGCTCGTAGGACATCCCCATGCTCGACTGGCCGCTGCTGACGCGCGCCGCCAGCACCACCCCCGCCAGCCCGGAGAGCGCCCCGGCGATGGTGTAGACAATCACCAGGTACTTATTCACGTTGATGCCGGACACTTTGGCCGAGGTCATGTTGCCGCCGATGGCATACACATATTTGCCATAACGGGTATGCTTCAGCGCAATGTGAAACACGGCGGCGATCACGAAGAAGATAATCACCGGCATCGCCCCCTGACCTATCGCCGTAAAGCTGTCGGAGAGGAAGCTGATCGGGTTGCCCTGGGTGTAATACTGCGCCAGACCGCGCGCCGAAACCATCATCCCGAGGGTGGCAATAAACGGCGGAATACCGGTCCGCGTCACCAGAAAACCGTTGGTCAGGCCGCACAGCAGGCCGACGCCGATCCCCGCGCAAATGGGGATCACCGCCGGCAGGTTGACCAGCGCCGGGAACATCGGCGACAGGCTGTCGGAAGTTTGCGCCAGGCTCGCCGCCACCACCGCCGCAAGGGCGATAACCGAGCCGGAGGAGAGGTCAATCCCGGTGGTGATGATCACCTGGGTGACGCCGACGGCGATGATGCCGATGATCGCCACCTGCAGCACAATCAGCACCAGGCGGTTGGTATTGAGCAGGAACGACTGGTCGCGAACATACCAGCCGGCAATTTCAAAAGTCAGGGCAATCACCAGCATCACCACAAAGATGCCGGTATCTTTCGGCATTTTATGCCGCAAATTAGCGAAGAAGGAGGAACCCTCGCTGGCCGGAGCCGCCGTTAATTTCATATTACTCATTCTCTGTGCCTCAATGGGATGCCAACGACAAAATGGTTTCCTGGTCGGCTTCGTCTTTTTCCAGGATGCCGGTGATACGGCCTTCATGCATCACCATAACCCGATCACTCATGCCAAGGATTTCCGGCAGCTCAGAGGAGACCATAATGACCGCCACCCCCCGATTCGCCAGTTCACTGATCAGATGATAAATCTCCGCCTTCGCCCCGACGTCGATACCGCGGGTCGGCTCATCGAGAATTAAGATTTTCGGTTGCGCTAACAGCCAGCGCGCAATCAGGACTTTTTGCTGATTCCCCCCGCTGAGGTTATTAATAATTTGATCCATCGTCGGCGTTTTAATATTGAGCCGGCGAATTTGCTCCATGCAGTCTTCGGCCATTTTCACGTGCTGGACAAAACCGCTCTTGCCGATATATTCCGGCATTTTGACGATACTCATATTTTCCAGCACCGACAGCACCAGAAACAGGCCCGACTTTTTGCGGTCTTCGGTTAATAACGCCATCCCCTTTTCAATCGCCACGGAGGGGGAATCAATGGTCACCGGCGCCCCGTCGATCAGCACTTCGCCGCTGTCGAAGCGCTCCATACCGAACAGGCTTTCCATCACCTCGCTGCGCCCGGCGCCCACCAGCCCGGCCACGCCAAGGATTTCACCGCGGCGTACAGTAAAGCTGACGTCATGGAACACGCCCTGGCGCGTCAGGTTGCGCACCGTCAGCACCTCTTCGCCGATGGTGTTATTAAATTTCGGAAACAGCTGGGTTAATTCGCGGCCCACCATCTGGGTGATCAGCGACTGGCGGGTAAATTCGGTGGTGTTTTTGCTCCCCACCCAGGTGCCGTCGCGAAACACGCTGATCTCATCGGTAATGGCAAAGATCTCATCCATTTTGTGGCTGATATAGATGATCGCCTTACCCTGGGCGCGCAGGTCGCGGATGATGGTGAACAGGTGAGCCACCTCGCCTTCGGTCAGCGCCGAGGTGGGCTCATCCATGATCACGATATCCGCGTTCCACGAGACCGCTTTGGCAATCTCCACCATCTGCTGAGCGGCGATGCTCAGGTCGCCCACCAGTCGGTCGGCGGTTAAGCGGATATTAAGCTTGTCCAGCAGCGCCTGGGTCTGGCGGGTCAGCTGGCCGTGATCGACAAAGCCGTACTTCATCGGCTCGCGCCCCAGCCAGATATTCTCCGCCACCGTCATATGCGGCACCAGATTGAGCTCCTGGTGGATCATCGAGATCCCCGAGCGCAACGCATCCATGGTGTCGGTAAACTCCACCGGCTCCCCTTTCACGCGAATCGACCCTTTATCGGGGCGATAGATACCGATCAGGCACTTCATCAGCGTGGATTTACCGGCGCCGTTCTCGCCCATCAGGGCATGCACCGTTCCCGGACGCACGCGCAATGAGACATTATCGAGCGCCTTCACGCCGGGGAAGAACTTACTGATACCTTCGGCTTCAAGTGCAAAAGCGTTCATACATCCACCTCCGTACCACGGGTTGGCCAGGACTATTTCTGATTACGGTTGGTAAATTCAGCCATGTTCTCTTTGGTGATCAGCTGATACGGCACGTCGATGATTTTTTCCACTTTCTCGCCATTCGCCAGCTTGATGGCCGCGTCGACTGCGCCTTCACCCTGGCCTTTCGCATCCTGGAAGATGGTGGCGATCATTTTGCCGCTCTTCAGCATCTGCAGGGCATCCGGAGTGCCATCCACGCCAGCGATGAGAATATGGTTCGGGTTTTTGCCCAGTGCCTGCAGGGCGCCGATCGCCATTTCATCGTTGTTGGAGGCGATGGCCTGGATATCCTCACCGCTGGTCATCCAGTTGCTGACCACGTCCACGGCGTCATTGCGGGTAAATTTCGCGGTCTGCTTCTGGACGATTTTGATGTTCGGGTATTTCGCCACCACCTCTTCCACCCCTTTGGTACGATCGCGGGTGGACTCATTCGCCAGGTCGCCGAGCAGGATCGCCACATTGCCCTTACCGTTCATCGCTTTCGCCAGCGCTTCCATCTGCAGACGGCCGGCGAGAATGGAATCCGACCCCACATAGGCCATCTTGTCGGTCAGCTCCGCCTGCGGACGGCGGTTCACAAACACCAGCGGGATCCCGGCTTTGGTGGCCTGATCCATAATCGGTTTCACCGCATTGGTATCCACCGGGTTGACGATAATGGCGTCCACCCCCTGACCGATAAAGTTTTGCACCTGCTGCAGCTGCTGGGAGACATCCCCTTTTGCGTCCTCGATCTGCGATTTAACGCCGTCTTTTTTCATCTCTTTTTGCATCGAGGTCCGCAGGATCGTCAGGAAGTTATCGTCAAACAGCGCCATGGAGACGCCAATAGAGACGTCTTTTGCCATAACCACCGCAGGCAGCATGCAGGCTAACAAAGAGGCAACAATCGTTTTCTTAATATTCATAGTTGATCCTTGATTTTGTAGGTACGCCGGTGAATGAAACAAAATGAAAAATTAATTTCAGTTACGTTGCGGCAAATGTCTGCTGTGATATCGACGACGCTGCGGCACCTCTCGCACGCCATCGTGATCTAAATCACAAATTACGGCTGTTTTTTCATCACTTTTTTGAAACGTTAGTCCATTTACGCCGCAACCTGGATTTCAGACCATTTATTTCATTAACAAGACATTTGAAACTTTTATAAGTAAATAACTGAAATGAAAATTTTAAAACTATGCAGTAACAGAATTTTGACAGACATCTAACATTGCCGCATAAATGAGCGAAAAATGAGAGGCAGACAACGCTTTGACGCGATCGCTTCCCCGCCAGGCGGGTATTTACCCGCCAGGGATAGTCATGCGGTCAGGAGGGGATACGCCGACCGACTCAGTCGACGTTTTCGGCGCTGTAGAGGATAAAGTCGACTTTACCGTCGGCATAGGTTTGCGGCTGGTAGCCGGACTCCAGATGGCGCAGCATCAGGTCGATCGCCAGCTGGGCGTGTTGGCGGGTGTTCTGATCGAGCGTTAACGCCAGACTCCCCTTCGCCAGCTGCTGCCGGGTGGTGTTGTAACGCTCATGGGTGATCCAGCAGACGTCGCCTTCGCGGCGGTGGCGGGCCAGCGCCTCGGCAATCTGGGTATTGCCAAGCCCGGTGTTATAGATCCCAACAATATTCCGGCTGCGGCACAGGGCTTGTTCCAGCAGGCGGGTGATCTGCTCCCGCCGCTCCTCACCCGCCAGCACGTCGCTGAGCTGCAGGTGGGGAAAGCGCTGGCTCAGCACCTCGCGAAACCCCTGAATGCGCAGGCGATGCGCGCTGTAATCTTGCCGGCCGCTGACCATCAGCACCTCGCCGGGCCGCGGCGTCATCCTCCCCAGCATTAACCCCGCCGTGCGGCCAGCCTGCAGCTGATTGATCCCCACGTGGCAGAGTCGGTCGGCGCCGGGCAGGTCCGTCGCCAGGGTGATCGCCGGGACGCCCGCCTCCCGGCAGCGGCGCAGCGCGTCGTGCACTGCGGGATGGTCATTGCCGAAGACGATGATCCCCTGACGCTGCTGGCAGCTGCGCACAATGCGCCGGGCCAGGGTCGTCGGCTGCGACTCCGGGACAAAGGTGCGGTGCAGGGTCAGACGGCGATAGCCGAGGCTATCCGCCACGGCGGCAAAATCCTGCGCCAGCTGGGGAAAGAAGAACGAGTCATTGCTGCTGAGAAAGACCTCAACCTGCCAGGGAAAGCGGTGCTCCTCCGGCAGGATCCGCTTCAGCCCCGCCTCGCGCGCCGCCTGCAGCACTTTGCGGGTGGTCTGCGGCGATACGCCGCCGCGTTCGTTCAGCACCCGGTCAACGGTGGCCACGCCGACGCCAATCTGTCTGGCCAGCATCGCCAGTGAAATGTTTTTCATCGCCCCTCTCTTCATGATGGAAATCCATCAAAACGGCAGTGTCAGTGAGTTTAGCAAACCGATTATGGTGGCAACGTCCCCTCGCCATTCTGGAGAAAAAAATGATCTGCAAACGTTTTGCCCTGGTAGGCAGTGGTTTTATCGGTCAGGTTCATGCCGCCAGTCTTGCCCGTCATGAAGGAAGTGCGCTGACGATGGTGGCCGATGCCGCCCCGGAGCGCGCCCAGGCGCTGGCCGCCCGCTATGGCGCCCGGGCGGTGACAGTGAGCGAGGCGATCCATAGCGACGCCATCGACGCGGTGCTGATCGCCAGTTCAACCCCGTCGCATGCCGAACTGCTGGAAGCCGCCGCCCGGGCGGGCAAGGCGGTCTATTGCGAAAAACCGATCGACCTCTCCCTGGCGCGCGCCCGTGAGGTGGTGGAGCGGGTGCTCCCCCTGAACGTGCCGGTGACTGTCGGCTTTAACCGGCGCTTCGACAGCAGCCATCAGCAGCTCCGCCGCCAGCTGGAGCAAGGGCTGATCGGCCGGGTCGAGCTGGTGCAGATGGTCTGCCGCGCCTCCACCATGCCGCCGCTCGACTATCTGCGCAGCTCCGGCGGCCAGATGCGCGATCAGGCGATCCACTTCTTCGATCTCCTGCGCTTTCTCACTGGCGATGAAGTGCGTACCGTGGCGGCGATGGGCGCGGCGCTGGCCCTGCCGGACATTGCCGAATTTGGCGATGTCGACACCTCCATCCTGATGATGCAGATGCGCGGCGGCGCGCTGGCGCAGCTGGACAACACCCGCCGCACCGGCCACGGGTATGATGAACGGATCACGCTGCTGGGCGCCGAAGGCGCGCTGGAGTCCGGTAGCCAGTCGCCGGCGGGCCCTACCCTGTGGCGCGGCAATCAGCGCATTGAGCCGGGCCTGTGGCCGGACTGGTTCAGCCGGGTACAGGGATCTTATTACCAGCATCTTGACGCCTTTATTCGCGCCCTGAATGGTGAAACCGTGGCCGATCTGCCCGGCCTGCTGGACGGCCTGCAGGCGCAGGCCATTGCCGAAGCGGCGGTTCAGTCCCTGCAGCATGGCCAGTTTGTCGCCGTCGACGACTGTCGCTGAGTGGTTGCGTGGCAACCGCCATCAGGCGCTGTACCAGCCTTTATGCCGGGCGGCGGCGATGCCTTGCCCGGCCTACATAACACTGGCATTAATATGCTTTAATATCAAACGGTTGCAGTAAAATCGTAGGCCCGCGCAAGCGCAGAGCCGCCGGGCAACAGACATCCGGCATCGTACGCGTCCTGGTGCCGGGCAATGGCAGACACGCTCGCGCTATCTGCAAACCAAAGCCCGGCCGGCTCCTTAGCGTTCTTCGTTAAACACCGCGCCCACCTGGCGCCGCACTTCATCCATCACCTGCAGATTCTGCAGCACCCGACTGAGCGGCCGCAGCGGCGAGTCCTGCAACCCCTGCCCGATGCACCAGGCAAAATGCTCCGCCTGCCAGAACAGCTGGTCGTAGCGATTGCGCGGCTCTTCCCAGCGCAGCACCTGCCCGCCCTGGCTGGCGGCGAGCGTAAAGCCGCCGGGGGCGTAAAACTGACCGTCGATCGTCAGGGTCGCCTGGCGTCCGGCCACCACCGCCCCGCCCGGCGTGTTGCTGAACAACGTCGTGTTTAACAACCCCTGCATCCCGTTCTGCCAGCTAAACAGCATCGACGTCTGACCGTTAAGCCCCTCCGCCGTGGCGCTGCCGCGGGCGACAATCTCCTTCGGCATGCCGCCCACCATCAGCGCAAACGAGGTCAAATAGCTGCCGAGGTCCATCATCGGCCCGCCGGCAAGGTCGGCATTGAAGATGCGGTGGTCGGGGGTGAAATACTCGCCGTGATCGGCCAGCAGGGTATGCAGGTCGCCGAGCGCCCCATCCTCCAGCAGCTGGCGGATCACATCATATTTCGGCGCGTAATCGCACCACATTGCCTCCAGCGCCAGCTTCCCCTGGCGGGCGGCTTCGGCCTGCAGCTCACGCCCTTCGCCGAGGTTGAGCGCGAAGGGCTTCTCAATCAGCACGTGTTTACCCGCCTTCAGCGCCTGCATGCCGTCGGGAAAGTGATGGTTGTGCGGCGTCGCAATGTACACCGCATCAATATCCGGGCGCGCCAGCATCTCCTCCACCTGGCCGTAAGCCTGGGGGATCCCCCATTCCGCGGCCACCCGCTCGGCCTTCGCCTGGCTGCGGGAGGCCACCGCCACCACCTGCTGCCGGCTGTAGGTTTTCAATGAGTGCACAAAGCGCTCGGCGATCCAGCCGGGACCGATAATGCCCCAGCGCAGGGAGGGAATGCTCTGCGCCGCCGGGCGGCGCGGGATCGGTAAGTGTGAGGGAAACATAGCGGCTCCTTAGTCTTTAACCACGTTCACCCAGCGGCGGCTGATCATCGAGGCTTCAATCGCCGACAGCACGCGCTGATTCTGCAAACCAAATTCGAAGTTGGGATAGCAGTCGCCCTCCCCGCAAATCCCCTGCACCAGGTCATGCACTTCGATCACCTTGACGTCAAAATAGCCCAGCCCACCGCCGCCAAAATCGAAGCCGAAGAAGCCGGCATAGGCCGGGATCTGGCTCCCGGCATACAGCGTCTTAAAGCCGCGGTCGTGTTTATCATCGTTGAAGCGATATACCTGCAGTTCGTTAAAGCGCTCCCCGTCCATATACAGCGTTCCTTCGGTGCCGGAAACCTCCCAGAACACGCCGAAGATCCGCCCGGCGGCGATGCGCGAGGCCTCAATCACTCCCGCCGCGCCGCTGTCGAAATTGACCAGGCACTGAACCTGATCGTCATTTTCTACTTCCCGCCACTCGGCATCGGCCGCGACCCGGCTGGCATACCCGGCATCGAGCTGCGGCACCGGACGCTGACGCAGGCAGGTTTGCGCGCTGGCGGTCACTTCGCGGATCCCGCCCAGCAAAAACTGGGCGACCGACAGGGTATGGGCGCCAAGGTCGCCAAGCGCCCCGCTGCCGCCGAGGGTTTTCGAGCAGCGCCAGGACCAGGGCAGGTTCGGGTCGTTATAAAACCCCTGATCAAAGGTGCCGCGAAAGCGCACCGGTTCGCCAATATCGCCCCGGGCGATAATCTGCTTTGCCAGCAGTGCCGCCGGCGTTTTGATGTTGTTAAAGGCCACCATGGTCTTCACCCCCGCGCGCCGTGCCGCCTGCGCCATCTCCTGCGCCTGCTGCTCGTTGACCGCCAGCGGCTTCTCGCAATAGACATGTTTACCCGCCGCGATCGCCGCCATCGCCATTGTGTAGTGCAGATGGTTCGGCGAGGTGATATCCACCACATCAACCTGCGGATCGTTTACCAGCTCGCGCCAGTCGCCGTAGGCCTTTTCCGCCCCCAGTTTCGCCGCATGGCGTTCAGCCAGCGCCTGATCCTGATCCGCCAGCGCGTAGAGATGCGGGCGCTTCGGCAGATCGGGATAGAACATGGCCGCGCGACGGTACGCGTCAGCGTGTGCCTGACCCATAAAACCCGAGCCGATAAGACCGATATTTAACCGCGCGCTCATGCTGCGTGCTCCTCTGACGGTGAAGGGGAAGATAAATGGTGCGCCAGCCAGGCATAGGCGCGGCGGGCGGTGGCCAGCGGCGGCGCCATCGCCGGGTCCTGCTCGGCTTCGATAATCAGCCAGCCGCGGTAGTCACTGCGCCGGACGAAGTCGAGGATCGGCGCATAGTCGATGCAGCCGTCGCCGGGGATGGTAAACAGCCCGGCGCGCACCGCCTCGTTAAAGCTCAGGTTTTCACGATACAGACGCCCCAGCACCTGCGGACGGACGTCTTTCAGATGCAGATGGCGGATACGGTGGCCATATTTTTGCAGCACGCGCGGGATCTCGACCCCGGCGACAAAGGCGTGTCCGGTATCAAACGCCAGCCCGACGTTGTCATGGGTATGGGACAGAAACCGCTCCAGCTCGTCATCGTGCTCCACCAGCATCATCAGATGATGGTGATAGGCCAGCTGGAGGCCATAGTCGCGCAGCAGCAGGTCGGCAAAGGTATTTAGCTTGTGGCAATACGCCGCCAGGCTGACACGGCTTAACGGCGGCGAGAGTGAAATAGGCTCATCAAGCGGGGTTTCACCCGGCAGTTGCCCGCACTCGCCGTAAACCATCACCCTCGCGCCGAGCTGCCGGAGGAGCTGCGCGTGCTCCCGCACCGCCTCCAGCTCCGCTTCCACGCTGCGCTCGGCCAGCAAGCCGCTGTACCAGCCGGACGCCAGGCGCAGGTCAGCCGCCGCCAGCAGCGGGCCCAGCGTCTCTGCCTGGCGGGGAAATTTCCGTCCTAACTCAATGCCCTGATAGCCCGCCTCCCGCGCCTCGCGCAGGCAGGTATCCAGGGGGATATCGCCGCCTAAATCCTCCAGCACATCGTTGGTCCAGCACAGGGGGCTCACGCCCCACTGCAGATGCTCTGTCGCCATCTTGTTCTCCTTTTCACCCTGTGGTCTTGTCTGGCGTCACTATAAGCAGGCGACGACCGACGATGAAAACGGAGAAATGATGGAAATCCATCATTGCGCTGGCGATATATCCGCTATTTCAGGTAACCCTGAAAAATAAATGGAAATAATGCTTGCCGCCGGCTTATTTTGCGGCTAAAAATTACTGGCTTAATAACCCGCTTCAGAGGTTATCCCTTTCATTCGAAATATGATGATAGCAATATGAAAAAAACTCAACACCGCACCGGCGCGGGCTTTAGCCGCGCGCCCAGGCCGGGCCTGCTGTTATTTGCGTAAGTGACAAATAGTCACTTTTAAAACATCAATTACTTAACATTCTCTCTGCAATAATATGACATGCAGCGGGAAGGTACAGTGATAAATAAAATCAGGGTAATGATGTTTTACCAATAAATAACCCATCTCCTTCCTGCTAGTTATTTATCAGGAATGGCTGCGGTTATATTTATTCTGACGCCACCGGGAGAATGCACCAATGTGTATCAACCTTTATGACCATGCACGCCGCTATCGCGATGAGAAACAATAAGATGAATAAGACCTGGCTTTTCACCACCCTCACCCTGGCGCTGGTCGCCGCCGCGCCGGCCCACGCCATTAGCGCGAAATACCGGGAACAGCTTGAACGTTCCGGCTGCACGCAGATGACCGACGGGACCACCTGCGATATTCATAAAACCAAAGCCGAGAATGCCGCCGCCGCGCAGCAGGCCAGCAGCGGCTTCGGCCCCTGGGTGGGCACCTGGTATGTTTATACGGAGTATGGCGATAAAATTGATGAGATTACCGTCACCGCTAAAACGGTGAAAACCCATGGTCATCTGGTCGAGGCGGCGAAAGCCAGCCAGGGCAAACTGACTTTCCGGGTGAAAAGCTCAGCCTTTACCCTCAACAACGCCTTTAACGGCAGCTGGACAAACGGCAGCCAGCGCGGCTCCCTGCAAAAAGTGCAGTAATCTCCCCGCCCCTGCCATCCGGCGGGGGCGGAAAGCCGGGTGCGCTAAGGCTTAAAATCCAGTAGCGGATGGTTAAAGATCTGGTAGACCCCTTCGCTGGCAAAGGGCGGGAAGGTCGTGCGCAGTACCGCATCGGTCACTACCGCGCAGAACGCCGGATCGCCCCCCTCCTGCTGCAGTCCGGTCAGTTTTGCACTGCGGTTAAGCGACAGCCGCACGGAGCATATTTTCCCCTGGTAGCGCGCGCTGTTGGGCAATTGAACCATAACCGCCTCTCTGAGCGTGAAGGCGTAGCGCATCAGTTGGTCCTGCGTGGCTTTGCCCGGCGGCAGTGTGTGCGTATCCGGGGCCGCGGCCCGCTGCTGCATCTGGCGGATCAGTTCCTCCTGCGTCGGATGCTTCTCCTTCGCCGCCTGGCAGCCGCTCAGCAGGCTAATAGCCGCCGCGGTCATGAGGGCAATACCAAATTTGCTCATAGCGTCTCCTTGCGAAATGGTCACTATTGTCGCGCGTCTGGCCACGGCAAAACATCCCGATAAATAGCGGTTAGCGGTTCATAAAGCAGGGCAAAAGACAGGATGGGGATAATGCAGGGAGGACCTCCCGGCGCAGGCCGGGAGGGAGTGCAACGGATTACTTCTGCGGACGCATGGCCGGGAAGAGGATCACGTCGCGGATGGTATGGCTGTTGGTAAACAGCATCACCATGCGGTCGATACCGATACCCAGACCCGCGGTCGGCGGTAAACCATACTCCAGGGCGGTGACGTAGTCTTCGTCATAGAACATCGCTTCGTCATCGCCCGCCGCTTTGGCGTTCACCTGATCCTGGAAGCGCTGCGCCTGATCTTCGGCATCGTTCAGCTCACTGAAACCGTTACCGATTTCGCGGCCGCCAATGAAGAATTCAAAGCGGTCAGTGATTTCCGGGTTGACGTCGTTACGGCGCGCCAGCGGGGAAACTTCCGCCGGGTATTCGGTGATGAAGGTTGGCTGAATCAGATGCGCTTCCGCCACTTCGTCAAAGATTTCGGTGACGATACGTCCCAGACCCCAGCTTTTCTCTACCTGAATACCGAGAGATTCCGCCAGCGCTTTCGCCGCGTCGAAGTTATCCAGATCCGCCATGTTGGTTTCCGGACGGTGTTTCTTGATTGCTTCGCGCATGGTCAGTTTTTCAAACGGCTTACCGAAATCAAACACCTGGTCGCCATATGGCACTTCGGTTTTGCCCAGCACCGTCTGCGCCAGGGTGCGGAACAACGACTCGGTCAGTTCGATCAGGTCTTTGTAGTCCGCATACGCCATATACAGTTCCATCATGGTGAACTCTGGGTTATGGCGTACCGAGATCCCTTCATTACGGAAGTTGCGGTTGATTTCAAACACGCGTTCAAAACCGCCGACCACCAGACGTTTCAGATACAGTTCCGGCGCGATGCGCAGGTACATATCCAGATCCAGCGCGTTGTGATGGGTGATGAACGGACGGGCGGACGCCCCGCCAGGGATCACCTGCATCATCGGGGTTTCGACTTCCATAAAGCCACGAGCCACCATGAACTGGCGCATGGTCGCGAGGATCTGCGAACGGATACGGAACGTATGACGTGACTCTTCGTTGGCGATCAGATCCAGATAGCGCTGGCGATAGCGGACTTCCTGATCCTGCAGGCCGTGGAATTTATCCGGCAGCGGGCGCAGGGCTTTGGTCAGCAGACGCAGCTCGGTGCAGTGAATAGAGAGTTCGCCGGTTTGCGTTTTGAACAGCTTGCCGCGGGCGGCGATGATATCGCCGAGGTCCCATTTTTTAAACTGTTCGTTGTAGACGCCTTCCGGCAGGTCATCGCGCGCCACGTACAGCTGAATGCGGCCGCCGACGTCCTGAAGAGTGACGAAAGAGGCTTTGCCCATCACGCGGCGGGTCATCATCCGGCCAGCCACCGCAACTTCAACGTTCAGGGAAGCGAGTTCATCGTTATCCTTCGCATCGAATTCAGCATGCAATTGGTCAGAGGTATGATCGCGACGGAAGTCGTTGGGGAAGGCTACGCCCTGCTCACGCAGTGCAGCCAGTTTTTCGCGACGAGTTTTCAGTTCATTATTAAGGTCAATGGCCTCATCGGCACCTTGTGCTTGTTGTTCAGACATATGGATTCCTCATAACCTTGCTTTCAAACTAGCTTCGATAAATTGAACCAGGTCACCCTTCCGCGCGGCCTGTCTCTGGGAAGACACCAGAGCACAATCTTAACGATCCTGGATTCACTCCAAGCTGATCTCACTCAGCTATGGCTTCACTAACGGTATTTTTTATCGTTGGCTTCCGCGCCTGCCAGAATATCCACCTCCTGATCACTTGGCTGTTGAGTTAATGTCCCCGGTCGCGCTGCGCTGGCCGGTGCTGCAAATCGCGGCAAAGGCGACAATGACAATCACCGCCACGCAGCCGATAGTCCACTCGCCCATCTGCGAGAAGAAATGCTGATAGGCGGCAATCGCCGTGTCGCTGATTTGCGATTCGGTGGTTTGCTGCGCCACCACCCCGGCCAGCCAGTTGGCGACCGCGCCGGTGGCCAACATATAAATGCCGGTTAATACGCCGGTGACGCCGGGCATGTTCAGACGGGTGATTTGCGCCATCGCCACCGGGTCGATAAACAGTTCGGCAAAGCCCATCATCGCCAGCCCGGCGACCATCATGCCCATCGAGGCCTGGCCGTCAGCCGCGCCGTGGCGGGCATTGAGCGCCAGCAGCATAAAGCCGCCGCCCATCAGCAGCAGGCCGAAAGCGAATTTCAGCCAGACGCGCAGCACCGAACGCACGCTGCCTTCCGGGCGCATCAGCCACGCCAGCACCACGCCGGCCGCCATCACCGCCACCGCGTTGACCGACTGGAACAGCGCGGTTGGCACGTCCCAGTTCAGCAGGCGACGATTGACGAAGTGGTCGATAAACAGGCTAATCGAGCTCCCGCCCTGCTGCGCCAGCACCCAGAACAGCGTTCCGGCGAGCATCAGCAGGACGATCTGCCACAGCGCGCGACGATGCTCCGGGGCTTTGATCATGATCCGCGCCACCATCTGGGCGGCGAACAGGCAGACGAGCGCCAGCAGATAGCCGGACCAGTTGTTTTGCAGCAGCAGCGTGAAGAACACCGGCGCCAGGCACAGCATCACCAGCAGCCAGCCCCAGGTCGGCAGCACAAATTTCACTGCCCGCAGCGCCGGTTTATCGACGCCGCGGGTATGCCGGAAATGGCGGCTGCCGCTTAAGAAAATCATCAGGCCGATAAACATGCCGATCCCCGCCAGCGCAAAGCCGATATGCCAGCCGTACCACTGCGCCGCCAGTCCGCAGGCGATGGGCGCGGCGATCGACCCGACGTTGCCGGCGGCGTACAGCAGCGAGAAACCGCCGTCGCGACGCGGGTCGTCGTGAGCGTACAGTTCGCCGAGCAGGCAGCTGATATTGGATTTGAACAGGCCGTAGCCGCAGATGATGATCGCCAGCGCGACGTACAGACTCCATGCGGAGGTCGACTCGACGCCCAGCACCACGTGGCCGAGGGTCATTAACAGCGCCCCGGCAATCACCGCCGTGCGGTTGCCGAGCAGGCGGTCGGCAAGCCAGCCGCCGAGAATAGGGGTAACGTAAACTAAAGATGCGTAGGCGCTGAACAGACTGATGGCATGGCTGTCGTCAAAGCCAAGCTGGTGGGTGAGATAAAGGATGAGTAAGGCACGCATGCCGTAAAAGCTGAAGTACTCCCAGATCTGGATCGCAACGATGTAGTAAATCGCGCGCGGCTGTGAGGGTGTTTTCATAGGTTCTCCTTGCAGCGTGAAAAAAGGGAAGTGGCAAGCCACTTCCCTGGTGTGCGTCTATTACTTGTTGTTTTCTTCTTTCAGCACTTTAACGGTGTAACGACCATCCGCCTGACGATAGGCCCCGTGGATATCGGTTTCGAAGCCCGGGTAGTGGGCGCCGATTTCGCACAGCATCTGCAGGAATTCCAGCACCGGGCGGCTTTCTTCGGTGATCATTTCACCCGGCATCACCAGCGGCACTCCCGGAGGATACGGCAGGATCATGTTGGCGTTGACGCGGCCGACCATCTCTTCGAGATAAACCTCTTCAGTCTGACCGTGCAGCTCTTTCTGGAACGCGGCATACGGGGTCATCACCATCGATGGCAGCACTTCAAACGCGCGGAACATCAGGTCCGGCAGGTTGTGATGCTCAATCAGTTTGTGAATGTTCTGCGCCAGGTCCTGAATACGCATGTTTTCATAGAATTCAGGATCTTCACGGTACAGCGACGGCAGCATGTTTTTCACCCGCAGGTTCAGGTCGAACGCGCGTTTGAAGTCGGTCAGCGCACGCAGCAGGCTCAGCGCTTTGGTTTTGTCGATACCGATGCTGAACAGGAACAGCAGGTTGTACGGACCGGTTTTCTCAACCACGATGCCGTGTTCGTCGAGATATTTCGCCACGATGCTCGCCGGAATACCGAAGTCATCCATGGTGCCGTCTTTCTTCATCCCCGGCGTCAGCAGCGTGACTTTGATCGGGTCGAGGTACATGTGCTCGTTATCGATGTTTTTGAAACCGTGCCATGCGCTGTCGGAACGCAGCGGCCAGCATTCAGGACCATCGATATGCTCCGGCTGCCAAACGTCGAAGAACCAGCCGTCAGACTCGCCTTTCAGACGTTTGATCTCTTTACGGAACTTGATGGAACGTTCAATAGAGCCGTCGATCAGACGCTTACCGGCGTTACCCTTCATCATCGCCGCCGCGGTTTCGGTGGACGCCACGATCCCGTAGTGCGGGGAAGTGGTGGTGTGCATCATGTAGGCTTCGTTGAAGGTCTCTTCGTTTACGTCGCCTTTCACGTGGATCATCGACGCCTGGGAGAATGCCGCCAGCAGTTTGTGCGTGGACTGGGTTTCGTAGATCACTTTCCCTTCGACGCGGCCGCCGCTCATCCCGCATTTGCCTTCATAGATCGGCGAGAAGTTGGTGTAAGGGACCCATGCGGAGTCAAAGTGGATGGATTTCACATCCAGGGTTTTCTTGATGAAGTCGGTGTTATACAGCAGACCATCATAGGTTGAGTTGGTGATCACCGCGTGTACCGGCCAGGTCGCATTCGGCGTCTCTTTCACACGCTTGGCGATAGTCGCGTGCTGAAATTCGCTCTGCGGAATACCGCCGAGGATACCGTAGGCGTTACGGGTCGGACGGAAGTAGATCGGCGTAATGTCGCTCATCATCATCAGGTGAGTCAGCGATTTGTGGCAGTTACGGTCAATCAGCACGGTGCTGCCGGCCGGCGCGGAGTACATGCCGACGATTTTGTTAGCAGTAGAGGTACCGTTGGTCACCATGTAGCTGCGTTCTGCGTTAAACACACGAGCGATATACTCTTCCGCTTCTTTGTGCGGGCCGCTGTGGTCCAGCAGGGAACCCAGTTCAGAAACCGAAATGGAGATATCGGATTTCATGGTGTTGGAACCAAAGAAATCATAGAAGATGCTGCCTACCGGGCTTTTCTGGAACGCGGTACCGCCCATGTGGCCAGGGGTACAGAAGGTGTATTTGCCTTCACGTACATATTTGAACAGCGCTTTGGTCAGCGGCGGCAGAATGGTGTCGATGTATTCGTCAGTGTTCTGTTTGATTTTGTTCGCGATATCTTCCGCAGCGCCCAGCGCATATTCGAAGAAGCGAACCTGCATGCGCAGATCGTTCAGGCTAACGTCCAGAGTCGAGTAGGTGTTAGCGAACGCGTACAGCGGCATGTACTCGTTCATTTTGCTGATTTCTTCGCACAGTTCGAGATTGTATTTATCCCAGTCGAAGATCACGCCGCACAGACGAGAGTTGTTTTCGATAAGTTTTAATAAGTCGTCACGGTCGTTCGGGTAGACAATACGGAAGTCCAGGCGTTCGAGAGCACGATGCAGTTCACGGATGGGTTCTTCTTTGAAGTAAACACCCATGTGATTCATGATTGCAATAACGTTCATAGTCAAATCTCCAGATGTAGAAAGCCCCTCCCGTCGCGTGATGACAGGTGATGGAAGGAGCCTCAGGAAAAAGGGTTACTGATTAGTGCGCGTTAGCGGGGCTGTTGTTATCCGTTGCGTTGTTCTGGCGCTGGTGCATTTTGCGACCGTAGAACATCAGGATAATCAGGCTAACGATAAAGGTGCCGGCCAGTTCGAAGGAGCTTGCGCCCATCAGCGCGATGAAGCAGAACACGCAACCCAGTACCGAACAAATCAGGCTAACGAAGTTACGAATGTTGATGCCTTCGAAACGAATCAGGTCAACACAGGAGTAGAAGTAAGGCAGCATGGTCAGCAGTACCGCGATACCGGTCAGTTCGCCGAACAGGTCAGAAGCTTTACCACCGGCGGAGTTCATCAGGGTGATCAGCACCATCAGCGCGGTCATTTTCACCGCCGCCAGCAGCAGGCCTTTTTTCGGGATACCGTTGCTATCGACTTCGCCATACACTTTCGGGAAGTTACCGTCGTTGGCGGCACGTACACCGGCCTGGCCAACCAGCATCATCCACGAGCCCAGAGAAGTCAGGCAAGCGAAGGCAGTGAAAGCGGAAACCATCGGAGCAGCCCAGCCGCCGAGAATGGTAGAGGCGCTAATCGCGAACGGCGCACCGGACGCGGCCATCTGAGAAGCAGGATACATACCGGCGATAACCTGAGTCGCGGCGATATAGACGATACCGGCCATCGCAGTACCCAGCATGGTTGCCAGCGGTACGGTACGTTTCGGGTTTTTCACCATCCCGGTACTCACGGCGGCGGATTCGACGCCAACAAAGGCCCACAGGCAGAGCAGGATACTTTTAATGACCGCGTGGCTATCGGTGGTGCTGGAGGTGTTCCAGTTCGCCTGATAGGTGGCGACATCAAACCAGTGCCAGCCGACAACCGCGGTCATCACCACTGGAATAAGCACCAGTACCAGACCAATAGTGGTCAGACGGCTGACCCAGGTCCCGCCGAGCATATTAACGAAAGTAAAGATCCACACGATGGCAATACAGGCAATACCTGCTGGCACCGGGTTATTTAAAATTGGGAAGAACGTTGAGAGATAAGAAACTGCGGTAATCCCGATGGCCAGGTTACCAATCCAGTTTGCATGATAATAAAGCACACCGGTCTGGAAACCGAATGCGGGAGATATTTCCCCGGCGTAGGCAATTGGACCACCCTGTTGCGGGTTCTTAGTGGCCAGTCGGGCATAAACATAAGCCAGAGACATCGCACCAATAATTGAAATTACCCAGCCCCAAATGGCAATACCACCGATGCTGGCCAGGTTCGCAGGTAATAATGCAATACCGCTCCCCATCATATTACCGGCGACGACACCGGTACAGGCAAATAGCCCGATCTTCTTGGCAGAACTCATGGTTGTTTTTCTCCTAAGTTTATTTGGGAGGTACAGATCATGATACAGAACCATTAATTGACCCGACCAACTACCAACAAGATTACTGATTTGTACGAGATAAGTCCTAAAGATAAAGTGAAATAACAACAAACATCAGACAAATGATATTTTGACCTTTTTCGCTTAACATATAAACATGACAACAGGGTGTCAGAAAAAGATAAACATCGTTTAATTACATGGAGTTAGAGAGGGAGGTAAGTGTTACTGAAGTGTTATTCAAAGCCTCCTGAATGCTAAATACAAATAACAACAGGAGACTTCATGAGAAACATAAATTTAACCTCATCATGCCCAAAACCTTGCGCATGATGAGGGTTTACTTATTCTGAAGAGAGGAAATTGTCGAGATACGGTACCACACGATTAACTGATGTCTGGAAAACACCGTTTTCAATCCAGTACAGGGTATCCCCGCCGGGCCGTAAATTAAACGCGGTGATGTAAGAATCGGCAGCCAGTCGGTTCTCTCCTTTCATCTCATAGACTTTGCCTAACAGCACATAATTCAGCCACGACATCTCTAAATCAATCGCACTGTTAATCGCGGTATTCGCTTCGTCGACTTTACCCTTACCCAACGAATCTACCGCTTTTATTTGATAATAAATCGCCATGTCTTTAATACCCGGCATCTCCCCTACCCGCTCAACCTCACTGTAGAGGGCAGCTAGCTGTTTATCGTCCAGCGGCTGCTGCGAATGGCGTAATACATCCACCAGCGTTTTTTCGGCATAGGCGTAAATAAAATCCGGCGCCCGCTTAATCACATCATCCAGCAGGCTACTGGCTTTACTTAATGAATCAACATCGCCCTTCATTAACAGCTGATGCGACTGGTAGAAATAGGTTAACGCCACGCTCTGCGAGGGCTGATATTGCCTGAGCATCGCCTGCATCCGCGCCGGCCACGGTTGCGTCAGGGCATCCGACAGGCTGTTCATCAGATCGTTCTGAATGGTCAGCTGGTTGTCGTTGGTCACAAAGTAGCGTTTATCCAGCATCGTCGAGCTGTCAGCGTTATCCACCAGCTGGACCGACATAAAGCACTGCTGCGCCCGATAGTGGCGCTGATTGACGAACTCAATGGTCAGCGTTTTCCCGGAGCTGCTCGGCTCATTGATGTTGTAGTCCGTTTTGTCATGCACCATAAAGGTCGAGAAGGTGTTCAGCGAGGTGGTGATCAGGCTGGCCAGGCCGACCGCGTAAGAGTGCTGCGACGACCAGTTGGCGCAGGAGTTACCATTGACCAGGTGGATATCGATATCGCGCGGATTGAGCAGCAGGCGCGCCTTGTTGACCGGCGGCCGCGACTCCATGCTCGACAGCGCCACCAGCGCCACACAGGTGCCCAGCGCTAACAGGAACAGCCCCCACACCAGGGCGGTGGTGAGGCGTTTGCGGGCCGATGGCGCGCTGGCGACAGCGGGAGCCGCCGCCGGCGCTGTCACCGGCGCGGTAAGATCGGCGGAGGAGTCGGGGGCTTCTGGCGGCCCACCGGCAGCCGGTGGCACGGGAATAGCGGTCGACGACGAAGGCGTCAGCGCCTCCACCTGCGGGGCGAGTTCCTCCCCCTCCTCGGTGCACCAGATCACCGGCACCGTGAGCTTATACCCCCGTTTGGGTACCGTCGCGATGTACTCAAGGCTAACGTCGTCGCCGTCTTTGAGCGACTTGCGCAGTTCGGAAATACTCTGCGTGACGACGTGGCTGGTCACAACGTTCCGGGTCCAGACGTTTTCGATAAGCTCGTCCCGGCTAAGCACTTCCCCCGGATGGCGGGCAAAAAAGACCAGAAGATCGATTAAACGCGGTTCAAGGGTAAGCTGGCGCCCCTTCCTGCTGATTTGGTTTACAGAGGGGGTTACCAGCCATTCACCGACGCGAACAACAGGTTGTAGCATACAAGAAAGCCCCAGACAAAAAGGGAAAGGCGCGATGATAACACATTTGTCCTACCTATTTTTGCCAGGGGTCACTCCCTCAGGCATTAGGTCAGAATTGGCTTTTTATCAACAATAAAAAGCAATAATTCATTAACATCGTGATCATGAAATTTATATATAGCGATAAAAACGCATTTCCGCTGCCGCAATTGCCTAAGGCAATTCCGATGGCAGAAAAAAAATGAGCCCGGAGGCTTAACGCGCTCCAGGCTCAATGCGTCGCGCGCCGCTACGGCACGCTTTTAAAAAGGTTATTTATACACTTCCGCTGTGGCTTCGAAGTTTGGACCATGCTCGCGCGCGGCGGTAATCACGTAATATTTTCCGCCTTTCTCATCGGCCAGCTTAGAGAGCTGATCGTGCAGATCGGAAGGTGAAGAGAACTCGCCACCGGACGGCCCTACCGAGATCGGTCCGACCTTGGTCAGTTTGAAGTGTTTCACTTCTTCTTTGGTGATCAACTGTGCGGCGGACGCGCCAAATGCAACGGCGGAAAGGGCTAACGCGACTATCACTTTTTTCATCCTGCAATCTCCTTGGAATTAGCCTTCAGTCAGGCTCTTTCAGTATAGACGGCGATTTACTGAGCGTGCTACCGATGCGCTTATTTTTCGGCCGAAGCGTTCAGTAACGCGGCGGTACCCCTTCCGGGCGAGTCTTAAAACGCCGGTGCAGCCACATATATTGCTCGGGCGCCATCAGGATGCACTGTTCGATAATCTGATTCATCCAGGCCGCCGTGACCTCGGCGCTCGCCAGCGGCGGCGTGCGCTCTGGCGTCAGAGAGATCAATTCATACCCCATGCCGTTGGGCTTGCGCCGCGGAACAAACGGCACAATCGTCGCCCCGGACATTTTCGCCAGCATCCAGGTGCCGGTGGTGGTCGCCGCCTGCTCGACGGCAAACAGCGGGGCAAAAACGCTGCTGGCCGGGCCGTAATCGTGATCTGGCGCGTACCAGAGGATCTCCCCCTCTTTCAGCGCCCTGACCATCCCTTTCAGATTTTTTCGATCCAGCATGGTCTTGTTCGAACGCAAGCGTCCCCAGGTCTGCAGCCAGTCAATCAGCGGATTATCATTGGGCCGGTAGACGCCAATGCCCGGGGTAAACATGCCATACATTCGCGCCCCCATTTCGAGGGTCAGAAAATGAATACCGATCAGTAAGATGCCCTGCTTTTGTTCCAGAAGCTCCACCACCTCGTTAACGCCGCTGGTCTCGGTCCAGCGCGCCACCCGGTGCGTCGGCCAGAACCAGGCCATGCCGGTCTCCATCAGCCCCATGCCCAGCGATTCAAAGTTTTTCACCAGCAGCGCCTCGCGGTCGGCGGCGCTCATCTCGGGAAAGCAGAGTTCGAGATTACGTCTGGCAATCCGCGCGCGGCTTTTCATCACCCGCATTGCCAGCCGCCCAAGCGCCGTTCCCAGACGGTAGATCACCGGATACGGTAATTGCACCAGCAGCCACAAAAAGCCAATTCCCAGCCACAACAGCCAGTAACGCGGGTGCAAAAGCGCGCGGGAAAATTTGGGTAAATTTGACATAGTAATCCTGTTAATTCACTCAATAATAGCTGAGCAAAAACCGCGAAATAAAGTAGCGGATCCTGCATGTTATATTTTTCCAATTCGTGCGGTAATACTCAGACACAAAGGGCGTTATTATACGTCGCTCCTTGAGTAATTTCAGCCCTTGCGATGACGGCTACTCTATTATTAGGCAGATCGCGTAAAATTTCCTGTTTAATGCATAAATAAATAAACCTAACCTCTACGGCGCGGCCGATTGTCGATAAAATCGCCAGTACATTTGCCTCAGCCTCTCGACCAGTGCCTCGTTTACTCACGCTCTATTATGGCGATAGCAAACGCAAACAGGCCGTTCAGCCCGGTCTGATATGGCCAGCATGCGGTTATTTGTGACTGGGGCAAAGGTTAAGCATCGACATTGCGGATCCTTTTCCCAGATATGCTACGTTTACAGCGCTCATTCGACGCAAGTGCCTTTGCCGACGTCGCCGCTTTCAGAAGCCATAGTGAGAAGGAACTATGACAATGAATTATCAATTAGTGAAGCAAGTCAGAGAAAATAGCCCATTAAGAAAAAGCTTCATTGACCTTGCCGTTAAGACTTTTGATCTGTCTTTTGAAGAGTGGTATCAGCAAGGTTACTGGACCGACGCCTATATCCCCTACGCCTTTGTCGAACGCAATAAAGTTATCGCTAACGCCTCGGCCAATATCATCGACCTGCGCTGGCAGGGCGAGCCCCGGCGTTATATTCAGATTGGCACCGTGATGACCGAACCGGACCACCGTAATAAGGGATTAGCCGGCCAGCTTATCCATCACATCCTGCAGGACTGGCAGCAGGAGGCGGACGCCTTCTTTTTATTCGCCAATCCCACCACGGTGGATTTTTACCCCAAATTTGGCTTCACCCGCAGCGAAGAGCATCAATATATTATGCCGGTTTCCCCGCGAGCCGGTGATTTTCGTAAACTGGATATGGACAGCGCTGACGATGTCGCCCTGCTCCGCCATTACTATGAAAAATCCAACCCGTTCTCACCGCTGCGGGTGGAGCATAACTTTGGCCTGCTGATGTTTTACTGCTCAGCCTTTATGAAGCATTTTGTTTATTACTCGGCAAAAAATGAGGCAGTGGTCATCGCCATGCAAAACGGTCCGGTGCTGATCTGCTTTGACCTCTTCTGCGAGGAGGGTAAGAGCCTGTCGACGCTGGTCAACGAACTGGCCGATGACCATGTTTACCAGGCCATCCTCGGTTTTACCCCTAATGAAGACCGGCTCGGCGAGTATGAGAAAATAGAGGGAGAAGATATCCTCTTCGTCTATGACCAGAAGGAAAACCTGTTTAAAGACAGGAAGTTGATGTTTCCTTTACTGGCGCATGCCTGACGACGCCACGCCGTCAGGCCGATCAGTTATAAGTCACCACGAAGGTCGCGCTGGCGTTCGCCTCGCCCGCAGTCACTGCGGGCTGCGTCTGGATATAGCGGGCCTGATAGGATAAACGATAGTTCGTCTGACTGCCTTTATTCCCGGACCAGACCTGGCTCACCTGGTTTAGCGGCACCAGCGCGCCGCCGGCGCTGAGGATTTGCACGCCAAGTCCGGATGCGCCTTCAGGTTGGTCATCGATTTTAATCACCTCGTTGGCGGCGACAGCGCTGTCCACCGTCGCGTTAAACTGCATAAACACGCTGCCGACATTTTCACAGTTCGTCAGGTTGATGTTAAAAGGAACCGGGGCGGTGGTGCTGTTGAGCCCGGTAAACGCGGTTTTGTTATGCCGCCCGAGGAAGACGTTAATGTTTTTACTGTCGTCAGTAATCTTGCAGGTGGGTGATTTGACCTGAATACAGAGCCCACTGACGCTAAAGCGCATCGCCTGTACTCCGCCAAGATAAATATCGCCAAGGTAATCGTTAAGGCAATACTCGCCCGGCGGCGGTAGACCGCCGTTATCGGCAATCCGCCAGAAATAGATGGTCGGTTTTTTATTTTCCGCCTGAAATGCGCGCTGGCCGGAAAATACCGGCGCTGAGGGCCAGGCCGTGAACAGGGGATCGAAATTAATGCCATCCTGTTCCCCCATCTGGAAGCTGTAACCAATGCCCGGCAGGCGGTCGATGCTGTAGATATCCCCGGGCTTGCCGTCTCCCGCCGGGCCGACCCGTGAGCCGCCGATGCTCTGAAACCCGCCGGGCTCGCTGCCGCTGCAGGCGATCTCCCAGCGTTCGTTATTAGTGATAATCATCCCTCCGTAGCTGTATAGCAGGGAGCCGATGGGGCGATTGCTGACGTCAAGGTTGATACTGGCCTGGCTGACGTTCACTGAATACTCGATAGTTTTGCCACTGACCATCTGGCACGCTGCCGACAGCGAGGCGCAGTATCCGCCGGCCAGCAGAAGCGGTACCCCTGATGCGATGATTTTTTTCATATTACTTCTCCTTTATTCCCGGCCGGCAGACCTGATGCGGCGTACCGCGGCTAACCTGTTGCGCCGCGTCGCCGCGGATGGCATAGGCCAACCGGCAGCGTTGCCCGCTGCGTTCGCCCCATACTACCGAGACGCTGCCGTCGGCCTGCGGCACCCGGGCATACAGCAGCCCGCCCTGACCGACGGCGCCAACCGCCCGACCGCTGTCGTCAAACACCTCCGCGCCCAGCGGGGGCGCCGCGCCATCCGGCAGCGTGACATGGGCAAACCAGGGATAGCCGGTACGCGTGACAAATTTGACCTTCACCGCCGCGCCCGAATCGGGCACCACCGTCGTGCTGCTGGAGACAATCTCCACATGGTCGTTCAGACCCTGCGGATCGAGATCCAGCCAGTTATCGGTAAAGGGATCGAGGTAAGGGATGATCGTAAAACCCTGGCGGTTTATCGGCTGTCCGAGGCGGTTTGCCACCCGAGCGCCCGCCGCGCCGGGCGCTTCCACAATGGCGAAGGTTTCCCCCAGTTCGGGGGTGGCGGTCATTCCGCCCTGATGCGCCACCAGGGCGCCCGATGCCCCCAGCGAGTACTGCTGCTGGTGGCGACCGGCGCTGGCGCTGGCATTCAGGTACGCATAATCCGTACGCAGGCTACCGTTGCCCCCAACGCTGGCCTCGTGCGGGTTCTCCCGCGGCATGTCGTAGCTGGCGGTCAGGCCATAGCTAAAGGCATTTTTCTCGCCAGCGCTGCCGGTATAGCTGGACTGCAGCTGGCTGCCGTAGTTCTTATCATGGTTAAAGCGGGTAGTCAGGCTGCCCGCCAGCCCGAACGGCAGCGAAAAGGAGACGCCCACCACCTGATTATTGCGGTGATGAATATCCTGACTCTGCTGGGCGTACAGGTAGTAATTGAGCTGACCATAGCGGTTGGCGTACCCCAGCTGATAGGAGCGCCAGCGGTGGTGGCGGACATCCTCACTCCAGATTCCGTTAAACGACAGGCTGCCGCTGCCGGCCTGCTGAGACAACGTCGCGCTGTAGCGGGTCATCTCCCGCCAGTCGTTGGGGTGACGGTCGTGCTCCTGGACGGCGTCGCGAATGGAACGATAGTTGCCGTCGTTGCTGTGGCTCATCGAGACCAGCATCCGCGTATCGGACGCGAAGGATTTTGATGCGGATACCCGCCAGCGATACCCCTCCTGCCAGCCGCGTTCCCTGCCCTTCGCCGCAGAACGGGAAAGATCGACCGCCAGCGCCCCCCAGTAGGTATTGAAGGCGCTGCCGACCAGCGTCGAGTAATAATCCGTCGTCGCGTTGGCGCCGGTATAGCCGCTGACATAGTCATTGAAGCCGTACTGCACCGTGGCTTCGCCAAATCCCGGCCGCCCGGCGATCCCGTCCTCATCCAGATAGCCCAGCGACAGGTCATAGTAGACCGCGCCTGCCCGCACCAGGCCAGGCAGCGCGGCGTACGGCACGGTAAAGGTCTCCTGACTGCCGTCCGCCTCATGGATCGTTACCTGTAAATCGCCGCCGGCGTTGGTGGGATAGAGATCGTCAAAGGTGAATTTGCCCGGCGGAACCGTGGCCTCGTACAACAGGGCGCCGTTCTGGGTGACCGTCACGCGGGCATTGGTGCGCGCCACGCCGCTAACCGACGGCGCAAAGCCGCGGCGGGAGCCCGGCAGCATGCGCACATCGGTAGCCAGCCTGCCGCCGATAAAACTGACGCTGTCAAAGAAGGTTCCGTCGGTCCATCCCTGACCCAGCCGTAACGTGGACGCCCAGTTCACTACACTTCTCTCAGCCCAGGTGGCAATGCTATCCCAGTGTGTATTCCCCTCCTGCGCCTGGTAGCTGGACTGGTGATGTAAACGCCAGCCAAAGGCGCGCAGGCTGGCATCCAGCCCGAGATAATGATGGCTGCTGCTATCCCCGTCGACGATGCTCTGATAGCTGTTGGCCTGATAGCGCAGCACTGCGGCGGGCACGCCGCTATCCACCTTCTTCAGGTTCACCGCCCCCCGATAATGGGGTTGCAGCAGCGCCTGGGGCATATTCACCCGCAGGACGTTTTCCCCGCTGTCATACTCCCAGCCGATCGCCTTATTGATCTGCGAAAAGCGCAGGCAGGTGGCCGCCGCCGGCCACTGGGCGTCCTTCAGCTGCAGGGCGTCGAACAGCGAGGGCGAGATGCAGGGCTCAAGCTGGCCATCGCGTTCCTGGATAACAAACGTTTCTTCCGCCAGGTCCCGGCCATTCACCGAGAGCGTGCTGCGATACTGTCCGGCGTGCAGCGGATTACCGTATTGATATTTCTGGAGATCAACCTGCGCGGCGCCGTGCAAATGGGCGCGGTTAAAACTAAACGCCTCTGCCGCCCATGCCTCCTGCCAGGGAAGGAGCAGCATCAACCCAAACTTGATCTCCCTGAGTTTCATAATAATGTCCTTACTGAGGATAATTATGATTCACTACCGCGCCGTAATCATTGATGGTGGTGAAGCTGAATTTCTCCGGCAGCGTACGCAGCGCGACCCCTTTAAGCGCGATTTCCAGCGAGGAAAAAGGGGCGACCATGCCAGCGGACTGTTTTTGTCCGTTAAGGGTGATGCTGTCGATGGTGATATAGCGCGATGAGGCATTGCTCACCCGCAGCCCATTGCCCGTGGGAGCCAGCGCCCAGCGCAGGGCATTCTCCGGCGCCATTTTTTCCGCCGCCACGCCTGCCGGACGGTAAAACAGCTTGATACGCGACCGTATCGCGAGCTGGAGGTAATTGATTGCCGTGCCGTTTTTCGGCTCAGGTGGGATGTCCAGCAGATTAAACCAGAACAGCGACTCCCGATCCTGCGGCAGACGGCTGCCGTTGAACACCAGGCGCCAGCTTTGGCCCTTTCCCGGCTCGATACGCACAATCGGCGGCAGCACAATAAACGGCGCCGAATCTTTTTCCGGTTGATTTTGCACGCGGCCATCGTCGACCCAGACCTGCGTCAGAGAGGGGGTCTCCCCCATATTGGTGGCCCGGACGGCGATCTCTTTTTTGTCGCCGGGAAAAATAATCCGTGTGCCGTCAATAACCATGCTGGCGTCCGCCGAGGGTAAAATGCAGGACAGCAGCCATGCCAGAACCATACGCCGCATATTCACCTCCTCCTTGCCGGGTGGATAAACGGCCCCTGAGCGGGGCCGTGGACAGGGTTTACGGATAGACCACCGTAAAGTTGACGTAGGTAGCGACTTTTCCAGCCGTAGCGGCGTCGGTCGCATAGTAGCGGGCATAGAAAGGCAGCGAGGCGGAACCATCCTGCTCAGCCACCGCCACCGGGATCACGTCCGGGCGAGCAATGGTGCCGTCTGCAGCGACCGCCGGGCTCTCCGCGAGGTTAATCGGCGTAAACCGGGTGTTCAGCAGTTCCACATCGACGTTTTCTGCTTCCGTGCCGTCAGACAGGGTATTTTTTAGTCGGCCCTCCGTGGAAACGTATTGATCTTTCTCGAAGTACACCGAGACATCAGCCCCTGGGGTGCAGCTCGTCAGATCGATGGTGAAGGGAACCACGCCCGCCGTCTCACCCGCGCTGCTGAGCGCTGAACGCTGGACCGTCGGCAGGGTCACCGTCTTATCTTTATTCACTACCGTACAAGTATTTTCGATGACTTCACCATTAAAGGTGACTTTGCCATCAGCAGCCTGTGCCGCTACCGGAGAAAGCATCATCATCACCACGAAAGATGCCATTCCTCTGCTGTATTTTTTCATATTCACTCCTCATCACCACGCTTATGGAGAATCGTTCAGGAAATACCCCTGGCGTACTTTATACGTACAATTTATTAATGCTCATTCCATTGGATTAACCAGTTATCTTTTAACCCCTTCCCTGCACTGACATCCTACTCACTTCATTGTTTATTATTCAAATTCGCCACCAGGACCATTTCTACTTTTTATAGAAAAGTCTTAACACCACTCTGAAAAAGAAATAAAACAAATGCACAATAAAAGCACAACTTATTGTAAATAAATGATAATTTTTATTATATGTTTTCCATAAAATATTCGCAAAATGCGATCTAAATATCTCACCCTCATTATTAACCACCTCCTCCCACGTTCTCCCCCCTCGATTGAAAGCGCAGGGAGTATGTTATTTCAGACGGGTATTCTCTACAGTAAATTGTCGAATCAGGCAGGACAGCATGCACAGCGTATTTATGCCAGGAGGTCATTATGTTGATCTGCATTGCGGATTCAGAATATTTTAATATTGCGCTGAAGGCGTATATTAATGAACCAAACAGCAAGCCTCTGGATATTAAAGAAATGCTCTGTTACCCGTTTAGCGGACAGAGTGAGATGTTCTATACTTTTTTTGCGACCGATGCCGGAGCCCGGTTAAGCACCATCCTTATTGATTACAGCAGCGTCAGCATCGAAGTACTGCAGGTCGCGCTCAGTTTAAAATCGTTTAATCCCCTGATCCGGATCTTTATTTTTGCCAAATCAGGCTACCCGTTGAGCGATCTCGAAAGCAGCCTCGCCATTGTGCTCGGCGCAGAGTTCATCACCAGTTTTGCCGGGCTCAGTACAGCGCTTGCCCGCGCTCCGCGCTGGACGTCGCCCCCCGCCGACAAGCTCTATATCGCCATACCTGACAGCTATAACCTGACCCGTAAGGAAACTTTTTTAATCAGCCTGTTGATGGGGGGAATGCCGTTGTGTCACGTGGCCAGCACCATGCAGCTCACGATCAAACGGGTCTACTACTACCGTTCACGCGTCCTTAGCAAGCTGGCGGTGAAAAATAACGTGGAACTGATGAACAAAGTTCAGGGGATGGTGTTGCGCCACTACCGACAGGAGACAGGCCATGAAATCGTATCTCTACGCTAAAAATCGCCTTATGTTGATTATCCTGAGCTGGCTAAGCGCAGACGAGGCGTTGCCATCTCGTCACGATTTCCAGCAGACTGAAGCCATCCTCAGCACCCTGCATATACCGTATGTGCTGAAGTCTGACCTTGATCAACTGAGAGCTACGCTACAGCCATTACTCGCCACACCCGGACCTCAAGCCTGTGAGGTAGGCGCTTTTCTCAGCGCCCTGTTGGCGCTGTATACCCGGTTAACCGAATATACCGCCGTCGAGCACTATCTGCTCTCCCGGCATCTCTAAGTAGCAACCCGCCTGGGCAGGAGGCGCCGCGCGCCTCCTGCCCGTACGCATTACCTTGGGTCAACAGACTGCTCGCCGCGTCGGGAGACGTAATCCCGATAGCCCTCGCCAACGTAAATCTGCCGTGGCCGGTAGATGGTCAGCGGCGCCTGGTGCATCTCGTTCCAGTGCGCCACCCAACCGACCGTCCGACCGACCGCGGTGACCACCGCAAACATCGACGAAGGCAGATTCATCGCCTTGAGGATCACCGCGGTATAGAAATCCACGCTTGGCGACAGGCCATTGTCCACAAAATAGGGGTCGGTCAGCGCCACGTCCTCAAGGGCCATCGCCACCTGCAGCAAACGGTCGGACATGCCTACCTCCGCCAGTACCCGATGGCTGGTTTCACGCAGGATCCCGGCGCGCGGATCGCGGTGACGGTAGCGCGAGTTGCCAAAACCCAGCCGGCGAAATGCCTGCGGATCGCGCTTCGCCTGGCGCAGAAACGCCGGAACCTGATCGACGCTTTCAATCTCCTCCAGCATTCGCATGCTCGATTCATTGGCGCCACCGTGCATTGGCCCCCACAGCGACGCCAGCCCGGCGGCGATGCAGGCGAATAAATTCGCCCCGGAGGAGCCCGCCGCACGCACCGTGGTGGTCGAGGCGCACTGCCCGTGATCGGCATGGAGCACCAGGATCTGGTTCATCGCCTGCTCGATGACCGGATTCAGAACATATTTCTCCGCCGGGATAGCAAACAGCATCTGCAGGAAATTTCCGGCATAGGAGAGATCGTTGCGCGGATACGCGGCGGGTTGTTCAATGGTGTACTTGTAGCTCATGGCGGCGATAGTGGGCATTTTCGACAGCAGCCGGGTGGCGGCCAGCGCCCGGTGCTGCGGATTTTCCACATCCAGGACATCATGATAGAACGCCGCCAGCGCCCCCACCAGGGCGCACATCAGCGCCATCGGGTGCGAATCGCGACGAAAGCCGCTGCACATGCGGGCTATCTGCTCGTGGACCAGAGTATGGCGGGTGATGGTCTCGCGAAAGGTTTGATAGCTGGCCTCATCCGGCGCGTCACCGTTCAGCATGATGTAGGCCACTTCGAGAAAATCGCACTGGCGAGCCAGCTGATCTACCGGATAGCCGCGGTGCAGCAGCACGCTGTTTTCCGTATCGATCCACGAGATCGCCGACTGGCATCCGGCGGTATTGGCGAAGCCGGGGTCATAGCTGCAGAATCCGGACTGATTTAGCCCGCGCATGTCGACTCCCACCGGCCCCCGCGTTCCCGGCACCTGCGGCAGGGCGATGGGCGGTTGTTGCCCGGCAAAAGAAAGCGTTAACGGTGTAGTGCTCATCCTGTTAGTCCCCCAGCAAGCTTATCAGCGACCTGAAGTCATTCTTCAGGCGGAAAGACCAACATAACCAATGTGATGCCGCTTATTCATTGATGTCATCACTATAACCCTGACAAAGAGGATATTTTACTGGCCTTCACGGGGAAACAGGCCGTCTTTCCCCAGCCCACCGCCGGATAGCGGCACAAATCGCCAAGGATAAAGGCGATCATCGCTGTCAAAATTTACGCTGAGTAAAGAAAGGATGAAGAAGAGCTACCATGAATTTTGTGCTGTCGATGACCCTCATCTGCATTACCATCGCCTGGCTGATGATGAGCCTGCTGCCGGTGTAGATGTACCGCTAACCGCCACGCCAGTGGTCTGGATAACCCCTCCTTCAATTGATTTCCGCCGAGGTCTTCGCCTCTGAGGTTTCACAAGAGCCATATAAGAAGTACTGGTTGCATATCAGGCTGTTGCGTTTTCCCGCCGAGGGGTAGGCTAAAAGCCCACTGTTAAGGAGGTGATATGTCTGGACTGATCAATCCACATGCGGCCCCGGAAGAAGCAGCCTATGCGCTGCTGATTGAGCTCGTTCGCGCCCAGCGCGTGCCGCAATATGAAGGCGAAATTTCCGGCCTGCTGGCGATGTACGACGAAGCTGTTAAACACTTTAAAGAGAAAGAGACCGAGCGTTAGGCGTGGACATCGTGGTGTGAGGAAAACGTGACGCCTGCGGGAGACGCGCAGGCGTTGGCTGGATAGCGGCTTGCGTCATCAGCTGCCGCGGTAGGTAGAGTATCCGTACTGACTGAGCAGCAGCGGGATATGCAGTTTTTGATTTTGCTTTGTGACATTGAAAATAACCGGGACCACCGGGAAGAACGTATTCATGTTTTGGCTTTTAAAATAGTCACCGGTTTTAAACGTCACTTTATAAACCCCCGGCTCCATATTCTCCGCCTGCGGATAGAGCGATTTAATCCGCCCATCGGCATCCGTTTTACCGGTGGCGATATGCTGCCAGCTCTCCCCCTGCTGTTTATCCAGCTCAATCTGCACCCCCGGTGAAGGGAGCCCGGTTTGCTGATTAAGAATGTGTACGCTGAGCGTCCCCTCTGGCGCCGCCAGCGCGCTGAAGCTGAGCAGGGAAATTACGGAGGCGATAACTAATTTCATAATCGTGACCTTATTGGGCAAGTGAAAGTGCCCTAACTATAGTCAGCGCGGCGGGGAAAAAAATTAAACTTTTTGTTATCAGATTGCGGTTATTTGGTCTGCCCCCTTCCCGTAGGCCGACGAGCTGGCCTCATCATAGAGAGAGGATATGTCTGCTGAGAAGGCTATCCGCAAGCAAAAGATTTGCGGCCAGAGCCTGGCACTCTCGCACGCCTCACAGCGCATGGTCGTGTTTCTGACTACGTTGCCTACTTATTTTCATGCAGCATGATTAGCGTGTTACGCTCAAGCTCACCTCTCTTCCTGAAACTGATAAGAATGGTGAGCGACTTGACGCCTGATATATTCCGGCTTTTAAAAGACATCCTTGTTTTTAGGGTATCGTGCTTCTGCAGTATCGGATTGCTTTATTCCAGCCATCGATCAAGATGTTATCTCTGTTATCAAAACGAACCCGTAAGCCTGTACCGTTTAAACTTTCCGTGACCATAATCGAAATGGCTGAGTTCATATTTTGTTTCGTTAAGAAAAGCTTACCCTCATCAGTTAACTGGCTATCATCAAGAATAAAACCGTTAATTTTCGCACCGGTTTTAAGGCATCGAACGGTTGTCTGCGGGTTTGAAACAAAACTGACATTCATCGTTTGCAAGTTTCCAATACTCGTCATAAACACAGAGCAACCAGCGATAAGTGTTCCTGAAAAAAAGAGGCAAATTACCTTTAAAAAATAAGATGGTTTTTTCATAAAACACCCTAAATTTGAGATATTCCATTTTTACCATGCCAGCCTTAAAGCGTAGCTGGCATTAGGTATTTATGTTATTAACTATTAAAATTAGCGCGGGGATACTGTCGTTTGCCCACCTACGGATGAAATGGCAACTCGTTGCCCTACCGAGAATCGCGTTGGCCCCTGACGTTGTACGACCATGAACGTTCTTCCATCATCTAAGCGTATTTCAAGCTCGACCCCTTGAACAAGATTCATTCTTGCCTGAACCGCCTGACCAGCTAAACCTCCCGCAACAGCGCCAGTCGCCGTCGCCAGTCTTTGGCCTGAACCGCCACCGACGGCACTTCCCGCTACACCACCAATGACACCTCCGGCGACAGCGCCAAGCGCATTGCTGTTATCACCCGCCTGAATTTGCACCGCTCTGACTGACACCAGCTGGCCATAAAAAACTTGTTGTACGCGTCCAGCCGTGGCTGAAGAATGGACATCACCTGAAAGATGACTGGTATTGGTACATCCAGCAATAACTAATGTAAAAGCAATTAAGCACATTTTTTTAAGCATGTTAACCTCTCCATTTGCTGCATATTAACGTCATCATTTCATAAATAATCAGCTGGACAATAATGATAAAAGTTTACTGGTATAATATGTATTATAGGCTTTAATCATTACGTCATCCTGAAAAAATTTGAAGATGAAGGGCAAGGGCTCACCAACCCCATTTGACGCCAGCAATAATCTACTAAGCTCTGATAATTGGGCATATCATGCAACGTCTCCCCCACCGCTGCCGGGTCCCAGGTCACAACCAACTATTTCAATGACCTCAATCCCGTCGTTTCATAACCGCGTATTTGTTTTGATATTTCTGTCGCGGGCCAGATCAATGGGCGGTGATAATGATCATGTTATTCCGGCTATTGTAGCCGGGATCAATCACCACGCTGTCGCCTGTACTTCCCGTCGTGGAAGCACTCTGGCTCTGAGTGGGGTCCGCTTCACACAGGTCGTGCGGTAACTGGCTGGCAGAAGCGGGATTCAGCACTGACACGCCGGTGATGGTCAGCATGGAACAGGAACGGCTGTGATTGAGCCGGTCAGGTGCTGACGGCTAAAAAGAAGATCCAGGTGCGATTGCCGGGATGCTTACATCGCAAGCATGCCGCCTGCGCATCTTCACTACCGCCAAGTAAATTATTCTCTACAACAACTCACTCGGGTAGCGTTATTTGCGTCTGTTTTTCCTATAGTGCTGGTAGTACACAAACCAGCAACCTATAGCTCCAATAACGCCACCAACAACGCTGCCTTTCAAAATTTTCACATAATCGATGGATAATAAATCCACAGTCAATCCGCTAGTACTAAAATAAAATAATTTTATTAAAATTTGAGTGGCAACCGTTGCAATAAATATTCCAATAGGTAAAGCAATCACTAAGTAGAGCAGGCTCAAAAGCCATTTTGAGAGTGAAAATTTCATTTCTGCCCCTCCGTTGTTTTTCCTGCTTGATCATTGCCATATTCTGTTGTGACTGAACCAGTTATGTTGCCAGCAACGCCGGGCACTGGATTAATCGGCAGAGGTTTGGATATCCCCATTCCAACATCTGTCCAGATCCAATCTTTCCATGGCTTCATTGGATTAAGGACTTTATCAAACGGTAATTCAACCAGTTTACCTGCACCATAACCCAGCCCGGAAGCAGCCCCGCTGATCAATCCACCTTTCAGAGGATCATCACCTTTGAGATAATTTGATGTGGCACCACTACCAGCATTAACTGCCATCGTTCCCCACACTCCGGTTCCTGCTGTGAATGCGCCGGTCCAGTATCCCAGAATAACGTCATTTGGATTTACTTCACCGTTAATCAGAAGGCCCACTCCAGCATTAGCTCCAGCACCTATCAGGCTGGTTGTAGCTGCTGCTCCCGGTAATAATGGCCATGCCATTGCACTACCTATTGCGGCTACTGCCGTTTCGCATGACACCGGCGTTCCACCACTGCACGCTTCCCTGATTTGCTCCTGCTGCTCTTTTGTCCATGACTCAACTGTTCCCGGCTTGTTGGCCTCTATCGCTGCCAGCACATGCGCCAGCGAGTTATTCTCAACCGCGTTCTTCCCGGCCTGAGCGCCCGCCACGGCTGACGCCGTACTGTTCCCGGCCAGACCGCCTGCCATCCCCGCTGAAATAGTGGCCAGCGTACTCACAGTCTGCATCTGTGCTTCTGTCAGTGTGGACAAATCCGTCACATCCGGGTACAGCATGCCCGCTATTGCCTTCGCGGCCAGTTCACCTGCTGCCGAACCTGCTGCGCCCGCCGCCGCACTGTTGCCCTGCAGCGCCGCCACCGCACCGCCCAGGATAGCGTGCGCCACCATCGCGGCACCGTCACTCAGCCCTGAACCGTGACCGATAAGATTCGCCAGCTCCGGCGCCGATGCCCCTGCCAGCGCCCCGGCGATATCACCGCCCGCCAGTCCCTGCAGCGCTGCCGTGGCTGCCTGGATACCCCGCTGGATATCGCTGCCCGTGCCGTATTTCGCCTGTTCATCTTTGTACGTCTGCGTCTCTTTAAGCTGCTCCGCTGACATTGCCGGATGAACCTCGGTTAATCCAAGGAATTACCGTAGGGGCTTAGCAACGTCAACGGGTTGCAGAAAAAATGACGGTTAAAAAGAAGATCCGGAATTCGTCGGGATCTTCTTTTTACTCTTTTCTTATGTATATCAGTAAACCATTTTTATTTTTTATCGGTTGTGGGGGATCAAGACGCTTAACCGTCGTGTCAACAGTAAAATCTTCATCAAAATCAGCAATAATTTCAGTTTCTATTACTGACACTAGCTCTTTATCATCATCATCAATTTGTCCATCAAAATAAAATAGTAAGCTAATGTTCTTACCTGATAATTCAGCAACAACAGCTCTGATATTAGGAGTCACATTTCCAAATAAAGCTCTTTGCACTGAAAGTTTTAAATACACATTTGAATCATATAAAACCATTATATATTCCTTAGTTACTCTGATGGTCTTGCAGGAACAATATGCACACCATTTTTACCATAGTGAACTATGCCGTTTGTTGTCGGTGTGGACACTCCAGTCTGAGGGTCAATATAGTTTCCAATATTTTGACCATAGTTTATTCGTTCCTTAGAACCAGGGGTACCGACTGGGGTATTACCTACCTGCTGACCAGTTCCCAATTTGGGTAAAAATAAATCAGGTGAGACAGTAAGAATACTTTTATTCAAACCTGCTTCCGATGCTATTTTATACTCATTAGTTCCAGGTAAGTGTTTGTTCTGTTGTCCTTTATTAATCGTAAACTTACCAATCCCACCACCGCCTTTCAGCGGATCGCCATCAGCCCCTTCAATACCTATCTTCAGCATCGGGTTGATATCGAAGATCTTATCTTTCTTACTCAGCGAGTTATTCTCCGCCGCGTTCTTCCCGGCCTGCGCGCCCGCCACGGCTGACGCCGTACTGTCCCCGGCCAGACCGCCTGCCAT
>NZ_JANCOB010000013.1:0-162521 GCF_024296565.1 Klebsiella sp. SWET4 | reverse complement strand
ATCCTGCACGACCCACCAATGTAAAAAGGCGCCCTAAAGGCGCCTTTTTGCTATGCGCCGAACTCAACGATTCGAACCTGCAGCAGGTTCGGGTCGAACGCAGTGAGACAACGGAGCCGCTTGCGGCGACGGCCCGAAGGGCGAGGCCAAGCCGAGTCATCCTGCACGACCCACCAATGTAAAAAGGCGCCCTAAAGGCGCCTTTTTGCTATGCGCAGTTTGCGGTCTTGCCGCGAGTTCCCCCGCAGCACTCCCCCTGTCAGCGCTGATACAGCGGATCTTCCACCCTCGCAGCGGTTAAATTTGCCCCTTCTTCACGCACAATTTCCCATAACGCCTGAGCGGCGGTCGACAGCGAGCGATTTTTCCGGCATGCCAGCATCAGTTGCCGCTCCATCACCGGGGTCAGCCGCTTCACCGTCAGATGGCTCCCCTGCGGTAACGGCAGCGCCAGCGCCGGCAGAACGCTGATGCCAATTCCCGATTCTACCATCGGAAACAGCGTTGCCGGGTGACCAATCTCCTGCACAATGTTCGCCCGGATAGCCAGCCGGCTAAGGGCCGCATCAATCAGCGGACGGCTGCCGGAGGCATAGTCCTGCAGGATCAGTCTCTCATCCTGCAGCGCTTGCCACGGCACCTCCGTCAGGCCGGCAAAAGGATGATCCTCCCGGCAGAGCAGCAAAAAAGGTTCCGCCAGGACCACTTCACACTGCAGATCTGCCGCCGGGCCGGGGTCGATCACAATGCCGAAATCCACTTCCCCATGGCGAATACTCTCCAGCACCCACTGCTGGGGCCGATCGTGCAACACAAAATCGATATCTGGATAACGACGGTTGCTGTGAGCAATACACTGCGGAATCAGGTGAGCGGAAATCGTCTGACTGGCGGCGACCTTGACGGTACCGCTCATCTGCTGGCCGACGCGCCCGGCGTCGCGCAGGGTAATCGTCAACTCATCGAGCAAACGCTCCAGCCGCCCCGCCAGCTGCTGACCCGCTTCGGTGAGCACGACTTCGCGAGTGGTACGGTCGAGTAGCCGGACGCCGGTCTGATGCTCCAGCTCCTTAACGCTATGGCTGACGGCCGACTGACTTAAGCCAATCATCTCCCCTGCCCGGCTGAAGCTTCTGGCCCGGGCGACGGTGACGAATACTTTTAACTGACGCAGAGAGTAATTCATCTTTTTTATTCATGAATAGATGCAATAAATCAATTTTATTTCTCAAATGAAAAAAAGCACAATAGCGCATCTCTTTTCAGGAGCGTTTATGAAACTTTTCCGCATTCTCGATCCGTTTACGGCAACCCTGGTCACCGTTGTCCTGCTGGCCTCATTCTTCCCCGCCCGTGGCGCTTTCGTTCCCTTCTTTGAACATCTGACCACCGCCGCCATTGCCCTGCTGTTTTTTATGCACGGCGCTAAACTCTCCCGGGAAGCGATTATCGCCGGCGGCAGCCACTGGCGTTTGCATCTGTGGGTGATGTGCAGCACCTTTATACTCTTCCCGGTACTCGGGGTTCTGTTTGCCTGGTGGGCGCCGGTGAATGTCGATCCGATGCTCTACAGCGGCTTTATCTATCTGTGCATTCTGCCGGCCACCGTGCAATCCGCTATCGCCTTTACTTCGCTGGCCGGAGGCAACGTCGCGGCGGCGGTGTGCTCAGCCTCGGCCTCCAGCCTGCTGGGGATCTTTGTTTCACCGCTGCTGGTGGGCGTCCTGATGAACCTTCATGGCGCAGGCGGCAGCCTGGAGCAGGTCGGTAAAATCATGCTGCAGCTGCTGCTGCCTTTCGTACTCGGTCACTTATCACGGCCGTGGATCGGCAACTGGGTGGCGAAGCATAAGAAGTGGATTGGTAAGACCGACCAGACCTCGATTCTGCTGGTGGTTTACTCCGCCTTTAGCGAGGCAGTGGTGAATGGCATCTGGCATAAAGTCGGTCTGGGATCGCTGCTGTTTATCGTGGTGGTCAGCCTGGTGCTGCTGGCCATTGTCATCGCTGTTAACGTGTTCGTCGCCCGCCGCTGCGGCTTTAACAAAGCCGATGAGATTACCATCGTCTTCTGCGGTTCGAAAAAGAGTCTGGCCAACGGCATCCCGATGGCCAATATTCTCTTCCCGACCTCCATCCTCGGCATCATGGTGCTGCCGCTGATGATCTTCCACCAAATCCAGCTGATGGTCTGCGCGGTGCTGGCGCGGCGCTACAAGCAGCAAACCGATGCGCGTCTCGCTGAGGAAAAGGCCAACGCCGCCAAAGCTTAACGCGCTTTCTTCAGGGGCTGAACCAGATCGCTCAGCCCCTCGGTTTTAATCAGCAGGGTCAACGCCATCAGCTCGCCGAGATGGCCGGCAGGAAACTGATCCTTACGCGCAAACCACAGTAAATACTCTTCCGGGACATCGATTAAACGACGTCCCTTGTATTTACCGAACGGCATCTCAGTATTGGCTATTTCGACCAGCTGCGCTTTATCCACGTTATTCTCCCAGCAGACGCATCATTTCGGCTTCGTCAATCACCTCAATGCCCAGCTCCTGCGCTTTCGCCAGCTTAGAACCCGCCGCTTCGCCGGCAATCACCAGGTCAGTTTTCTTCGACACACTGCCTGCCACCTTCGCCCCCAGCGCGACGAGACGCGCTTTGGCGTCATCCCGCGATAGCTGACTCAGGCTGCCGGTCAGGACCACGGTTTTACCCGCAAACGGGCTATCAATCTCTTCCGCCTTCACCACGACTGGCGCCGGCCAGTGAACGCCTTCGGCCAGCAGCTGCGCGATGACATCGCGGTTACTCTCTTCGGCAAAGAAGTTGAAGGTATGGGTGGCAACCACGATGCCAACATCAGGGACCTTTTGCAGCTCCTCAATGGAAGCCTGCTCCAGGGCTTCAAGAGTGCCGAAATGCGCCGCCAGGGCCGCCGCTGTCGCTTCGCCTACCTCGCGAATACCCAGAGCGTAGAGGAAGCGTGCGAAGGTCGTCTCTTTGGCTTTTTCCAAAGCATTGACCACATTTTGCGCGGACTTCGGCCCCATCCGATCCAGCCCGGTGAGTTTCCCGGCGCTCAGGCGGAACAGATCCGCCGGCGTATGGACATACTCTTTCTCCACCAGTTGGTCGATGATCTTGTCACCCATGCCGTCAACGTCGAGCGCGCGACGGGAGACGAAGTGCTTAAGCGACTCTTTACGCTGCGCGCCGCAGATAAGGCCGCCCGTACAGCGGGCTACCGCCTCGCCCTCCACTCGCTCAACGTCGGACTGACATACCGGGCAGTGGGTCGGGAAGACAACATCCCGGGCATCCGCCGGACGCTCGGAAAGCACCACATTGACCACCTGCGGGATCACATCGCCTGCCCGACGAATCACTACCTTGTCGCCGATTTTCAGACCTAAGCGTTCGATTTCATCGGCGTTATGTAGGGTGGCATTGCTCACCAGCACGCCGGCGACATGGACCGGCTCCAGGCGCGCCACTGGCGTGATCGCCCCGGTGCGCCCTACCTGGAACTCCACATCCCGGACGAAAGTCATCTGCTCCTGTGCCGGGAACTTAAAGGCCACGGCCCAGCGCGGCGCGCGGGCCACAAAACCCAACTGCTCCTGCAGCGCCAGCGAATCGACTTTGATCACCACGCCATCAATGTCAAAGCCCAGATGAGGACGATCTTCCTCGACTTTACGATAGTAAGTGAGCACTTCCTCGGGAGTATGACACAGGGTGACGCGATCGCTCACCGGCAGTCCCCATGCTTTGAACTGCTGCAAACGGGCCGAGTGGCTGGCCGGCAGCTCACCGCCCTCCAGCACGCCAACGCCGTAGCAGAAGAAAGTAAGCGGTCGCTTCGCCGTGATGCGCGGATCGAGCTGGCGCAGCGAACCCGCCGCCGCATTACGCGGGTTAGCAAACACTTTTCCGCCGGTGCGGCGCGCTTCTTCATTGATTTTTTCAAACCCGGCCTGCGGAAGGAAAACCTCACCACGCACCTCAAGACGTGCCGGGATATTCTCGCCATGCAGCTTGAGGGGGATAGTGCGAATGGTTCGCACATTGGAGGTAATATCCTCGCCGGTGGTACCGTCGCCGCGGGTCGCGGCCTGCATCAGTACGCCGTTTTCGTAGAGAATACTCACCGCGAGGCCGTCGAGCTTAAGCTCGCAGCAGTAGGTGAGATCGTCAGTGCTTTTCAGGCGATCCTGTACCCGCTTGTTGAAGGCGAGAAAGCTCTCTTCATCAAACACGTTGTCCAGCGACAGCATCGGCACTTCATGGCGGATCTGGCTGAAGGCAGTTAGTGGCGCCGCCCCCACCCGCTGAGTCGGCGAGTCCGGGGTAATCAGCTCCGGATGTTGACTCTCCAGCTCGCGCAGCTCGCGCATCAGGCGGTCATATTCCGCATCGGGCACTTCCGGCGCGTCCATAACGTGGTACAGATATTCATGATGGCGAAGCGTGGTTCGCAGTTCAGTCAGTTGTTGTTCGATCGGTTCCATATCACACCATCAATGATAAAAAACCCCCGACAGGCGGGGGTTGAGAAGGAGTTGAGATAACGCGGGACGTCAGGCGTTCGCGTCTTTCACTTCGCGAATACGATCCTGGTATTCACGCAGTTTTTGCGGCGTCATCATGCGACGCTGATCGTCAAGCACCACGCCGCCCACTTCATCGGCGATATACTGCGCAGACTGCAGCATCAGCTTGAAGTTCTGCAGTTCATCACCGTAGGAAGGGACCTGCATAAAAATAGTCACCCCAGGGGTCATCATATCCGCCATGCTGTCCGGATTGAAGGTCCCCGGCTTCACCATGTTGGCCAGGCTGAACAGCACCGGACCGCTGCCATCCGGGCTCAGATGGCGGTGGAAAATATTCATTTCACCAAACTTGAAGCCGGCCTGCTGGATGCTGTTGATCAGCACCTCGCCGTTAAGCTGTGCGCCGTGATGGGCGGCGACGTTCATCACAATGACCGTCTCTTTACGCTCTTTCGGCTGCGGCGCGGCAGGCTGCGGCGGCTCTACCGGCTGCGGCTCGACCACGGCGGGCTGCGGCGCGGCAACAGGCTGCTGCGGGGCGGCTGGCTGCGGCTGGGCAACGGTCGGCGTCACCGGCTGCGGTGCGACGGGCTGCTGCACAACGGGCTGCGGCTGATGTTGGGGTTGCACGGACGGCTGCGCGGGCTGCGGCTGTTGCCAGCCAGGCTGCGGAGCCGCATGCGGCACAGGCTGCTGTCCCTGCGGTTGAACCGGGGCCTGGCGCGGCGATTGCTGCGGCTGGCGAACCGGTTCATCAGGACGCACAGGCTGCTGCATCTGGCGCTCGTAAGGCGGCTGGTACTGGTGCTGCGGCGCCTGACGAGGGGCTTCATGCTCCCCATGCGCGCCGTGCGGGGCGTGAGTGACCGGATGAACGCGGACTTCACCTACGCCTTCAACATTATCATCAAAGTCTTCGTTTTCCGACTCATCGTCGCGCGACTTCATACGTTTCAGTGGGCGATCGCGAAACATCGAAGAACGTTCTTTACGGCTGGTCCAAAAACCATGTACCAGTAAAGCGATTATGGCGATCGCGCCAACAATGATTAATATCAGACGCAAATCCTGCATCATTATATTCTCTGTTGTTCTAACACCTTGCCACCACGGCAAACATTTACTCACTAAGAGTATTTGCCGATTACCTCAAGTGCAAGTGCGTCGGTCGCTTTCACCACATAAAGATGAACTAAATCGTGCTTTTTGCTGTTTTTTCGAACATTTCCTAACTGGTTATTGTCTGGCGACCCGATAAAATAAGCGAGCATTCACACTGGATGTTAAAAAAGGAGCATTGCCTGGCTATGGTTTCATCATCCGCACCGACCCCGCGTAGCGGCGTTTATTATTTTTCGCAGGGCTGGAAACTCATCGGGCTGCCTGGCATACGGCGTTATGTCTTTTTGCCTTTGCTGGTTAACGTGCTGCTGATGGGCGGAGCCTTCTGGTGGCTATTTACCCGTCTCGACAGCTGGATCCCCTCGCTGATGAGCCATGTGCCGGACTGGCTGCAGTGGCTAAATTACCTGCTGTGGCCGGTGGTGGTGCTCTCGATTCTGCTGGTGTTTGGTTACTTCTTTTCGACTATCGCCAACTGGATAGCTGCGCCGTTCAGCGGCCTGCTGGCGGAACAACTTGAAGCGCGTCTGACTGGCGCCACCCCGCCGGACGTCGGCGTCTTTGGCATCATGAAGGATATTCCGCGCATCATGAAACGTGAGTGGCAGAAGCTGGCCTGGTACCTGCCCCGCGCCATCGTGCTGTTGCTGCTCTACTTTATACCCGGCGTTGGCCAGACGGTGGCCCCGGTACTCTGGTTCCTGTTCAGCGCATGGATGCTGGCGATTCAATACTGCGATTACCCCTTTGATAATCACAAGGTCCCCTTCAGGACCATGCGCGAAGCGCTGCGCAGCCGCAAAGTGATGAATATGCAGTTTGGGGCGCTCACCAGTCTGTTTACCATGATCCCGGTGTTAAACCTGGTGATCCTGCCAGTGGCCATCTGCGGCGCCACCGCAATGTGGGTCGATTGTTATCGCGATAAACACGCGGTCTGGAAATAGCCCCAACATGTTCACCCCGGGAGCGGCTGAGGCCGCTCCTTATATCTCGCTTATTCCTTCTCGCTTATCATTATTTCCCTTCCGCATATAGATATGCTAAATCCTTACTTCCGCATATTCTTTAAGCGGGTATGCTGATGCCGTACCCCCAAATTTCATACAGTTAAGGACGGGCCATGAGTAAGATTTTTGAAGACAACTCCCTGACTATCGGTCACACGCCGCTGGTACGACTGAACCGCATTGGTAACGGCCGTATCCTGGCAAAGGTAGAATCTCGTAACCCGAGCTTTAGCGTAAAATGCCGTATCGGCGCCAATATGATCTGGGATGCTGAAAAGCGCGGCGTTCTGAAACCTGGCGTGGAACTGGTCGAACCGACCAGCGGCAACACCGGTATCGCCCTCGCCTACGTGGCGGCGGCCCGCGGCTACAAGCTAACGCTAACCATGCCGGAAACCATGAGCATTGAGCGCCGCAAACTGCTGAAAGCGCTGGGCGCCAACCTGGTACTGACCGAAGGCGCAAAAGGCATGAAAGGCGCTATTCAGAAAGCGGAAGAGATCGTCGCCAGCAACCCGGAAAAATTCCTGCTGCTGCAGCAGTTCAGCAACCCGGCTAACCCGGAAATCCACGAAAAGACCACCGGCCCGGAAATCTGGGAAGACACCGATGGTCAGGTGGACGTCTTTATCTCTGGCGTAGGCACCGGCGGTACGCTGACCGGCGTCAGCCGCTACATTAAAAACACTAAGGGCAAAAAAGATCTGATCACCGTCGCGGTCGAACCGACCGATTCGCCGGTCATCTCCCAGGCGCTGGCGGGTGAAGAGCTCAAGCCGGGCCCGCACAAAATTCAGGGTATCGGCGCCGGCTTCATTCCTGGCAACCTGGATCTGAAGCTGGTGGACAAAGTGATCGGCATTACCAACGAGGAAGCTATCTCCACGGCGCGCCGTCTGATGGAAGAAGAAGGCATCCTGGCGGGTATCTCTTCCGGGGCCGCCGTTGCCGCCGCGTTGAAGCTGCAGCAAGATGAGGCCTTTACCAATAAGAATATTGTGGTTATCCTGCCTTCCTCAGGTGAGCGTTATTTAAGCACCGCGCTGTTCGCCGATCTCTTCACTGAGAAAGAACTGCAACAGTAGTGCCAGCTTGTAAATAATGTGTAAAAAAGCACCTTTTCAGGTGCTTTTTTGTGGCATACGTCAAAGTTTTACCCCTCCTGGCATTGATTCACCTCGTAGGGTCTGGTATTTAACCAGCACATTTATTTTGATGCGCGAAATTATTCAGAAGAGGATTTCCGCCAGCTGAATCGATTTTATGATTTGGTTCAAGTCTTCCTTTCGCGGCATAATGTTTAATGACGTGCTAGACGTCAATGGCCCGCAGGTCTTCGCAGCGCCAGGCGCTGCCGACGCCAAGGCCGGAAACGTAACGCCGGCGCTAACAATACAGGCTAAAGTCGAGTCGTTAGACTAGACTTTAGGTCCACAACACTAAACCTATAAGTTGGGGAAATATAATGTTCCAGCAAGAAGTTACCATTACCGCTCCGAACGGTCTGCACACCCGCCCTGCTGCTCAGTTTGTTAAAGAAGCTAAAGGCTTCACTTCTGAGATCACTGTAACCTCCAACGGCAAAAGCGCCAGCGCCAAAAGCCTGTTCAAACTGCAGACTCTGGGCCTGACCCAGGGAACCGTAGTGACCCTCTCCGCTGAAGGCGAAGATGAGCAGAAAGCTGTTGAGCATCTGGTTAAACTGATGGCTGAACTCGAGTAAGTTCACGGGTTCTTTTTCATATCAGTCACAAGTAAGGTAGGGTTATGATTTCAGGCATTTTAGCATCCCCGGGTATCGCCTTCGGCAAAGCACTGCTGCTGAAGGAAGATGAAATTGTCATCGACCGGAAGAAAATTTCTGCCGATAAGGTTGATCAGGAAGTCGAACGTTTCCTGAGCGGCCGCGCCAAGGCCTCCGCCCAGCTGGAGGTCATCAAAACCAAAGCTGGTGAAACTTTCGGTGAAGAAAAAGAAGCCATCTTCGAAGGGCATATCATGCTGCTGGAAGATGAGGAGCTTGAGCAGGAAATCATAGCCCTGATTAAAGATAAGCACATGACTGCCGACGCGGCAGCCAATGAAGTTATCGAAGGTCAGGCCACTGCCCTGGAAGAGCTGGACGATGAATACCTGAAAGAACGTGCGGCTGACGTACGCGACATCGGTAAGCGCCTGCTGCGCAACATCCTTGGTCTGTCGATTATCGATCTGAGCGCGATTCAGGATGAAGTCATCCTCGTCGCCGCCGATCTGACCCCGTCTGAAACCGCACAGCTGAACCTGAAAAAAGTGCTGGGCTTCATCACCGACGCGGGCGGCCGTACCTCTCACACCTCCATCATGGCGCGTTCCCTGGAACTGCCGGCCATCGTGGGCACCGGCAGCATCACGGCGCAGGTGAAAAACGGCGATTATCTGATTCTCGACGCGGTGAACAACCAGGTTCTGGTCAACCCGTCTAACGAGCAAATTGAAGCGCTGCGTAATCTGCAGGCTCAGGTTGCGGAAGAAAAAGCCGAACTGGCGAAACTGAAAGATCTGCCGGCGATTACCCTCGACGGCCATCAGGTTGAAGTCTGCGCCAACATTGGTACCGTTCGCGATGTCGAAGGTGCTGAGCGCAACGGCGCCGAAGGCGTTGGCCTGTATCGTACCGAATTCCTGTTCATGGACCGTGACGCGCTGCCAACTGAAGAAGAGCAGTTTGCGGCCTATAAAGCGGTGGCTGAAGCCTGTGGCTCTCAGGCCGTTATCGTGCGTACCATGGACATTGGCGGCGACAAAGAGCTGCCGTACATGAACTTCCCGAAAGAAGAGAACCCGTTCCTCGGCTGGCGTGCCGTGCGTATCGCGATGGATCGTAAAGAAATCCTGCGCGATCAGGTGCGCGCCATCCTGCGTGCCTCCGCTTTCGGTAAACTGCGCATTATGTTCCCGATGATCATCTCTGTTGAAGAAGTGCGTGCGCTGAAGAAAGAGATCGAAATCTACAAACAGGAACTGCGTGACGAAGGTAAAGCATTTGACGAATCCATTGAGATCGGCGTGATGGTGGAAACACCGGCTGCGGCGACCATTGCTCGTCATCTGGCCAAAGAAGTTGATTTCTTTAGTATCGGCACCAATGATTTAACGCAATATACTCTGGCAGTTGACCGTGGTAATGATATGATTTCACATCTTTACCAGCCGATGTCACCGTCTGTACTGAATCTGATTAAGCAAGTTATTGATGCTTCTCACGCTGAAGGTAAATGGACTGGCATGTGCGGTGAGCTTGCGGGCGATGAACGTGCTACACTTCTGTTGCTGGGTATGGGGCTGGACGAATTCTCTATGAGCGCCATTTCCATCCCGCGCATCAAGAAGATTATTCGTAATACGAACTTCGAAGATGCGAAAGTATTAGCAGAGCAGGCTCTTGCTCAACCGACAACGGACGAGTTAATGACGCTGGTTAACAAGTTCATTGAAGAAAAAACAATCTGCTAATCCAAGAGATGCGCGGCCCAAATTACTGCTTAGGAGAAGATCATGGGTTTGTTTGATAAATTGAAATCTCTGGTTTCTGATGACAAGAAAGACACCGGAACTATTGAGATTATTGCTCCCCTCTCCGGTGAGATCGTCAACATCGAAGACGTGCCGGATGTGGTTTTTGCGGAAAAAATTGTGGGCGATGGGATTGCCATCAAACCGACCGGCAACAAAATGGTCGCGCCGGTAGACGGTACCATTGGTAAAATTTTCGAAACCAACCATGCGTTCTCTATTGAATCTGATAGCGGCATCGAGCTGTTCGTTCACTTCGGTATTGATACCGTTGAACTGAAAGGCGAAGGCTTCAAGCGTATCGCTGAAGAAGGCCAGCGCGTGAAAGTCGGCGACCCGGTTATCGAATTCGATCTGCCGCTGCTGGAAGAGAAAGCCAAGTCTACCCTGACGCCGGTGGTTATCTCCAACATGGACGAGATCAAAGAGCTGATCAAACTGTCCGGTAGCGTGACTGTGGGTGAAACCCCGGTTATCCGCATCAAGAAGTAATGCTTGCTGCATAAAAATGGCGCCGAAAGGCGCCATTTTTTTATATCGCGCTGGTCACCGGCTGATAGCACTTCTCCCGGGACAAGATGCGCAATCCCTCCGGCGTGCTCTCCAGAATACGACGCTCACTGTCAGAGACCAGCAGATCGCACTGGTACCCTCCGGCCAGGCCGAACAGCGACCGCGCTACGCAGGCATCCTCCAGCGCCGCCTCCCCTGTGGTATCAAAATGACCGACAATACGCCCCTGTTGGCGGATCACTAACCGATAGCTTTTCATCAGTTTTTCTCCCGTGGCGGCAGGATCAGTTCGTCACACCCCTGCGCGGCAGTCCAGTTCATGACCTCCAGCACGCGCCGGGCGGCAGCCTGCGTCGCCGCCCCCAGCGCCAGGCCGGTGAGCAGACCGCTCACCAGCTCTGCACAGAACAGATCGCCCGTTCCCTTCAGGTCCGTTTCCACCCGCGGGTGGGCCACCACCTCCACCGCATCGGCCGTCACCACCAGCACATTTATCGTCGAACGCGCCTCTCCCGGCGCGCTGGTGATCACCACCCATTTGAGGGTATCTGACAGCAGGCTTCGCGCCGCGGCGACCGCCTCCTGCTGATTGCGACAGCGCTGGCCGCTCAGCGTTTCCAGCTCAAACAGATTGGGGGTGATCCCTTGCGCCAGTGGCAGAAGATGCTGACGATAGGCATCCGGGATCTCAGCCTTAACGTAGATGCCGCTGTCGACATCGCCGATGACCGGATCCACCAGAATGCACAGCCCGGGATGGCGGGCCCGCACCCGCGTCAGCCACTGCGCCAGACGTTCGATTTGCACGGCGTTGCCCATATAGCCGGTGGTCACTGCACGCAGTTCGCGCAACGCGTCGCGTTCCTCCAGCGCCTGCAGATACCCAACAAACCACTCCTCCGGAATAATGCCGCCATAGAACGTCTCATAATGGGGCGTATTGCTGAACAGTACCGTCGGCACCGCCAGCACGCGCAAACCGTGCTGTTTAATGGCCGGAACCGCGATGCTGTTGCCAACGCTGCCATAGACTACCTGGGACTGCACAGCGACGATATCGACTTCCGACGCCCGGCTTGTGTCGTGAAAGAGCACTGATTGTATGTCATCTTGCTGGCCCATCTTTTCTCCCCCCGCTGGACAGCGGGTCACGCACTGATTATGATTCGTCCTATGCTAAATTTCATTTTGTCATAGGTCAATAATGTTTACCGGAAAAACCGCCAGCGATATCTTCGATCATATCCGCCATCTGGTGCAAAGCGGTGGGTTGCGGCCCGGAGAGGTTCTGCCACCGGTACGCGAGCTCGCCAGCCAGCTGGAGGTGAATCGCAATACCGTCGCCGCCGCCTATAAACGGCTGGTCACCTCCGGGCTGGCCGTCAGCCAGGGACGAAACGGCACGGCCATTAAAGCACGGGATCCGCTGCCGGCGCTGGAGGGCGGTGACCCAACGACGCCGCTGAACGATATCTCCAGCGGCAATCCGGACCCCGCCAGACTGCCTGAATTAACCCGTTATCTGGGCCAGCTTGCCCGCACACCACGCCTGTATGGCGATGCTCCCATCGAGCCGCGGCTTGGTCAATGGGCCGAGGCGTGGTTTGCCAAAGAGATAGCGGTTCCCTTTGCGGTGAATCTCGCCAGCGGAGCGATTGACGCCCTGGAGCGTCTGCTGAGCGCTCTGCTGCTGCCCGGCGACGGCGTGGTGGTCGAAGATCCCTGTTTTCTCAGCAGCATCAATATGGTGCGTTACGCCGGCTTTACCCCCTGCCCGGTGGCGGTGGATGCTGAGGGGATGGATCCTGACGGCCTGGAGGAGGCGTTACGCAACGGCGCACGGGCGGTGATCTTAACCCCGCGCGCGCATAATCCTACCGGCTGTAGCCTGACGGAAACCCGGGCGCATGCCCTGCGGGAGGTGCTGGCCCGCTATCCGCAGGTACTGGCGATTGTTGATGACCATTTTGCCCTGCTGTCGGCCACGCCATGGCACTCCCCTCTTCCTGCAAGTACGCAACGCTGGGCGCTGGTGCGCTCAATGTCAAAAACCCTCGGGCCAGACCTGCGGCTGGCCTTTATCGCCAGCGATGCCGATACCTCAGCGGCGCTGCGCCTGCGGCTTAACGCCGGCAGCCAGTGGGTCAGCCATCTGCTGCAGGACCTGACGCTGGCCTGTCTGACCGATGAGGCGTTTATCGCCTCGATGACGGAGACCCGTCGTCATTATCGCCAGCAGAATGAGAAACTGGCGGCGGCGCTGGCCCGGCACGGCCACAGCCATGCTACGCCTGGCGATGGACTCAATTTCTGGCTGCCGCTGCCAGCGGCGAGCCAGCCCTACGCCTTACGCCTGGCCCGCGCCGGCTGGCTGGTCCGGGAGGGGGAAATATTTGGTGTCCGAACGCCTGCGCACGGGCTGCGCCTGTCGCTGGGCCGTCTGAGTGACGCTGAGATTTCCCGCCTGGCGGCTGATATTGCGCTGGTCTTAAACCAACCCTGATGCAGGCCGTATCATTCGGCATGTTGAAGCATCTGCCGCACAGGTGAGTGATGGCAGCTGCCGATAAACTAATGAAAAAGTAAACGAAAGCAGGCACAGTCTTACCTGCATACCCTGCTCGCCCGGACGAATAAAACAGTCCCGGTGGCGGAAAAATCGCTCACAAGAAGGAGCACCAGAGATGCATCACACTGACCTGGCACTGAAGGCGGTCATTGAAGCCTGCGACCGCGCTATCTCACAGGAAGATTACGATACCCTGATGGCCTATTACGCAGAAGACGCCGCGCTGGTCGTCAAACCGGGCATGGTGGTCAGAGGGAAAGAGAATATCCGCAAAGCCTTTATCGCCATTGCCGACTATTTCCAGCACCGACTGGTGGTGACTCAGGGGAAAATGGAGGTTATTGAAGGCGGCGGCAATGCGCTGGTGATTATGGAGACCCGGCTGGATATCCCGACGGCGGACGGGATATCCCAGGTCACACGGCGCGCCACCTATGTCTTTCAGAAGCAGGGCGAGCGCTGGCTGTGTACGGTCGATAACTCCTACGGCACCGACCTGCTTGATGATTAAATGCCAGCCCCCTGGCTAAAATGTTCTTCGCCGAACACGCCGGTGGAAAGGTAACGATCGCCGCGATCGCAGACGATCGCCACCACCACCGCGCCAGGATTTTCACGGGCAATGCGTAACGCGCCCGCCACCGCGCCGCCGGAACTGACCCCGCAGAAAATGCCTTCCCGCACCGCCAGCTGACGCATGGTATTCTCGGCATCCTGCTGATGAATATCCAGCACCGCATCCACCAGCGAAGCGTTAAAGATCCCCGGCATATACTCTGCCGGCCAGCGACGGATCCCGGGAATACTGCTGCCCTCTTCCGGCTGCAGGCCGACAATGGCCACCGGTTTACTCTGTTCGCGCAAAAAGCGCGATACGCCGGTAATGGTGCCGGTGGTCCCCATGCTGGAGACAAAGTGGGTGATACGTCCCGCGGTCTGCTGCCAGATTTCCGGCCCGGTGGTAGTGTAGTGGGCGTAGGGGTTATCCGGGTTGTTAAACTGATCGAGCAGTTTGCCCTCTCCGCGTTGCGCCATCTCAAGAGCCAGGTCGCGGGCCCCCTCCATTCCCTGCTCTTTGGTGACCAGAATCAGCTCGGCGCCGTAGGCACGCATCGCCGCCCGGCGCTCCTGGCTCATGTTGTCGGGCATCAGCAGCTTCATATGATAGCCTTTCAGCGCGGCGATCATCGCCAGCGCAATACCGGTGTTACCGCTGGTCGCTTCGATCAGCACGTCGCCGGGCTGAATTTCGCCGCGCTTTTCCGCTTCGACGATCATCGACAGCGCGGCGCGGTCTTTCACCGAGCCTGCCGGATTATTGCCTTCGAGTTTGACCCAAACTTCACTGCCGTTGTCCGGACCCAGACGCTGAAGCTTGACCAGAGGGGTATTGCCGATGGTGTGTTCGAGTGTATTCACGATTTTTACTCAATAAAAAAGCCGGGTTGCGCTTCGCTTACCCGGCCTACAAGACGCGTAAAAATTCCAGGCCCGGAAAGCGTAGCCTTACCGGGCGATAGACCTGCTCAATAAGCTATCAGGCCGACTCCGCCAGAGCAAGCTCGCCGCGCGGCTCGATACGCTCGGTACCGTTATACAGGCGCGCGTTTTGCAGGCCAACGAACAGCCGTTCGCCGCGGGACGGGGCCTCATCGCCTGCCAGCACCACGCTCAGCGGTTCGTCATACCACCCCAGAGGCTGAACGACTAATTGGGTGTAGTGCCCTTTCGGGCTGGCTTCCAGCACCTGCACCGGCAGCGGGGAATCCAGGCTGGTCCGGCGGCTGATGTCCACTTCCCACGGACGCAGGAACAGATCCACCGGCCCCTGGTATGTTGGGGTATAGCCTAACGGCCAGCGGTGCGCGCCAACGTGGAACTGTCCACCGCGGATAATGCCCTGTAGGCGGTTTACTTCGCCCATAAACTCCAGTACGAAACGGGTCGACGGTTCACGCCACACGCGCTCCGGGGCATCGGCTTGTTCGATGTTGCCCTGACTCATCACCACCACCCGGTCAGCAACTTCCAGCGCCTCTTCCTGATCGTGGGTGACGAACACGCTGGTAAATTTTAACTCTTCATGCAGCTGACGCAGCCAGCGGCGCAGCTCTTTACGCACCTGCGCATCCAGCGCGCCGAAGGGTTCATCCAGCAACAGAATTTGCGGCTCCACCGCCAGGGCGCGCGCCAGCGCCACACGCTGCTTCTGGCCGCCGGACAGCTGCGCCGGATAGCGATCCGCCAGATGGGCTAGCTGCACCATCTCCAGCAGTTTGGTCACTTTGGCTTTAATCGCCGCCGCATTGGGTCGTTCACGGCGCGGCAGCACGGTCAGGCCAAAGGCGATGTTATCGAACACCGTCATATGACGGAACAGCGCATAGTGCTGGAAGACGAAACCCACTTTACGGTCGCGGGCGTGCATCCGGCTGACGTCGGTGCCGTGGAAGCGGATATGACCGCTGGTCTGATGCTCCAGCCCGGCGATAATTCGCAGCAAGGTGGTTTTTCCGGAGCCCGAGGGCCCCAGCAGCGCAACCATTTGTCCGGAAGGGATATCCAGCGAGATATCATTCAGCACCTGGGTGCGACCAAACGATTTCTTAATATTGGCAATCTCAATGCTCATGATTTCCCTCCTGTTGCGCGCGTTCTTTCTGATTGGCCAGACGCCATTGCAACATACTCTTTAAAAACAGGGTCAGAATAGCCATTAACGTCAGCAGGGCCGCAGCGGTAAACGAGCCGACGGTATTGTAATCCTGCTCCAGTAGTTCAATTTGCAGCGGCAGCGACAGCGTTTCTCCACGAATCGAACCGGAGACTACCGACACTGCGCCAAATTCGCCGATGGCGCGGGCGTTGGTCAATACCACGCCGTACAGCAGCGCCCAGCGAATATTCGGCAACGTCACCCGGCGGAACATCTGCCAGCCGGAAGCGCCCAGCAGCACCGCGGCTTCATCTTCATGACTGCCCTGGCTCATCATCACCGGCACCAGCTCGCGCACCACAAACGGACAAGTGACAAAGATGGTCGCCAGCACCATGCCCGGCCAGGCGAACATGATCTGCAGGTTATGCGCATCAAGCCAACCGCCCAGCGGGCCGTTAGAGCCATAAAACAGCAGATACACCAGACCGGCCACCACCGGCGAGACGGCGAACGGGATATCCAGTAACGTCAGCAGCAGCTGGCGGCCGGGAAAAGTAAAACGTGTCACCAGCCAGGCCAGCAGCGTACCGAACACCAGGTTCACCGGTACGGTAATCAACGCAATCATCACCGTCAGCCAGATGGCATGCAGCATGTCCGGGTTGGCCAGGTTTTCCAGCACCGGCATCAGCCCTTTGCTGAAGGCCTGGATAAAGATATAGAGCATCGGCACCACGAGGATGAAGGCGGAGACCACCATCCCGACGCCAATCAGAAACCATTTCCCCCAGTTGATGCGGGGCGCGTCGTAGCGTTTCAATTGAGTAACTTCCGCCATTAGTGACCTACCACGCGTCGACCAAAGCGACTCTGCAGGGTATTGATGGAAAAGAGCAGCAGCAGTGAGGCAGCCAGGATCACCGAGGCGATCGCGCTCGCCGCCGGATAGTCAAACTCCTGCAGACGAATAAAGATCATCAGCGAGGTCACCTCTGTCTTCCACGCGATGTTGCCAGCGATAAAAATCACCGCGCCAAACTCGCCGAGGCTACGGGTAAACGACAGGGCAATGCCCGCCAGCAGCGCCGGCGACAGCTCCGGCAGCACCACTTTGCGGAAACTCTGCCAGCGCGTGGCGCCCAGCGTTTCCGCCGCTTCCTCATACTCGGGTCCCAGCTCCTCCAGCACCGGCTGCACGGTTCGTACCACGAACGGGATGCTGGTGAAGGCCATCGCCACGGCGATGCCGAGCCAGGTATAGGTCACTTTAATATCGAACTTCGCCAGCCATTCACCGTAAATTCCGTTAACGGAAAACAGCGAAGCCAGCGTCAGGCCGGCCACCGCCGTCGGCAGCGCAAACGGCAGATCCATTAAGGCATCCAGCAGCGTGCGGCCCGGAAAACGATAGCGAGTGAGGATCCAGGCCATCAGCAGACCAAAGACGCCGTTAAAAATCGAGGCCACAAACGCCGACAGCAGCGTCACCTTATAGGCCGCCACCACCTGCGGATTGGTGATCACATCCCAGTATTGCGCCCAGCTCATCTGCGCCAGCTGCATCACCAGCGCGCTGAGCGGTAATAACAAAATCAGACAGACAAACAGCAGGCTGGTGCCGAGGCTCAGGGTAAAGCCCGGCAGCACGCGCTTGGACGACACAGCAAACATTACTTACGCCCCGCCGCCAGCAGTTTGTCCAGTTCGCCGCCGCTGGCGAAGTGGGTTTTCATCACCTCAGGCCAGGAGCCAAACTTGTCCTCTACGCGGAACAGCTCGGTCTGCGGGAATTTATCCTTCTGGGCGTCCATCACTTTCGGGTTGTTTACCCGGTAGTAGTAGTCGGTAATGATGGTTTGCGCCTGCGGGCTGTAGAGCCAGTTCAGGTAGGCTTTCGCCGCCTTTTCCGTGCCATTGGCTTTGACGTTTTTATCCACCCATGCCACCGGGAACTCCGCCAGAATGTTGGTTTTCGGGATCACCACTTCAAATCCCTGCGCCTCATACTGCTTACGAATATTGTTCACTTCCGATTCGAAGCTAATCAGCACATCGCCCAGGCCGCGTTCAGCAAAAGTGGTGGTCGCCCCGCGTCCGCCGGTATCAAAGACTTCGACGTTCTTCAGAAACTGGGTCATAAACTGTTCGGTTTTGGCTTTATCGCCGCCGTCGGCTTTATCCGCCGCGCCCCATGCCGCGAGGTAGGTGTATCGGGCGTTACCCGAGGTTTTCGGGTTCGGGAAAATCAGCTTGACGTCAGAGCGAACCAGATCGTTCCAGTCATGAATGTTTTTCGGGTTGCCTTTACGCACCAGGAAACCCATCGTCGAATAGAATGGTGAACTGTTGTTCGGCAGGCGGCTTTGCCAGTCGGCCGGGATCAGGTTGCCTTTGTCATGCAGGATCTGCACGTCCGTCACCTGGTTGTAGGTGACCACGTCCGCCTTCAGGCCCTGCAAAATAGCCAGCGCCTGCTTGGATGAACCGGCATGCGACTGCTTAATCGTCAGCGTGTCCCCGCCATTGTCCTTCGCCCACTGCTGCTCAAAAGGCGGGTTAAGGGCGGCAAACAGCTCGCGGGAGACATCATAGGAGCTGTTCAGCAGCTCCGTCGCCTGCGCCTGCGCGGCCAGCAGCATGGAAGCCGCCAGCGCCAGATATCCTTTTTTCAGTGATTTAACGGCCATTGCGCACCCTTATCAACGTTGAACATTTTCTGATGATCATCATATTTATAACGGGTACGAAAGGAGTAACGGTTTTATATACCGTTTGGCGATTTGGAAGTCGAAAAGAGAATAAGCAACTGGCAAAGCTTTGCTGAAAGCGGCTCGCAGATTAGACGTGTCATTGTGACAAACGGCAGCCAGGCGTGCACTGTGTTTATATGAAAAACACACAGATATTTGCTCATCAGCTCAGACGTAGCTTAACGCCCGCAGAACGTCGACCAGGGTACTGACTGCGCAACCGCCATTTTGCTTGCTATAAGTTTCGCCGCCAGCATCCCGTGGGTCCCTATATTCTCGATTTTGCCTGCTGCGCAACACGGCTGGCGATTGAACTGGACGGCGGCCAATACGATGGAGGCGTGCCTACGATGTTCGCCGCACCCGCTGGCTACAGAGCCAGGGATGGCGGGTTTTACGCTTCTGGAATAATGAGTTTGAAGAGTATGAAGATGCGGTGATGCAGAGAATACTTGAAGCGCTTGAGTCGCCGATGCCCTCACCCCGCCCCTCTCCCTGAGGGAGAGGGAGAAAAAGAGTCCGCACGCAGAATCCATAACCGTACCGTACCGTCCCCTCTCCCCCCTGGGGAGAGGGTTAGGGTGAGGGGAAAAAATTACAGCGCCTGAATACGCTCCAGGGATGGCGCGAAGTAATAGCCGCCAGTCACCGGTTTAGTGAAGCGCAGCATCGCGTCGCGTTTGCCGTCGGTATCGCCGAACATGCTCAGCAGCTGCTGCTCGATGTTATACAGGCGCGCGCAGTAGGCGCAGAAATAGAGACCATGGGTGCCGCTGGCGGTGCCGTACGGCAGGCTCTGACGGACGATTTTCAGCCCTTTGCCATCTTCTTTTAAGTCCACGCGGCTCAGGTGCGACGTGACCGGACGCTCGTCGCCATCGATCTCTTCGTTGGCTTCTTTGGTACGGCCGATCATCATCTCCTGATCCGGTACGCTCATGCGGTTCAGCTGTTTGAGATTATGCTCCCAGCGCTGGACGAACACGTAGCTGCCGCCCGCGTCCACACCGTCTTTAATGACTGCCACTTCGCGGCGGGTTTCTTCCCCCGCCGGGTTTTCGGTGCCGTCGACGAAGCCGCTGAGATCACGCTCTTCCACCCAACGGAAACCGTGGATCTCTTCTTTCACGTCGATAGCGTCGCCAAAGGCGGCCATCGCGGCCTGCGCCACCGAGAAGTTAACTTCATGACGGGCGGATAAAATATGAATCAGCAGGTCATACTGGGTGGACGGCGCCAGCCCTTTGCCATAGACCGGGAAATCTTTTAACTCTTCCGCCCCTTCGCCGCCGCTCAGCTGACGCCAGACGTTATTGCCGAACGCCACCACCGCCCCGAGTTTGGCGTCGGGGAATTTAGCCTGGAAGGTGGCCACGTTATCGACAAAATTTTTGCTCGCTTCGCGCAGGGCGTTAACGTCCCCTTTGACATTGGCTTCAATCCAAATCGCCGCGCGGCAATGTTCCGGCAAAATGCCGCTCTGAACCTGAGACATCGCTCCTCCTGAAATGATGCAACTACAACGCTATCGCGTTGCTAACGCGCCATTGTAACCGTTTTTCAGGGCCGTCGTGTCTCTTCAGATCAATTTAGCGACGCCAGATAATTTTGCTGACCTTCCAGTTTTTCAGCGTATCGTCGGAGGGCATCAGCTCGTCCGGGCCGCTCCAGTGGCCGGTAAAGGCATAGCTGATATGCTGGCTCCCCTCGGCCTGACACTCGACGACCGCGCCATTGTCATTGCTGCCTTTCTGGCAGTTGCCGAAAGCTTTGCTGTACAGGTCGCTAAACGGTGTGCCGATTTTCACGCCGCTGGCGGTTTTGATTTCGGCATCACGCACGTCAATCCGGCTGATGGTACCGTTGTCGCCATTGATGGTCAGCGCCACGCTGTTGTCTTTCAGCGCTTCAAAATAGTGGACGATATTGCCCTTATCGGTCTTCATCCCGCTGCGTAAACGGTAGTCGCTCCCCAGCGCATCGCTAATAGCCTGTTCATTGAGCGGCGTGGAAGCCGTCAGTTTACCCACCCCCTGCTCGGTCACCTCGGTAGAAGCGCCAAACCAGTTCCACGGATAGGCCGCCGACCAGTTGACTGCGCTCATCGTGGAGCAGCCGGTCAGCGCCAGCGTAAGCGCACAGAGCATTAAACGTAGCGATTTCATATCACAATCCTTTCTGAGTCATTCAACGCATGTTGGAGTTCACGATCGGCAAAAAGTGCCCTTAAAAGGTGGTCTGGCGAAAACAGGCGCCCAGGCGACGGCTGGTTAACAGCCACCACAGGGCATAACCATCCGCCACCAGCAGCCCGATGGTCAGCGAGGAGGGAGATTCGCCGCTCAGCCATAGCATCGGCTGCCACAGCAACAGCAGCAATTGCGATAGCACCAGCAGCCAGCGCATCGCCCGCCACGCGCGCGGCAGGCGCTGACGGTAGCCGCTAAGCAGAAAGGCCAGCACCGCCGGCACGCCGGGGAGTAAACCGAGCCAGAAGCGGTCGTGATCGGGATAGAACAGATTAAGAATCGCGTCGCCCTGCTGGCGCGATGCGCCGGCCATCAAAAACAGCACCCACGTGCGGGCCTGCAACAACAGCACGCACCAGAAGAGCAAAGGCAGGCGCAGACGGCCATGGGCATCAAAATCGGCGGGGATAAACTCAGTATTCTTCATCTTCGATCAGACGCTTGCCCAGGGTCAGGACATCGGCGTATTCATAGCCCAGCCGCTCATACATTCCCTGCACCACGTCGTTGTCTTCACGAACCATAATGTTGATTTTCGGGCAGCCGCGGGCAATCAGCTTTTTCTCGAGCCGGTTGAGCAGCGCGTTCGCGATACCCCGGCCACGATATTCCGGATGGACGCCGAGATAATAGGCCGATCCGCGATGACCGTCATATCCGCCCATCACCGTGCCGACCACTTCGCCATTCACTTCCGCCACCAGAAACAGGCTGACGTCATGATTCAGCTTGCGCTCAATATCCATCTCCGGATCGTTCCACGGGCGCAGCAGATCGCAGCGCTCCCACAGCGTCACAACCTCTTCGAAATCCTGCTGGCGAAAAACGCGAATCTCCATGGTATTCCCCACCATTGACGGTTAAAAACAGTGATTATGGCGCGAATATAACTGATAGCCAATATCAGGCGAAATCAGCGACAAAAAATGGCATAATATGACTTTGTCATGTATTGAAATGAAAAGTAAAACAATTCTTATTTTGAATGGTCGTAACGGCAAACGCGATACGATATAACATTGGACATCACTTGTTTACAATTCAGGCCGAATGAGCACTTTTAAACCCTTAAAAATACTTGCTTCGCGCCGTCAGGTGCTGAAAGCCGGGCTGGCTGCGATGACGCTGAGTGGCGTCGCCGCACAGGTCAGCGCAAAAGAGCAGCCACTGAAAACATCAAATGGACACAGCAAACCCGCCGCTAAAAAGGCCGGCGCCCGCCGCGTTGTGATGCTCGACCCGGGCCACGGCGGTATCGACACCGGGGCTATCGGCCATAACGGTTCGAAAGAGAAGCATGTAGTGCTGGCGATCGCTAAGAACGTGCGCAGCATTTTGCGCAGCAACGGCATCGACGCCCGCCTGACCCGCACCGGCGATACCTTTATCCCGCTGTACGACCGCGTGGAGATTGCCCATCAGCACGGCGCCGATCTGTTTATGTCGATCCATGCCGACGGCTTCACCAACCCGAGCGCCGCCGGCGCCTCGGTGTTTGCGCTGTCAAACCGCGGCGCCAGTAGCGCCATGGCAAAATACCTCTCCGACCGCGAAAACCGCGCCGATGAAGTTGCCGGTAAGAAAGCGACCGATAAAGATCATCTGCTGCAGCAGGTGCTGTTCGATCTGGTGCAGACCGACACCATTAAAAACAGCCTGACGCTGGGCTCGCATATCCTGAAAAAGATCAAACCGGTGCATAAGCTGCACAGCCGCAATACCGAGCAGGCGGCGTTCGTGGTGCTGAAGTCGCCGTCCATTCCGTCCGTGCTGGTGGAAACCTCGTTTATCACCAACCCGAACGAGGAGAAACTGCTCGGCACCACCGCTTTCCGGCAGAAAATCGCCACCGCGATTGCCAACGGCATTATCAGCTATTTCCACTGGTTCGATAACCAGAAAGCCCATTCGAAGAGACGTTAATGAAACCCGATGCCGCGCAGGTTAAAACTTTTCTGCTCCAGCTCCAGGACAACCTTTGCCAGCAGCTGAGCGCTGTCGATGGCGCACCGTTTATTGAAGACGCCTGGCAGCGGGAAGGCGGTGGCGGCGGGCGCAGCCGGGTGTTGCGCGACGGCAACGTGTTCGAACAGGCCGGGGTTAACTTTTCTCACGTCCATGGCGATGCGATGCCCGCCTCGGCAACGGCCCATCGCCCGGAGCTGGCCGGACGCAGCTTTGAAGCCATGGGCGTCTCGCTGGTGGTTCATCCGCTTAACCCCTATGTGCCCACCAGCCATGCCAACGTGCGGTTCTTTATTGCCGAAAAGCCTGGCGCCGACCCGGTGTGGTGGTTCGGCGGCGGCTTCGATTTAACCCCTTACTATGGCTTTGAAGAGGATGCCGTCCACTGGCATCGTACCGCCCGCGATCTGTGTCTGCCGTTCGGCGAAAAAGTCTATCCGCGCTATAAAAAATGGTGCGATGATTACTTCTATCTGAAGCACCGCCAGGAGCAGCGCGGTATCGGCGGTCTGTTCTTTGACGACCTGAATACCCCGGATTTTGACCACTGCTTCGCCTTTATGCAGGCGGTCGGGAACGGCTATGCTGACGCCTATTTACCCATCGTCGAACGCCGAAAAGCCATGCCGTACGGCGAGCGCGAGCGCCACTTTCAGCTCTATCGCCGCGGCCGCTACGTCGAGTTCAATCTGGTCTGGGACCGCGGCACCCTGTTCGGCCTGCAGACCGGCGGGCGTACGGAGTCGATTCTGATGTCGATGCCGCCGCTGGTGCGCTGGGAATATGATTATCAGCCCGAGCCCGGCAGTCCCGAGGCGGCGCTGAGCGAGTTTATTCAGGTGCGCGACTGGCTGTAACGGCCGGATGGCGGCTGGCCACCCGGCAGCGGCGTCGCTTCGCTCACACCCACTGGCGCAGGCGATGGTGCAGCGTCATCGACGGTTTCTCAGCAAACAGCTGCTGATAGTCGGTGGCGAACTGCCCCAGATGCCAGAATCCCCACTGCATGGCCGCCTCCTTGACCGTCTCCCGCTCTGACCAGGGACTTATCAGCTCCCGGCGTACGGCGTTCAGACGGATCCGTTTGAGCCAGGCGTTGGGGCCAATCCCCAGAATCGCATGGAAGGCGTTTTGCAGGGTGCGACGGCTGACGTACAGCTGCTGGCACAGGTCGAGAACGGTTAGCGGCTCCGCGCTGTTTTCCAGCACATATTCGCGGGCCTGCGCCAGCAGGCGGCGGTAGCTCTGGTGGCTGATACTCTCCGCGCTCACCATCGGCTGCGCCTCTTCCAGCATCGTCCCCATCGCCAGCAACAGATTATCCCGCAGCACCTTGCGCACCGCAGGCTGATGAAGGGTATCCGGATGCTCGCTGAAGGTGGCCAGCGCCTGCTGCACAAACCCCCACAGCGCGGCCTTATGCGGCTCCCGAACTGCCAGCGCTGACTGGTTGCGTAGCATATGCAGCACTCGCTCCGGGTGGTGCAGGAAACTGGCATGGCGAGAAATCACCTCCTCTGAAATCACCACACCGAGGATGGTGTAATCATCCGGTGTGCTGAGCTCGAACTCCGTACCGCCGGGACGGGTGGCGATTTCTGCCCGGCCCAGGCACTGCGAACCGATAAACCCCTGCTCTCCCCGCGCCGCCGGAATACCAAACCAAAAGGAGTTCGGCCAGACCACGCAGGACTGGCGCAGCGCCAGCCCGGTATATTCGCGAAAGACCTGGATCTCATCGAGCAGAATTTCGGTAAACTCGCCGCGAAACTGCCCCGGATGCAGCTGATCGTAAATCTGTTGCCAGGCGGTAATGGTCAGGGCGTGCTCATACACATCCGTAGTGTGTCGTTGATGAATATTGTCAATTTCAACCTGGGGCGTCAGCCGGGTATTTTCAGGTAACGCCTCGCAACAGAGATGGTGCAAATTTGCAGAACGACGCTTTTTCATGATCGTTAAAGCCGGGGACAAGCCGCTCCCGGCACCTCCGACAGGTTATGGATTTTTGAGACGATAGCGGCTACTGCGTTTGCGTAGCGTCCCTGCGGAAAAGAGTTGATCCAGCGCCTGGCGGGCCTTATCCAGCGGCCAGGCAAAATGCGCGGCGACCTCGCCGGCCGTCATGCCCTGACGAACTGATGCCAGCAGCGTCAGTAACGCTTCCGATGATGCCGGGTCAGCAGGCGGCAGGGGCGCTGGCGGCGGTGGCTGAAAACCGCCGATCAGCCACTGGGTATCCTCTTCCGGACGGCCGATTTCCCGACGGCTGATCACGCAGCCGGTCCGCCGGGCGGCGGCGGCCCCGGCGTCCAGCGCAGCGCGGCAGGCCGCCAGATCCCCCTCCACCACCAGCGTCAATCTGCCGGGGTCGAGCACTTCATGACTGAGCAGGCGCACATTGGCCGCCTTGAGCATGGCATCCGCGGCGTCTACAGCGGCGACCATGCCCTCCACTTCCAGCAATCCCAGCGCATTGATCATCGCTCCCTCCGTTACGCACGCTGAACAGGATGACGGGCAATATCGAGAACGGCATCGGTAAAGGCGTTGCAGGCGGCTTTACAGGCGGCCTGACTTCCCGTCAAAAAGGCGGCCGAATAGTTGGTTTCCGACGGCGGCGGGACGTAGGTCACCAGCTGAACGTCGGCAGACTTCATCGCCGCATCGATGCCGTACGTCGCCTCCAGCGGCGGCGCCACCAGATAAGCAATCGGATCGCCCAACGCGATGCCAGCGGTCGATGAAAGATAAGAGCCGGTACGCGACACCACGTGCGCCAGAAACGCGGTATCTTGCGCGTCGTTAGCCCACTGGAACGCCGCCCCGCTTTCAATATGCGCCATCATGGCATCCAGCCCGGCGCGAACTTCCGCCGGGTTCGGGCCGCCGAGCATAATCAGCACTTCACCGGCGGTAGGCGACGGGCCGTGAGCCGCTCCGGCATACAGGGAGCGGCCATAGACCACCTCCACCCTCGCCTGCTTTGTCGCTTCATCGGCGGCAATATAGGTCACGTCATCAGAATCTGCCGTGATGAGTCCGAGGCTACGTATATGTGGCGGTAATTTAAGCTCCCGGGCAAAACCGTCATTCACCGAGGCAATTACGCGCACGGCAGTGACCGAGGGTCGAATCAAATCTAATGCGGGCATGATGCCTCCTTAACGGCTCATGTTGATACCGGAGGCTTTCTGCTCCAGCATGCGTTTGGCTAAATCCACGATCACCGCGGCGGCTTCTACCGGCGGGGTGCCGCCCTGGTGAATATTGGAGATACAGGTCCGGTCGGCCTCGACGGTGGTCGCCACCCGCGGGGAGTACACCGCGTAGCAGGAGAGGCTCTCTGACTGGCCAAGTCCCGGGCGCTCGCCAACCAGCAGGATCACCACCTTCGCGCCGAGGATCTCGCCGATCTGATCTTCAATCTTGACGCGGCCATAGCGCACGAAGAACGGCGTCCCGACCTTCAGACCCGCCTGTTTCAGGCCGGCAAGCAGCGGCGGCAGGATCTCTTCGTAGTTGGCGGTGATGGCATCCGTCGACAGGCCATCGGACACCACCACCTGCACATCCGGATCCATCACGCACTGCGCCTTCAGCGCATCGATGGCCTCCGGACTGAGACGGCGTCCCAGATCGGGGCGCGTCAGGTAGCGATTTTTGTCGCTGATTTCCGAACGCACTTCCAGCAGCCCCTGCGCTTTCACCCACGCCTCCGGCACCTCTTTGAGCACCGTATCTTTCGAGCGCGAGTGATCCGCCAGGAAGCGCAGCAACGCGAGGGTGCGCGGACGCGGACCGGCGCGACCGGTGCAGACGCGCGCCGCGGTGCTGCGTTTCAGTTCGGTCAGCACTTCGGCGCGGTGCGGATGTTGTACGCCAATCCAGGCTTTCGCTTCCGCAGAGCCCAGATCCAGCGCGCAGCTTTCCACTGTTGCGTCGGTGGCGCACGCGGCAGCGTGGCAGGCCGGCGTCGTCGCTACGGGGGCCTCTGGCTGTGTCTGTGGCTGTCCCATTGACGCCATTACGCTGCGTACAATGTCTTCAATCTGTTTTTGATCCATGATGTGTCATCCCCGCGTCATCAGAAGAACAGTGACGGATCGCCCGCCCGTTTGGTCAGACGACCATTTGCCATAATGCCCATCCGTTCCAGCCAGCCTTCGAACTCCGGTGACGGACGCAGACCCAGCAGCTGGCGCACGGTCGCGGTATCGTGGAAGGCGGTAGTCTGGTAGTTGAGCATGATGTCGTCGCCGAGCGGCATGCCCATGATGTAGTTGCAGCCAGCGGTCGCCAGCAGGATCATCAGGTTTTCGTTGAGGTTCTGATCGGCATCGGCATGGTTGGTGTAGCAGCAGTCGCAGCCCATCGAGATGCCGCTCAGCTTGCCCATAAAGTGGTCTTCCAGCCCGGCGCGAATAATTTGTCGGTCGTTATAGAGGTACTCCGGCCCGATAAAGCCCACCACGGTGTTGACGAGGAACGGATCGTAGTGCCGCGCCAGGCCATAGTTACGCGCTTCCATCGTCACCTGGTCGGCGCCGAAGTTAGCGCCCGCGGAGAGCGCCGAGCCCTGCCCGGTTTCAAAGTAAAGACAGTTCTCCCCGGCGATGCGGTTAAACTCCGCTCCCACCGCCCGCGCTTCATCGAGCATCGCCAGTTCGACGCCGAACTCTTTTAGCCCTTTTTCGCTGCCGCAGATGCTCTGGAAGATAAGCCCCCCCGGCGCGCCGCGGCGGATAGCTTCGATCTGGGTGGTGACGTGCGCCAGCACGCAGCCCTGGGTCGGGATGGAAAACTTGTCGATCACCCCGTACACCGTATCCAGCACGCGACTCAGGTTCTCCACGTCGTCAGTGACCGGGTTGACGCCAATCACCGCGTCGCCCGCACCGAAGGAGAGCCCTTCGTAGATTTGCGCGGCAATACTCTGCACGTCGTCGCGGGTATCGTTCGGCTGCAGGCGGCAGCTAAAGGTCCCCGGCAGACCGATGGTGGTATTGGCTTTTTTGATCACCGGCATTTTTTTGCCGCCATAGATCAGATCGGCGTTGGAGCAGATCTTGGCCACCGCCGCCACCACCTCGGAGGTCAGCCCTTTGCGGACAAAGGCGATATCGTCGCTGGTGACCTCGTCGTTGAGCACGTATTCGCGCAGGTCGCTGATGGTCCAGTGTTTGATCCGCTGATAGGCGGTTTCGTTCACGTCATCCTGGATCAGGCGCGTCACGCAATCCTCCTCATAGGGGATCACCGGGTTATTGCGGATATCGGCCACCGTCATATCGGAGAGCACCTGCTTGGCGGCCACGCGCTGCTGCGAACTCTCCGCTGCCACGCCCGCCAGCACATCCCCCGAACGCAGTTCGTTGGCTTTCGCCAGCACCTCTTTAACATCCTTAAACTGATAAACATTGCCGAACAATGTGGTCTTTAGTTTCATAAGTCGTTCCCTCAGGAAGGAAATGCGAGTGATTTCACCGTCACCGGCACAACCGATCCGCCAAAAAGAGGCGTACCAATGTCGATATAGTCCCCCGCCCGGACGCTCACCTCATCGATGACCGCCAGCGGAAGGTGTGGAAGCTGCGGCCGCAGCAGCATGCCCAGCGCTTTGCCAAAATCCTGCTCGGCCACCAGCAGCAGCGGACGCGGATTGGGAAAGCGGGCGACAAACGCCAGCAGGGCGTCAATTACGGTCAGTAAGGTGGCGTAGCGCACCGGAAGTGAAGCGGGAAGCGCCAGCACGTAAGCGTCCGCCTCGGGGGCCAGATCGAGCTGCGTCAGCGCCTGCCGCCAGGCGTTCGGCAGATCGGCGGCCTCCTGCGGGATAGCCACCGGCAGATTGCGCAGCGGCAGTTGAACCCTCTCCAGCCAGATGGTGCTCCCGGACAGGGACAGCGTATGCGCCCCGGCGCCAATCACCGTGGCGCGCACGGTTTGCGTCGGAAACTGCACGTTCATTTCACGCAGGCGCGGATGCTCGTGCAGGGCCGTGGCCAGCAGCGGCCCGATATCGGAAAAACAGAAAGGATCGGCGGGTTGATGGCGGTAGCACTCCCCCACTCCGCCGGAAAGAGTAATCACCTCCGGCTGAACACCCGCAGGCAGTACTTCGGTTTGCATCAGCCCCTGCGCCAGCGGTGAGAGCCTGCCGTCGATCACCTCAACGATCAGCCCCGCCATCCGGCGCGCCACCTGCGCCAGCTGACCCGCAGTCAACGATAAAGCATCGGTTCCCGGGCCGAATACCGCATCGACAATCCGCTGTCCTGGCGAGTGCGCGTGGACCACGCGCCCCTGAGCGTCGGTTTCCAGCAGGCGGCCGCCGACGTTGAGGCAGGCGGTGGCGCTGAGGTTACCGGCGTCAAACAGGGCATAGTTCGAGGTACCGCCGCCAATATCGATATTAAGCACCCGGCACATCCGCTGCCGGGACAAGGTCTGCGCCCCGGCGCCGTGTCCGGCAATGACCGACTCCAGGTGCGACCCGGCGCTGGCGACGACAAAATCGCCCAGCGACTGCGAGAGCGCCATCACCGCCGGGCGGGCATTGCGGGTTTTCGCGCTTTCACCAGTGATGATGATCGCCCCGGAGTCCACCGCTTGCGGGGCAATCCCGGCGGCCCGGTACTGAGCCAGAATCAGCGCCTCAAGCTCGGCCTCTTTCAGTTCTCCCTGCTTATCAACCGGCGTAAAAAAGACCGGGCTTTGCCAGCTAATGTCGCGTTTGATGAATTCGTAGCGCGGCACCTGGGAGACCGCCGCGCGGTTCACCAGCTCGAGGCGCGAGAAGATCACCTGCGTGGTGGTGGTGCCGATATCAATACCGACGCTCAACAGCTGGCGCGTGTTCACGAGTGCGCCTCCGCTTCGGTGTTGGCAGGCGCCGGTACGTTTTCATCTTTTGGCACCAGCAGCATCGCCACGCCAATCGCGGTAACGCCGCCGACCAGCTTGCCGACGATCATCGGGAAGATCATGGCGTTCATGTTGGCCGCCGCAAAACCGAGATGGTCGCCGAGGGCGAACGCCGCTGACACTGAGAAGGCGCAGTTGATCACTTTCCCGCGGGTATCCATCTGCTTCATCATGCCGAACATCGGGATATTGTTCGCGAGGGTAGCGACCATGCCGCCGGCAGCCATATTGTTGATTTTGAGGAGATTACCGACACGCATCAGCGGCTTTTCAAACCAGCGGGTCAGCAGGAGCACCATCGGGTAAGCGCCGAGCAGCACGCAGGAGATAGAGCCAATGACTTCGATGGCGCGCATCACCTCGCCGGGCTGGTCACCAGGCGCCATAAAGATCGGGTCGAGTCCTGGGATCAGCTCCCAGCCGAGCAGGAACTTGATCACCGCCGCCGCCAGGCCGATGGTGATCAGCGCCACGAGGAATTTGGCGAAGATCTGGAAGCCGTTGATCATTTTTTCCGGAATGAACTTCAGCCCCAGCGCCACCAGCACGGCGACGATGATCACCGGGATCATATTCATCAGGATCAGCGCGAAGGTAAACGCTACCGGCTGGCCGTTGATCTCCACCCCGGAATACATCGCCACCAGACCGCCGGCGATACAGCCGATAGGAATAGTGACAATGCCCGCCAGCACGCCGAGCGCCAGCCAGCGGCGATCGGCAGGTTCGATAATGCCGAGCGCCACCGGAATGGAGAACACAATGGTCGGCCCCATCATGGAGCCGAGGATCAGGCCCGAGTACATCCAGGCCGCCACGTCGCCGCCCGCCAGCTCTTTGGCGAGGAAGAAACCGCCCATGTCGCACGCCAGCAGCGTGCCGGCAAACATCGACGGGTTGGCGCCGAGCATCTCATACAGCGGGATAATCACCGGACCGAGCAGATGGGCCAGCACCGGCGCCAGGGCGGTCATCCCGACCATCGCCAGGCCCAGCGCGCCCATCGCCATAAACCCTTCTTCAAACTGACCGCCGGATCCCTCAATGCTTTTCCCCAGTTTGCCGAGAAAGCGCGCCGAGCCGCCGAACTGCGACAGGATCCTGTCCACGGCGGCAATCAGCATAAAGAACATCATGATGTACATGATGATTTCGTTAATTCCCATAGCCCTTACTCCCTGTCATTTATGATTGGTAGATACTGTGAATACGGGGACATTAGCCGCACTCGGGGAACTTTCCCGGGTCGCGGCGTGAACGCCTTACCCGGGCTACGGCATAGCAGACGGCTGTGATCCTGTAGCCCGGCTAAGCGCAGCGCGAGCCGGGAAAGCCACAGCCACACGCCTCCGGGAAAATCCGCATTTATTGCGCCGCCGCGTACAGCTCGATAATCTGCTCCCGGGTGGCGGTGCGTGGATTGGTGCGCAGACAGATGTCGTCCTGCGCCGCCTGTGCCCAGGTGGCGTAGTGCGCGGGCGTCGCGCCGGCATCCGACAGCCGCATCGTCAGACCGACTTCCGCAATCAGTTCGCGCACGGCGGCGATTGCCTCAAGGTCATCGGTTTTCCTGCCGGTCAGCGCCCGGCCGATCTGGCTGAAGCGCCCCCGGCACACCATACGGTTGAAGCCCATCACCGTTGGCAGCAGCATGGCGTTGGCCAGACCGTGCGGAATATGCAGCGCCGCCCCCGGCTGATGCGCCATGGCATGGCATAGCCCCAGCCCGGCGCTGGAAAACGCCATCCCCGCCATGCAGGAGGCCAGCAGCATGTTCTCCCGCGCCGCCAGATCCTGGCCGCAGCCCACCGCTTTCGGCAGCGCTTCGCCGATCATGGCTATCGCCCCCATCGCCAGACTGTCGGTAAACGGCGTGGCGTGACGGGCGCTGTAGGCCTCGACGGCGTGGGTCAGCGCATCAATCCCGGTCATCGCCGTGACAGGCGGGGGAACGCCCTCAGTTAGGGCGGCGTCGAGGATCGCCACATCCGGCATCAGCGAGGCATGCGCCAGCACCTGTTTGCGTCCACTCACCGCATCGATAATCACCGTCACGTTGGTGGTTTCTGACCCGGTGCCGGCGGTGGTCGGCACCGCAATCAGCGGCAGACGTGGCTGTAATTCGCTGTGCTCCGTCATCTCCCCCAGCGTCTGCTCAGGGTTGGCGACCAGCAGCGCCACCGCTTTCGCCGCATCCAGCACCGAGCCGCCGCCGAAGGCCACCACGCCGTCGCAGCGCGCGTCCCGCAGCTGGGCGACCGCAGCGCAGACATCGGTGACGCAGGGTTCGCCGGCGGGACAGGGCCAGAGGGTCATGGCAACCCCTTTCATCGCCAGGCTACGCTCCAGCCCGGCGGTCATTCCCGCCTGATGGAGAAAACGGTCAACCATGACAAACAGATGCTTCAGGCCCCGGGCCTGCGCTTGCGGGCCGCAGGCCGCCAGCGCGCCGACGCCGTGCAGCGTCACCGGCGGAACGTTGAAGCTTTTCACTTGCTGAAGATTCAGCGTATCGAAGGCGTGGAACAGCGCCGTCTGCAGTTCAGCTTGCATAGATCCCCTCCGCTTTTTCCCTCCCGCTGTTGGCGATTGCCAGCGGGGTCATAAACAGGCTGTGCCGGGGTAAATGCACCTTCAGCGTCGGGAAACATTGGCAAAAAAGCGCCCTGACGCCCGGCTGCATGCAGGCGCCGCCTGCCAGCCACAAATCACCAATCCCTTGTCCGGTAATATGTCGGGCGACAATCTCAGCCATCTTCTCGTACACCGGTTTCACTACCGGCCAGATCTCTCCGGCATGGCGGCGCTTGTACTGCTCAGCCTCTTCCAGCCCGATGCCGCGATTCCCGGCCAGAGTCAGGGAGATATGGTGTCCGCCGGTGGCTTCATCCGCCGAATACGTCACCCTGCCCTGTTTAACGATGGCGATCCCGGTGGTGCCGCCGCCGATGTCCACCACCCCGGCATTATCGAGCTGCAGCAGATCCGCCACCGCGGTGGGCTCATCCAGCACATGACTGATCTCCAGCCCGGCGGACTCCAGGACGTTGATCGAAATGCGCGGATCGGTGCCGGGCGGAAACGAGGTCGCCGCATGCGTAAAGCGGCAGCCCAGCTGCTGTTCGAGGGTCGCGAGATGACGGCGCACGAGGGTGACGGCGCCGAAGAAGTCCCAGACGATGCCGTCGCGCACCACATCGGCCCAGTCAAGACATACCGCAACCGGCTGGCCATCACGGTCGACCACCATCGACACCACGTCGCAGGTACCTAAATCGATACCCAGCCACAGCGGCGATTCGCTGGCAGCGGGTGCCTGGTTACACAGAGCAGCGGCTTTTTGCAGTCTCGGCGAAAGCCAGCGTTGTTCGTCGTGCGCCATGTTCATCCCTTATACGATTCGAAACGCATCCACCAGCACGCAGCGGCGCAGACGAACGAAGGTCCGCGCGCTGGTTACCCCTTCCCCGGTTGGGGTGGTGATGGTCATGGTGGTCCAGCCCTCGCCGCCCAGCCCAAGCCCGGCGATGCACGGTCCGTTTTTGACAAAGATGCTGGTGTCGATGGCGTTCGCCATCTGGTTCATGTTGTCGATGTTGCGCGAGTGCATCGCCGCGGTGTGGTGGCAGCCGCCTTCCAGTTGCACCGCCAGGGCGATGGCCTCCTCGACGTTCGCCACCCGCACCACCGGCAGCACCGGCATCATCAGTTCAGTAACAGCAAACGGATGGCTGGCAGGCGTTTCCACGAACAGCAGGCGGGTTGACGCCGGCACCTGCAGGCCAATCGCCGCGGCGATTTTGCCCGCGTCGCGGCCGACCCAGTCGCGGCTGACCGTGCCTTTGCCGCGCTCGTCGATATGTTTCAGCAGCAGCGGCTGGAGCTGTTCGGCCTGCGCCGCCGTGAGCTTCACCGCCTGCTGGCCTTCCATCAGGCGCATCAGTTCGTCGGCGACGCTATCGACCACGATCAGCACCTTCTCGTCGGCGCAGATAATGTTGTTATCGAATGAGGCGCCTTTAACGATCGCCTGCGCGGCGCGCGGCAGATCGGCGGTCTCATCCACCACCACCGGCGGGTTGCCGGCCCCGGCGGCTATTAGCCGTTTGTTGGTATGTTTGCGCGCCGCCTCGACCACCGCTTCGCCGCCGGTCACCACCAGCAGGCCGATGCCGGGGTACTTAAACAGCCGCTGGGCGGTGTCGATATCCGGGTTCGCCACGGTCACCAGCAGGTTGGCCGGGCCGCCAGCGGCCACTACCGCCTGGTTAAGCAGGGTAATTGCCCGCTGCGAGACCTGTTTCGCCGCCGGATGGGGGGCGAAGACCACGCTGTTGCCGGCGGCAATCAGGCTGATGGCGTTGTTAATCACCGTCGCCGCCGGATTGGTCGAGGGCGTGACCGAGGCCACCACGCCCCAGGGCGCGTTTTCAATCAGCGTCAGGCCGTTATCGCCGGTCAGCACCTGCGGAGTCAGACACTCCACGCCTGGCGTACCCCGTGCCTGCGCCACGTTTTTGGCAAACTTATCTTCAACGCGTCCCATGCCGGTCTCCGTCACCGCAAGCTCCGCCAGTTCACGGGCATGCTTTTCACCCGCCTCACGAATGGCCTGAATCACCTGCTGACGCATCGCCACCCGCTTTAATCCCTGCTGGGCCGCCGTTGCCGCCGCGACAGCGTCATCCAGTGAGGCAAAAACGCCCCTATCATGAACGGCGTCAGCAGGCTGACTGCTGTCTTTCATTTTCAGCAGTACCGCTTTCACTACCTGTTCAATGTCCTGTTGATTCATGATTTTTCACCCTACTTATGGAAGAGCACCTGACCATCGGCCGCAGCCTCATCCACGATGCCAATCACGCACAGATCGACCGGAGAGGCGCCCTGTGCGTGCGCCTGTCGCGCCGAGCTGCCGCTGACCAGCAGCACCCACTCCCCGCATCCCGCGCCGATGTTGTCGATGGCGACCGCGCATTGCCCGTCGGGTTCGCCGCGGGCATTGAGCATCTCCACCATCAGCAGTTTGTCGTGGGCCAGCCCTTCATGGCGTACGGTGCAGACCACATATCCGGTTACGACAGCCAGCTTCATGTCCATCTCCGCGTGTGATGTGCAGGCCGGAAAAGCGCAGCGCCATCCGGCATTCATGCCTTTTCATGGCCGGATAGCGACGCGCTGACGTCTCATCCGGCCCGAACTTTCCGGCACCCCCTCCCCCGTTAGATGTTGCTGTCACCCTTGAAGCTGATCGGGAAGACCTCTTCCAGATCGCCATGCGGGCGCGGGATGACATGTACAGAGACCAGCTCACCGATACGCTGAGCCGCCGCCGCCCCGGCATCCGTGGCGGCTTTGCACGCCGCGACATCGCCGCGCACCATGGCGGTCACCAGGCCGCCGCCGATCTGTTTCACGCCTACCAGCTTGACGCGGGCCGCTTTGACCATGGCGTCGGAGGCCTCAATCAGTGCAACCAGGCCCCGGGTTTCAATCATTCCTAATGCTTCCATTGTGTTTTCCTCTCATAAGGGGTCCTGAAGGGGACCATTCATTCAACCAGCGTGGACGAGTCGGGGATCCGGCTTGCGTCCGTCTGGCGCGGTACCGACGCCACCAGCGCCAGTTCGATAATTTCCTCTACGCTACAGCCTCGCGAGAGGTCGTGAAGCGGGGCGGCGAGGCCCTGGATCAGCGGCCCGATGGCGCGATATCCACCCAATCGCTGGGCGATTTTGTAGCCGATGTTGCCCGCCTCCAGCGATGGGAAGACCAGCACATTGGCCCGCCCCCGCAGCGGGCTGCCGGGCGCTTTGTGCGCAGCGACGTCCGGTACAAAGGCGGCGTCAAACTGCAGTTCGCCATCGACCATCAGCTGCGGCGCCCGCTGACGCACGATCTCCGTGGCCTGCTGGACGTTAGCCACACAGGGATGCCGGGCGCTGCCGTGTGTCGAGAAGGAGAGCATTGCCACCCGCGGCGCTTCGCCAGCGATCGCTTGCCAGGTCTCGGCGCTGGCAATCGCGATATCCGCCAGCTGCGCCGCCGTCGGCTGCGGCACCACGCTGCAGTCGGCAAACCCCAGCGGCTGGCCGGCATACTGCGGCAACATCAGAAACAGCGAAGAGAGCGTTTTACACCCCGGCTGCAGGCCGATAAGGCGCAGACCGGCGCGCAGCACGCTGGCGGTTGACGAGAGATTCCCGGCGATACACACCTCGGCCTCACCGCCGCTGACCATCGCCGCGGCGAACATCAGCGGGTCGGCCAGCTTGTCGACGGCGTCAGCGGGCGCTTTATCGCCGGCGCGCGCCTGCCAGGCGGCGGCAAACGCCTCGCGCATCGCCAGGTTGCTGTGCGGATCAATGATCTGCACTCCGGTCAGCGGCAGACGTTCGCCAAGGGCGAACTGCCGCAGCGCGAAGGGACTGGCGACGAGGATCGGACGCGCCAGGCCCTGCTGCTGCAGATAATGCGCCGCCTTCAGCACACGGACGTCCAGCGCATCCGGGAACACCACTCGGGCGGGGGCGCGCAGCGCCAGTTTGCGGCATTGGTCAATGATCATCTTCACCTCCCAGGTGCTGCTGCAGCTGGCTGAGGGTTGGCGGCGAATCCGTCACGCCCAGGATCATCATCACGTAGACCGCGCTGGAGAGACGGTTGAGCGCTTGCATAATATCGGCGCGCCGGACCGCAAATTGCGGCGTGATAAACACCTGCGCCGCGGTCACCTCCGCCTCGCGGACTTTGCCGCGCAGCAGATTAAGCAGCGCGACCTCGCGCCCATGGCGGGCCTCCGGCACCAGGTGATCGTGGCCCAGGAAGCGCAGCGGCTGATGGGACAGACGGTGTAACTGTCCCTCGCTGAATCCGGCTATCGACTGCGCCGCCAGCGGCTCCTCCAGCGCGTCGGCGCGCATGATGTTGCCCAGCCGCGAACGGATATCCATCAGCCACGGCTGCCAGGACTCCGCCAGTTCAATTTGCAGCCACACCGTCAGAGCGATGGTGCTGTCCAGCACCGCACGGAAGGCCAGCCGCGGATCGTTTTTCGCCACCAGGGTATCGGCCGTCAGGTGGGTCAGGGTGTCCGGCTTTTTATCCACCGGCTGGTGACAGAGCTCGCAGCAGGCCTGGGGCGGATGGTCGCGGCTGGTCAGGACATGCACCGGCTGCGGCGTCTGTTCGTCATCCTCGACAAACAGGCGCCCCTGGCGGTCGAGAAATTTGACCCGCAGATGCCGACTTTCCAGCAGCTCCCTCGCCGAGGGCGTCAGGCGAGCGTTGGCAGGAAGATGGATTTCACCGCCTTCGCTGAGCGTATGATTCGCTCTGAGCCACGCTTCGGTAATGAAATCGTTCATAGCGATTGCCAGTTTGCCGGCCAGGCGACGTACAGGAAGCGCACCGTCGACGGGGTACCGAATTCGATGCTGGCGCCTTTCGGGATAAACATGACGTCCCCTGCTTTGGCAATCAGCGTTTCCCCCTGATGGCGCACATGCAGCTCGCCCTCCAGCACCATATCGATTTCGTCGTAGTTCAGCGTCCACGGGAAGAAGGCGTTCTCCCACTGCATAAATCCGGCGGCCATGCTGCTGCCATCCTGGTCGGTCACCAGGTCCGTTAAGCCGACGCAGTGCGGCTGGGCGCCGTCGAAGCGGCCAAACTTCACGCTGCTGCCGTCGATCACTTTGATGCCGCCTTTGCCGGTCACGGAGTCAAATCCTGGCTGCATCGCCTCCTGCTCCAGGGACTGCTTCTCCTTCATCACCTTTTCCATCAGCTGCGCCACCAGGCTTTCGGTAAACTGGCCTTCCGGCAACTGCGCCAGGATGGTTTCGCGGATCCGCTGGCTTTCCGTTTTGTCGCTGTCCGCCGCTGTCGCCGCCGGCGCGGCGCCATCATCCTCGGTGATAGTGAATCCCAGCAGCTCGGCGACTTCGCGCGCTTCCGGGGTGATAATGCTGGCGCGCCGAACAACTGACATCGCCTGTTCGCCGCGCGCGTGGGCGGCACGAATATCGTTAGCGGTAATGAGTTTCTTCACCTGGCCCTTCCTCCTTTTGGCTGAGCTCACTCAAATAATTTTCCAGCGACGCGACGCTTTGCGGATCGCAACCGTTGAGGGCGAAAACCGGCGCCTGAAACCCCATCCCGTCCAGCAGCTGCCGCACCGCGGCGACGTTGGCATCCGGCAGATCCGTTTTGCTGATCGCCACGATAAGGTGCTTTCGGCTGCCAATATCCAGTAACCCGGGAGGCAGGCGACTTTCGATATCATTGGCCGCATGGACATAAATCAGGGTGTCCACATCCTGCAGGGTGGTAATTAAGGCGTGATACCAGCGAGGATGGCTGAAATATTCCCCGGGTGTATCGATGTCGCCACGATCGTTAAATTCCAGCGCCTGCGTTTTTCTGGCGAGGGAATAATTTCCCTGCAGGGCATTAAATAATGTGGTTTTTCCTGCACCGACGGCGCCGACAATGGCAATACGCTTCATGGTCGCTCTCAATTAACTTTTCGTTAATTCGCACAAGGTATAATTTAATAAGCGGCCTAACCCGCCGATGGTCTGCAGGAGCGCCTCCTCCACCGCGCCGACCGAACCGTAGATCACCAGCGCGCCGCTAAACCGGTCGAGAAAACCGATGTGCACATCGGCGGCCTTCATCGCCAGATCGCCGGCGATCATCGCTGTTTCCCCCGGTGTCAGCGTCATAATGCCGATCGCGCCGGATTCGGGTACGCCGATCTTTTTCGCCAGCTCCGCTCCCGGGTGGGCAATCAGATGCGCCAGTGTGACCTGTTTGCCTGGTACGAATTCCTGAATAATGCGTTCTTTATCCATGACTGATTGCCCCCCTGAAATCTGTCCTCATGGTGACGGTATTTCAGCGCGGCAAATAACAAATTTCGGCAAGTGGGGTTAAAAGGTGAAGTGGATCACTCAGGAGAGAAAATAATAATGCGGCGGAATTAAAAAGGCAGGCTCAGCGTTTTTACTCGCCGGCCTGCCTGATATTGTGCGCGGAAAACTCTCCGCGCGTTAATGGGAAAAAAACGAGATTACAGCGGTTCGGTTTGCGCTTCGACAACCGCCAGCGCCACCATATTCACAATGCGGCGTACGGAGGCGATCGGCGTCAGAATATGCACCGGCTTCGCCACCCCCATTAGCACTGGCCCGACGGTCACCCCTTCCGAACTGGAGACACGCAGCAGGTTATAGCTGATCCGGGCGGCTTCCATATTCGGCATCACCAGAATATTGGCCGATCCCTTCAGTGGGCTGTCCGGCATGCGGTCGTTGCGGATGCTTTCCACCAGCGCGGCGTCGCCATGCATTTCGCCATCGATCATCAGCTCCGGGGCGCTCGCCTTCACCAGTTCAAGGGTTTTGCGCATCTTGCTGGCTGACGGGCAGTCGGCGGAACCAAAGTTGGAGTGCGACAGCAATGCCACCCGCGGCTCAATACCGAAGCGACGCACGCTTTCCGCCGCCATCAGGGTGATCTCCGCCAGCTCTTCCGGGGAGGGATCGTGATTGACATAGGTGTCGGCGATAAAGGTGTTGCCGCTCGGCAGCAGCAGCGCATTCATCGCCCCGGCGGTGCTGACGCCGTCGCGATAGCCAAACAGCGGCTGCACCACGCGGTAGTGGTCGTGGTACTCGCCGATAGTCCCGCAGATCATCGCATCCGCTTCACCGCGATGAACCATGATGGCGCCAATCACCGTGGTGTTGCTAATCACCGCCCGCTGCGCCTGCTCCTGGGTAATGCCGCGGCGCTTCATCAGCTGGTAGTACTCGCTCCAGTACTCTTTAAACCGCGGGTCGGATTCATTATTGACGATCTCAAAGTCAACGCCGGCCTTGATCTGCAGACCCAGCTTCTGGATGCGCATTTCAATCACGCTAGGGCGCCCCACCAGAATCGGTTTGGCCAGCCCCAGCGACACCAGCTCCTGAGTGGCGTGCAGCACCCGGGTCTCCTCCCCTTCCGCCAACACCACGCGCTTCGGCTCTTTGCGCGCCTGAGAGAAGATAGGCTTCATAAACAGGTTGGTTTTATAGACGAACTCGCTCAGCTTCTCGATATAGGCGTCAAAATCAGCGATGGGGCGCGTTGCCACGCCGGAATCCATTGCCGCCTTCGCCACCGCAGGGGCAATCTTGACGATCAGCCGCGGGTCGAACGGTTTCGGAATGATGTAGTCCGGACCAAAGCTTAAATCCTGATCGCCATAGGCGGAGGCCACCACTTCGCTCTGCTCGGCATGGGCCAGCTCGGCAATGGCGTGCACCGCCGCCAGCTTCATCTCTTCGTTGATCGCCGTCGCGCCGACGTCCAGCGCGCCGCGGAAGATGAACGGGAAGCAGAGCACATTGTTGACCTGGTTAGGGTAGTCGGAGCGACCGGTACAGATGATGGCGTCATCGCGGACCTGCTTCGCCAGCGGCGGCAGAATTTCCGGCTCCGGGTTGGCCAGGGCAAGGATCAGCGGCGCGCGCGCCATCTTCTTCACCATCTCCGGAGTCAGCACTTTCGGGCCAGAGCAGCCGAGGAAAATGTCGGCGCCGTCGATCACATCATCAAGCGTACGTTTGCCGTCGTCTTCCACTGCGTAGGCGGCTTTGGTTTCCGCCATGTTCGGTTCACGGTCTTTATAGATGACGCCTTTCGAATCGCAGACCACGATGTTGTGCTTTTGCATCCCCAGCGCCACCAGCAGGTTCATGCAGGCGATCGCCGCCGCGCCCGCGCCGGAGACCACCATCCGCACGTCGGACAGATTCTTCTCGACGACGCGCAGACCGTTGAGGATCGCCGCGGTGCTGATGATCGCCGTGCCATGCTGATCGTCATGGAAAACCGGAATATTCATCCGCTCGCGCAGCTGCTGCTCGATGTAGAAACACTCCGGCGCTTTAATATCTTCCAGGTTGATACCGCCGAAGGTCGGCTCGAGGGCGGCGACGACGTTAATGAATTTGTCCGGATCCAGCTCATCGACTTCGATATCAAACACATCGATGCCGGCGAATTTCTTAAACAGGACGCCTTTGCCCTCCATCACCGGCTTGCCGGCCAGCGCGCCGATATTCCCCAGCCCCAGCACCGCGGTGCCGTTGGAGACGACCGCCACCAGGTTGCCGCGGGCAGTGTATTTGTAGGCGGCCAGCGGATCTTTTTCGATTTCCAGACAGGGGGCCGCGACGCCCGGCGAGTAGGCCAGCGCCAAATCGCGCTGGGTGGCGAGAGGTTTGGTCGGCGAGACCTGGATTTTTCCGGGAACCGGAAATTCGTGGAAGTCGAGGGCGCTCTGTTTTAACTGCTCATCCATTTTCTATTCCTTTCTTTCACGTATCGTTCGTAGGGGAAAAGCGTGATGACCATCCTGTCGTTCACCTTTCAGTGGCAGACAGTATCCCTCCTGGCGGGGCGATAAACTTTGAACACCGCCAAACTCTGGCCATCGCTATGATCTGGTTGTTATCAATTTATAGCGGTTATGTTACCCGGATTCGCCGCCAATAATAGCCCCGTCTGCTATGCTTTTTGGTTATGTACCTCATCACTATTTATACCGCATACCGGCAAGCACTCATGTAACACCTTGTTCCAGGAGGACTTATCTATGAATCAGCTAGACAGCATCAAGCAGTTCACCACCGTGGTCGCCGACAGCGGCGACATCGAATCCATTCGCCACTATCATCCGGAAGATGCCACCACTAACCCCTCCCTGCTGCTGAAGGCCGCCGGCCTGGCGTCCTATAGCGGACTCATTGACGACGCCATCGCCTGGGCGAAAAAGCAAGGAGGCGGCCGTGAAGCGCAGGTGACTCACGCCTGCGATAAGCTGGCGGTCAATTTTGGCGCGGAGATCCTCAAAAGCATTCCGGGCCGGGTCTCCACCGAGGTGGACGCCCGGCTCTCCTTCAACCGGGAGAAGAGCATCGAGAAGGCGCGCCATCTGGTGGCGCTGTATCAGGAGATGGGCATTGATAAGTCGCGGATCCTGATCAAACTGGCATCCACCTGGGAGGGGATCCGCGCCGCCGAGACGCTGGAAAAAGAAGGCATCCACTGCAACCTGACGCTGCTGTTTTCCTTCGCCCAGGCCCGGGCCTGCGCCGAAGCCGGGGTCTATCTGATCTCCCCTTTCGTCGGGCGTATTTATGACTGGTATCAGGCGCGTAAGCCGCTGGATCCTTACGTGGTGGAGGAAGATCCGGGGGTGAAATCGGTGCGCAATATCTATGACTACTTCAAACAGCATAAATACACCACCATCGTGATGGGCGCCAGCTTCCGCCGCACCGAACAGATCCTCGCCCTGGTCGGCTGCGACCGGCTGACCATCGCCCCGCCCTTGTTAAAAGAGCTGCAGGCCAGCGACGCCCCGGTGGTGCGCAAACTGATCCCTGCCAGCCAGATCCTGCCGCGCCCGGTGCCGCTCAGCGAGGCGGAGTTCCGCTGGGAACATAATCAGGACCCGATGGCGGTCGAAAAGCTGGCGGAGGGGATCCGCCTGTTCGCCGTCGATCAGCGCAAACTGGAAGATCTGCTTGCCGCCAAACTTTCACTTTAGTCTCACGGAGAAAACTATGTCCCGAAGAGAGCTTGCCAACGCCATCCGCGCCCTGAGTATGGACGCGGTGCAGAAAGCCAATTCCGGCCACCCCGGTGCGCCAATGGGGATGGCAGACATTGCCGAAGTGCTGTGGAACGATTTTCTCAAGCACAATCCGCAGAACCCTGGCTGGGTGGACCGCGACCGCTTTATTCTGTCCAACGGCCACGCGTCGATGCTGCTCTACAGCCTGTTGCACCTGACCGGCTACGATCTGCCGCTGTCAGAACTCAAGCAGTTCCGTCAGTTGCACTCAAAAACGCCGGGCCACCCGGAGCATGGCTATACCCCCGGGGTGGAGACCACCACCGGCCCGCTGGGCCAGGGGCTGGCGAATGCCGTCGGCATGGCCATCGCCGAACGCACCCTGGCGGCACAGTTTAACCGCCCCGGTCATGAGATTATCGACCATCACACCTGGGTTTTCATGGGCGATGGCTGTCTGATGGAGGGGATCTCCCATGAGGCCTGTTCGCTGGCCGGTACGCTCGGACTGGGTAAGCTGATCGGTTTTTACGATCACAACGGCATCTCCATCGACGGCAAAACTGAAGGCTGGTTTTCCGATGATACGGCCGAACGCTTCCGCGCCTATCACTGGCATGTGATCGGTGACATTGATGGTCACGATCCGCAGGCCATTAAACAGGCCATTGCGGAAGCGCAGGCGGTGAAAGATAAGCCGTCGCTGATTATCTGTCGGACCATCATCGGCTTCGGTTCGCCCAACAAAGCGGGGTCGGAAGAGTCTCACGGCGCGGCGCTGGGCGAAAAAGAGGTGGCCCTGGCCCGCCAGCAGCTGGGCTGGAAATATCCGCCCTTCGAGATCCCGAAAGAGATCTATCAGGGCTGGGATGCGCGTCCGCGCGGCGAAAAAGCCGAGCACGCCTGGAACGAGAAATTCGCCGCCTACCAGCAGCAGTTTCCGGAGCTGGCCGCTGAGCTGACTCGCCGCATGGATGGCACCCTGCCGGAAGACTTTGCCGCGACCGCCCGCGACTACGTGGCGAAACTGCAGGCCGAGCCGGCGAAAATCGCCAGCCGCAAGGCCTCGCAAAACGCGCTGAACGCCTACGGCCCGCATCTCCCGGAACTGCTGGGCGGTTCGGCGGATCTTGCGCCGAGTAACCTGACCATCTGGTCTGGCTCGACATCGATTAAAGACGATCCTGCGGGCAACTATATCCACTACGGCGTGCGCGAATTTGGCATGACCGCGGTGGCCAACGGCATCGCCCTGCACGGGGGCTTCATTCCGTATACCTCTACCTTCCTGATGTTCGTGGAGTACGCCCGCAACGCCGCGCGCATGGCGGCCCTGATGAAGGCCCGGCAGATCATGGTCTATACCCATGACTCCATCGGTCTCGGGGAAGATGGCCCGACGCACCAGGCGGTGGAACAGCTGGCCAGTCTGCGTCTGACGCCGAACTTCAGCACCTGGCGCCCCTGCGACCAGGTGGAGACCGCCGTCGCCTGGCAGGCGGCCATTGCGCGCCAGAACGGACCAACGGCGCTGATCCTGTCGCGGCAAAACCTGGCGCAGATGCCGCGCACCCCGGAACAGGTGCAGGCTATTGCCCGGGGAGGCTACGTGCTGAAAGATGCCGGCGGGAAGCCCGACCTGATCCTCATCGCCACCGGCTCGGAAGTGGAGATCACTGTGCTGGCCGCAGAAAAACTGTTGGCGAACGGGGTGAATGTGCGGGTCGTCTCGCTCCCTTCCACCGATGTGTTTGATGCCCAGGATGAGGCCTGGCGCGAGTCGGTGCTGCCGTCGGACGTTAGCGCCCGGGTGGCGGTCGAGGCCGGGATAGCGGACTACTGGTATAAATATGTCGGCTTAAAAGGCAAGATCGTCGGCATGACCGGCTATGGCGAATCCGCCCCGGCAGAGCAGCTGTTTCCGTTCTTTGGCTTTACGGTCGACCATATCGTCGCCACCGCAGAGCAGGTGCTTAACGGGTGATCCACAGCGTGGGCCAGGCGTCTGGCCCCTGCCAGTTATCACACGTCGGCTGCTGCGCGTAGCGGGAGAGACTGAACCGCTGGCCGTCAAAACGCCAGCGGGTCTGGATCCCGCAATCGCCGGCCTCGCGGCCTTTATCCAGGGTCACCAGCTCATGGCGGCGATCATCGTAGCTGGCGTTGATAAGCTCGATCTCCCGCGGTGCCTCGCCCGGTGGCTGAAACGGCAGCGTCAGCCGCACCTGACGGGCGACATAGGGCCGCTGGCGGGAGACCAGCCAGGCCAGCCAGACGGTGTTGTACGCGCCGGATTCGCAGCTGGTCATCAGCAGCACTTTGTCATCCGTCAGCGCAGTAACGCGAATTTCACGGCGGAAGGGATCGAGGGAGCAGTTGCTGTTGGTCATCCGCTCATTACCGTAGTCCATCAGATCGTTGAGCTCCTCACGCCCCAGCGGCGACTGCGCTGTTTCCGCGGTCGCCACCGCGCGCAGCGCCGGGGCCGGCGGTACGCTGAGCGGCGGCTCTTCCCCTTTGCCGACCCAGGCCGTTTCACTGCCTACCCGCTTTTGCCGATCGTCGATAAAAAACAGAGCCGCTTTCAACCCCTGCAGGGAGATGCTCTGCAGGCCATTGGCCAGCGAGAGAGCTTTCCCCTCCTGAACCTGCTGGAGAAATGCATCGATCGTCACGCTGTCGGCGGTTTTAATGAGCTTATCTTCAATGTGCCAGCGCTTGTCGGTCAGGGACACCGGTTTGCCATCCAGCAGCAGGCGCGGCGCTATCGGCGCGAGCGTCGCCACCGGATTACCGGTGCCCCCCAGTTCGATACGCAGGCTGGCGTCAGTCACTGCTCCGGCGCTGCGGCTGAGGGTCATCACCAGCCCATAATGCAGCCCCACGTTACGGGTGACGCAGAAATTTTGGTTGTTACAGGTGACCTGCCAGTCGTTGAAGCGCTGCTGCGTCGGTGCCGACCATGCCTGCGAGCAAGGCAGCACCGCCAGAAAGAGGAAAAAAATGATGCGAAAAAGCATGAACCGCCCGACCCCAGATAAACCCGACCACGGCGCCTATCCTGGACAACGGCAGCCGCTTACTCAATCGGATTTGTCAGAGTTCCCCGACATCAGGCCGGAGGTTTGCAGATACTGCAGCAGGATGACCGCCTTACCGTCGCGGATCTCACCGTCAGCGACCATCTGCAGCGCCTGGCTAAAAGGCAGCTCCAGCACCTCGATGGCTTCATCATCCACCCCGCCGCCGCTGGTGGTTCGCTGCGCGTCGCTGTACTCGGCGATAAAGAAATGCACCACTTCGGTGACGCCCCCTGGCGACATAAACAGCTCAAACAGCTTACGCACCTCGCCCACTTCGTAGCCGGTCTCTTCCACCGCCTCTTTACGAATGCAGGCTTCCGGCTCATCGTTGTCCAGCAGCCCGGCGCAGGTTTCAATCAGCATGCCGTCATGATTGCCATTGACCCAGGTGGCGACCCGGAACTGCCGCACCAGGACCACCGTCTGCTTATGGCGGTTATACAGCAGTACGGTGGCGCCATTGCCGCGATCGTAGACTTCGCGCTTATGGCGCACGACGCTGCCGTCCGCCCGCGTTAGCTCATAAGTCATGTTGCGTAGTACGAACCAGTTCTCAGAGAGGATTTTATCTTTAATGACGTGAATATTGAGTGACATACCGACCCCACAGCGTAAAAGGACTCCCTCATACTACGCTGCGGGGCCGGGTTTGTCGTCAGTGAAGCGGCGTCGTTTTCAGCGCCAGATAGTCCAAAATCCCCTGCGCCGCGTGACGGCCTTCCGCCATCGCCGTCACTACAAGGTCTGCGCCGCGCACGGCATCGCCGCCGGCAAAGATCTTCTCCTGACTGGTCTGGTAACGGTAACGGCTCTCGACGCCGGCTTTGATGCGCCCCTGACTGTCCAGCGCCACGCCCGCCGCTTCCAGCCAGGGCATGCGGTGCGGGTGGAAGCCAAAGGCCATGATCACCGCATCCGCCGGCATAACAAACTCACTGCCGGGGATCGGCGTCGGGCGGCGTCTTCCTCCCGCGTCCGGGGCGCCCAGCTCGGTGCGCAAAAAGCGTACCCCGTTCACTCGCCCGCTTTCGTCCAGCTCCAGGGTCACTGGCTGGACGTTAAACTCAAAGACCGCCCCCTCTTCGCGGGCGTTTTTGACCTCTTTTTTCGAGCCCGGCATGTTGGCTTCATCCCGCCGATAGGCGCAGGTCACCTGGCGGGCGCCGTGACGCAGCGCGGTGCGCACGCAGTCCATCGCTGTATCGCCGCCGCCCAGCACGACGACGTTCAGCCCGGCGGTGTTGATATAAGGCTCCTGAGCCGATGCCGCCAGCCCCATCACCTGTTTGGTGTTGGCAATGAGGAACGGCAGCGCATCGTAAACGCCGGGGGCCTCTTCGTTCGGCAGCCCCGCCTTCATGGAGCGATAGGTTCCGGCGCCGACGAACACCGCGTCATAGTCGGCCAGCAGCGTCGCCAGGGGGATATCTTTCCCCACCTCGCAATTGAGTTCAAAGCGGATACCCATCTCGCTGAAAATGGCCCGCCGCCGGGCCAGCAGCGATTTATCCAGCTTGAACGCCGGGATGCCGAAGGTCAGCAGACCGCCGATCTCCGGATGACGGTCAAAAACCACCGGCTGGACGCCGTGACGCACCAGCACATCGGCGCAGGCCAGCCCGGCCGGCCCGGCGCCGATAATCGCCGCCCGCTTACCGCTCGGCTTAACCTGCGAGAGGTCCGGACGCCAGCCGCTGGCCAGCGCCTGGTCGGAAATATAGCGCTCAATGTTGCCGATGGTGACTGCGCCGCTTTCATCGCGCAGGGTGCAGGCACCTTCACACAGCCGGTCCTGGGGGCAGACGCGACCGGTGATCTCCGGCAGGCAGTTGGTCTGATGGGAAAGCGCGACCGCGGCGGCGATATCCCCCGACTTAACCAGCTCGACCCACTGCGGGATATGGTTATGCAGCGGGCAGGTCCATTCGCAAATACTGTGTTCCCCACACGTGAGGCAGCGGGCGGCCTGCTGCTGCGCCTGCGCCGGGGTGAACGGCTGATAGATCTCCTCAAAGTGGCTCTTACGCGCCTCCGCCGCCAGCTTATCCGGCTCCCCGCGCGGCGGCGTCATCGCCATTTGCCTGACCTTCGCGCCAACATTGGGCTGGCTGCAGGTCGGCGTACCGCGCTGCCACGGCTGCACCTCCTGGCATGCCGAGCGCAGTCGCCGCTGCTTCGCCAGCGCGGTCAACGTCTCATCGTCGGCGAGGGTCAGTGCCTGCGCGGGACAGTTTTCCACACAGGCCGGTCCCGCTTCGCGGCCCTGGCACAGATCGCATTTCTGCGCGCTGGCCTTTACCAGGCCCGCAGCCTGCGGCGTCACCACCACCTGCATCACCCCGAACGGGCAGGCCACCATGCAGGATTTACAGCCAATGCATTTCTCCTGACTGACCTGAACGCTGTCGCCGGACTGGGCAATGGCGTCGTTGGGGCAACTGCGGACGCAGGGGGCGTCTTCACAGTGGCGGCAGGTGATAGCGTTACGCTGGCCCGCCGCTTTGATGACGGTGATACGAGGTAAAAAGCGCTGCGGGGTCAGCACGTGTTGCTCCTCGTTATGCGCCATTACGCAGGCCACTTCGCAGGCCTGGCAGCCGATACATTTTCGACTATCGCTCAAAATAAAGTGGTTCATGGCTTCCTTTTGTCTTCTTGGTGAATAACCCCTCAATGCGCATGACTATTTATTACCCGACAAGACGGCGCCGGAACAATGTCCAAATGCCCAGGATAAACTTTTTCTGGAGAGAATCCGTTTTGGATCAATTTTTTTGACTTAAATGAAATGAGGTTTCACACCGGCAAGGGATAATGCGCCTGTCTGAGGCTGCAAAGCAGGCTCACTGCCTGCTGGCAGGAAAGTTCGAGGTTTCTTTACGATACGGCAAAAGCAACATGATAAATTACACTATCTCCTTAATTTCTCCACGATTGCCGGAGGCGCTGGCGCTAAAGTGGCACAGGCTGTGCAATAACAAAAAAATGTGCATATGAGGTCTTTATTCTGATGGCGAATTTCTTTATCGATCGCCCCATTTTTGCGTGGGTGCTGGCAATCCTGTTATGTCTGACGGGCACCCTTGCCATTTTGTCGCTTCCCGTTGAACAGTATCCCGACCTCGCCCCGCCGAACGTGCGGATCACCGCCAACTATCCCGGCGCCTCCGCGCAAACCCTGGAGAATACCGTCACCCAGGTTATCGAACAGAATATGACCGGCCTCGATAACCTGATGTATATGTCATCCCAGAGCAGCGCCACTGGCCAGGCGACGATCACCCTCAGCTTCACCGCCGGTACCGACCCGGACGAAGCCGTGCAGCAGGTTCAGAACCAGCTGCAGTCGGCGATGCGTAAACTGCCGCAGGCAGTGCAAAACCAGGGGGTGACGGTGCGCAAAACCGGCGACACCAATATCCTGACCCTCGCCTTCGTCTCCACCGACGGCAGCATGGATAAACAAGATATTGCCGACTACGTCGCCAGTAACATTCAGGACCCGCTCAGCCGCGTCAACGGCGTGGGGGATATCGACGCCTACGGCTCGCAATACTCAATGCGCATCTGGCTCGACCCGGCGAAGCTCAATAGCTACCAGCTGACCACCAAGGATGTGACCGACGCCATCAGTTCGCAGAACGCCCAGATTGCCGTCGGCCAGCTTGGCGGGACGCCTTCGGTCGATAAGCAGGCGCTGAACGCCACCATCAACTCGCAATCTCTGCTGCAAACCCCGGAGCAGTTCCGCAATATCACCCTGCGCGTCAATCAGGATGGTTCAGAGGTGACGCTGGGCGATGTCGCCACCGTCGAGATGGGGGCGGAGAAGTACGACTACCTCAGCCGCTACAACCGGCAGGCCGCTTCGGGCCTGGGAATTAAGCTTGCTTCCGGCGCCAACGAAATGGCCACGGCGGAGCGCGTGATCAATCGCCTCAATGAGCTGTCGCAGTATTTTCCTCACGGTCTGGAATATAAAGTCGCCTACGAGACGACCTCCTTCGTAAAGGCCTCCATCACTGATGTGGTCAAAACGCTGCTGGAGGCGATCCTGCTGGTCTTCCTCGTGATGTATCTGTTCCTGCAGAACTTCCGCGCCACCCTGATCCCGACCATCGCCGTGCCGGTGGTGCTGATGGGCACCTTTGCGGTGCTGTATGCCTGTGGCTACAGCATCAACACCCTGACGATGTTCGCGATGGTGCTGGCGATCGGCCTGCTGGTGGATGACGCCATCGTGGTGGTGGAGAACGTCGAGCGCATCATGAGCGAGGAGGGCCTGTCGCCACGCGAGGCGACCCGCAAATCGATGGGGCAAATTCAAGGCGCACTGGTGGGGATCGCCATGGTGCTGTCGGCGGTGTTTGTGCCAATGGCCTTCTTCGGCGGCACCACCGGGGCCATCTATCGCCAGTTCTCAATCACTATCGTCGCGGCGATGGTCCTCTCGGTGCTGGTGGCCATGATCCTCACTCCGGCCCTTTGCGCCACGCTGCTCAAGCCGGTTAAGCCAGGTGAATCCCATGAAAGAAAAGGCTTCTTCGGCTGGTTCAACCGCACCTTCAACCGCAGCGCCAGCCGCTACGAAACCTTTGTCGGCAAAATTCTTCACCGCTCGCTGCGCTGGATGCTGATCTACGTCGTCCTGCTCGGCGGGATGGTGTTCCTGTTCCTGCATCTGCCCACCTCGTTCCTGCCGCTGGAAGATCGCGGGATGTTCACCACCTCGGTCCAGTTGCCGAGCGGCGCTACTCAGCAGCAGACGCTGAAAGTAGTGCAAAAAGCGGAAGATTACTTCCTCAATAATGAGAAGCAGAACGTCGAATCGGTATTTGCCACCGTCGGTTCCGGCCCCGGCGGCAACGGGCAGAACGTGGCCCGCATGTTTGTGCGTCTCAAAGACTGGGACCAGCGCGACCCGGAAACCGGCTCCTCCTTTGCCATTATTGAACGCGCCACCAAAGCGTTTAATCAGATCAACGAAGCGCGGGTCATCGCCAGCAGCCCGCCGGCCATCAGCGGCCTCGGCAGTTCGGCAGGCTTCGATATGGAGCTTGAGGATCACGCCGGTAAGGGGCACGATGCGCTGATGGCGGCACGCGATACGCTGCTTGAGCTGGCCGGCAAAAACCCTCTGTTGACCCGGGTCCGCCATAACGGGCTCGACGACAGTCCGCAGCTGCAGGTCGATATCGATCAGCGTAAAGCGCAGGCGCTGGGCGTCTCCATTGACGACATCAACGATACGCTGCAAACCGCGTGGGGGTCGAGCTACGTCAACGACTTTATGGATCGCGGCCGGGTGAAGAAAGTCTACGTCCAGGCAGCGGCGAAATACCGGATGCTGCCTGACGATATTAATCTCTGGTATGTCCGCAACAGCAGCGGCACGATGGTGCCGTTCTCGGCCTTCGCCACCTCACGTTGGGAGACCGGCTCACCGCGTCTGGAACGCTACAATGGCTACTCGGCGGTGGAGATCGTCGGTGAGGCGGCGCCGGGTATCAGTACCGGCACCGCGATGGACATGATGGAGAAGCTGGCCGCGCAGTTGCCAACCGGCTTTGGCCTCGAATGGACCGCCATGTCCTACCAGGAACGCCTCTCTGGCGCTCAGGCGCCGGCACTGTACGCGATTTCGCTGCTGGTGGTGTTCCTGTGCCTGGCGGCGCTGTACGAGAGCTGGTCGGTGCCGTTCTCGGTGATGCTGGTGGTCCCGCTCGGGGTGATTGGCGCCCTGCTGGCGACCTGGATGCGTGGCCTGGAGAATGATGTTTACTTCCAGGTGGGCCTGTTGACGGTGATCGGCCTGTCGGCGAAAAACGCCATTCTGATCGTTGAGTTCGCCAACGAGCTGAACGAGAAAGGCCAGGATCTGCTCAGCGCCACGCTGTCGGCCTGCCGTCAGCGTCTGCGCCCCATCCTGATGACCTCGCTGGCGTTTATCTTCGGCGTGCTGCCGATGGCGACCAGCACCGGGGCCGGCTCCGGCAGCCAGCATGCGGTCGGTACCGGGGTGATGGGCGGGATGATCTCCGCCACCGTACTGGCCATCTTTTTCGTGCCGCTGTTCTTTGTGCTGGTACGTCGCCGCTTTCCGCTGAAGGAGCGTCCGCAATAAGCCGTCGGGCGTTGGCGGCGAGCCTTAATAACAGAAAAGGCGACCCTTAAGGTCGCCTTCTTTATGTGTTCAGAACCATGACGCGCTTATTTACTTCGCGTTATTCCCCTGCTCACATTGCGGAAATTTATTTACGAAGCATGCCTTCAATAAAATCTTTCCAGTTCCCCAGTTCATGTTCAATCATAATAGCCTCTCTTATTATTATGGTCGATTCTATATAACTTCATTGCTGATGGGAAGTTGTGCTCCCCTATTGCTCTGATTGTCTAGTGGACCGCTGACAGAGATAAATCCTCTGGATGCCGCCACTATGCCGTTTCGTATGTAAAAATTATGTGACGCAGAGCACTCTCAGGCAACATTTTCGCAATATTGTTAATAGCCTCACATCACTTCCGCGAATGAGCAAAATTTCACCACGCCGTCAATTGAATGAGATACCCGGTAAAAAGTTATATTTATTCATCTGAATCACGTATTATTTCAGTAAGACTTATATATTCGGAAATATCTGAGTTAACCGCTTAATTGAATGTGAAAGGTTTATCTATGCTCACCATGTACGGAATTAAAAACTGCGATACCATTAAAAAAGCCCGTCGCTGGCTGGAAGCGCATCAGATTGCGTATCAGTTTCATGACTACCGCGCCGATGGCCTTGACCACGCGCAACTGGATACCTTTATTGCCGAACTGGGCTGGCAGGCGCTGCTGAACACCCGCGGCACCACCTGGCGCAAACTCGACGAGTCGCTGCGCAACAGCATCGATAATGCCGACGCCGCCGCCGCATTGATGCTGGAAATGCCGGCGATTATCAAACGCCCATTGCTCTGTGCGCCCGGTCGTCCTATGCTGCTGGGTTTTAGTGAAGCAAGTTATCAGCAGTTTAACGAGGTATAGTCTATGTCTTGCCCGGTCATTGAGCTGGCTCAGCAGCTTATTCGCCGCCCTTCCCTTAGCCCCGATGATGCGGGATGCCAGGCGTTAATGATTGAACGCCTGCGTGCGATCGGCTTTACCGTTGAACCGATGGATTTCGGCGATACACAGAATTTCTGGGCCTGGCGCGGCCACGGCGAGACGCTGGCCTTCGCCGGCCACACCGACGTGGTCCCGGCAGGCGACGCCGACCGCTGGATCAACCCCCCGTTCGAACCGACCATCCGCGACGGCATGCTGTTCGGCCGCGGCGCAGCTGATATGAAAGGCTCGCTGGCGGCGATGGTGGTGGCGGCGGAACGTTTTGTCGCGCAGTACCCGAATCATCGCGGCAGACTGGCGTTCTTGATCACCTCAGATGAAGAGGCCAGCGCCAAAAACGGCACCGTCAAAGTGGTGGAAACGCTGATGGCGCGTAATGAGCGTCTGGACTACTGTCTGGTCGGCGAACCCTCCAGTACCGAAGTGGTCGGCGATGTGGTGAAAAACGGCCGCCGCGGCTCGCTGACCTGCAACCTGACCATTCACGGCGTGCAGGGCCATGTCGCCTATCCGCACCTTGCCGATAACCCTGTCCATCGCGCGGCGCCGATGCTGGCGGAGCTGGTCAATATCGAGTGGGATAAAGGCAATGAATTTTTCCCGCCAACCAGCATGCAGATCGCTAACGTACAGTCCGGTACCGGTAGCAACAACGTGATCCCCGGCGATATGTTCGTCCAGTTCAACTTCCGCTTCAGTACGGAACTAACGGACGAGATGATCAAAGCCCGCGTGGTCTCCCTGCTGGAAAAATACCAGCTGCGTTACAGCGTGGAGTGGTGGCTCTCCGGCCAGCCGTTCCTCACCGGGCGCGGTAAACTGGTGGATGCGGTGGTGAGCGCAATTGAGCACTATAATGAGATCAAACCGCAGCTGTTGACCAACGGCGGCACCTCTGACGGTCGGTTTATCGCCCGCATGGGGGCGCAGGTGGTTGAGCTGGGCCCCGTGAACGCAACCATTCACAAAATTAATGAATGTGTGAACGCCGCCGACCTGCAGCTGCTGGCACGGATGTATCAACGCGTAATGGAACAGCTGGTCGCCTGACGAATTGACGTAAAGAGGAAGCGCGCATGGAATGGCTTATTAAACACTGGTGGATTCTGGTTCTGGTCTTTTTGGTGGGGGTGATTATCAACGTGATCAAAGATCTGAACCGCGTTGACCACAAAAAATTCCTTAACAACAAACCCGATCTGCCGCCGCACCGTGATTTTAACGATAAATGGGACGATGACGACGACTGGCCGAAGCACGACCAGTCGAAGAAACCGTAAGTTTGCCTTTATCGCGGTACTGCCCGCCTGTAACCCCGTCCGCCGGGGTTACAGCATTTCGATGATATCGTCCCCTTTTGGCGTACTGCCGCTCAGCGCCTCATCAAAATAGTGCTTCGGCACGGTATAACGCAGACGCTCGATGGCAAACTGCATGCTGCGATCGTCAATGGCATGCCCCAGATCGTCAACAATATCTAAGGTCACGTCGCCGCCCGCCTGCTGTAATGCCTCCTGAGCCGACACCGCCCACGCCAGGTCGATAACCCGATCTTCCCCCCCGTGGATCAGATGAATGGTGGTGGCCGTCGTTGCCGTCATCGGCAGCGTCGCGTAGCGGCCATTAAAGGCGATCACTCTTGAAGCCAGATCTGGCGCCGCTTTGATACTCTCCAGCGACATAATCGCCCCCTGAGAGAAACCGATCAGCGCGGTGGCCAGTGGACTGACGCCGCTTTTCTCTTGCCAGTAGCGCACAATGTCAATGAAGGTCGGCATAATGGCATCGATGCGCTGCTGACGATTCTCTTCCGTCACTCCCTGCACCGAAAACCACTGCCGACCGTTGGAACCGCAAGGTTCGACCCCGCCGATGCTGACAATTAGCGCATCGGGAAACTGCGGCGCGAACCAGCTGCCGATTTGCCCCATAGAGACCGGGTTATCACCCACACCATGAAACAGCAGCAACAGCTGTTGCGCAGGCGTCGCAGGGCTTTGAACAATAAAATGATCGTGTTTCATGGCTGTCTCCTTAGTGTATGCCGGCAGTTTACGCCGCTCGCCAGATATGACCATGCCATTTAACTGAATGAGTTAGTTAAAATAATTGCAGATGCGCCACCTGCTGACGCAGCGCCTCAGCACGCGCTGCATCGAGGAAGCGCAAGGCGTCAGCGGCCTCAACACGCCATCTCGCCAGCAGGGCTTTACGCCCCGTCAGCCGCAGCGCAGCACACAGCGCGGCTTCCTCTTCCCCCTGCAGACGTCCGCGCAGAGCCGGCAACGGCATGTCGGCCTGCATCAGCAGGCGGTTGAGGCAGCCCAGCGCCGCGGCCAGCGGGCGATGGGCGAAAGCAAAGCTCGCCGCTTCCAGCCAGTCCTCATCACTAAGCATAGCGTCTGCGACGGCCGGCAGCGGCGCGGATTCGTCCCGCCACGGGCGAAGCCAATATTCATCCCGCAGCAGCCGCTGCGCCTCCCGCTGCGCGAGCTGGTGCCCCGCCGCAGTCAGCGGGAACAGAGCCATCGCGGTATAGCAGCCGCTGCTGGCCTCGCGATGGGTTCCCAGCCGCACGAGGATAAACCCGCAGCGTTGCCAGAAGCGCCACAGCTCAGGGGTATAGCCGAAGCTGACGGACAGATAGTCATAGCCTGCGGCATCGGCGGCGATACTGGCGATCATCTTCTGCCCGAGACCATCGCGCTGACGGGCAGGATGGACAGCGATCCGACTGACCCGCAGCCCGGACAGCGTCGCCGCCAGGGGACTGCCGCCATGCGCCGCCAGCGACTGGGCGACCAGATTCCCGCGCGGCCGGCGAAACCCTGCCCACACCGCCCGGCTAAGTTCGGGAGAAAGTCCCCCCTCGGCCACCAGCCATAGCGCGCCCGCCACCGCGCCGCTGGCGCGAGCGCAGCGAAAAGCCTGGCCGGGGGCATCCATCATGCGCCGCAGATCGAGCGGGGAAGTCCGGTAGTGCGCCCCGGACAATAGCTGGTACATCGCCTCCGGTAGCGCTGGCTGCGATTGCCAGCAGGACTGATTAACCGCTTCCAGCACCACCTCCCCCGTCGGCGCGTCGCGAAATGCCTCATCGTTAAAGATCAGCAACTGACGGATGGCTGACTCCAGCGGACAGCCCGCCGCCCAGCGGATCGGGGCGCTCAGGCTGAATGACTGCAGACGGGGCAGGCTGGCGCAAAATTTCAGCAGGAATCCGCGACCGGTGCCTTCATAACCCTGCACCGTCGTGGTGAGTAGCGTGCGGGGAAAACGGCTCACCAGCTGCCGGAGAAGCGGAGCCGGGATCGACGCGGCCTCATCGACAATCAGCCAGGCCGCCGTTTCTTGCGACGCCAACAGCGCATCGGGCGCCATAAAGCGGAACGCCTCGCCGGCAAAGCTCGCCAGCACCTCGACGGCGCTACGCGTTGGGGCGGTGACGATGGCCTCGCCCCCAAGCTGGCGCAGCAGCATGCCCGCGAGAGCGGATTTCCCTCGCCCGCGCTCTGCCGTCACCGCCGCGATACCGGGCGGCAGCCGCAACAGTTGCTCAAGGATTAGCGCCTGCTCGGCCTGGGGGTGGCCATCGGCGGGATGCCAGTCAGGGCGGGGGGCGGCCAGCGGGAAGCGCGGCCGGTCCGACTGCTGCCAGAGCAGCACCTCCGGATCGGCGATAAACTGCCGGCAGCAGCGGTGAACAAAGTTGGGGGTAACGATAGGGTCGGGAGTATCGCTCCAGCGCAGGGAGTCCTCATCCGCCCGGGTCGGCCAGTCGGCGAAGGGGGGCGTCAGCAGCACCAGCCAGCTTCCCGCCCGCAGCGTACCGCTCAGGGCCGCCAGGGCCGCCACGTCACACCCGCGCCGGGCATCGAAAAAGGCGTGCATCACTTCCCGACCCAGCAGCGTCTTCAGGGCGCCAGGCGCCACGCAGGGCGCAGAAACCGGATCGGAGCCTACCCACAGACCATCGCCGCCGAGCCGCTCCCGTAGCGCCTGCGCCTGCTGCAGCGTCCAGGCCTCATCGCCGCTGAGCACCAGCAGGCGACGGATCCCCTCCCGCGCCATCTGCGCGGTGAGGTCAAGCAGCGCGTCCATCATCGGTGGCGATTACAGCGCGCTGCCGAAGGTGTTGCACTGCGCCGGATCGCCGCTGTCGAAACCGCGTTTGAACCAGGTGTAGCGCTGTTTTGACGTGCCGTGGGTAAAGCTGTCCGGTACCACGCGCCCCTGGCTCTGCTGCTGCAGACGGTCGTCGCCGATGGCTTCGGCAGCGTTCAGCGCCTCCTGCAGATCGCCGGTTTCCAGAATATCCTGCTGCTGCATATTATGGCCCCAGACGCCGGCGAAGCAGTCCGCCTGCAGCTCCATCTTCACCGACAGACGGTTGGCTTCGGCCTCGGTGGCATGCTGCTGTTGCTGGCGAACTTTCGGCTCAATGCCCAGCAGTTTTTGCACGTGGTGGCCCACCTCATGAGCAATGACGTACCCCTGAGCAAAGTCGCCGTCGGCGCCCAGTTTATTTTTCATCTCATCGTAGAAGGACAGGTCGATATAGACCGTGCTGTCGGCAGGACAGTAGAACGGCCCCATCACCGACTGACCGGTGCCGCAGCCGGTACGTGTCGCGCCGCGGTAGAGCACCAGTTTTGGCTGGGGGTACTGGCGGCCCATCTTTTCAAAGATCGGTCCCCAGGTATCTTCGGTGGTGGCCAGAATGACGGAAGTAAACTTCGCCGCTTCATCGTCTTTCGGACTGATGGAGCGCTGCGTGGAGGTCTGCTGCTGCGGCATCGGCTCCCCGGTCAGCATGCCGGTCAAATCCACGCCGTAGTAGCCCGCCACCAGCACAATAATCAGCAGTACAATACCGCCCTTCCCGCTCGGCAGACGGAAGCCGCCGCCCCCGCCGCCGCCAAACGGCGAGCCTGATTGACCACGTCGATCTTCAACATTGTCGCTTTCGCGACGCCCTTGCCAGCGCATAAGCACCTCATTCCCTGTTATGTATCAATAGCAGAGATCGTAGGCGGTTCAGCGCAGGATTACCACAGGAAACAGCAAGAGACGCCAGAAGATGAGGCCATCTTCTGGCGGCGAGCGGGTTAGTCGAGTTTAACGCCCAGGCGGTGAGCCACTTCTTCGTAGGCTTCGATCAGGCCGCCCAGGCTCTGGCGGAAGCGGTCTTTGTCCATTTTATCGAGGGTATTTTTATCCCACAGGCGGCTGCCGTCCGGCGAAAACTCGTCGCCCAGCACCACTTCGCCTTTGAACAGACCAAACTCCAGCTTAAAGTCCACCAGAATCAGACCGGCGTCATCGAACAGCTTTTTCAGCACGTCGTTGGCTTTGTAGGTCAGCTCGCGCATCCGCGCCAGATTCTCTTTGCTCACCCAGCCGAAGGTTTCGCAGTAGGAGTCGTTGACCATCGGATCGTGCATAGCATCGTTTTTCAGGAACAGGTCGAACAGCGGCGGGTTCAGCTCGATACCTTCTTCAATGCCTAAACGTTTTACCAGCGAGCCTGCCGCACGGTTACGCACCACGCACTCTACCGGCACCATATCCAGTTTTTTCACCAGACATTCGGTATCGGAAAGCAGCGCTTCCATCTGGGTAGGGATGCCCGCTTCTGCCAGTTTGCTCATAATGAAATGGTTGAACTTGTTATTCACCATGCCTTTACGATCGAACTGCTCGATGCGTGCGCCATCACCTGCTGACGTATCGTTACGGAATTCCAGTACCAGCAGGTCCGGATTATCGGTGCTGTATACTGTCTTCGCCTTACCACGATACAACTCAGCTTGCTTTTTCATCTTTCACTACTCCAGTGATATTGAGCCAAAAAATGACGTGTCGGTCTTACATAACATCCTACATCGAGCCTCAGAGCAGAGGCTAAACGCTTGCGAGGCGAACTGCAGTCAGGCGACTGGAGCGGCCTTAACGCGGCGATTTACAGGGTTATGCGGCTACGCACACGTTTGCGTCACTATACATGAAAAAGGGCCGGATTGCTCCAGCCCTTTTGATTACTTGTTAAATGCGGCCTGGAATACGGCTACCAGGGCGTCATTTTGCGACTGCGTCAGGGTGTGACCTTTCGGGTCGATGAACTGCAGGCTACTGCGGTTATCGAGGTCACCGACCTGCAGTTTGTAGTCACCGGAGGCCAGCTGCGGGTCACGTGCGCCCAGCTCCTGCCAGCTGCTGTCAGACAGCGGCTTGTAGGTCAGCGCCATGCTGCCCTGAGAGCGCGTGCTGTCGGTCACTTTCATTCCCACTTTTTCGAGGGCGCCCGGCAGACGTTGCCACACCATGTTAAACGGCGCGCGAACGACAAGCATCGGCAGGCCGGTATCGTCGGCAGCGCTCTGCACGTCGAAGGTGGCGCCAGCACTGCGCTGGGCCGCGTTCTGGGCGCTGGTGGCGCTCGCATCAAGGCCTTCAGAAATGACGTTCAGCATGGCGGTGCTGTAGCGCTGCAGTGACGCCGGATCGGCAACCGGTTTACCCGCCTGCTCCAGATTCACCAGCTTAACGACCACCGCTTGCTGATAGCCCTGCGGTTTGACGGAGATTTGATAACGACCGCGATACTGCTGATCTTCATCAAGGCGGTTCCACTCAACCCAGTCGGTGTTCAGCGTCTGGCTCGCATCATCGCGTTTCGCGATAACGTAGTTCTTCGACTGAAGGATACTGGTGACCTGCGCCCACAGCGAGCCGCTGCGGCCATTCTCAACCATCAGCGTCGCGGTATCGCCATTAAACTGGGTCCGCGCACCGCTGACCAACGCCAGCGGCTGCGCTGGCGGGCGAATGTCCAGCGCTTTGCCCACCGCGCCGGTGCTGTTGGCCACCGGAATGTTGTAATCGCCCACCTGAATCGGCAGGATCATCCCCGCCGGCGCGTGAAGTTCGCTCAACGGTGACGCCTGTAAATAGGCCTCATCACCGCTCACCTGACGCTTATAGCGCGAGTCGGAACTACAGGCCGCGAGGAGTAGAACCAGCGAAACACCCGCAACCTTCGCCAGGCGCGACTTCTGTACTGAGTAAGCCATCAAATCTCCCTAAACTTTACAGCAAACCGGCATGCTTCAGCGCGGCGGTGACGGCTTCACGACCATGGTCGGTGATGGGCGTCATCGGCAAGCGCAGCGTATCGGTCGCCACAAGACCCAACGCCTTGCATCCCCATTTCACCGGGATAGGATTGGGTTCGACAAATAATTTTGTATGCAGTGGCATCAGACGCTGATTAATCGCACGCGCTTCGGCAAATTGACCCGCCAGCGCCAGACGGCACATGTCGGCCATTTCGCGCGCCGCCACGTTGGCGGTGACGGAAATCACGCCCACGCCGCCGAGCTGCATGAAGTCCATACCGGTCGCATCGTCACCGCTCAGCAGAATAAAGTCGTCTGAAACCAGCTCTTTGATCTGGTGAACGCGACTTAAGTTCCCTGTAGCTTCCTTAATACCGACAATATTTTTAATTTCCGCCAGACGGCCAACGGTTTCCGGCAGCATATCGCAACCGGTACGGGACGGCACATTATACAGAATTTGCGGCAGGTCAGTATGTTCAGCGATAGCTTTAAAGTGCTGGAACAGGCCTTCCTGGGTCGGGCGGTTATAATAAGGAGTGACCGTCAGGCAGCCGACAACACCGCTGTCGTTAAAACGTTTGGTCAGGCTAATCGCCTCTGCGGTTGCATTGGCTCCCGTGCCAGCGATAACTGGAATACGCCCGTCGGCCAGTTCCAGCGTCATCATCACTACGTCGCCATGCTCTTCATGGCTCAGCGTCGCGGATTCACCGGTAGTCCCTACCGAAACGATCGCCGAGGTTCCGTTGGCGACATGGTAATCAATCAGTTTTTTCAGGCTTGTCCGGCAGACATTACCGTTTTCATCCATCGGCGTGACAAGCGCTACAATACTTCCCGTGAACATGGGCCATCCTCAGAGCAGAAGTGCGACAAGATTCTCAATGTTACGTTTGGAGCTGCAATAAAAGCAAGAGACCCGACGCCATCAGGGATGTTGTATGGCGGTTTTTTTTATGCTTTCCTAATGTTACCTCACCTTTTTAAAGGAAGAACAGGTTTGACAGCCTCATTACAACACTATCTGGTTATTACCGCCCTGGGGGCTGACCGTCCCGGCATCGTGAATACGATCACTCGCCACGTCAGCAGCTGCGGTTGTAATATCGAAGACAGCCGGCTGGCCATGCTCGGTGATGAGTTTACGTTTATCATGCTGCTTTCCGGGTCGTGGAATGCGATTAACCTGATCGAATCAACCCTGCCGCTGAAAGGTGCGGAGCTGGAATTGTTGATCGTAATGAAACGCACCACTGCGCGCCCGCCGCAGGCCATGCCAAACACCGTTTGGGTCCAGGTTGAGGTGCCGGACTCACCGCATATCATCGAGCGCTTCACTGCCCTGTGCGATACCTGGAATATGAATATTGCGGAACTGGTGTCCCGCACTCAGCCGGGAGACGGCGATTCCGCGCAGCTTTTTATCCAGATAACTGCCCACAGTCCTGCGACGCAAAATGCAGCAAATATCGAACAAGCGTTCAAAGCCCTATGTACAGAACTGAACGCACAAGGCAGTATTAACATCGTTAATTATTCACAGCATGATGAACAGGATGGAGTTTAACCCATGACCCCACTGAAAGCCGGTGATATCGCACCGAAATTTAGCTTACCGGACCAGGACGGCGAGGAAGTAAATTTAACCGACTTCCAGGGACAACGTGTCCTGGTTTATTTTTACCCGAAAGCCATGACCCCGGGCTGCACCGTCCAGGCGTGCGGCTTGCGCGATAATATGGACGACCTGAAGAAAGCCGGTGTAGAAGTGCTGGGCATCAGCACCGATAAACCGGAAAAGCTCTCCCGTTTCGCCGAGAAAGAGCTGCTGAACTTCACGCTGCTGTCTGATGAAAACCATCAGGTTTGCGAGCAGTTTGGCGTCTGGGGCGAAAAATCCTTCATGGGGAAAACCTACGACGGTATTCACCGTATTAGTTTCCTCGTCGATGCCGATGGCAAAATCGAACACGTCTTTGATGACTTCAAGACCAGCAATCACCACGACGTGGTGCTGAACTGGCTGAAAGAAAACGCCTGATGCAGAGCAAGACGCCGGGGGAGGAGATCCTCACCCGGCGTCTTTTTTATCCCGAACACGTCAGTCGTCGTCAACCACCAGGCCATCCGGCCAGGCATGCACTACCGCTTTAATCAGCGTGGCCAGCGGAATGGCGAAGAAGACGCCCCAGAACCCCCACAACCCGCCAAAGATCACCACCGACAGGATAATCACCAGCGGGTGTAAATTGACCGCTTCCGAGAACAGCACCGGGACCAGCAGGTTGCCGTCCAGCCCCTGAATAATCAGATAGACCGCGAACAGGCTCCAGAACTCGGTGCCAGCGCCAAACTGAAACAGCGCCACCCCCACCACCGGAATGGTCACCACAAACGCGCCGATATAGGGGATCAGCACCGAGAAGCCCACCAGCACCGCCAGCAGCAGCGAGTAGTTGAGGCCAAAGAGAATAAAGCCGATCCAGGTGGCGACGCTGACGACAATCATCTCCAGCACCTTGCCGCGAATGTAGTTGGTGATCTGCTGATTCATCTCCTTCCAGACCTGCCCGGCGAGGCCACGATTACGCGGCAGTACGCGGCGCACCGCGTTGAGCATCTGCTCTTTATCCTTCAACAGGAAGAAGACCATCAGCGGCACCAGCACCAAATAGACCGCCAGGGTAAGCAGCCCCACCAGCGAGGCCAGAGAGTACTTCACTACCGAGTCGCCCACCGTCAACATCCGATTGCGCATATTTTCCGCCATAGCATCGATGATGCCGGCATCCATTAACGCCGGATAGCGCCGCGGCAGCGTAGCGGCAAAATCAGAGAGTTTGTTGAGCATACCCGGCATATCGCGGATGAGATAGATCCCCTGCTGCCAGGCCACCGGCATCACCACAAAGGCCAGCAATAGCAGGATGCCCACAAAGAGGATCAGCACCAGCGAGGTGGCCCAGGTGCGCGACAGGCCAATCCGTTCCAGACGAACCGTCGGCCACTCCAGCAGATAGGCCAGTACGATAGCCACCAGTAACGGCGCTAACAGACCGCTGAAAAAGAACATGATGCCGAAACCGGCAAGCAAAATAACCAGCAGCGCTATCGCCTCAGGGTCGCTGAATCGACGGCGGTACCACTGCATTAACATCTCAAGCATAAAACCTTCCCTGAAGGGCCAAGCGGCGACAATCCGGGGAATTGTATCGAAATGTCACAAAAAAGACTTCGCTTTTTGATGCGCCGCAGACAAACCGTTCTCCGCCGTGAAGATCATATTTTCAAGGCGGCCAACGCCAGCTAAACTCGCTGGGATGCGGCCAGGGAACATTGCGTCGCACAATCGGTCAAACTGGCACACCCACATTACAGGACAGAGGTTATGTTCAGGCAGTTGAAGAAAACGCTGGTGGCGACCGTCATCGCCTCGCTGACGCTGGGTTCGATAGGCCCTGCTTTTGCTGACTCCGCAGATACGCTGCCGGACATGGGGACCTCTGCAGGAAGCACGCTGTCGATTGGTCAGGAAATGCAGATGGGGGATTACTATGTGCGCCAGCTGCGCGGCAGTGCGCCGCTGATTAACGATCCGCTGCTGGTACAATATATCAACGGGCTGGGCATGCGTCTGGTGGCACACGCCAACTCAGTGCGCACCCCGTTCCATTTCTATTTGATTAATAACGACCAAATCAACGCCTTCGCCTTCTTTGGCGGCAACGTGGTCCTCCACTCCGCCCTGTTCCGCTACTCTGATAATGAGAGCGAACTGGCCTCTGTCATGGCGCACGAAATCTCCCACGTTACGCAGCGGCATCTCGCCCGCGCGATGGAAGATCAGAAGCGCAATGCGCCGCTGACCTGGGTCGGTGCCCTGGGTTCGATTCTGCTGGCGATGGCCAGCCCGCAGGCCGGAATGGCGGCCCTGACCGGGACGCTGGCCGGTACCCAACAGGGCATGATCAGCTTCACCCGCCAGAACGAAGAAGAGGCCGACCGGATTGGCATTCAGGTTCTGCAACGCTCGGGATTCGACCCACAGGCAATGCCGATGTTTATGGGTAAACTGCTTGACGAGTCGCGCTACTCGACGCGACCGCCGGAAATGTTGCTCACCCACCCCCTACCGGAAAGCCGACTGGCCGATGCCCGTAACCGCGCCAACCAGATGCGCCCGGTGGTGGTACAGTCCTCGGCGGACTTCTATCTGGCGAAGGCGCGTACCCTCGGGATGTACACCAACGGCGACAACAAGCTGGGCACCGATCTGCTGAACGCCTGGGATAAGGGCAATATTCGCCAACAGCATGCCGCCCAGTATGGTCGCGCTTTGCTGGCGATGGAAAGCAACAACTTTGACCAGGCACGCAAAACGCTGCAGCCGCTGCTCAGCGCCGACCCGCAAAATGCCTGGTATCTCGACCTGGCCACGGATATCGACCTCGGGCAGAAGAAAACCAGCGACGCCATCAATCGCCTTAAAAACGCCCGCGAGCTGCGCACCAATCCGGTACTGCAGCTGAACCTGGCCAACGCCTTACTGCAGGGCGGACAGCCCGGGGAAGCGGCGACCATTCTGAACCGGTATACCTTTACCAATAAAGAGGATGGCAACGGCTGGGATCTGCTGGCCCAGGCGGAAGGCGCGCTGGGCAATCGCGACCAGGAGCTGGCGGCGCGGGCAGAAAGCATGGCGCTCGTCGGTCAGCTGGAACAGGCGATTTCCCTGCTCAGCAGCGCCAGCTCGCAGGTGAAACTTGGTAGCCTGCAGCAGGCGCGTTACGATGCCCGTATCGACCAGCTACGCGATCTGCAGGCCCGCTTCCGCCCCTATCAAAAAATGTAAGGAGACCCCATGACCGACGCGGTAACAATTTACCATAACCCACGCTGCTCGAAGAGCCGCGAAACGCTGAGCCTGCTGCAGAGCCGCGGCATCGATCCACAGGTGGTGCTTTATCTCGACACACCGCCGGATGCCGATACGCTGCGTGAGCTGCTGCAGCTGCTGGGTATGGAGAGCCCCCGCGAGCTCATGCGCCAGAAGGAGGATCTGTACAAATCGCTCAATCTTGCCGACCAGGCGCTTAGCGACGCGGCGCTGATTCAGGCGATGGTCGACAATCCTAAGCTCATTGAACGCCCTATCGTCGTCAGCCGCGGCCAGGCGCGTATTGGCCGCCCGCCGGAGCAGGTCCTTGAGATCGTAAGCTAACCCACCTGCGCCGCGCTTTCGCGGCGCTTTTTTTACGTGGCCGATTCCAGATCTTCCACGCCAATCCCTCCCGCCCGCCGGACGATGCTACTGTTCATCTATCGCTCAATCCACTGGACGGATGAACATGAAAAAACCGACCTTCACGCCCCATGACGCGGTGTTTAAAACCTACCTCTCCCATCCCGATACCGCCCGCGATTTCCTGCAACTGTATCTGCCCGAAACGCTGCTTAAAGTATGCGATCTGCGTACGCTGCATCTCGAGTCGGGGCATTTTGTCGAAGACGATCTGCGCCCCTTTTATGCCGACATTTTGTATTCCCTGAAAACCACGGCGGGAGACGGTTATATTTATGCGCTTATCGAACACCAGAGCACGCCCGACCGGCATATGGCCTTTCGTCTGATGCGCTATGCCATCGCCGCCATGCAGCGTCATCTCGATGCCGGTCACGATCAACTACCGCTGGTGATCCCTGTCCTCTTCTACCACGGTCTGGCCAGCCCCTACCCATACTCTCTACGCTGGCTCGATGAATTCGCCGCCCCGGAACTGGCCAACCGTCTTTATCACGAAGCGTTTCCGCTGGCGGACATTACCGTCATTCCGGATGACGACATTGCCACCCACCAGCGCATGGCAACGCTGGAGTTACTGCAAAAACATATTCGACAACGCGATCTGGCGCAGCTCCTCGACAAGCTGAGCGAATTATTATTGACTGGACTGGCGACACAATCGCAGGTACAAGCCCTGATGCACTATCTGGTGCAGGCAGGCAATACGCGCGAGCCGATCAAGTTCATACGCGAACTGGCGTTACGTACGCCGCAACATAAGGAGACGTTGATGACGATTGCGGAATATCTCGAGCAACAGGGACTGGAGCGGGGACTGGCGCAGGGGCGACAGGAAGGCCGGAAAGAAGAGGCACAGCGTATCGCCGCCGCCATGCTACACAGTGGCCTGGCGCGCGATCTGGTCGCTCATCTGACCGGACTGACGGAGCAGGAGCTGGCCCCACTGGCGGACTAGAGCTTAAGGATCTCTTTCACGAAGGGGATCGTCAGCTTGCGCTGGGCGGTAATCGAGGCGTGATCCAGCTGATCGAGGGTCATAAACAGCGAGCGCATCTCGCGATCCAGCCGCTTCAGCAGGAAGCGGCACACGTCTTCCGGCATCTCGAAGCCGCGCAGTCTGGCGCGTAGCTGCAGCGCCTGCAGTTTGTCTTCATCCGACAGCGGCTGCAGCTTATAGATCTGCCCCCAGTCCAGCCGTGAGGCGAGGTCCGGCAGACCAAGATTCAGCTGCCGCGGCGGCCGATCGCCGGTGATCAGCAGTCGGGTTTTGCCTGATTCCAGGATCCGGTTGTAGAGATTAAAGATGGCCATTTCCCAGGGCTCATCCCCGGCGACGCATTCAATATTATCAATGCAGACCAGCGCCAGCTGTTCCATCCCCTCCAGTACCTCGGGCACAAACCACGTCCGTTTATCCAGCGGCACGTAGCCCACCGCATCCCCGCGCTGGGAAAGCTCGGCGCAGGCGGCGTGTAACAGGTGGCTGCGACCTGCCCCTTCACGTGACCAGATATAAATGTACCCGCTGTGTTCCTGGCGCAGTACGTTCTGGAGGGCAGCAAGTAGGGAAGGATTATCACCCGGCCAGAAACTTGCGAAGGTTTCGTCGTCAGGAAGATACAGTGGCAAAGAGAGCTGTGCCGGTGCGTTCAGATGGACCTCAACATAGGCTTACAGAAAAACGCGGAGAGTTTACCACAGATTTAGGTCAGGAGAGAACCGGGCGGGATCGCCGCCCGGTCAGGAGATCGTTATTTAACCTCTTCGCTATCCGCCGCGTCGAGGACCACCTCTTCCGGACGCAGGACGCTGATAAGCTTGAAAATCAGGCTCAGCGCGATGCCCACGATGGTCGCCAGCGCCATCCCTTTCAGCTCGGCGGCGCCAATGTGTACTTTAGCGCCGCTGACGCCGATGATCAGGATCACGGAGGTGAGGATCAGATTCTGCGCTTTACTGTAATCCACCTTCGATTCAATCAGTACGCGGATCCCCGAGGCGCCGATCACCCCGTACAGCAGTAGCGAAACGCCCCCCATCACCGGTACCGGAATGATTTGGATAGCCGCCGCCAGTTTGCCGACGCAGGAGAGCAGAATCGCAATGATCGCCGCGCCGCCAATAACCCAGGTACTGTAAACCCGGGTAATCGCCATCACGCCGATATTTTCACCGTAGGTGGTGTTGGGCGTCGAACCGAAGAAGCCGGAGATGATCGTCGACAGGCCGTTGGCAAACATCGAACGATGCAGACCCGGGTCGCGGATCAGATCGCGCTTAACGATATTGGCGGTCACCACCAGGTGCCCGACGTGCTCAGCAATCACCACCAGCGCGGCGGGCAGAATGGTGAAGATAGCAAACCACTCAAAGCGCGGCGTGTAGAAGGTCGGCAGCGCGAACCAGTGCGCCTCGGCGATCGGGGTGGTATCGACCACGCCCATCACAAACGACAACGCATAGCCCACCAGCACACCAATCAGGATTGGAATAATCGCCAGGAAGCCGCGGAACAGCACAGAACCAAATACCGTCACCGCCAGCGTTACCATCGAAATAATAATGGTTTTGCTGTCGGGGGCTTGACCGTCGGCTGGCAGCAGCCCGGCCATATTAGCCGCCACACCCGCCAGTTCGAGGCCGATAACCGCCACGATGGCGCCCATCGCCGCCGGCGGGAACATCACATCCAGCCAGCCGGTACCGGCTTTTTTGACAATAAAGGAGACGAGGCAGAACAGCACGCCGCACATAATAAAACCACCCAGCGCCACTTCGTAGCCCAGCGGCAACAGCAGCAGTACTGGAGAAATAAAGGCGAAACTCGATCCCAGATACGCCGGGATTTTGCCTTTACAGATAAAGAGGTACAACAGCGTACCAATACCGTTGAACAGCAGGACGGTGGCCGGGTTGATGTGGAACAGGATTGGCACCAGCACCGTTGCGCCAAACATAGCAAACAGGTGCTGCAAACTAAGCGGGATAGTCTGTAAAAGCGGCGGTCTTTCACTCACCCCGATAGCACGGCGCGTCATAGTGTTTTCCTCTGAGATGGTTAGTTATGTGTGTTTTATTCAAAAAAAAGCCGACTTTCAAAGTCGGCTTATTTATCGTTATTCGATTATTTCGTACCAAAGATCTTGTCGCCGGCATCGCCGAGACCGGGAATGATATACCCGTGTTCATTCAGCCCCTTATCGACAGAGGCGGTGTACAGCTCAACGTCCGGGTGCGCTTTCTCCAGCGCGGCAATCCCTTCCGGCGCCGCCACCAGTACCAGCACCTTGATGCTGGTGCAGCCGGCGTTTTTCAGCAGATCGATAGTGGCGATCATCGACCCACCGGTGGCCAGCATCGGGTCAACCACCAGCGCCATACGCTCATCAATGTTGGACACCAGCTTCTGGAAGTAAGGTACCGGCTCGAGAGTCTCTTCATTACGATAGATACCCACCACGCTGATACGCGCGCTGGGGACGTGCTCCAGCACCCCTTCCATCATGCCAAGGCCTGCGCGGAGGATAGGCACAACGGTAATTTTCTTGCCCTTGATCTGCTCAACTTCCACCGGGCCATTCCAGCCTTCGATGGTCACTTTCTCGGTCGCCAAATCGGCGGTGGCTTCATAAGTCAGTAAGCTGCCCACTTCTGAGGCGAGTTCACGGAAGCGTTTGGTGCTGATGTCGTGCTCGCGCATCAGGCCCAGCTTGTGTTTGACGAGTGGGTGTTTGACTTCCACAATCTTCATTCTCTTTCTCCTCTGAGGGGCGGCCACAAAAAAAATCGCGGGATTATACCGCTTTTTGCGGATTGTGCCATACCCATCTTGCTTGACGTATATCAAGCAAAGTGATTTAGAGACAAAAAAACCGGAGGCAAGGCTCCGGCTTGGGTGCGGGGTGCAGTCCATACGCTTACGCGGGCCTACGTGTATTGTAGGTCGGTTAAGCGTTAGCGCCACCCGACTACGACAGGTTCTCCCCGTTGCTGGCAATCACCTGTCGATACCAGGCAAAGGACTTTTTCCGGCTGCGAGCCAGCGAGCCATTGCCTTCATTATCTTTATCGACATAAATGAAGCCGTAGCGTTTTTTCATTTCCCCTGTGCCGGCGGAAACCAGATCGATACAGCCCCACGGGGTGTAGCCCATCAGATCAATGCCATCCTCGACCACCGCCTTTTTCATCTCAGCGATATGGGCGGAGAGATAATCGATACGATACTGGTCATTGACGCTGCCGTCCGCTTCACGAACATCGATCGCGCCAAAACCATTTTCGACAATAAACAGCGGCAACTGGTAGTGATCCCAGAACCAGTTCAGCGAATAGCGCAGGCCAACCGGGTCAATCTGCCAGCCCCAGTCCGACTTTTTGACGTACGGGTTGGAGACCAGGCTGGTAGTTTCATCATAATCAAGCAAGGGGTTGTCTTCGGTGGCTTTGGTAGCGAACGACATATAGTAGCTAAAGCCAATGTAGTCGACACAGCCCTCGGTTAACGCCTGGCGATCGGCTTCGGTGATATCCAGGGTAAAGCCGCGGCGGACAAAATAGTTGAGCAGATGCTGCGGATAGCGGCCGCGCACGTGAACGTCGGTAAACCAGTAACGGCGGTGCATGGCGTTCATCGCCATCATCATATCGTCTGGCGCGCAGGTCAGCGGATAGATCGGACACATAGCGATCATGCAGCCAATCTGCAGTGCAGGGTTGATCTCGCGCGCCGCTTTCACCGCCAGGGCGCTGGCCACCAGCTCATAGTGCGCGGCCTGGTACATCACCGGTTCCCGGTCTTCATCCGGCAAATATTTCAAACCGGAGTTGGTGAAGGGGGCAAAGTCCTCATGGAAGTTGGCCTGGTTGTTGATCTCGTTAAAGGTCATCCAGTACTTCACTTTATGTTGATAGCGGGTGAAGACGACCCTGGCAAAGCGCACGAAAAAGTCGATCAGCTTCCGGTTGCGCCAGCCGCCATACTCGGTGACCAGGTGATAAGGCATTTCAAAATGCGACAGCGTAATCACGGGCTCAATGCCGTGCTTCAGGCATTCGTCGAACAGATCATCGTAAAACTGCAGGCCAGCCTCGTTGGGCTCCAGCTCATCGCCCTGCGGGAAAATACGCGTCCAGGCAATCGAGGTACGAAAACATTTGAAGCCCATCTCGGCAAACAGCGCCAGGTCCTCCGGATAACGATGATAAAAATCGATCGCCTCATGGTTCGGGTAGTTTTTCCCCGCCACCACGCCGTCGGTAATTTCACGCGGCACGCCGTGGGCGCCGGCGGTCATCACATCCGCCACGCTGATCCCCTTGCCGCCCTCCTGCCAGCCGCCCTCTAACTGATGCGCGGCGACCGCGCCGCCCCACAGAAAACCTGCTTTAAATCCGGACATAGTCTCTCCCTAATGTCGATCGTCGCCAGGCGAACGATAGTGCTGATTGAAATGGTAAACCGCGCCAATCAGGCCGGCATCGTTGCCGTGACTGACGGTATCGAGATAGTCGGCAATGCCAAACCAGGCCAGATGCTGGCGCAGCAGAGCCAGAAATCCTGGACGTTCCACAATGCCGCCGCCGATAAAGATGGCCTGCGGATCGAAGATATTGACGAGGTTATAAAGGCCATGACCCAGGCCATTGAAGAACTCAGCGACCAGACGCTGACAAACCGGGTCGCCAGCGTCATAGCGGTCAAAAATCATTTCGCCTGTCACGCTCTCCAGCGGCGCAGCGATATGTTCCGCATAGCGATGGCGTAGCACTCGCAGGGTGCAGTTCTCATTCATCGAATAGCGACGAGGATCGCGCCCGCCGGGACGGTCAGTGAGCATGTAGCCGAACTCACCGGCGCGAAAACGCGCCCCGTGAACCAACTGATGATGGCAATAAATCGCCCCACCAATGCCGGTGCCAATGGTGAGTACCAGAAAATTGGCCATTTCCGCCGCTTTGCCCTGCCAGCGCTCTGCCAGCAGCACACAGTTGGCATCATTTTCAACTGAGACCGGCAGTCCGGTCCGGGCTTCAAGCCATGCTTTCATGGCGAAGTTATCAAATCGACGAATAGCGCCGCCCATGGTGATAAAGCCGCTGTGCGGATCAACATAGCCTGGCGCGCTGATGGCGACCCCTTCACACGACGGATGGGCCGCCAGCCATGACAGCATTGCCTGTAAGATATGATCGCCATCGCTGTCATTGATCGACTGCTTCGCGCTTTCCAGTAGCCTGCCATCGCGGGTCATCACGCCCATCTTTAATGCGGTGCCACCGATATCAAATGCCGCAATTTTCATTCATCCCTCTCCTGACCAGCGTCAATCACTGGCAAAATGCGTGGCAAACCAACACAGAAACCGGTTTCAGTCTTATGATGAGGATTCCTTAAGGCTGAGGCAAGCACAAGACTGTACCCGGTTTCATTTTCGTGAGCAGTATCAAATTTGACCATCTATCCGCTGTTTCACGCCGACTGTAAAGCAGGCTCGCAAACGTTTGCTTTCCCTGTTAGAATTGCGCCGATTTTTCTTGCTTACCGCAAACGCGTGGAGACTTCGCAGTGACCGACAAAACCTCTCTCAGCTATAAAGATGCCGGCGTGGATATTGATGCAGGCAACGCTCTCGTCGACCGTATTAAGGGCGTGGTGAAGAAAACCCGTCGCCCGGAAGTGATGGGGGGACTGGGCGGATTCGGCGCGCTGTGCGCACTGCCGCAGAAATACCGCGAGCCGGTACTGGTCTCCGGCACCGACGGCGTCGGTACCAAGCTGCGTCTGGCAATGGATCTGAAGCGTCACGACACCATCGGCATCGACCTGGTCGCCATGTGCGTGAACGACCTGGTGGTTCAGGGTGCTGAGCCGCTGTTTTTCCTGGATTATTACGCGACCGGTAAACTGGACGTCGATACCGCGGCCAGCGTCATTAACGGCATCGCCGAAGGCTGCCTGCAGTCCGGTTGCGCGCTGGTGGGCGGTGAAACCGCAGAAATGCCGGGGATGTATCACGGTGAAGATTACGACGTAGCGGGTTTCTGCGTCGGGGTGGTGGAAAAATCAGAAATCATCGACGGCAGCAAAGTGGCCGACGGCGACGTGCTGGTGGCGCTGGCGTCCAGCGGCCCGCACTCTAACGGCTATTCACTGGTGCGTAAGATCATTGAGGTTAGCGGCGTTGACCCGCAGACCACCGACCTTGACGGCAAACCGCTGGCCGACCATCTGCTGGCGCCAACCCGCATCTATGTGAAATCGGTGCTCGATCTGATCGCCAGCGTTGACGTCCACGCTATCGCCCACCTGACCGGCGGCGGTTTCTGGGAAAATATTCCGCGCGTGCTGCCGGATAACACCCAGGCGATCATTGATGAGTCCTCCTGGCAGTGGCCGTCCGTCTTCAACTGGCTGCAAACCGCCGGTAACGTCAGCCAGCATGAAATGTACCGTACCTTTAACTGCGGCGTGGGGATGGTTATCGCCCTACCGGCTGCAGAAGCAGACAAGGCCATTGCCCTGCTGAACGAGAAAGGTGAAAACGCGTGGAAAATCGGGTATATCAAAGCTTCCGATTCCGAACAGCGTGTGGTCATTGCATGAAAAACATCGTGGTGCTGATTTCCGGTAGCGGCAGCAATTTGCAGGCGATCATCGACGCCTGCGGCCGGAAACAGATAAACGGCACCCTGCGGGCGGTATTCAGTAACAAGGCTGATGCGTTTGGCCTTGAACGCGCGCGCGCGGCCGGCATCCCGGCCCACGCGCTGGCGCAAAGTCAGTTTGCCGACCGGGAAGCATTCGATCGTCAGCTGATGCATGAAATCGACGCCTACGCCCCGGATTTGGTAGTGCTGGCGGGCTATATGCGTATCCTGAGCCCGGCGTTCGTCAGCCATTATCAGGGACGTCTGCTGAACATCCATCCTTCGTTACTGCCGAAGTATCCTGGCCTGCATACTCATCGTCAGGTGCTGGAAAACGGTGATGAGGAACATGGGACCTCGGTGCACTTCGTCACTGATGAGCTGGACGGCGGTCCGGTTATCCTGCAAGCCAAGGTGCCGGTCTTCGCTGGCGACAGCGAAGATGAGGTGACGGCGCGGGTTCAGGCCCAGGAACATGCCATTTATCCGCTGGTCATCAGCTGGTTCGTCGATGGGCGTCTGCGCATGGCAGGCAACCACGCCTGGCTGGATGAACGACAACTTCCGCCCCAGGGCTATGCCGCTGAAGAATGAACAACAGCCCCGCCTTTTCCTGTCGCGGGGCTTTTTTTTAATTAAAATTGTTTATTAATCAATCATCTCACAGAAATATTTCTTCTTACTGTCATATTGTTGTGACACAGTAAATCGCTATGCAGAAAAATTCGTCATAATAGTCTACGTCCTGTGAGTAAAACGGAGTGTGAGCGGTAATGGGCCAGGAAAAGCTATACATCGAAAAAGAACTCAGCTGGTTGTCTTTTAACGAACGCGTGCTGCAGGAAGCGGCGGACAAAAGTAACCCGCTGATTGAGCGCATGCGCTTCTTAGGGATCTACTCCAACAACCTTGATGAGTTTTACAAAGTGCGCTTCGCTGAGCTTAAGCGCCGGATTATTATCAGTGAAGAACAAGGCAGTACCGCCCATTCTCGCCACCTGTTAGGCAAAATCCAGGCCCGCGTTCTGAAGGCCGATCAGGAATTCGATAGTCTGTATAACGAACTGCTGCTGGAGATGGCGCGCAACCAGATCTTCCTCATCAACGAGCGCCAGCTGTCCGTCAATCAGCAGGCCTGGCTGCGCAACTACTTCAAACAGTATTTGCGTCAGCATATCTCGCCGATCCTGATTAACCGTGAAACGGACCTCGTGCAGTTCCTGAAAGATGATTACACCTATCTGGCGGTGGAGATTATCCGCGGGGAAAACATCAACTATGCCCTGCTGGAAATTCCGTCAGACAAAGTGCCGCGCTTCGTAAACCTGCCGCCGGAAGCGCCTCGCCGCCGTAAACCAATGATCCTCTTGGATAACATCCTACGCTACTGCCTGGATGATATATTTAAAGGCTTCTTTGATTACGATGCGCTGAACGCCTACTCGATGAAAATGACCCGTGACGCCGAGTACGATCTGGTGCATGAGATGGAGTCGAGCCTGATGGAGCTGATGTCTTCCAGCCTCAAGCAGCGCTTAACCGCCGAGCCGGTTCGCTTCGTCTACCAGCGCGATATGCCGGACGCGATGGTCGAAATGCTGCGCGATAAGCTCTCCATCTCCAATTACGACTCGATGCTGCCGGGCGGCCGCTACCACAACTTTAAAGACTTTATCGGCTTCCCGAATGTGGGTAAGGCTAATCTGGTCAATAAGCCTATGCCGCGCCTGCGTCATCTGTGGTTTGATAAATTCCGCAACGGCTTCGACGCCATCCGCGAACGCGACGTCCTGCTCTACTATCCCTATCACACTTTTGAGCATGTGCTGGAGCTGCTGCGTCAGGCCTCGTTCGACCCCAGCGTACTGGCGATCAAAATCAACATCTACCGTGTAGCCAAAGATTCGCGCATCATTGACGCGATGATCCACGCCGCCCATAACGGTAAAAAAGTCACCGTGGTGGTGGAGCTGCAGGCACGCTTCGATGAAGAGGCTAACATTCACTGGGCGAAACGCCTGACGGAAGCGGGGGTCCACGTGATCTTCTCCGCGCCGGGTCTGAAGATCCACGCCAAGCTGTTCCTTATCTCGCGTAAAGAAGGCGATGAGGTGGTGCGCTACGCCCATATCGGTACCGGTAACTTTAACGAGAAGACCGCGCGGATCTACACCGACTATTCGCTGTTAACCGCCGATGCGCGCATTACCAATGAAGTCCGCCGCGTGTTTAACTTTATTGAAAACCCCTACCGCCCGGTCAGCTTCGATTACCTGCTGGTGTCGCCGCAGAACTCGCGCCGTCTGCTGTATGAGATGATCGATCGCGAGATCGCCAATGCGCAGAACGGGCAACCCTCCGGGATTACGCTGAAGCTGAACAACCTGGTGGATAAAGGGCTGGTGGACAGACTGTACGCCGCCTCCAGCTCCGGCGTGCCGGTCAATCTGTTGATCCGCGGCATGTGCTCGCTGATCCCTGGACTGGAAGGCATCAGCGAGAATATCCGCGTCATTAGCATCGTTGACCGTTTCCTCGAGCACGACCGGGTCTACTGTTTTGAAAACGGTGGCGATAAACAGGTCTGGCTCTCCTCTGCCGACTGGATGACGCGTAACATCGATTACCGTATTGAAGTTGCCGCCCCGCTGCTCGACCCGCGTCTGAAACAGCGAGTGCTGGATATTTTTGATATCTTGTTCAACGATACGGTAAAAGCGCGCTATCTTGATAAAGAACTGAGTAATCGCTATGTGCCGCGCGGCAATCGCCGTAAAGTGCGTGCACAGATGGCGATTTACGATTATCTCAAATCACTCGAACAACCCGACTAACCTATGCCAATAAACGAAATAACCCCTCGGCCGCAGGAATTCGCTGCGGTCGACCTTGGTTCGAACAGTTTTCATATGGTGATCGCCCGTGTCGTCGATGGCGCCATGCAGATCATTGGACGCCTGAAACAGCGCGTGCATCTGGCCGATGGCCTTGATGAAAACTCGGTGTTGAGCGAAGAAGCGATGACCCGCGGGCTGAACTGCCTGTCGCTGTTTGCTGAACGTCTGCAAGGGTTCTCCCCTTCCAGCGTCTGCATCGTCGGGACGCATACGCTGCGTCAGGCGACCAACGCGGCGGAGTTTCTGAAACGCGCGGAAAAAGTGATCCCCTACCCGATCGAGATCATCTCCGGCAATGAAGAAGCGCGCCTGATTTTTATGGGCGTTGAGCATACGCAGCCGGAGCGCGGTCGTAAGCTGGTGATTGATATCGGCGGCGGTTCGACCGAGCTGGTCATCGGTGAAGATTTTGAGCCCCGCCTGGTGGAAAGCCGTCGCATGGGCTGCGTGAGCTTCTCGCAAGCCTACTTCCCTGGCGGGACAATCAATAAAGAAAATTTCCAGCGTGCTCGTCTTGCGGCGGTACAAAAACTGGAAACCCTGGCCTGGCAGTTCCGTATTCAGGGCTGGACCGTGGCGCTGGGCGCCTCCGGCACCATTAAAGCTGCGCAGGAAGTGTTGGTGGCCATGGGTGAGAAGGACGGGTTTATTACGCCGGAACGCCTCGAAATGCTGGTCAGTGAGCTGCTGAAGCATAAAAACTTCGACGCGCTCAGTCTGCCAGGCCTCTCTGAAGATCGTAAAGCGGTCTTTGCGCCGGGGCTGGCGATTCTGTGCGGCGTGTTTGACGCGCTAGCCATTAAAGAACTTCGTCTGTCCGATGGCGCCCTGCGTGAAGGCGTGCTGTACGAAATGGAAGGCCGCTTCCGCCACCAGGATATTCGTAGCCGCACAGCGCAGAGTCTGGCGAATCAGTACAATATCGATCGCGAACAGGCACGCCGGGTGCTGGAAACCACCACCCATATGCTGGAACAGTGGCAGGAACAGAACCCCAAGCTGGCAAATCCGCACCTTGCGGCGCTGTTGAAGTGGGCGGTGATGCTCCATGAGGTAGGGCTGAATATCAACCATAGCGGTATGCATCGCCACTCGGCCTACATTCTGCAGAACAGCGACCTGCCGGGCTTCAACCAGGAGCAGCAGATGCTGATGGCCACCCTGGTGCGCTATCATCGCAAAGCGATAAAACTCGACGACCTGCCGCGCTTTACGCTGTTCAGGAAAAAGCAGTTTCTGCCGCTGATCCAGCTGCTGCGCCTGGGCGTGCTGCTGAATAACCAGCGTCAGGCCACCACCACGCCGCCGACCCTGCGGCTGCAGACGGAAGCTCACCACTGGACGCTGACCTTCCCGCACAACTGGTTTAGCCAGAATGCGCTGGTGCTGTTGGATCTGGAAAAAGAGCAGCAGTACTGGGAAGGTGTGCCGGAATGGCTGCTGAAGATTGCAGAAGAAGAGCCAGACGCCTGAGCCGCGCTCCTGAATATTCCCCAGGCCGGGCCATCGCGCCCGGCTTTTTTCTGCTTCAGGCAGTCATCCCTTCCGCCAGCTGCGCCAGTGGTACCGGTACGCCGATATCGTAGCCCTGCAAATAATCGATCCCCAGCGCGATGACCGCCTGGCGTATCTCCGGCGACTCGACATATTCAGCCACCACCTGCATGTTCTTCATACGCGCCAGACGACAAATAGAATCCACCACCTGGTAATCGAGACTGCTGGCAAGCAGATTGCGAATAAAGCTGCCGTCGATTTTAAGAATGTCGACGTTCATCGTTTTTAACCGGGCGTAGCTGGCGTAGCCGGTACCAAAATCATCGATCGCCACCCGGCAGCCCAGCGCCCGCAGATGCTCTAAAGTCTGACAGACCAGCTCAGGGTTACTGAGCGCATAGTTCTCGGTCAATTCGAAAATAATCTGCCATGGCTCAATGTTGTACGTCTGCAGCAGCGCTTCGACTTCCTGAGGAAACTGGCTGCGGCTCAACGTGACCGGAGAGAGATTGATCGCCAGCCGCAGACCGGGCAGTGCCCGCCGGTGGGTATCCATAAAGGCTAGCGTGTGCTCAATGACCCACTGATCCACACGAGAGGAGAGGCCAAACTCGTGCGCCACCGGCAGGAACGCGTTTGGCCCCGTCAGTTCGCCCGACTCCCCTTCCATCCTCAGCAACACTTCATGGTAGTTATCGCCGCGGATGCCCTGGATAGGCTGCGCCATCAGGACGAAGTGGTCTTGCTCCAGCGCCTTGAGGATGCGATTCATCATCACCACTTTATCTTTCAGATCCTGTTGAACATGGCCGGCGCCGCGGCGCTGCATATTCTCCGGATGGCCGCTGGCCAGCGACATGTCGGCAATCGTGTTTAGTTCGCCAAGCAGCAAATACAGATGTTTGACCGGTGAGCGCACGTTGCAATAGCTCATGCCGATCCGCGGCTGGAGGGGAACCCCGTCCCAGTAGAAACGGAACTGCCGCAGGGAGCGGTCGATCAAATGAATACGCGCCTGATGCCCTTCACTGTTGAGGCGAAAAACCAAGTCATGGCCGGCAAGGTGATACACCGCTTCGTTAGGCTGCAGTAACGCGCTCAGGTGGTTCGCCAGCATTTGCTTATACTGAATGCGTAACAATACGCCGTAGTGGCGGCCCAGCAGTTCCAGCTCAGGAATGCGCAAAAAACAGAGCGTCGACCAGCTCGTGCCATTGAGCGCCCGACTCAGCGCCCGCAGATTAGGCATATGTACGACCGGGTCGAGGAAAGCCATCTGCCGGACGCGAGCGTAGATCAGCCGCTGCTGTGTCGCCAGCATCGCCGTGTAGGCGACAATAAACGAGAAGACCAGATAGCTTGACGAGGTGATCGCCAGTTGGGTGTTATAGCTTGGATAAACCGGTAAGTAACGGTAATGAAAATGGATCACGGCAATCAGTACCGGCGTCCAGATCAGCGAGATAAAACGATAGCCAAAACGCATGGCTCCCCAGAGCATGACCGGCATAAGTAATGATAACGTATAATTCGTACTAAATATGGTGCTGGTATCATTAAGCGGCATCAATAATAGCCCCAGCAGCAGGATTAATATCGCCGCCCAGCAAATGATTTCAATTGTTTTTATTTTTGGATCAATTTGTAAGCGAACCTGAGAAATAAATCCGCGAACATGAAAAGGATTCCGAATTATCCGCAGCAGAAAATAACACAGCGGCACGCCCGTCAGACACCCCACCATCAACGCCTGAAAGGTGATTAACGACCGTAAACTAAACGGCGTAATCCCCGTCATCTCCGTCGTACGTGGATGCAGTCCCAGATACTCAGCGATCTGTGACAGAATAAGAAAAATGACCGAGGGAAGCAGCATCTGCCAGAACAGACGGTGCGGCATCAGTTTGACGTTACCGTGCGAGACCTGCTGGCGCCGGGGTACAAAGATGCGATATCCGCCCCAGCACAGCACGCAGGGGATGAGAAAATGAAACAACACGCCGATAGCCTGCTCGGGCGTCATTCCTCGGGCCAGCGTGAGCAGCAGGCCAATAATAATACCCGGGATCGCCGCCCAACCGAAAAACATCATCAGGCTGAGTACTAATGCCAGAGGAAGATAATAAAGGAATACCATGTGGCCATTGAGCATGGTGTAGGTATTCGCCCATCTGGCGAAGGGTAATAACAGCGAGGGCAGAACAAGCGGTAAAGCCCACCACTTGTCGCGATATTGTTGATAATATTTTAATAAATTCATAGGTGCTCTACAGAGAGCCTCTGCTCCTGCGAGGCATATTCAGGCAGGCATCCAACCACCCCATGCTGACCGCATAAGTAATAACGATACGGTAATGTTCGCTGATTTTAGTGGTCAAGAGAATGGGACTGTTGATATAAATCAACAAATACTGACGCTAACATTAATAAAACTTATTTTTTACCTTTTTATTGCTAATAAAGTGAGCATGTAAATACGATGATTATCTTATATAACATTAATTAATGTTTTCACTGCGGCACTTTTACATCTGCATCAATTGACCCCACCTCGTTCCTGTGCCTTAATACCCCCATCGCCCATCTTCGGGTATACTTCAAGGAACCTTTTGTGAGTCAGGCACCCAGTATGCGTAAACGACATCGATTTAACCGTCGCATGACCCGTATCGTACTGCTTATCAGCTTTCTCTTCTTCTTTGGACGCTTTGTCTACTCCTCTATTGGCGCCTGGTACCATCACCAGGATAAAAAAGCGTCGCAGGAGTCTTCACTCACCGTCGAGCCCTCCGCTCGCGAGTAATCCTTTGATTATAATACTGGAAGCGCCACACTCCGCAGACAGAGTCGCTCGCTGCTGATGTATTGTCTTTGATGCGGTAATTTTGCCGTCGGCGATTTATCAGCGCACGGCATGCAGCAGGCGCAGCATTTCTGCGATACCTTTTGTCACAATTTTGTCCTGACGCATGACTACCGCCAGCTGTCGATATAGCCGCGGCGCCAGCGAGTGCACGCTTAATCCGTCGCGATCCTTCTCCTGCTCCACCGCCATGCGGGGCACGATGCTGTAGCCCAGCCCTGCCCGCACCATCCGTTTAATCGCCTCGATGCTGCCCAACTGCATCACCGGCGTGACCGCCACTCCCGCCGAGCGGAACCAGCGGTCAATCAGATCCCGGGTGCCGCTGCCGGCTTCGAAGGCAATGAGCGGCAGATCCAGCAGTTCAGCAGGAGTATAATCCGCCAGCGTCCCCGTCTCGTGACTGGCATGGATAACCACGAACTCCTCGTCAACCACTGAGGTCACCGCCAGACTGCGTCCCTGTACGGGCAAGGTAACCAGCCCGAGATCGAGGCGATTTTCCTCCACCGCCCGGACGATATCCAGCGTGTTGCCGGTGGTCACCCCCACCGTCAACAGCGGATGCTGCTGACGAAGATGCTGCAGCAGCGGCGGGAGAAGATGAATGCAGGCCGTCGCGCCGGTCCCCAGCGTTACCGCCCCATTAACTTCCTGACTGAATGCGCTGACCGACTGCATTGCGCTATTCACCGCCCGATCGATCTGCTCGCTGTGGGCCAGCAGTGCCATTCCCGCCGCCGTCGCCTTGATCCCGCGGCCGGTACGCTCCAGCAAACGGGTCTGTAAAAACTGCTCCAGCTGACGCACCTGCAGGCTAACGGCAGGTTGGGAGATCCCCAGCGCGTCGGCGGCGGCAGAAAAGCTGCCGCGCTGTACGACCAGCCGGAAGGTCGCCAGGTTTCCCAGGTTCAGTGTTGTCATACAAAGTTTCTCTTATACCGCGCATAAGGTGGCCGCTCTGCCAGAACAATAGCCTGCCGGGTATGCTCAGGACAACTGCCTTAACGGAATGAAAACCATGGAAACACGCGCTATTCCCCGACGGCTCGCCTTCACCGCGGGCGGTCAGCAACTGATCAACTGGGGGATCTCTTTTTATATGCCCGGCACCTTTGCCGGGGCTATCGCCGCCGACAAAGGATGGTCCTTGCCGCAGATCTATCTCGGCCTGACGCTCGCCATGCTGATGATGGCCGCTGTTTCTCCGTTCGTTGCCAGGCTGCTGGCTCGCTTTGGCGGAAGGCTGGTGGTCACCAGCGGAACCTTACTGATAGCCGCCAGCTGCGCCATGATGGCCTGGCGCCCTTCGCTGGCCGGCTGGTACGGCGCCTGGCTGCTGACCGGCATCGGCATGCGGCTTTCGCTGTATGATGCGCTGTTCGCCACAGTGGTGAATCTGTACGGTCAGCAGGCGCGGAAAACTATCTCTCATATCACTCTCGCTGGCGGTCTGGCCTCTGCCCTCTTCTGGCCGCTGGGCGAGGCGTTATTAACCATCATGCCCTGGCAGAATGCCTTGCGGATCTATGCGCTGTTTGGCCTGCTGAGCGCATGGCTGAGTTATCAACTGCCTCGCCAGCGGCTCAGTTCACCGGCGAAATCACCAGCCTCGCAAGCGACAGCAGAGGGCGACCGGCGTAACGGGGCGCGTTACGCGATCTTTATTGCGCTGATCACCTTCATCTCTAACGGCACCTCCACCCATCTGCCGGAGTTTATCAGCCACTTTGGTCTGCCGGTTGCCGTCGGTATGCTGTGGGGATTCGGCCAGACCGGCGCCCGGCTGGGGGAAGTGCTGGCCGGTCCCCGGGTCACCCCACTCACGCTGACGCGTTTTACCGCGCTCGCCATGCCGCTCTGTTTTCTCCTTGGATTGAGCAGCACGGCTTATGCCGGATGCGCAGCCGGGTTTGTGCTGGGCTATGGCGCGATTAACGGGCTGGTGACGATTGTCAAAGCAACGCTACCGCTGGCGCTGTTTAGCGCAGAAAGCTATGCCTGCCGCACCGGTATCCTGCTAATCCCCGGGCAACTGATGGCGGCTGCCTCACCCTTTGCCTACGCATGGCTGAACCACCGGCTGGGCATTATCGGCGGAATGTGGGTGTCCACCGGGTTAACGTTGATCGTTGCCGGACTGGCGCTGGCGATGGTGCGCGGGGCGGGCAAGGCACAGCCGGGCAAATTTCCCGCCCTTCATCCGACGGCGGCAAAAAATGGGCCAGCTGAACATCTGCCGGAACCGCAAACGGGGAATTCACAGGGAAACCTCACCCTGCCAGATAACCTTCTGGGACGACGGGATTGAAGGGATGTCTAAAGTAAAAAACCCTCTGTAAAAACAGAGGGTTTCGTTTCATTCAGCTAACGACGGGGATCATTCCCACTCAATCGTTGCTGGCGGCTTACCGCTGATGTCATACACCACGCGGGAGATACCGTTCACTTCATTGATAATGCGGTTAGAGACGCGGCCGAGGAAATCATACGGCAGGTGCGCCCAGTGCGCGGTCATAAAGTCGATGGTTTCCACCGCACGCAGGGAAACGACCCAGTCGTATTTACGCCCATCGCCCATCACGCCGACGGAACGAACCGGCAGGAACACGGTAAACGCCTGACTCACTTTGTTGTACAGGTCAGCTTTGTGCAGCTCTTCGATGAAGATAGCGTCCGCACGACGCAGCAGGTCGCAGTACTCTTTCTTCACTTCGCCCAGCACGCGCACGCCGAGGCCCGGGCCCGGGAACGGGTGACGGTAGAGCATATCGTACGGCAGGCCCAGTTCCAGACCGATCTTACGCACTTCGTCTTTGAACAGCTCACGCAGCGGCTCAACCAGCCCCATCTTCATCTCTTTCGGCAGGCCGCCCACGTTGTGGTGAGATTTGATGACGTGCGCTTTACCGGTAGCGGAAGCGGCAGATTCGATAACGTCAGGGTAGATGGTACCCTGCGCCAGCCATTTGACGTCGTCCAGCTTCAGCGCTTCTTCGTCGAACACTTCCACGAAGACGCGGCCGATGATTTTACGTTTCGCTTCCGGATCGTTCTCGCCTTTCAGCGCGTCGAGGAAGCGCTGCTCGCCTTCGACGTGAACAATGTTCAGGCCAAAGTGGTCGCCAAACATGTCCATCACCTGCTGCGCTTCATTCAGACGCAGGAGGCCGTTATCCACGAATACGCAGGTCAGGTTTTTGCCGATGGCGCGGTGCAGCAGCATCGCGGTCACGGAGGAGTCCACGCCGCCGGAGAGGCCGAGGATCACTTTGTCATCGCCAACCTGCTGGCGGATACGCTCGACGGCGTCGTCGATGATTTTCGCCGGAGTCCACAGGGCTTCGCACTGGCAGATGTCGCGCACGAAGCGCTCCAGCATACGCATCCCCTGACGGGTGTGGGTGACTTCCGGGTGGAACTGCACGCCGTAGAAGCGTTTTTCTTCGTTGGCCATAATGGCAAACGGGCAGTTGTCGGTGCTGGCGACGGTGACGAAGTCAGACGGGATGGCGGTAACTTTGTCGCCGTGGCTCATCCACACGTCCAGCAACGGTTTGCCGTCCGCGGTCAGGGAGTCTTCGATACCGCGCACCAGCGCGCTGTCGTTAACCACTTCAACCTGCGCGTAGCCAAACTCACGCTCGTTAGAACCTTCCACATGGCCGCCCAGCTGCATCGCCATGGTCTGCATGCCGTAGCAGACGCCAAATACCGGCACGCCGGCTTCAAACACATACTGCGGCGCGCGCGGGCTGTTCTCTTCGGTAGTACTTTCCGGGCCGCCGGAAAGAATGATGCCGCTTGGATTGAATTCGCGGATCTGTGCTTCTGTGACATCCCACGCCCACAGCTCACAGTAGACGCCCAGCTCACGCACGCGACGCGCCACCAGCTGAGTATACTGAGAGCCGAAGTCGAGGATGAGAATGCGATGTTTATGAATGTTTTCCGTCATTGACGCTAATTCCGAGGCAAGTGAAACAGAGTAAATAAATCGCCCGACGCTAGGTCGGGCGAAGAAATCAGGAGCCCAGACGGTAGTTCGGGGACTCTTTGGTGATGGTCACGTCGTGAACGTGGCTTTCCTGAATGCCCGCACCGCTGATGCGTACGAATTCAGCTTTGGTACGCAGCAGGTCAATGGTACCACAGCCGGTCAGACCCATACAGGAACGCAAACCGCCCATCTGCTGGTGAATAATCTCTTTCAGGCGACCTTTATAGGCCACGCGGCCTTCGATACCTTCCGGCACCAGTTTGTCAGCAGCGTTATCGCTCTGGAAGTAGCGGTCAGAGGAGCCTTTAGACATCGCGCCAAGAGAGCCCATGCCGCGGTAGGATTTGTAAGAACGGCCCTGGTAGAGTTCGATTTCACCCGGGGATTCTTCGGTACCCGCCAGCATAGAGCCGACCATCACCGCGGCCGCGCCGGCAGCGATGGCTTTGGCGATATCGCCGGAGAAACGGATACCGCCGTCAGCGATAACCGGAATACCGGTCCCTTCCAGTGCTTCCACCGCGTCGGAAACGGCGGTGATCTGCGGCACGCCCACACCGGTGACGATACGGGTCGTACAGATGGAGCCCGGGCCGATACCCACTTTCACCGCGCTGCAACCGGCTTCCGCCAGCGCGCGCGCGCCTGCACCGGTGGCCACGTTGCCGCCGATGATTTGCAGGTCCGGGTATTTCGCGCGGGTTTCACGAATGCGCTGCAGGACGCCTTCAGAATGACCGTGCGAGGAGTCGATCAGCAGAACGTCAACGCCCGCGGCTACCAGCGCGTCAACGCGCTCTTCGTTGCCGGCACCGGCGCCGACCGCCGCGCCTACGCGCAGACGGCCCTGCTCATCTTTACAGGCATTCGGTTTACGTTCTGCTTTCTGGAAATCTTTAACAGTGATCATGCCGCGCAGGTGGAAGCTCTCATCCACGACCAGCGCCTTCTCAACGCGTTTTTCGTGCATCTTAGCGAAGACCACCTCGCGGCTTTCGCCTTCACGTACGGTAACCAGACGCTCTTTCGGGGTCATATAGACGCTGACCGGCTGGTTCAAATCGGTGACGAAACGCACGTCGCGGCCAGTGATGATACCGACCAGCTCGTTCTCTTCGGTAACCACCGGGTAGCCGGCGAAGCCGTTACGCTCGGTCAGCTCTTTCACTTCACGCAGGGTGGTGGTTGGCAGAACGGTCTGCGGGTCGGTGACCACGCCGGACTCATGTTTCTTCACGCGACGAACTTCTTCCGCCTGGCGCTCGATGGACATGTTTTTGTGAATAAAGCCGATGCCGCCTTCCTGTGCCAGGGCAATAGCCAGACGCGCTTCCGTTACGGTATCCATGGCTGCGGAGAGCATAGGAATATTCAGACGAATGGTTTTCGTCAGCTGAGTGCTGAGATCGGCAGTATTCGGCAGAACGGTAGAATGAGCGGGAACGAGGAGGACGTCGTCAAACGTCAGGGCTTCTTTAGCGATACGTAGCATGGGCAATATCTCGACCAGGGTGGATAAATATTGCCGTGGCATTATACAGAGCGTAACCGATTGCATCTACCCTTTTTTGCAAATAATACTTGCCATCCCCTCTGAGCGCGTTACTATCGACTGAATAACCTGCTGATTTAAAGTTTGATCTTGCTCACATGTTACCCTCTCAATCCCCCGCAATTTTTACCGTAAGCCGCCTCAATCAGACGGTGCGTCTGCTGCTTGAGCGCGAAATGGGCCAGGTTTGGATCAGCGGCGAGATCTCTAACTTCAGCCAGCCTTCTTCCGGCCACTGGTACTTCACCTTAAAAGACGATAACGCCCAGGTGCGCTGCGCGATGTTCCGCAACAGCAACCGCCGGGTGACGTTTCGCCCACAGCACGGGCAGCAGGTGCTGGTTCGCGCCAACATCACCCTGTATGAGCCGCGCGGCGACTACCAGATTATCGTCGAAAGCATGCAGCCCGCCGGCGAAGGGTTATTACAGCAGAAGTATGAGCAGCTCAAAGCGCAGTTAACGGCGGAAGGACTGTTCGAGCAAAAACATAAGCAGGCGCTCCCCTCACCCGCCCACTGCGTCGGCGTCATCACCTCGAAAACCGGTGCGGCGCTGCACGATATTCTCCATGTTCTCAGGCGCCGCGATCCCGGGCTGCCGGTGATCATCTACCCAACCGCGGTCCAGGGTGACGACGCCCCCGGGCAGATTGTGCGCGCCATCGCGCTGGCCAACGCGCGCCAGGAGTGTGACGTACTGATTGTCGGACGCGGCGGCGGTTCGCTGGAGGATCTGTGGAGTTTTAACGATGAACGGGTGGCACGGGCTATTTTCGCCAGCCAGATCCCTATCGTTAGCGCCGTCGGCCATGAAACCGACGTCACGATCGCCGATTTTGTTGCCGACCTGCGAGCACCGACTCCCTCAGCCGCCGCGGAGATCGTCAGCCGCAATCAGCAGGAGCTGCTGCGCCAGCTGCAGTCCGGACAGCAGCGTCTGGAGATGGCGATGGACTATTTCCTCGCCAGTCGCCAGCGCCGTTTTACCCAGCTGTTCCATCGCCTGCAGCAACAGCATCCGCAGCTGCGCTTGGCCCGCCAGCAGACCGCCCTGGAACGCCTGCGCCAGCGGATGCGCATCGCCGTGGAATCGCAGCTTAAGCGCGCCGAACAGCGGCAAAAGCGCACCGTTCAACGTCTGGATCACTACAACCCGCAGCCACGGATCCACCGGGCGCAATCGCGGATCCAGCAGCTGGAATACCGGCTGGCGGAAAATATGCGTGGCCGCCTCAGCGAGCGGCGTGAACGGTTTGGCAACGCGGTGACCCATCTGGAGGCGGTGAGTCCCTTAGCCACTCTGGCGCGCGGCTACAGCGTCACCTCGGTGAATGACGGTACGGTGCTAAAGCAGACAAAACAGGTCAAAACCGGCGATCTGCTCACCACCCGCCTGAAAGACGGCTGGGTCGAAAGCGAAGTGAAGCAGATCGCGCCGGTGAAAAAAACGCGGGCCAGAAAGCCTTCACCCGCTAAACCAGCGGAATAAATTCCACCCGTTTTTTCGAGATCAGGCCATGCCCATGCTGGCAAAAGTAATCCACCGCGCCGCACGCCTTGAGCACCTCCAGCGGCTGGTGGCATTCCGGGCAGCGGGCCTCGAGGGCAAATACCCTTTCGCACTGGGCGCAATGCGCGCTGCTGCCTTTGACATCTAACGGCGCGTGGCACAGAGGGCAATCAAGTTCCATAACCATTCCTTTCAACGTTTATCTGCACCTATTTTATCATGTTCCGGGTTTAATGAGGGCCGCGTAATTGCTGCTGTAGCCGGAGCAGCCATTCCACTTCCTCAAGCCGACGTCGCGTCAACCCGGCCACGCTGTCGGGCGCCCGGATAAACAGATTATCCGCGCCGAGGATCTGCTCATCGAGGCAGTGCGAATAGATCGTCCCGGGGCGGGTCCAGCGCTGGATCCGCTCGCCGTCGTGCAGCGTCACCACTTCGCCCTCAGGGGAGCGGTCGAGGATGAGGATTCGCCCGTCCCGCAGCCCTATCCGCATTCCCTTTTGCCCGCCCGCGGGGCCCGCGTATTTGTTTAGCCAGATATTAAGCGGGATAGTTCCGAGGGTTCCCTGCAGATGCGCCTCCCCCTCTGCGGTGACCGTATCCCCAGGGGCAATGTCATGGCCGAGTCGGTCTTTCGCCACCCGAAGGGAAAGGCTCAGCGCCGTATCGCTTCCGCTGGCGTGCAGGGTTTCGCGGAGCATCGCCAGGACATGGGTGCCGATATCAAGGATCACCCCATCAGGGTGACGCAGCTGCCGGGTATCCAGCTCCCCGGTGGCAAAATTGAGCGCGACCGGCTCTCCGGCAGCGTTAAAGCCGCTTGGCTCCTGTAAATAGCCTTCGAGCCAGACGATATCCTGCGCTGACAGGTTCGGCGGAGGCAGGCGGCTGGCCTCCCCTTCCGCCCGCCACCGCGGGCCAGGAGCGTTCAGCGCAACGCCTCGCGCCATCCAGTGGTCAAGTGCCAGCACCCGCGCGGCCTGCTCAGGCGGCGCCAGCAGCGCCCGCAGCCGGGCGGCCTGCTCAAGGTTGGCCACGATCGGCTTTTCCACCACGATGCGGGAAATGCCGCTGGCTAACGCCCTCTCCAGCACGGGCAGATGCTGAAGTGATGAGGTGGTAATGAAGAGCGTATCCAGAGGTTCGGCCAGCAGTGCCGACAGCGAATTACAGCGCTGGATCCCCGGCAGCGCTCTGCTGCTGTCCAGATCATAGCCATGGCAGCTGTCAATACGGTATCCCAGGCGACGCAGCGCCGGTAAATAGGCGGTTTCCACCACCGCGCCGAGGCCGATAAAACCAATCTGCATAGTAAGTCCACCTTTGAGCCGCTCTGTTCCCCGCGAAGTATCGCGGGATTATGGCGGAAGGTTTTGACATTTACCGGCATGGCGGCCACAAAAAACCCGCCGAAGCGGGTTTAATGATTATTTGCTTTTCTTGATGTGCTTGATCAAGCGCTTACGTTTACGCATCTGGTTCGGCGTCAGGGTGTTGCGCTTGTTGGCGAACGGGTTTTCCCCTTCCTTGAACTGGATCCGGATTGGCGTACCCATCACGTCCAGGGATTTACGGAAGTAGTTCATCAGGTAGCGCTTGTAGGAATCCGGCAGATCCTTCACCTGGTTACCGTGGATCACCACGATAGGCGGGTTGTAGCCCCCGGCGTGGGCATATTTCAGCTTCACGCGACGGCCACGCACCAGCGGTGGCTGATGATCTTCCGCCGCCATGTTCATGATCCGGGTCAGCATCGCGGTGCTTACGCGGCGCGTAGCGCTGTCGTAGGCTTCGCGTACCGATTCAAACAGGTTGCCTACGCCGCTGCCGTGCAGGGCGGAGATGAAGTGCACCCGGGCAAAGTCGATAAAGCCCAGACGATAGTCGAGGGTCTCCTTCACCTGCTCCTTCACTTCCTGACTCAGGCCATCCCACTTGTTGACAACGATCACCAGCGAACGACCGCTGTTGAGGATAAAGCCCAGCAGCGAGAGGTCCTGATCGGAGATCCCTTCGCGAGCATCGATCACCAGCAGCACGACGTTGGCGTCTTCAATCGCCTGCAGCGTTTTGATCACCGAGAACTTTTCCACGACGTCGGTGATTTTCCCGCGCTTACGTACCCCGGCGGTATCGATGAGCACATATTCACGCTCGTCACGCTGCATCGGGATGTAAATACTGTCGCGGGTGGTGCCCGGCATATCGTAAACCACCACGCGATCTTCACCGAGGATGCGGTTGGTGAGGGTTGATTTACCGACGTTAGGGCGTCCAACAATCGCCAGCTTGATCGGCAGATCCTGCGGATTGAAGTCGTCCTCCGGCTCTTCTTCCGCTTCACCATTCTGCTCGGCTTCGAATTTTGCCCAGTATTCGGCGTCTTCATCCACCTCTTCCTGCGGGCTGATCTCATCCACCCATGGCAGCAGGGCCTGCTCCAGCAGGCTGGTCACGCCGCGGCCGTGCGAAGCAGCGATAGGATAGATATCACCCAGGCCTAAGGACCAGAAGTCCGCCATCGCCTGGTCGACATCGATGCCGTCGGTTTTATTGGCCACCAGGAAGGTGGGCTTTTCACGAGAGCGCAGATGTTTAGCGATGGCGATGTCCGCCGGCATCAGGCCTGCGCGCGCATCGACCATAAACAGCACCACATCGGCCTCTTCGATAGCCAACAGCGACTGCTCCGCCATCCGGGTTTCCACGCCCTCTTCCGTACCATCAATACCACCGGTATCGATACAGATGAATTCGCGGCCTTCGACTTCGGCCCGACCGTACTTACGGTCACGAGTCAGCCCCGGGAAATCCGCAACCAGCGCATCACGAGTGCGCGTCAGGCGGTTAAAGAGCGTGGATTTTCCAACGTTAGGGCGCCCGACAAGCGCGACCACAGGTATCATGTTAAATGCCTCATACAATCACTAAGCAACATCGTCTTAACGACGTTTTTAAAAAAGTCAAAACGGCCCCTGTCTGCCAGGGGCCGTTTCTTAATCATTCACGACAGCGGTAATTAACGCGTAATAGCGTACAGCGTACCGTCTTTCGCCTGGATCAGCAGTCGACCATCTGCAACCACCGGATCGGTCAGGAAGCCGGAACTATCGACTTTCTGCTGTGCCACAAAATGGCCATCTTCCGGATTCACCCAGTGCATGTAGCCTTCGCTATCACCGACGACCAGATTGCCATTATACAACACCGGCGCGGTCAGCAAACGGTGCAGCAGATCGCTTTGCGTCCACAGGGTCACACCACCATCGGTGGTCAGTGCCAGCAGGCGATCGTTCTGGTCAACCAGGTAGATACGGTTACCATCGACGATGAAATCATTCACCGAACCCAGCTCGCGTTTCCACATAATCTGGCCGCTACGCAGGTCCAGCGCGGTCAGGTTACCGTTATAAGCCAGCGCATAAACCACACCGTTAACGATGATCGGCGTCGTGTCGACGTCGTTCAGGCGGTCAATTTCCGTCGGGCCGGTGGCCGTAGAAATACGCTGCTGCCAAATCATCTGCCCCTGCTGCATCAATACTGCACTGACGCGGCCGTTGTCGCCTCCGACGATCGCCGCGCCATAAGCGGTCGCAGGCGCAGACTCGCCGCGCAGGGAGAGTGCCGGCATATCGAGGTTAACGGTCCACTTCACGGCACCATCGGTCTCATTCAACGCCTGCAGCTGGCCGTTACTGGTATGCACCAGCACCATGCCATCGCTCACCACCGGACGCGACAGCGCCTCGCCAGCAACGCGGGTTTGCCAGGCAACGGTACCATCGCTGGTATTCAGCGCATACAGCTGCGCTTTCTCACTGCCAATATAAACATGGCCGCCAGAGACGGTCACACCGCCGGAAAGCAGCGCTGGCACGCGCGAGAACCAGCCATCTTTCTCCGCCAGGTTCACAGACCACACCTCTTTGCCGTCGTCCGCGTTCAGCGCTTTGACGGTGCCTTTACGGTCAGCAGCATACACTACGCCGTCGGCGAAGGCCGGATGAAGGTTAGAGTAAAATTCGCCGATACCATCGCCAACCGAGGTGCTCCAGGACGTGGACGGCGTAAACTGGTTTTCTACCGTCGGCAGCGGTGACATTTTCACCACATCTTCTTCGCTATTAAACAGCGAACACCCGCTCAGCAAGGTAACGGAAAGCAGCCCTGGCAAAAGTAATTTACGCAATTGCATCGAGTCCCTCTCAGATGGACAAATTATTCATTTTCATACGCATCATTTCGCTGAGCGCAGGAGAAGCATCGCTTTTCACGCCAGCTTCCCACGCCGCACGGGCCCCTTGCTTATCGCCTTTGCTCAACAGAATTTCGCCGCGCAAATCGGCCACAATGGCGGTCCAGCCCTCACCTTTGATGCTGTCGAGGGTTTTCAGCGCCGCATCAGCCTGTTTCATCTGCAGCTGAACGCGGGCAAGACGCATGCTGATAACCGATTTCAGGTTATCATCAGACGCGGCCGCCAGCCCCTGCTGCAGCTGCTTTTCAGCGTTAGGCAGATCGTTCTGTTCAACAAAATGCTGTGCCAGCTCGAGAGAGGCGAAGGCGCCGTAGGTATTTTTATTGTCAGCCGCGAATTTCTCCGCCCCTGACAGTACTTCTGGCGTATTCGATTTCAGCGCGGAAGTCGCCTGTTCGTAAGCCAGAGACGCGTCTCTGGCCGTATCCTGCTGATGGGAGGTCCAGTAGCGCCAGCCAACCAGCGCGCCAATCCCTAAAATCACCCCGACCGCCAGCGCTTTGCCGTTTTCGGCAAAGAAGCGCTTCAGCGCATCGACCTGATCGTTCTCGTTGTTAAAAGTTTCCACGCAGTCCTTCTCCTGACTAATAATTCCCGGGAGATTAACCCAGAAGTGTGCGCAAATGCGCGGCAACGCTCTCCTGCGTTACGGTAGTTTGCTCACCTGAGCGTAAATCCTTCACTACCACGTTTCCGTCAGCGATCTCTGACTCACCGACCACCAGGGCGATACGGGCGCCCCACTTATCGGCGCGGGCAAACTGCTTCTTAAAGTTGCCGCCGCCGTGGTTGGTCATCAGCTTGACGCCGGGCAGCGCATCGCGAACCTGCTCAGCCAGACGCATTGCAGCAGACTGAGTATCGGTCCCGGAGGCTACCAGGTATATATCGACAACAGGATCGGCTTTAAATTCCGGATTCACTGCCTGGACCAGTAAAACAAGACGTTCCAGCCCCATAGCAAAGCCCACGCCCGGGGTGGCACGACCGCCAAGCTGCTCAACCAGACCGTCGTAGCGGCCGCCGGCGCAGACGGTGCCCTGGGAACCGAGGCTGGTGGTTACCCACTCGAACACGGTACGGTTATAGTAGTCGAGGCCGCGTACCAGACGCTGGTTGACGGTGTAGCGGATCCCGGCATCGTCGAGCAGCGCGCACAGGCCGGCAAAGTGGGTTTTCGACTCTTCGTCGAGGTAGTCGCCGAGCGCCGGCGCGTCGTGCAGCAGCGCCTGCACGTCCGGGTTCTTGGAGTCCAGCACCCGCAGCGGGTTGGTGTACATCCGGCGTTTGCTGTCTTCATCCAGCTTATCGGTAAACTGCTCCAGGTAAGCGACCAGCGCGTCGCGGTAGTTGGCACGCGCTTCCAGCGAACCGATGGAGTTCAGCTCAAGGCTGACGTGATCGGAGATGCCCAGCTCACGCCACCAGCGCGCGGTCAGCATAATCAGCTCGGCATCGATGTCCGGGCCCTGCAGGCCAAACACTTCGGCGCCGATCTGGTGGAACTGGCGGTAGCGACCTTTCTGCGGACGCTCGTGGCGGAACATTGGCCCGACGTACCACAGACGCTGTTCTTGATTGTACAGCAGACCATGTTCGATGCCGGCACGTACGCAGCCCGCCGTCCCTTCCGGACGCAGCGTCAGGCTGTCGCCGTTGCGGTCCTCAAAGGTGTACATCTCTTTTTCAACCACGTCGGTCACTTCGCCGATCGCGCGTTTGAATAACGGGGTCTGCTCTACAATCGGCAAACGGATTTCGCTGTAACCGTAGCTACCGAGCACCTGCTTCAGTGAGCCTTCAATGCGCTGCCAGAGAGCGGTTTCGCCCGGCAGATAATCGTTCATGCCACGGATGGCTTGAATGTTCTTTGCCACGTTTATTCTCTTTATATATACAAAAATGAACCCCGGCGCCTTGCGCCCGCAGGTTCAATCATACACGGGAAGCGTATCGCTTCCCAACACGTTATTTTGCTTCAAGCTGTTGAACGTCAATACGACGGGCTTCATCGAGCATCGAGGCTTTGGCACGAATACGCGCTTCCAGCTGGTCGATCATGTCGTCGTTGTCCAGTCGATCTTTACGCACGCCGTCTTCATAAAGGCCGCTTTTCTTGTTGCCGCCGGTCACGCCGAGGGTGGAGACCAGCGCTTCGCCCGGACCATTCACCACGCAGCCGATGATCGAAACATCCATCGGGGTGATGATATCTTCCAGACGCTGCTCCAGGGCGTTGACCGTACCGATAACGTCAAACTCCTGACGCGAGCAGGTTGGGCAGGCAATGAAGTTAATGCCGCGAGCACGAATGCGCAGGGACTTGAGGATATCGAAGCCGACCTTGATCTCTTCCACCGGATCCGCCGCCAGCGAGACGCGCAGCGTATCGCCGATCCCCTCGGATAACAGCAGGCCCAGGCCGATCGCGGACTTCACCGCGCCGCTGCGTGCCCCACCCGCTTCGGTGATCCCGAGATGCAGCGGCTGATCGATCTGTTTCGCCAGCAGGCGATAAGACTCTACCGCCAGGAAGACGTCGGAGGCTTTAACGCTGACTTTAAACTGATCGAAGTTGAGGCGATCGAGATGATCGACGTGGCGCATAGCAGATTCGAGCAGCGCCTGCGGCGTCGGCTCGCCATATTTTTCCTGCAGATCTTTTTCCAGCGAGCCGGCGTTGACGCCGATGCGGATAGGAATGTTTTTATCGCGTGCGCAGTCCACAACCGTGCGAATGCGCTCTTCGTTGCCGATGTTGCCCGGGTTGATACGCAGGCAGTCAACACCGTATTCGGCGACTTTCAGCGCGATACGGTAGTCAAAATGGATATCGGCGACCAGCGGGACGTTGACCTGCTGTTTGATCAGTTTGAACGCTTCGGCGGCATCCATCGTCGGAACAGAGACGCGGACGATGTCCGCGCCGACGCGCTCTAACGCTTTGATTTGGCTTACCGTCGCGGCCACATCGGTGGTACGCGTATTGGTCATTGACTGGACGGCGATGGGGGCCCCATCGCCAATTGGCACATTACCAACGTAAATACGTTTAGATTTTCTACGTTGAATCGGAGCCTGGTTATGCATGAAAAATCTCCCGCGTTACCCGTCTGTTACTGCGCCGGTGATTGTTCGGCATTGAGGGTCAGACGCGCAACCTGGTTAGTTCTGATAAAACGACTCAAATCGACTGGCTTGCCGAGGAACTGGATCTGTACCGCTGCCGGGGCGCCAATTTTCAGTTTATACGGCGCCTGACCGCTCAGGTTCAGGTTGCCGCCTTTACGCTGCAGGCCGCTGAACAGTTTTTTACCGGTGGCATCGCTCACTTCCAGCCAGCAGTCGGCGGAAAAGTTCATCACCAGATCCTGTGCCGACGCCGCTGGGGTCGTGACGTTCGCCTGATCGGTCGGTAACGGCGAGGCCGGCGTTGCCGGGGTCGTCGGGGCCGTTCCGGCGGTATCGACATTAGCCTGAGAAGGTGCCACGACCGCGTTATTGTCCGCTGGCGTCTGAGCCGGGGCGCTGGTGGTCGGTGTGCTGGCGGTATCGGTTGGCGCGCTGTTCGCGGCGCTATCGGTGCCTGAGTCTACCGGCGCGCTGGTATCCAGCGGCACGTTCTGGCTGTTGGCGTCACCGCCGTTCAGCTCAGCGGAAGACTGATCGGCCATGGTCGAGATCTCTTCCTGCTGCGCCTTATGGTCTTGCCACCACCAGGCACCGCTCAGGCCGATAACCACAAACAGCACCAGCCAGGTAAAGCTCATCAGCCAGCCATCGCGCTTTTTGCGACGCTTGCCTAAAGAGAAGCTCTGCATTGGCGCGACCTTTGCCGCACGGATAGGTGCTTGCTTGGCCATCATCGGCAGCAGTTCTTCTTCAGGGATATGTACGAGGCGAGCGTAGGAGCGGATGTAACCGCGCAGGAAGGTGGAGGCGAGGTCGGCAGGTGCCTTATCGTCTTCAATATCACGAACCGTGGACACCTTCAGGCATAAGCGTTCGGCCACCGCTTGCTGGCTAAGTCCGAGTTGTTCGCGGGCGTGACGCAAACGCGCGCCCGTGGTGTTTGCTTCTTGATGATCTTGAGTGGCTTCAGTATTCATTCGCTACAACTACTGGTACGTGAAATTTAAAGTTCAGCGCGGGAAAACGCCGGCGCCGCGAGACATCTGTGGTACGTCAGCCTCACAGTATAGGACTGTCAGGCGCGCGATCACAGAGACGAATCAAAATTGAATGCTAAGCGGTTGTTGTGCCGCTACATACTGCCTCAAAGTCGACAAAAACGCACCGTAATTATTAACTGAATCAGCGTATTTCGCCTGGTTATTGGTCATAAATATGACCCGCGCCGCCTGTGCTGCACGGGTCATCATTTGTCAGACCGCTTTTACGTCAATCGCTTCACCCTGCATCCGCTTACGCAGCGTGCGCTTGGTACGGTCAATAACATCGCCCGCCAGCTGGCCGCAGGCGGCATCAATATCGTCACCGCGGGTTTTACGCACGATGGTCGTAAATCCATATTCCATCAGGACCTTGGAGAAACGGTCGATGCGGCTGTTGGAGCTACGGCCGTAAGGCGCCCCCGGGAAGGGGTTCCATGGGATCAGGTTGATCTTGCACGGGGTGTCCTTCAGCAGCGCCGCCAGCTCGTGGGCGTGCTCGGTACCGTCGTTGACGTGATCCAGCATGACGTACTCGATGGTCACCCGGCCCTGGTTGGCGTTGGACTTCGAAATATAACCACGCACCGAGTTGAGGAAGGTCTCGATGTTGTATTTTTTGTTGATCGGGACGATTTCGTCACGAATGGTGTCGTTCGGCGCGTGCAGGGAAATCGCCAGCGCAACGTCGATCATATCGCCGAGCTTATCCAGCGCCGGCACCACGCCAGACGTCGACAGGGTGACGCGACGTTTGGAGAGACCAAAACCGAAGTCATCCAGCATGATTTCCATCGCCGGGACGACGTTGTTGAGGTTCAGCAGCGGCTCGCCCATGCCCATCATTACCACGTTGGTGATCGGACGCACGCCGGTGGTCTTCACCGCGCCGACGATTTTCGCCGCGCGCCAGACCTGGCCGATAATTTCGGACACACGCAGGTTGCGGTTAAAGCCCTGCTGAGCGGTGGAGCAGAATTTACATTCCAGCGCGCAGCCTACCTGTGAAGAGACGCACAGGGTGGCGCGGTCTTCTTCCGGGATATAGACGGTCTCGACGCGCTGATCGCCAACGGCGATCGCCCATTTGATGGTGCCGTCGGTTGAGCGTTGCTCTTCCACCACTTCCGGGGCACGGATCTCAGCGACTTCTTTCAGTTTGCCGCGCAGGACTTTGTTGATGTCGGTCATTTCATCAAAGTCGTCGCAGCAGTAGTGATACATCCATTTCATCACCTGATCGGCGCGGAAAGGCTTCTCGCCCATGTTTTTAAAAAACTCGCGCATCTGCTGACGGTTTAAATCCAGCAGGTTGATTTTGGCATCTTTATTCGGCACCGTCAGAGCGGCGGTATCAGGCGTGACAATTTGTTCAGACATAATGTTTTCCGGCCTCGTTATTACACGTTATGGCCCCAGGTGGGTTGAAAAAGAAACGCCCCGGAGAGCGACTGCTCGTCCAGGGGCGCTATATTCTACAAATTCTGGCGCATCATTGCCACGTTTGCACAAAGCAATGATAAAAAATCTGTAACTGACTGCTCAATCCTCTAAGGCTTTTCGATTGTCGCAAGGCGGCAAGCAAGTGACAAATTCGTCGGGAACGAATTTGACCAGCCGTAGGCTGGCCTCCGGTGAGAGGCAGGAGCCTCTCATTAATCCCCGGGAGCATAGATAACTATGTGACCGGGGTGAACGCGCGCAGCCAACGCCGCGACGGTCGAAAAGACGAGGTTTGTATCTCCAAAGTATTTCAGGTCACAGCGAGGCGGCGAGTTCGCAAATCCCCGGGAGCATAGATAACTATGTGACCGGGGTGCGCGAAGGAAGCCAACAATGCTGTGGCGTGAAAGACGCAGGAGATTAGCGAGTGCGCGGGCAAACCTCGCCTTCAGCAAAGAAGAACGCGATTTCGCGAGCAGCGGATTCTACAGAATCGGAACCATGGGTGCCGTTCTCAGTGAAGCTATCAGCGTAGTCAGCGCGCAGGGTACCGGCCAGAGCGTTCGCCGGGTTGGTGGCGCCCAGCAGGTCACGGTGACGCTGAACCGCATTTTCGCCTTCCAGGACGGAAACCACGATCGGGCCGGAGGTCATGAATTCAACCAGACCATCGAAGAACGGACGACCTTCGTGCTCAGCATAGAAACCGCGAGCCTGCTCAACGGTCAGATGCAGCATTTTGGTGCCGACGATTTTGAACCCTGCAGCTTCAAAGCGAGAAAAGATGCTGCCAATAACGTTTTTTGCCACCGCGTTTGGTTTGATGATGGAAAAAGTACGTTCAATAGCCATGATTACCTCTAATTAAATGTTCTGTTGTTGCGCATACGATCGTATGGCCTGGCGCGCATTATAATGAGCAACGTCGGCGATGCCTACGGATGAAGGTAACATTTTGTTAAAATAAGATGAGTATTGGAAACACAAACCGCCAACAACAAATTTACCCTGGTTATTGCAGGGTGAAACTGGCGGCCGCCGTTTGCCCAGCCTCATCCATGACCACCAGCTGCCACTCGCCAGGCTTATCCAGCGTTAGCGTGGTTGTCGCACCGGTGGCATCTAACGGCTGGCCGTTGATAAACCACCAGCGCCGCCCTTCTCCACCGCTGGTTTGCACGGGTAACATCACCCGCGCCTCGCCCGGCAGACGTTTTATTAACGCCCCTTCGCGAATACCTGACAACACCAGCGGCGCGGCATTCTGAGTTTGCAACGGTGGGCACACTTTCGATACCGGCCCCAGACGCGCGCGACGGCGCTCCCTGGCCGGCAGCCACGGTTCCAGCGGCAGCGGCCAGACATCAATAACGACTTCAGTCGCACCCGGACAATCCGCGGCCACCCTTTCCCCTGCTGCGTTGCGCCACACCGGGAAGCGGATCCCGCGCACGCCCTCCTGCCCGGGCAGCAGCAGCGTCGGTGGCTGGCTGGCATCCAGCAGCCAGCTGGCTAAGCGCCGGCGGCAGTTGCTGTCACCGGCCGATAGATCCTGCCCGCCTGGCCAGCAAATAGCCCCGCGGCTCACCGTTTGCGGGCGCGGGTCGACCGGCAGCCCGCCGCGGCTCATCGCCTGGCGCGCCAGCAACAGATTATTGACCTGGTTTAACAGCGGCACGGCGCTGGCGAAGCCAAACTGGCCCACCACCGGCGTACCGTCTGGCCGTCCGGTCCAGATACCTATCAGATATCGCGCATTGAGGCCGACCGCCCACGCATCGCGATAGCCATAGCTGGTACCGGTTTTCCACGCCAGCGGCACCACTTGCGGCAGTGAGGCATCGGGAACCGGTTGCGCTTCGCCGGCCAAAATGCGCCGGACAATCCACGCCGCGCCGGGTGACATCAGCGATCTTTCCACCAGCGGGTCGTCGGGCTTCAGGCGCAGCCGCGCCGCCTTGCCGTGACGGGCAAAGGCGCTGTACGCCGCGACGATATCTTCCAGCCGTGCCCCGGCCCCACCGAGGATCAGCGACAGGTTCGGCTCTGCGCCAGCGGGCAGCGTCAGGGGCAGCCCGGCGTTGCGTAAATTCGCCGCGAAACGTTTGGGCCCGTAGGCTTCAAGCACCTGCACCGCCGGCAGATTCAGGGAGCGCACCAGCGCCTCGCTGGCGCTCACCGGGCCATGAAATCCGCTGTCAAAATTGCCGGGACGATAATCGCTAAAGCGTCGTGGAACATCCTGTAATAACGACGCCGAATGGATCAGCCCGTCATCCATCGCCATCGCGTAGACAAAGGGTTTCAGCACCGATCCCGGCGAACGCACCGCCGAGACCATATCAATATGGCCGAAGCGGCTGTCGTCGGTGATATCCGCCGATCCCACCCAGCCGCGGACTTTCATATCCGTGTGATCGACGACAACAATCGCCAGTGAGCTGCGCGGCGGCAGGCGCGATTTCCAGTTCAGCGCCAGATCCTCAAGCTGCCGCTGGAGCCCGGCATCGAGCGTTGTCGTCACCTTTTCGTCGCGACTGGTCGCCAGCGCCCGGCGTGAAAAAAGCGGCGCCAGCTGCGGCATCTGCCGCGGGAATAGCCATACAGGTTCTTCCATCGCTTCCTGTACCGGCCGTTGCGGCCAGACGCCCTGGCTGACCATGCGCGTGAGGACTTTATCGCGCGCCGCCTGGGCCCGCTGCGGCCAGCGGTCCGGGCGCAAACGACTGGGCGCCTGGGGCAGCACCGCCAGCAGCGCCGCCTCGCCGTAGCTGAGCTGAGCGGGCGGTTTGCCAAGATAAGCCCAGCTGGCCGCGCCGATCCCCTGCAGAGTGCCGCCAAACGGCGCGCGGTTCAGATACAGGGTAAGAATGTCGTTTTTTGACAGATGCCACTCCAGCTGCAGCGCCCGCCATAGCTGGCGTAGCTTGCCGCCGAAGGTGCGCGGATGAGGGTCGAGCAGACGCGCGACCTGCATGGTAAGCGTGCTGCCGCCGGAAATGACCCGCCCGGAGGTTAAATCCTGCCAGGCGGCGCGCAGCACCGCGAAGGGATTGACCCCTGGATGTTTCCAGAACCAGCGGTCTTCATACTGAATGAGCGCCTGCAGATAGCGCGGCGACACGTCGGCGAGAGTCACCGGATAACGCCAGACGCCCTGCGCATCGGCAAAGCGCCAGAGCGGCGTGCCGTCTTCCGCCACCACCACGCGGGCAGGCGTGACGTCCTGCAGCGGCAGCGGCCACAAGCGATCGGCGGCCAGCACCGCCAGCCACAGCAGAAAAATAAACGCCGCCAGCCAGCGCCAGCGGCGTTTTACCCGAGGCAATACGCGCATTTACGGCGTCACGGTAAGCGGGCCGCTGGCCGCCCCGGTTGCCCGCCACTGCGGCACATACATCGATTCCACCTGGGGCTGCGGGACCTGATAAGTGCCCGGCGTTACCGCCCGCGCCAGATAGACCAGCGTCACCGGCTGGCCTTCATTGACAGCGACAGCGGCGACGAAACGGTCGTCACGGAACTCGATATGCTGAATATCCGCCTGCTGCATCTGGTTGAGCAGGTTTTGCACCGCGTCGCCATTCTCCTGCAGGCTGGCGCTGCTGTTGGCCAGATTCTGGTTTTCCAGCTCCAGACCGGCAGGCAACAGATCAACCACCAGCGCGTCAGGCACATTGCGTTTGGCGGTCACCTCCAGCTTCACCAGCACCAGTTCGCCGCTGCGCAACGAGGTCAGCGATTTCTGCTGGCCGTGGGTATCGAAAATAGCGCGTTCAATCCCCAGGACATTACCGCCTGGCTGCGGCGCGCTATGCGGATAGCCGCTGCTGTCGAGACGCAGCCACAGCGGCTGACTGCCGGTATTACTCACCTGCAGCGTCGCCAGCCGATCGCCGTCGAGGTTACGGGTTTGCGCTTTGTCGCCGGCCAGCGGCTCAGCCTGCAGCGAGGTTTGCGCCTGCCAGTTGCCCGGCAGGTCGGCAAGCGTACGTCCGGCAAGGAACAGGGCGTTGGTTTCCTGGGTCGACAGCCAGCGCTGGCCGTAGGCCTCTTCCGACAGCGTGCTCAACAGCGTGTTTTGCACCTCCGGCAGCAACTTGTTCTCTTCCAGCAGCGCCAGCTTCAGGGCGTCATCGCGAAGCGGGCTACCGTAATCGCCCAGCCAACGATTCTCATCCTGGCGCGGGGTGGCAACCGCCAGCTTCATGGCCTCATCGCCGCGCGGCGCATCGCCCATGGTTTTCAGCGCAATGCCGAGCTGCAGCAGCGGCAAGCCGGATCGCGCCCGGTCGTGACGGCTCCAGATTTCACGCAATGCGCCGAGCGGGGCTTTTTGCTGACGCGCCAGCACCAGCGCGGCGTATGCCTGGGCGGCAAAGCGGCTGGCCTGGGCGTCATCGCTGTAGCGCACGGTCATCAGCCCCGGCTCCTGCAGATAGCGCAGCAGGCGTTCGTTACCTTTATTAATGGCGTTGACCGGTACGCTATAGCCCTGCTCGCCCGCGCGGACGAGGAAGTCCATGGCGTAGGCGGTCAGCCAGTACTCTTCCGGCCCCTCTTTATCCCACAACGCAAAGCCGCCGTTTTCCAGTTGCATCTGCAGCAGGCGTGAGATACCAACATCGATTGCCGCGCGGCGTTTTTCATCGCTATCGCCGCTGATGCCCAGCGCTTTTAGCTGCGCCGCGCTGGTGTACAGCGACGGGAACAGGCCGCTGGCGGTCTGCTCAAGGCAGCCGTAAGGATAGGCTTTCAGCTCACGGATATAGCGCGCGAGGTTCAACGGCGGTTTCCCGCTGAGCAGCAGTTGGCCCTGCAGCGTTTGCGGGGCGAACCCCTGGCTCTGCGCCGCCGGCGCCTGCCAGCTTTCGCCGGGCTGTAGCACCGCGCCGCTGTTGACAGTCTGGGCCGGGAACGCCGGACGGACGCCGATTCTCCACTGTTTCTGCAGCGGGGCGAAGGTTTCTCCCGGCAGACTCAGGCCGCTGATAGTAGCATTGACCTGACCATCGCCGAATCCCGCCAGCGCGCTCACCGGTATAAACAGCGTACTGCGCGCCCCCGGCGCCAGTTGCACCGGCGGCAGTTGGCCATCGGTCAAGGTCACCAGCCCGCTGGCGGTAAGATGTACCTGCAGGGTTTGCGGTTTATCGGTCAGATTGCTGAGATCCAGCGCCAGCCGTGTGGTATCGCCGCTGGCGAGGAAGCGCGGGGTGTTCAGTTCGGCGATGACCGGGGCGGCCACCACCACTTTATCTTCACTGCTGCCGAAGTCATCCGCCGTCCACGCCTGGGCCATCACCCGCAGCTCGCCGTTAAAATCGCCAATGGGTAACGTCACCGTGCCTTCGCCCTGATCGTTCAATACCACCGGCTGCGCCTGCTGGGCGACGATCGTCACGTGGTTGACCGGCGGTTTGCCGCCGCGTTTTAACTCGTCGCCATCGCCGCCGAAGCGCAGGCTGGCCACACGTCCCTGCCCTTCGATCACCTGGCCGTAGATGTCATAGATATCTGCGCCGTAACGCTTCTGGCCAAAGAAGGCGTTCCACGGATCCGGGGTAGCGTAATCGGTGATATTCAGTACCCCGCTATCCACCGCCGAGAGCAGGACGTTGACCTGTTTCGGCGCCTCGCCCTCTTTGACGCTGGCTTTCACTTTCACCGTCAGCGGCTGGTTGGGGCGCATTTTGTCCGGCGCTTCCAGCGCCAGCGTCAGGCGGCGGTTTTCATCGCCCAGCGGCAGATGCAGCAGGCCGACCGCGCGTTTCGGCGTCGCCGAGCGGGATTTATCGCCGGGGCGAACCACCAGCGTGCTGAGGTAGAGATCGTGGCGGTTCCAGGCTTTATCCACCGGAATAGACAAATCCATCCCCTCCGCCGGGACGTCAATTTCCTGCCACCACAGCGGCCCTTCGCTGGATTCCACCATCGCGTAGCCTTTACCCGCCGCCGGGGCGGCGATGTGCAGCTTGATGGTGTCGCCCGGTTTATAACTCGGTTTATCCAGCTTCATGGTGACCCGATCAGGACGCGCCGCGCCGGTACCTTCGCTGTTATCCTGCCAGCTATAGCCGGCCCAGAAGCGCACGCTGCTGACCACGTCGTCCGGCCCTTTCACCTCCAGGCGATATGAGCCCCACTCTACCGGGAAGCTCACTTTGCCGGTTTGTCCGGCCTGCAGATCCAGCGACTCCTCGCCCTCCTGCAGATCTTTCTGATCGAACTGCGACTGCCAGCCTTCGCTGTCGGACCAGTTCCAGTAGTAGTCGCGGCGCTCGCGGATCAGCCGTACCTGCAGGCCCGAGACCGCTTTTTTCTCGCCTTTGGCGTCGGCATAGACGATATCAAACGCGGCGTTACTGTTCTCATCGACCACCGGCTGCTTCACGGTGGTATCGGTGCGGTAATCGTAAACGTCCTTCAGCGTAAATTGCGGGCGGATCCCCGGCAGCGCCCCGGCGGGCCAGATCGGCTGCTGTACGGTACGGGTCACCGGACGCCCCCCGGATTCCAGCAGGCTCGCCTGCAACACCACCTGCAGCGGCGAATGGCTATCCTGCCACTGGCTTGAGGTGGTCACTTCGCCATGACCTTTTTCGTCCAGCGTCAGCTGGACTTCATCCAGACTACGGGAGAGGTTTTCTTCCGCAATATCGCCGAACTGGAAGCCCGGCAGCGCAGCGACGGCGTCGCGCAGCGGGCGCAGGAACAGCTTGCCCTGCAGCTGGTTGCCGCTGGCCGGCGCGCCGTAGAGATAAGCGCCGCTGACGGCAAAGGTGACGTCGGCATCCGGCGCGACTGGCGCAGCCTGCGGCGTCAGGTTCAGGGCCATGCGTTCCGGCATAAAGTCTTCGACGTGGAAGTCCCACTCGCGCGGCTGGTTATCGCCGGTGCTGGCGCGAATGTGCCACATGCCGGTAGCCGCGCCGCTGTCGAGCGGATAAGTGAACTGGTACAGACCATTCACCGGTTTGCTCATCACCGAACGGATCACCTGGCCGTCCGGCTGCACCACCTCCAGCTTCACCGGCTGCTCCGCCAGCGGCTTGCCGTCGCTATCGCGCAACAGCGCATTGAGGATCACCGTTTCGCCCGGCCGATAGAGATCGCGCGGGCCAAACATAAAGAACTGTTTGCTAAAACCGGGCGCCCCTGCGATAGAGAATTCCGCCAGATCCAGCGCCGGCAACTTGAGATCGAGCAGCGTCGTCTGCCCCTCTTTACGCGCCAGCAGCAGCGCGGCTTCTTTATCGGTTTGCAGAGTAACGTGGCCCTGGCTGTCGCTTTTCGCCTCCGCCAGGGTCTGCCCTTTGGCGTTGAGCAGCTGGACGTCGATACCAGACTGGGCGGCGCCGTTTTCCAGGCTCTGGGTAAAGACGTCCAGCCGATTGTGGTAGCGATGCGCCGAGACGCCGATATCGCTGAGGGTAAACAGCGTCGCCGCGTTGCTGTAGCTATAATGGCCCGCCGGGTTCATCACCGCCACGTAGACGCCCGGCTGCTGGAGCGGCTTGATATCGTTCAGCGGCAGCAGCAGCTTTTCGCGGGTATTGCGTGCCGGGTTGAGATCGAAGCGGCCGGTATAGACCAGATCCGCCATCTTCAGCAGCTCGTCAGACTCCCAGTTGCTTAACGAGTTACGGTATTCCCACTGGCTGACAAACGCGGAGAGTGATTCCGGCTTAATACGGAAGAAATTGACATCGACATTGTCGACGTTCAGCGCCATCACCGGCAGCCCGGCGACCACGTTGCCCGGCAGCAGCGAGCCGCGGCTGGCAAACCCAACGCTCGGTGCGATATCGCGGGTGGTCAGGGTCTTCTCAAACGGTTTGTCGAGCGTGGCCTTGTTCAGGGCGGTCAGCGTCGGGTCGACCGAGACAATCAGCTCGCGCTTTGGCTCAAGGTGACGCAGACGCAGCTCTTTCAGATTCGGCGCCAGTTCCCAGGCACCGTCGACCTTACCGCTTTTCTTGTCGACCAGATGCACGCTGCGGGAGAAATCCTGGTCCGGCTGCAGCGGCACGGAAAACGTCAGCACCAGGGTCGCGGCGCCATCCAGTTGCACCTCCGAGGCGTCGAGCAGCGTCAGCGCTTTGCCCTGGCTTTTTTCCGCCAGCGCCGCCAGCTGGACGCGGTCCGGTTTTGCCGTCGCGCCTGGGTTGCTATCCGCAGCTGGCGCCGGGGCCGTGGCCTGCGGCGTACCGCTGTCATCACACCCGGTTAATGAAAATGCGGTAAGGAGCGCCAGTGACAGCGCCGCTAAACGAAATGGTTTCATCCTTCTAACCCCTCGGCCGGTGGGCCTGATGCAAATTATCACTTTTTATTATGCGTTAAGGCGGCACTTCTCAACAGTGATGACGCGGGTTTCTGCCGATTAATCAGAAAAGTGCCGTGACGTCGTCCCCACTCTGACGTCCTTAACTTGTCAGCGTGAGATAAAACGCCGACAATTCAGTCATGAATTGTAAAACGGAGGCACCCATGTCCACCTCGTTTTTTGTCGCCGCCGACTGGCTGGCAGAACATATTGATGACCCGGAGATCCAGATTATCGACGCCCGTATGGCGCCCGCCGGGCAGGAGGCCCTGCGCGATATGGCCGCGGAATACCGCGCCGGCCACGTGCCGAACGCGCTGTTTTTCGATATCGAGGCGCTGTCCGATCACACCAGCCCGCTGCCGCATATGATGCCGCGCGCCGAGGCGTTTGCCGTCGCCATGCGCGAGCTGGGCGTCTGCAGCGATAAGCACCTGGTGGTTTATGACGAAGGCAATCTGTTTTCCGCGCCTCGCGCCTGGTGGATGCTGCGCACCTTTGGCGTGGAGAAGGTGTCCATTCTGGCCGGTGGGCTGGAGGGCTGGCGACGTGACGAACTGCCGCTGGAGCAAGGCGTGCCCGAGGTGGCCGAAGGGGAATTCGACGTGCGTTTCGATCCCCAACAAATTAAGCGCCTGACCGACGTCCTGCTGGTCAGCCATGAAGGGTCGGCGCAGATTGTCGATGCGCGTCCGGCGGCCCGGTTTAACGGCCAGGCCGACGAACCGCGCCCGGGCCTGCGTCGCGGGCATATCCCCGGCGCGCTTAACGTGCCATGGACGGAGCTGGTGATTAACGGCGAACTGAAAACCGTCGACGAGCTGAACGACATCTTTTTACGTCAGGGTGTCGATTTTGAACGGCCAATCATCGCCAGCTGCGGATCGGGGGTGACGGCGGCGGTGGTCGTGCTGGCGCTCACCACGCTTGGCGTGAACGGCGTCTGCCTGTACGACGGCTCCTGGAGCGAATGGGGCGCGCGGAGCGATCTGCCGATTGAACCGGCCTCTGCCGCTCCGTAAACACGGCGTGACCGCGGGCCTCCCGTCCCGCGGTCACTAAATAATTTCTGATTTTCCCTCTCCCCTCCTTCTGCTTCTCGCTAAACCGGTTACTCTGTGCTGCCGCAGGGTTTGTACCTGCCGTATTCGCTTTGCCTGATGAGGAGGCAGAGCACCGGTACGGAATTCCTCAGGACTGATAGCGCATCCAGTCCGTCCCAATCTGATGTCACCACAAGGAGTGAAAATGGCATTAGTCTCTAACCCACATTCTGCTGATTCACCGCGCCGTCCCTGGCTGGGAGGCATAGCTGGCCTGCTGGTAGGCGGCGCGATCCTTTATTTTTGGCCGCAATGGAACCGAACATGGTTAAGCGTGGTGCCTGCGCCGGTCTCCGTGTATACCCACTTTCTCGGGGTCACTCTGGAAGAGGTCCCGTTAATAACCTATGGTCACCAGGCGCTGCTGGGTTTTCTGATGGTGCTGCTCGCGCCCGGTTACGGTAAGTCGACCCTTGCCGCGTGGATGATGCATAACCCTGCGTCAAGCCGGCGCTGGCCCGGCGAGGTTCTCCGCGCCTGGGGCATAAAATTTGGCCTGCTGATTATCGTCTTTTGCAATCTGTTCTTTTTATCCCGGGTCGGATCCGGGACCCTGGCGTTATATATTTTTATTCTCCAGCACGTCAGCGTTGCCGCGGCGGTGGCGTCAGGGGTGCTGCTCCTGCGTGACGCCCGACGTCTGGCCCGCACGTTCGACGCTCAGCTGGCGGACCTGCGCCTCCTCGTGATACTCACTCTGGGGTTTCAGACGATTTTGCCGGCGCAGATCGCGCTGATGAGCGCCCGGGGCGTGAATACGCCGCTGGGCTGGTACATTGTTATCGCGCAAATGGCAGGGGTGTTACTGGCGTTTATGCTGGTCGGCGGGCTGGTGGCAGCGCTACGTTCTTTGCTGGGCGAGGAGAGATGTCGGGCATGGCGTGGGGATATGGCGCTCTTCAACGGCATTGTCACGCTGTGTGTGACGGGATTTCTTATCTATAACATGGCGTCAGCCTATCCGCGGATCTTTGCTGCGCTGCATTAACCCTGGCAAAGCCGATTTTCGGCCTCACACTGGAAGCATAAAGAAACAGCGGGGGCAGCCGCCCCCGCGGTCAGATAATGCGGTTTTGTTTGAAATCGCGCAGGAAGCTGCCCCAGCGCTTTTCATAGAACGGTGTGATATGGGCAATCATAAAGTGGCTGATGCCCTTCTCGCCTTCCACCACCTGACAAATATCGATCGGCTCATCGCCGGGCAGGGTATCGGTCGCCACGCTGCCGGTGGTCTGAATAATGGACTCGATATCCCCTTCCGCTTCAATACCTATCAGCAGATTAGCGGGCGCGTCGGCGTGCTCTTTGATCGAGCACAGGAACGCCCGCTTGACGGTTTTCAGCGTTTTGAACAGCGTGGTCAGCGAATCGACCATCTGCGCCGGCGGGTCAGCGACTTCAGACAATAACAGCGCTTCGCCCCCTTCCAGCACCGTCTGGGTGCTGAGCGGGCTGCCCTCTTCCCCGAGCAGATGGCTGATTTCACGCGGGGTGAACTCTTTGCCGCTCGGCAGCTTCGGGTTGAGGAACAGCGATTCGCCCAGCGTCATCGCCATCAGCGTACGGGCCGGCATCATCACGAAAGCCTGTTCGTCTTCCACCGCCTGCTGTAGCGCCTCCAGCGAGGTAAAGAACGGGATCACCGAGCTGCCGTCATCTTTTTCCCAGTGCTGCAGATCCAGCGCGCTGTCTTCGACAATCTGCTCACCATCGGCTGCACTGCCGGGTACCCAGACGGTCGCCTCCAGCAGCGCGCTGAAAAATGCCGGACGGTGGGCGGGCTCAGTCGCCGCTTTTTCCAGCAGGGTTTCTAATTCATTTTTCGTATCAGACATAGTTTGGCTACTTCACAATGAATTGCCCGGCGGCCATTCGTCCACGCGGGCATACGGTTTTCCTGGCCGGGTAAGCGTAGCGCCCCCGGCAAGGCCGTTACTCAGCCGTCAGCAGGTTAGCAATGGTACGCACGCCAAGACCCGTCGCGCCCGCCGACCACTGCTCAACGGCAGATTTACGGTAGGTTGCCGAACAGTCGATATGCAGCCAGCCCTGATGGTAGTTTTCCACGAAGTGGGACAGGAAACCCGCCGCGGTACTGGCGCCAGCCGGATAGGCGGCACTGCCGGTGTTGTTCAGTTCAGCGAAGTTCGACGGCAGCTGGTTGCGGTGGAACTCGGCCAGCGGCAGACGCCAGAAGGCTTCGTTTTCCGCCTGGGCGCTCGCCAGCAGGCGATTCGCCAGCGCATCGTCAAAGCTGAACAGCGCGTGGTAGTCATTACCCAACGCGGTTTTCGCCGCGCCGGTCAGGGTGGCGGCATCGATGATCAGCGCCGGCTTCTGCGCCGAAGCGTCAATCAGGCCATCCGCCAGCACCAGGCGGCCTTCGGCGTCAGTGTTCATCACTTCAACGGTTTTGCCGTTACGATAATGAATAATATCGCCGAGTTTAAAGGCGTTACCGCTGATCAGGTTGTCGGCGCAGCACAGGTAGAGCTTCACGCGCTTGTTCAGCCCGCGGGTAATGGCAAAAGCCAGCGCGCCGGTGATGGTCGCCGCGCCGCCCATATCGGATTTCATTGAATCCATAAAGGCGCTCTGTTTGATGCTGTAGCCGCCGGAATCAAAAGTGATGCCTTTGCCCACCAGGCAGGCGTATACCGGGGCTTCTTTATCGCCGGTCGGGTTATAATCCAGCGCCAGCAGGACCGGCGGACGCTCGGAGCCGCGGCCTACGGTGTGCAGACCGAGATAGCCCTGCTCACGCAGATCTTCGCCTTTGGTGATGCGATAGCTCATCTGCTCGCCCGCCACGCTGCACAGTAGGTCCACGGCGCGCTGTGCCAGCTGCTCCGGGCCCAGCTCTTCCGCCGGGGCATTGATGGTGTCGCGCACCCAGTCAATAATGGTCAGACGGTTGTCCAGCTCGCTACGCTGCGCATCGTCCAGGGTCGGCCATTCAACTTTACGGGTGCCTTTCGGACCTTTATAACCCGCCCAGAACGCCCACGCGCGGTCGGTGTCCCAGCCTTCGCCGCTTAACGCGACATGTTTGATGCCCATACCGTCAATTTTACGCGCCGCGCGCTGAATCAGGCCCAGGTCGTCTTTGCCGTTGAGGTGCAGGGCGATGCCGTCGTTATTAATGCTGTAAGACGCCTTTTCTCCCCAGCGTGCATCGGCTGGCTGAGTAGAAAGCGTAATCTTCATGGCTTCGGTCATTATCATTATCCTTCTTAGCAAACGGGCCACCGTATGGCAGCCCGTAATGTTCTCTCGCTCGATGATTCATCCGACTTAATACCGTCGCATAAATCATAACGCGAAAATTATTCGGCTTCGTCTAACCAGACTAACAGAATCGCCTCGAGAATTTTTTCATTGGATGCGTTTGGGTCGTCATCGAACTCTTCCAGATCGCAAATCCACTGATGCATGTCGGTAAAGCGAACGGTTTTCGGATCGAGATCCGGATAAGCGTCGTACAGCGCTTCGCCGATTTCACGGCTGTCGGTCCATTTCAGTGCCATATTAATGCTCGCGTGCGTGGTTGATGGTGTAACGCGGGATCTCAACGACCAGATCTTCGTCGGTGACGCGCGCCTGGCAGCTCAGGCGGCTGTCAGGCTCCAGTCCCCAGGCTTTATCCAGCATATCGTCTTCATCTTCGGTACTTTCCGCCAGCGAGTCAAAGCCTTCACGCACGATGCAGTGGCAGGTGGTGCAGGCACAGGATTTTTCGCAGGCGTGTTCAATCTCGATGCCGCTACGCAGCGCCGCATCCAGAATAGTTTCACCAGTCTCAGCTTCCACAACGATGCCATCCGGACACAGGTCCTGGTGGGGCAGAAATACAATTTTTGGCATTTTAAACCTCGTCCACGGATTGGCCTTTCAGCGCGATACGGACCGACTGATCCATACGGCGGGCGGCGAATTCCTGGGTTTGTGTGTCGATATTTTTAATCGCTTCTTTAATGGCGTCGGCGTCGTCGCCTGCCGCCGCGGCGCGTACCTGCTCCGCAGCGGCATCGATAACCTGACGCTCCGCGGCGCTTAACAGCGCGGCGTCGGCGGCCAGCGCGCTTGTCAGGCTCTCCAGGACACGGGCGGCTTCCACTTTCTGTTCAGCCAGCATGCGCGCCTGGACATCCTGTTCGGCGTAGCTCATCGAATCTTTAATCATGGTGGCGATTTCGCCATCGGTCAGACCGTAAGACGGTTTCACCTGGATAGAGGCTTCCACCCCGGTCGATTTTTCCATCGCCGTGACGCTCAGCAGACCGTCGGCATCGACCTGGAAGGTGACGCGAATATGCGCCCCGCCCGCTGGCAGAGCCGGGATCCCACGCAGCGCAAAACGCGCCAGCGAGCGGCAATCCTGCACCAGCTCACGCTCGCCCTGCATCACATGAATGGACATCGCCGTCTGACCATCTTTGAAGGTGGTAAACTCCTGCGCGCGGGCCACCGGAATGGTGGTATTACGCGGGATCACTTTCTCCACCAGGCCACCCATGGTCTCCAGCCCTAACGACAGCGGGATAACGTCGAGCAGCAGCAGTTCGCTGTCCGGCTTGTTGCCGACCAGAATATCCGCCTGAATCGCCGCGCCGATGGCGACGACTTTGTCCGGGTCGATGGAGGTCAGCGGGGTGCGGCCAAAGAATTCGCCAACGCGTTCGCGCACCAGCGGCACGCGAGTGGAACCGCCGACCATCACCACTTCCAGCACCTCTTGCGCCTCAACGCCGGCGTCTTTCAGCGCGCGACGGCAGGCCAGTAAAGTGCGTTTTACCAGCGGGGCAATCAGATCGTTAAACTGGCTGCGGGTGATATCGCCCTGCCAGCCGCCGACCTCGACGTGCGCTGCCTCGGCATCGCTGAGGGCGATTTTCGCCGCGATGGCGGCATCCAGCAGCTCACGCTGCAGGCGGTTATCGCTGCGGTCGCTGAAGCCCGCCTGCTCGCGCAGATAGTCGGCCAGCAGATGGTCGAAATCATCGCCGCCGAGCGCCGAGTCACCACCGGTCGCCAGCACTTCAAACACCCCGCGGCTTAAGCGCAGAATGGAAATATCAAAGGTGCCGCCGCCGAGATCGTAGACCGCAATTACCCCTTCCTGACCGGAATCGAGGCCGTAGGCGATAGCCGCCGCGGTCGGCTCATTGAGCAGGCGCAGCACGTGCAGCCCCGCCAGACGCGCCGCGTCTTTGGTCCCCTGACGCTGAGCGTCGTCGAAATAAGCGGGAACGGTGATCACCACGCCGTCGAGTTCACCAGCCAGCGCTTCGGTTGCCCGGGCAGCCAGCGCTTTCAGGATGTCGGCGGAGACGCGAATCGGGTTCAGCAGGCCGCCGGCGGTCTGGATCATCGGCAGGCCGTTTTCACTGGCCTGCAGCTGATACGGCAGATGCGGGTAGCGGTTTTGAATATCGGCGAGGGAGCGCCCCATCATTCGCTTCACCGAGCTGATGGTATTGGCAGGATCCTGGGCGGCGTTAAGCCGGGCATCATAGCCGACGGTCAGCCCCGAAGCGTGGTAGTTCACCACCGACGGCAGCAGATAGCGGCCTTGATGGTCGGGCAAGGTTTCGGCCTGGCCGCTACGCACGGTAGCCACCAGAGAATTGGTGGTGCCCAGGTCGATACCGGCCGCCAGACGACGCTGGTGCGGCGCGGCGCTCAGGCCGGGCTCACTAATTTGTAATAAGGCCATAATTGCTTCCGAAAATTAAAAATCGAGCAGTTTTTCTTCGAGTTCTTCAGCACTGCTGCGCAGTTTATCAAGAAAACGGAGCTTACGTACCGTATCCGCCGCCGCCTCCCAGCTCTCATTATGCAATTGGTCAACCATCAGTTGATGGCGGGTATCAAACAGCGCTTTCACTCGTTTGATAAAGGCTTCCAGCCGCGCATCGTCTTTCGCCTTACCGATCTCGTCGAGCTCTTCGCGTAGCTCCAGCTGTTCCATCAGGAATGCGGTATCGCGAACGGTATGCTGCTCGCTGGCCAGATCGAAGCCATGAAGCGAGAGGAGGTATTCCGCCCGGGTCAACGGATGGCGCAGCGTCTGCCAGGCCTGGTTTATGGTCGCGGAATGCTGAACCGCCGCAAGCTGTTCCGCAGCAGGCGCGCTGGCAAATTTATCCGGATGGTACTGGCGCTGCAGATCCTGATACCGGACAGCCAGTTGTTCAAGCGAGAGGGTATAGCTGGCTGGTAACCCGAAGAGGGTGAAATAGTCCATAGTAACCTCAGGGTCATGCATCTAAATGAAAACCCCACGCGCGGCGTAACCGCGGTGGGGTTGGGGATGACCGATTATACGTTAAAGCTTTCGCCGCAGCCGCACTCGTCTTTGACGTTAGGGTTGGTGAACTTGAACCCTTCGTTGAGACCTTCTTTGACGAAGTCCAGCTGAGTGCCGTCGAGGAATTGCAGACTTTTGCCGTCGATCACGACCTTCACGCCTTTGTCTTCAAACACGGTGTCTTCTGCCGCCGGCTCGTCAACAAACTCCAGTACATAGGCCATACCCGAGCAGCCGGAGGTTCTCACGCCCAGGCGCAGGCCAAACCCTTTACCGCGGTTCGCCAGGAAGGCATTGACTCGCGCTGCAGCACTGTCGCTAAGAGTAATCGACATAACAAAACCTCAACTAATTATTTTGCTTCACGTTTGCTTTTGTAATCCGCAATCGCGGCTTTAATCGCGTCTTCCGCCAGAATAGAGCAGTGAATTTTCACCGGCGGCAGTTCCAGTTCATCGGCGATATCGGTGTTCTTGATCGCCTGCGCTTCGTCCAGGGATTTGCCCTTCACCCACTCGGTGACCAGGGAGCTGGAAGCGATGGCGGAACCGCAGCCGTAGGTTTTGAAGCGCGCGTCTTCAATGATACCTTCATTGTTGACTTTAATCTGCAACTTCATCACGTCGCCGCAGGCCGGCGCGCCGACCATACCGCTGCCGACGTTCTCGTCGCTGTTGTCAAAAGAGCCGACGTTGCGCGGATTCTCGTAATGATCGATAACTTTTTCGCTGTATGCCATGTTGAATTCTCCTTATCGGTGCCGAATTAGTGATGTGACCATTCAATACTGTTCAAATCCACGCCCTGCTTAAACATTTCCCACAGCGGAGAAAGATCGCGCAGACGGCCGATGGAGTTACGAACCAGTTTGATGGTGTAGTCAATCTCTTCTTCGGTAGTGAAACGACCTAAAGAGAAACGAATAGAGCTGTGCGCCAGTTCATCAGTCATGCCTAACGCGCGCAGCACGTAGGATGGCTCAAGGCTCGCGGAAGTACAGGCTGAACCGGAGGAAACCGCCAGGTCTTTCAGCGCCATAATCAGCGACTCACCTTCAACGTAGTTGAAGCTGACGTTAAGAATGTTCGGCGCGCCCTGCTCGAGGTCGCCGTTGAGATAAACTTCTTCCATATCCTTCACGCCGTTCCACAGACGGTTGCGCAGCGTGCGCAGACGCGCCATTTCGCTTTCCATCTCTTCTTTGGCGATACGGTAAGCTTCACCCATGCCGACGATCTGGTGAACAGGCAAAGTACCAGAACGCATACCGCGCTCGTGGCCACCGCCGTGCATCTGCGCTTCGATACGGATACGCGGTTTACGGCGAACGTACAGCGCGCCAATGCCTTTCGGACCATAGATTTTATGGCCGGAGAAGGACATCAGGTCCACCTTCAGCTGGCTCAGATCGATAGGCAGCTTGCCCACGCTCTGGGTGGCGTCTACGTGGTAAATGATACCGCGGGCGCGACACATCTCGCCGATGGTAGCGATATCCTGCACCACGCCGATTTCGTTATTCACATGCATGATGGAAACCAGGATGGTGTCGTCACGCATCGCCGTTTCCAGCTCTTTGAGATCGATAATCCCGTTGCGCTGCGGCGCCAGGTAGGTCACCTCGAAGCCTTCACGCTCCAGCTGACGGCAGGTATCCAGAACCGCTTTATGCTCGGTTTTGCTGGTGATGATGTGCTTGCCTTTTTTCTGATAAAAGTTGGCTGCACCCTTGATCGCCAGGTTGTCGGATTCAGTCGCACCAGAGGTAAAGACGATTTCGCGCGGGTCGGCACCGACCAGCTCGGCAATCTGATTGCGGGCGATATCAACCGCCTCTTCAGCCTGCCAGCCAAAACGGTGGGAACGGGAGGCCGGGTTACCAAAGGTCCCGTCCATGGTCAGGAACTGCATCATTTTCTCGGCAACACGCGGGTCCACCGGCGTGGTTGCGGAGTAATCGAGATAAATCGGTAATTTCATTGCTCTTAAACTCCGTACATCACTCAATGCAAGGAATCAGGCAACCGGCTTGATGTACGACCGAGTACACGGAATGCTGGCGCATCCCGGCCTGATTCTGAAAGCTCTTTATAATCGTTGTCCCGACCGTCTCGTGCTGCCTCGCCCTGTCAGCCGCAGTCCGAAACGGGACGGGTCACTCAGGCGCGCAGCTTAACGTTGATCGCGTCCTGGGTGCGCGCATTGCGCTGGGTTTCGTGCTGATGCTGACGGCCGGACACATCAAGGATCTCCTGGTTATTCACCAGTTCACCCAGGGTGATATTGTTCAGGAAGCCGGTCAGGCGTTCGCTCAAATCGCGCCACAGCGCGTGAGTCAGGCACTTATCGCCGCCCTGACAGCCGCCTTTGCCCTGGCAACGGGTCGCGTCAACGGATTCGTCTACCGCGCTGATCACTTCGCCGACGGCGATGCTGCTGGCATCTTTACCTAACAGATAACCACCGCCTGGACCACGAACGCTGGAAACCAGGCCATTTTTACGCAGGCGAGAGAACAGCTGTTCCAGATAGGAAAGCGAAATTCCCTGACGCTCTGAAATATCTGCCAACGGCACCGGGCCCGTTTCAGAGTTGAGCGCAACGTCAAGCATCGCGGTCACGGCATAACGCCCTTTAGATGTCAGTCTCATGTCTTACTTAACCTCAAACTCGCCCCTGGCCGGGCTTTTTATTAATATGGGTATTGCATAGCAGGGCCAAGTCTGACATTCCCGAGTAATTTGGTCAACTATTTACTTGACTGTTTTAGTCAGGTATTTGGCTTTCCGTGCCGTTATTAATTTCGAGCCGCTCCCGGGGTCGGCCAAAGGCCTCGCCCGGGCTACAACAGAGATGTAGATTCGTAGGCCGGATAAGCGAAGCGCCATCCGGCGTTAACGCGCTTACTTACCTTTATTCTGCTGCTCAATAGACGCCAGCATGCCGCGCAGAATGTTCAGCTCCTGACTTTCCGGACGCGCGCGGGTGAACAGACGACGCAGCTTGTTCATCACCTGCCCCGGATGATTCGGGCGGATGAAGCCCGTCGCCAGCAGCGTCTGCTCAAGATGGCCGTAGAAACGCTCCAGATCGTCCACCAGCGGGTACGGCGCCTCTTCATGGTCAACCGCAGGCTGCGCCTGCTCCTGCGTCGCCAGCCAGGCCATCCGCACTTCATAAGCGATAACCTGCACCGCCATCGCCAGGTTCAACGAGCTGTACTCCGGGTTCGCGGCGATCGCCACGTGGTAGTGGCACTTCTGCAGCTCTTCGTTGGTCAGGCCAACGCGTTCGCGGCCAAAGACCAGCGCCACCGGCGCATGCTGCCCCTCGGCGACGCTTTTCAGGCCGCATTCGCGCGGATCGAGCATTGGCCACGGCAGTGTGCGGGAGCGCGCGCTGGTACCCACCACCAGGCTGCAGCCCGCCAGGGCTTCATCAAGGGTATCGACGATCTGCGCGTTGCCGATCACATCGCTGGCGCCCGCGGCCAGGGCTATCGCCTGTGAATCGGGTTTGACCAGTGGGTTGACCAGCCACAGGTTAGTTAAGCCCATGGTTTTCATCGCGCGGGCTACAGAGCCCATATTGCCGGTGTGGGAGGTTTCTACCAGTACGATTCGAATATTTTGCAGCATTATGGTTCTTCGGCTAAAGATTATTCGGGCATGCTACCATAAAACGGAGACATAAGCAGATTTCGCTGTTATTATATGCGCCGTTTTTTCCCGTTCTTTAACATCCAGTGAGAGAGACCGATGCATCCGATGCTGAACATCGCCGTGCGCGCCGCGCGCAAGGCGGGTAATTTAATTGCCAAGCACTACGAAACGCCAGACACCGTAGAAACCAGCCAGAAAGGCAGCAATGATTTTGTGACCAACGTCGATAAAGCCGCTGAAGCGATTATTATCGAAACCATTCGCAAATCTTACCCGCAGCACACCATTATCACCGAAGAAAGCGGTGAACACGCTGGTGAAGAGCAGGATGTTCAATGGGTTATCGATCCACTGGATGGCACCACCAACTTCGTTAAACGTCTGCCCCACTTCTCTGTTTCCATCGCCGTACGCATCAAAGGTCGTACTGAAGTCGCGGTGGTTTACGATCCGATGCGTAACGAACTGTTTACCGCGACCCGCGGCCAGGGCGCGCAGCTGAACGGCTACCGTCTGCGCGGCAGCAACGCTCGCGACCTCGACGGCACCATCATCGCGACCGGCTTCCCGTTCAAAGCGAAGCAGCACGCCACCACTTACATGAATATTCTCGGCAACATGTTTACCGAATGTGCCGACTTCCGTCGCACCGGCTCTGCCGCGCTGGATCTGGCCTATGTAGCCGCCGGCCGCGTTGACGGTTACTTTGAGATCGCCCTGAAGCCTTGGGATTTCGCCGCAGGCGAGCTGATCGCCCGTGAAGCTGGCGCGATTGTCTGCGACTTCACCGGTGGCCATAACTACCTGCTGACGGGCAACATCGTTGCCGGTAACCCGCGCGTGGTGAAAGCGATGCTGGCGAATATGCGTGAGCAGCTGAGCGATGCGCTGAAGCGTTAATCTCTTACAGATGTCAAAAAGGAAGCCGCGGCTTCCTTTTTTTATGTCATTTTATCATGTTGAGGATCTGGCGAATCACCGCATTGCCGCCGATGCACAGTACCGTCAGGCCGCTAAACAAGGCCAGCGGCCCGCGCCAGCGCAGGCAGCCCTGCGGTCCCAGCCAGCGCCGGAAACACAACGCTATTCCTACTGTCGCCAGGCGGGCTAACAGCACGCCGACCATCGCCGGAACCAGCAGCAGCCATCCCCACAGCGGCAACTCGAACTGCTGCGCACTGAGTAAAATCCATACCAGCTGAAACGGCAGATAAAAGCTCAGGGCAAAGATCAGCGGAATGCGAATATTGCTTGCCGGTGCGGAAACGCCTTGAAAGTCTCGCCAGCTATCGCGCAGCAGTATCCCAGCCAGCACCAGCGTGGCCAGATAGCAGACGTCGTTAAAGATGCCCACGAACTGCATCAGCCGATAGCTGGTCAGCTTCCCCATGAAAGCAAAACGCCAGAAAATGATCACCAGGAAACCGAACTGCAATACCCAGCTGCGCAGGATCCAATCGACCATCTCCCGTGGCGAAGGCTGATTATGCACAGCCCAGGCAACAATGGGCAGTTTACTGTGCCCGGGGTGGCAAAAAGCCATGACGAAACCCGACAGCGTTAAGGTGGCGTAGGCCACCAGCGGGATATCCCCGATACGCGACACCCCGAATCCCATGACATACGACATGGCGTGGTAGACGCGCACCAGATCTGACGGCCACCAGCTGGCCAGCGCCGGAAACCAGTAGACGATCGCCAGGCCCGCCAGCAGCCCGGCGGCACCGGCGCAGCCATAATAAAACCGCCCGCTCGGTGCGGAAGAAACGATATTTGCGGCCATAGCGACTCCTTGTCATCCGCCGAAAAGCGGAAAACTAGAGCATCGCTTCGCCAGCGGCAAGCACAGGCGCCCACTTTCGGATTTGCGCCCGGCGTCTGACTAAAACGGGCGGATCCCACCGCCGGCCGGGACTGCGGTGAACCACATCACTCCTGCCGCCGCCAGCAAAATCACGCCGCCGGCCAGCGCCAGCGTCAGCCAGCCCACCTGACGCCACAGCGGCGGCGCCTGATGCTGACCCAACTTCACCGCCAGCTGGCGAAAACTGTGCACCAGCAGCGCCAGCGCCGTGATGGTCAACGAGGTTCCCGCCGCCATCGCCAGCGCCGCCGCCATTCCCCAACTGAACACCCCGATCACCTTGCTGAACAGCAGCACCATGATCGCTCCCGAGCAGGGGCGCATGCCCATCGACAGGACGATCGCGGCGCGTGCCCGCCAGTCGTCGCCGCTCTGAAGCTGATCCGGCGCCGGGAGATGCTGATGCCCGCAGCCGCAATGCTCGTGATGAACATGATGTGGGGTAAAAGCGGTAAACGTTGGCCGGCTCAGCAGCAGACGCAGCTTTTTTAACGCCCGCCAGCACAGCAGCAAGCCTAATGCGCCCACCAGCAGATAGCTGCCCTTCTCCAGCCAGAAACTGCTGAGATGCAGCTGGCGCGCCGGCAGCTGCAGCAGCGCCAGCACCACGACCACCAGCGCGATGGCCACCAGCCCCTGTAATAAAGAGGCGGCCAGCGTCAGGTTAATGCTTGATTTCAGCTTCGAGGGATGGGTGGCGAGCCAGGTAGTAATGACAATTTTGCCATGGCCGGGCCCTAAGGCATGCACTACACCATAAACGAAACTGAACCCGAGCAGCGACAGGCCCGCCGCTGCCGGGTTCTCCGCCACCGCCTGCAGCAGGCGGCTGAGTTCCAGATTCAACGAGCGCTGCCAGACCGCGCTCTGCATCAGCACCTGCGGCCACACCCGCCATAGCCAAATGCCGCCGATGATGCTCACAGCCAGCAACAGCGCCAGCGGCCACAGCGCTTTCCAGCGCGAGGATCGCGCGCGGGGGGTGAAAATTACTGACATGTCAGGGTCACCTTCTGGGCAAAATAGCTGCCCAGCGCCATATCCTCCGGCGGCGCATCCGCTTTATCCAGCGACTGAGCGTACGAGAGCATTTTGTCGTTCGGTTTTGGCGTCATCACCGTTGCCTTACAGGCGGCCCGCAGCGCGGCGGGCAGGGAAAAATCGCTATCCTTGTCATAAAACATGTCGACGTAGTAGGTCGGGTCGAAGGTGGAAAAGGTAAACGTCTGCCCGGCAACGGGTTGCGGCGTCGCCAGCGGCAGCGTAAAGGTCAGTACCGCCTGCAGTCCGTCACGCTCGAGGCCATAGCCGTCGGGACGATTTTCAAATTTCACCCGCTGGCCGTTGTGCCACAGCTCGCTGAAATAGTGCTGGCCGAGTACGTTGGCCATCACCTCCGCCGCCAGCTTTTTCCATACTTCGCTGCCCGGTTTGGCGTTACCGGCGTCATAGAGCAGATCCGATGAGGTAATTTCATCCATGGTCCAGCGCATTTTAAACCCGCTCAGCAGACCGTCTTTAACCACCGGCTCGCTCTGCAAACTAATGAAGCTATGCGGATGCGCGGCGGCTGAAAATGATAAAACCATGAAAAACGCCGCGCTGGTGCATTGTTTCACTCTGTTCATCTGTTCCTCACGTGAAAAATTCTGTGAACTTCACCAGCAATCCTGAGCTAAAGCGGGCGTTTCGCCCTGCCCCCGCCTCTGCCATTGTCTATTCTTAGCGAAAACCCTAACTGGAACTTACCAGATGATGACCGTCATTGAACCACCATCTGCGCTTTCCAGTCCACAGCGCCGTAGCCAGGTGCTCCTGATGTTTTATCTGCCCGGACAGTCGGTGACGACTGAACGGCTTGGCAGGATCAACCTCGTTGATGAGACCACGGCCCGGCAGGATATTGAGGAGACCGGACGCGAAATTCAGCGTTACCACCGTTTGACCCTCCGGTCAGAGGTGGACGGCAGCTATCGGATTGAAGGCGCCGCGCTCGACCAACGTTTATGTCTGCTGCATGCGCTGCGGCGGGGGCTACGCCTCTGCCCGCAGTTCGTCAATCATCATTTTACCCCTGCCCTGAAAACGCAGCTTAAACAGGAAGGCATTGCCCGTACCTTATACGATGATACCAATCTGCAGGCGCTGGTGAACCGCTGCGCGCGGGCGCTCAATCGCCAGTTTGACTGCCGCGACGTGCAGTTTCTGCGCTTATATCTGCAGTACTGTCTGCTTGAGCATCACCGGGGATACTCTCCGGACTTCAATGATGAACAGCAGCGTTGGGCCCAGACCGCCGCCGAGTTTACCCTGGCGCAGGAGATTGTCCGCCACTGGCAGCGCCGGGTCGGCGCTCCGCCGCATGTTGGAGAGCCCTTCTTCCTCTCGTTACTGTTTATGTTGCTCAAAACCCCCGACCCGGTCCGCGACGGTCACCCGCACGATCGCCGCCTGCGACTGGCTATCTCCGGCCTGATCCATCGCTTCCAGGTCCTCGCCGGCAGGGCTTTCAGTGATGAGCAGGGGCTCAGCGATCAACTCTATATTCATTTATCGCAGGCGTTGATCCGCAGCGTGTTTGCCATCGGCATCGACAGCACGCTCACGGAGGAAGTGAGCCGGCTCTATCCTCGCTTACTGCGTACCACCCAGGCGGCATTGAGCGAATTCGAGGAAGCCTGGCACATCCGTTTTAATGAGGAAGAGACTGGCTTAATCGCGGTGATCTTTGGCGCCTGGCTGATGCAGAAAAGCGACCTGCACGAAAAACAGGTGCTGTTGCTAACCGATGACAACCCGGCTATAGAAGAGGCTCTGGAACAGCAGCTGCGCGAACTCACGCTGCTGCCGCTGAATATCAAATACCAGACCGTAGAGCGCTTTCAGAAGGAAGGTGCGCCCAAAGGGGTGACGCTTATCGTCACCCCTTATGCGACGGCGCTACCGCTGTTTTCGCCGCCGCTGATCCACGCGGAGAACTGCTTCACTGAACGCCAACAGCAGCATATCTGCGCGATGCTTGAGGACTAGGCCGCCACCGCTTTTGGCCGGATAATCAGCGCCGGGATCGTCAGCAGGGCCATTACCCAGAACACGCCCTGGTGCAGGTGCTGATAGAGGAAACCGGCGAAGACGGTCATGATGGCAATACTCCCGCCCATCGCCACCGCGGAGTAGACGGCCTGCAGGCGGATCACTTCGCTGCCCTGACGGGCGGCGATATAGCGCATCGCCGCCAAGTGACACACCGTGAAGGTGCCACAGTGAAGGATCTGCGCAAGGAGGAGTCCCGGCAGCGCCGTGGTCCAGCCCATCAGTCCCCAGCGAATCAGCCCGCAGACGGCGGAGAGCAGCAGCAGGTCGCGTGCGCTGAAGCGGCGGAACACCTTTTTACTCAACGCGAAGATCACCACTTCCGCCACCACGCCTAACGACCACAGATAACCGACCGCCGAGGCAGAATAGCCGGCCTGCTGCCAGTAGATGGCGCTAAAGCCGTAGTAGGCGGCGTGCGCCCCCTGTAGCAAACAGACGCAGGCGAGAAAGCGCCAGCTCTGGCGTACCAGCGTCAGCCAGGCCGTCAGTCCTGCTCCCTGCTGCTGGCGCGACTCCCCGTGGGGCATCACCGACGGCTTAAGCAGCATACCCAGCAGCATCGAGGCGACACCCAGGCTTAACATCAGCAGGATCGCCCGATAATCAAACAGGCTGACCAGCTTGCCGGTCAGCGCCGAACCGATGACAAAGGCAATGGAGCCCCATAGCCGCACCCGGCCATAGTCCATGGTGATCTGCTTTTGCCAGGTATTGGCCAGGGCATCCGTCAGCGGCACCAGCGGTGAAAAGAACAGGTTGAAGCCGATGATGACCGCCAGCAGCCATGCCACGTGACTGCCGACCCAGAAGGCCAGCGCGAAAAGTAAGGTTAACAGGGCCAGCACGCGCAACGCGGCAATGAGCCGGGAGGGATCGCTGACCCGCGGGGCAATCAGCAGGCTCCCAAGAAAACGAGCCACCAGGCCAGCGCCAAGCAACAGGCCGATGGTTTCCGGAGTCAGCCCGTTTCCGGCCAGCCAGACGCTCCAGAAGGGCAGAAAAATACCGTAGCTAAAAAAGTAGGTGAAATAACTGAGCGCCAGCCAGCGCGTGGAGTGCAAGACCATGATTTCCTCCCGAATGGTGGCGACAGTCTGGCGATAAACCCCATCTTGAGTAAACCGGTGTCTCACTCTCTATATGGAAGTTGAGTACATTTGTCTTTAAATCGTGACACACATCACAGAGCGAGCACCATCCCATCGCCGGTTGTATTAAATAAAATCCGATAACCGGGCATCAAAGTGCGAGCAACCCCGCAGCCAAATCCTGATGAAACGAAGCGCAACATTATTATTTTCTCTCCATGGCGGCGGGCAAATTTGTGTATTACGTTTAGATCACACTTCTCTCATAACGAGCTGATTATGAACACACTCCGCTATTTTGATTTTGGCGCTTCCCGCTCCTTGCTGCTGCTCATCGCCCGCATCGCCGTGGTGGTCCTGTTTATCCTTTTTGGTTATCCGAAACTGTTAGGCTTTGGCGGTACGGTGCAGTACATGGCCGCCTCCGGCGCGCCGATGCCGACGCTGGCGGCGATTATCGCTGTGATAATGGAGGTCCCTGCGGCGATCTTAATTGTGTTGGGCTTTTTCACCCGCCCGCTGGCGGTCATCTTTATTTTTTATACGCTGGGTACGGCGGTGATTGGCCATCATTACTGGGATATGACCGGCGATGCGGTATTGCCGAACATGATTAATTTCTGGAAAAACGTCAGTATTGCCGGCGCTTTTCTGCTGCTGGCGATTACCGGCCCCGGCGCGATTTCGCTCGACCGCCGCTAATCGGCAGACACAAAAAAGGCCGCAATCGCGGCCTTTTTTATTGCAACGTTAACGCTTACGCATAAACCGGGAAGCGGGCGCAGATATCCAGCACTTTGCCTTTCACACGTTCAATGACCGCTTCGTCATTGATATTGTCCAGCACGTCACACATCCAGCCAGCCAGCTCTTTGACTTCCGCTTCTTTAAAGCCGCGGCGAGTCACAGCCGGAGAACCGATACGGATACCGGAAGTCACGAACGGGCTCTTCGGATCGTTAGGCACGCTGTTTTTGTTCACGGTGATGTTGGCGCGGCCCAGGGCGGCGTCAGCTTCTTTACCGGTCAGGTTTTTATCCACCAGATCCAGCAGGAACAGGTGGTTCTCAGTACCGCCAGAAACCACTTTGTAGCCGCGGTTCAGGAACACTTCCACCATCGCTTTGGCGTTTTTCGCAACCTGCTGCTGGTAAACTTTAAACTCTGGCTCCATCGCTTCTTTCAGCGCCACCGCTTTCGCCGCGATAACGTGCATCAGCGGGCCGCCCTGCGCGCTTGGGAACACGGCAGAGTTCAGTTTTTTGTACAGCTCTTCGCTACCGCCTTTCGCCAGAATCAGGCCGCCGCGCGGACCCGCCAGGGTTTTGTGGGTGGTGGTGGTCACAACGTGAGCATGCGGAACCGGGTTCGGATACACACCCGCGGCAATCAGGCCAGCCACGTGCGCCATATCGACGAACAGGTAAGCGCCGATGCTGTCGGCGATTTCACGCATTTTCGCCCAGTCAACGATACCGGAGTAAGCGGAGAAACCACCGATGATCATCTTCGGTTTGTGTTCCTGAGCCTGCTTCGCCATGTCGTCATAGTCAATTTTACCGGACTCATCAATACCGTAAGGGATGATGTTGTACAGTTTGCCGGAGAAGTTAACCGGAGAGCCGTGAGTCAGATGGCCGCCCTGCGCCAGGTTCATACCGAGCACGGTATCGCCTGGCTGCAGCAGCGCAGTGTAGACCGCAAAGTTAGCCTGAGAGCCGGAGTGCGGCTGGACGTTAGCATAGTCAGCGCCGAACAGTTCTTTCGCGCGGTCGATAGCCAGTTGCTCAACCACGTCGACATATTCACAGCCGCCGTAGTAACGCTTGCCCGGATACCCTTCAGCATATTTGTTGGTCAGCTGAGAGCCCTGCGCCTGCATGACGCGCGGACTGGTGTAGTTTTCGGAGGCGATCAGTTCGATGTGCTCTTCCTGACGTACTTTTTCCTGCTCCATAGCCTGCCACAGTTCGGCATCATAATCGGCAATGTTCATTTCACGCTTTAACATCCGCATCTCCTGACTCAGCTAACAATAAAATTTCGGCCTAAAAAGGCGGTCCGATTGGACAACGGCCCACAGTATAACCTAATCATTCTGTGATAACAGGTCTTGACAAAGGATTTTACGCAAACGATTGGCTCCGCATGACACAAGGCTTTGAGCAATAACGTCTCTCTCATTATCAACGGATTTCTTTTCAGGTTTGTGATGCAAATTCTTCATGTTGTAACGGCATCGGGGTTAAGTGTTAAAGAACCATTTACATAGCAGGGTTATTTCTATAAGATGCATTTAAAATGCATCAATAAGATAACACACAAGGAAGCACGCTATGCTCGACGCTCAAACCATCGCCACGGTCAAAGCCACCATCCCCCTGCTGGTAGAGACCGGCCCAAAGCTCACCGCCCATTTCTACGATCGTATGTTCGCGCATAATCCGGAGCTCAAAGAGATTTTCAACATGAGCAACCAGCGCAACGGCGATCAGCGCGAAGCGTTATTCAACGCCATTGCCGCCTACGCCAGCAATATCGATAACCTGCCAGCCCTGCTGCCGGCGGTGGAAAAAATCGCCCAGAAACACACCAGCTTCCAGATCAAACCGGAGCAGTACAACATCGTTGGCAGCCATCTGCTGGCGACCCTCGATGAAATGTTCAGCCCGGGTCAGGACGTGCTTGATGCCTGGGGGAAAGCTTACGGCGTGCTGGCGAACGTCTTTATCGGCCGCGAAGCAGAAATTTATCAGCAAAACGCCAGTAAAACCGGCGGTTGGGAAGGGACCCGCGCGTTCCGCATCGTGAAGAAAACCCCGCGCAGCCAGCTTATCACCAGCTTTGAGCTCGAACCGGTTGATGGCCAGCCGGTCGCCGATTACCAGCCTGGCCAGTACCTGGCCATCTGGCTGAAACCGGAAGGCTTCGACTATCAGGAAATTCGTCAATACTCTTTAACCCGCAATGCAGACGGCAAAGGCTACCGCATTGCGGTAAAACGTGAGGACGGCGGTCAGGTTTCCAGCTGGCTGCATAACCATGCCAGCGAAGGCGATGTGGTCTATTTAGCCGCCCCGGCGGGTGACTTCTTCCTTAACGTTGAACCACAGACGCCGGTCACCCTGCTCTCCGGGGGCGTCGGGCAAACGCCGATGCTGGCGATGCTGGATGCGCTGGCGAAGAGCGGTCATCAGGGTCAGGTGAACTGGTTCCATGCGGCGGAAAATGGCGACGTTCACGCCTTTGCCGATGAAGTGAGTGCGCTTGGCGCGGCGCTGCCGGCGTTTACCTCGCACGTGTGGTATCGCAACCCGAGCGAAGCCGACCGTCAGACTGGACGTTTTGATAGCGAAGGTTTGATGGATTTAGCGGCAGTGGCGGACTATATTCGCGCCCCGCAGATGCAGTTCTATCTCTGCGGCCCGGTAGCGTTTATGCAGTTTGCAGCGAAGCAGCTGGTAGAATTAGGGGTTAATAAAGACAACATTCATTACGAATGTTTCGGCCCGCATAAGGTCCTGTAAGCCCCGACGACGCGGGGATTTGGAGGCCGGGTAAGCGCAGCCTCACCCGGCAATACTGCAGCGAGCGGCGAGGATTAAATCGCCGCGTCGTCTTCTTCACCGGTACGGATACGAATGACCCGCGCGACGTCGAAGACAAAGATCTTGCCGTCGCCAATCTTGCCGGTCTGCGCCGTACGGATGATGGTATCCACACAGGTATCGACGATATCGTCGGTCACCACGATTTCAATTTTTACTTTTGGCAGAAAATCCACCATGTACTCCGCACCGCGGTACAGCTCGGTATGACCTTTCTGGCGGCCAAAGCCCTTCACTTCCGTCACCGTCATCCCGGTGATGCCGACTTCGGCCAGCGCTTCACGCACGTCATCCAGTTTGAAAGGTTTAATAATCGCATCAATCTTTTTCATGGTGTTCCTGTCTTAGTCGCGTAACCGGTTGCTTACCGTATCATAACTTGCGCTATGTTGCGGAGCTACTCTTTAAAGTCGTTGGCGTCGAGCTCATGGCGCGACAGCAGTTTATAGAATTCGGTGCGGTTGCGCCCTGCCATCCGCGCGGCGTGGGTGACATTGCCTTTAGTAATTTGCAGCAGCTTGCGCAGGTAGTTCAGCTCAAACTGATTGCGCGCCTCCACGAAGGTCGGCAGCGCGGTATTCTCTCCTTCCAGCGCCTGCTCCACCAGCGCGTCGCCAATCACCGGCGACGAGGTCAGGGCCACACACTGCTCAATCACGTTCACCAGCTGGCGCACGTTACCCGGCCACTTGGCGGCCATCAGCCGCTTCATCGCATCGCTGGAAAACGCCCGGACAAACGGCTTATGGCGATCGGCGGACTGGCGCAGCAAATGATTAGCCAGCAGCGGGATATCCTCAGCCCGTTCGGAAAGCGGTGGGATCTTCAGATTCACCACGTTGAGTCGGTAAAACAGATCTTCACGAAACTCGCCGCGGGCCATCGCCTTCGGCAGGTCGCGATGGGTGGCGGAGATGATCCGCACGTTGATCTCGATATCGCGGTTGCTGCCCAGCGGACGCACCTTACGCTCCTGCAGGACGCGCAGCAGCTTCACCTGCAGCGCAACCGGCATATCACCGATCTCGTCGAGAAACAGCGTACCGCCCTCAGCGGCCTGGAATAATCCTTCACGGTTACTGACCGCGCCGGTAAAGGCGCCCCGCGCATGGCCAAACAGTTCGGATTCGAGCAGCTGTTCCGGCAGCGCGCCGCAGTTGATCGCCACGAACGGTTTATCATGACGCGGGCTGGCGTTATGGATTGCCTGGGCGACGATCTCCTTCCCGGTCCCACTCTGGCCGTTAATCAGCACGCTGACATCCGATTGCGCCACCATCCCGGCCTGCTCAAGCAGACGCAGCATCAGCGGGCTGCGGGTCACAATCGCCTGGCGCCAGGCTTCGTCGGTGGCCGGCGAGCGCTGCTCCAGCGCCTCATCAATGGCTTTATACAAGGCATCTTTATCGACCGGCTTGGTCAGGAAGCTGAACACCCCCTGCTGGGTCGCGGCCACGGCGTCGGGAATCGAACCATGGGCGGTGAGAATAATCACCGGCATGCCGGGCAGCCCCTTCTGGATCTCGCTGAACAACTGCAGGCCATCCATTTCATCCATCCGCAGATCGCTAATCACCAGATCCACTTTCTCACGCCCCAGCACGCGCAGCGCTTCCGGCCCGCTCTCGGCGGTGACCACGCTATAGCCTTCGCTGACCAGGCGCATGCCCAGCAGCTTCAGCAGCCCCGGATCGTCATCTACCAGCAGCAAACGCGCCGGTTTACGGATCGTCATGGATCACCTCCGGCACCTTTTCGCTGCCAAAATTGCCACCCGGCTTACGGCTGGAGAGCTGGCGTTCGATATCCGTCAGGTTCTCCAGCTTACGGGTGGTCAGCTCCAGCTGTTCGCGCAGCGCCTGTTCCTGCTGACGCAGCATCTCCAGTTCGCTATCGCTGGACTGCTGAAGCTTCGCGTAACGGGCACGCTCTTCCACCAGCTGCAGCTGACGGGTCTGACCATCGCGCCAGAGCTGATACAGCGGGCGAACCTGAACGGCGATTTGCGGGCTGAAGGTATCGAGACGCGCCACCAGGTCGCGACGCTCGTCGGGAGTAATTTTGGCATCAGCAAGGAGGATGCCGCGACGGAACGCGTCCTGCCAGCTGTCGTCGGTATGGCGTTTCGCCTCCGCCCTCGCCTGCGCCGGAGCGAGGCGATCGGCACAGTCAATACCCCGCAGCCAGTAGAGGGGATTTTTGTCGCTGGCATCGCTGCTGTGCGCCCAGATGTCCGCGCAGTCGACCGCGACAAAATCGGCCACCTGATGCTGCGCCTGCCCGGAGGCGGCGGTACCTTCCGCAGTATGCGGTGAAAAGCCGGCGGAACACCCCGCCAGCGTCAGACAAGCAATGCCTGAAAGCAGCCATCCGCGAAGGGAACGGCGCCAGGCCAGGAATTGGGACATAGTTCCCCGATATCGATTCATAAGTTGGATTATTCCGGCGCTGAGGGAAGCGTAATGCGAAAACAGACCTGCCCGGCGGGCGCGTCAACTAAGCTGAGCTCCCCTTGCATCTGCCGGACGCAGTCGCGGGCGATACTCAACCCCAGCCCACTGCCCTTAACGGCCCCTTTACGCTGGTGACTCCCCTGGTAAAAAGGCTCGAAAATCATATTCTTTTCCGCGGCCGGGATCGGTTCGCCGCTGTTGGCGACATCAATACGCACCTGCTCTCCGTGCCGGTAGCTGTGGATACGGATGTTACCGGATTCAGCGCCATAGTGCACCGCATTGGAGTAGAGATTATCCATTACGCTTATCAATAACGCAGGCTCTGCCAGGCAACGCCGCGCCTGCAGCGTCAGTTCAGTATGCATCAGTTTAGCCCGCGCGGGCAGGCTGTGCGCCGCCACGACACTTTCCACCAGGTCCACCAGGTCCACCGCTTCGCGAGCCACCGGGCCGTCGGCCTGTTTTCGGTTGTAATCCAGCAACTGTTCAATCAGCTTTTGCAGGTTACGACTACTGCTGTCGAGGATCTCGACGATCTCCTGCTGCTCAGGGGTCAGTGGCCCGGCGACCCGGTCGGCCAACAGCTCGGTACCTTCACGCATACTGGCCAGCGGGGTTTTCAGCTCATGCGACAGATGACGAAGAAATTGATGCCGCTGCGACTCCAGCCACGCCAGGCGCTCGCTGAGCCAGATGATGCGCTTGCCCACCGAGCGCAGCTCGCGCGGGCCGGTAAACAATGCGGCGTCGTCCAGCGACTTCCCTGCCCCCAGCTGATTGATCATTCTTTCTATGCCTTTCACCGGACCGATAATCATACGGGTGAAGAGCAGCACCAGCGCCAGGCTCAGCAGAAACAGCACCAGCGCCTGCCAGCCGAAAAACTGGCCGCGTTCGGCAATCTCCTGCTGCAGCTGCTGGCCGCGGGAATAGACGACTGCCCGGGTCGCCTGCACCATATCGCTGTTATTGCTGGCGAAAACTTCCAGTCTGGCGGCCGCCTGGGCATCGGGGCCGCTATTTTTACACTGCAACTGCGCCAGATCGCTGACGTCCTGACGCAGCGCCTGCCAGAGTTTCTCGTCCGGTAGCACGCCGGCATGGGCATCCAGCATCTGGCTGTAGCGCTGTCGCTGATTCTGATACACCCGCGCCAGCGTCGAATCGTCCAGCACGCAGTACTGGCGATAGCTGCGCTCCATTTCCAGCGCGGCATTGATCATCGCCTCGCTGCGTCGGGCATCGACCAGCGTAGTGCGGTTAATATGCGCCGCCTGGGCGCTAAGGGCATTCAGGCTCTGCCAGGCCTGCCACGCCAGCACCAACAGCGGCAGCAGGATCAGCACAAAGGAGAGCGTCACCAGTTGACGCAGCGAACGGGGAAAAAGAGAGAGTCGCTTCAAGGATGTTGTCTCAATCATTAGCTCTGGTCGATGCTAACTGAGGAGCGCGCCGGAGAAAAGCGCTACCGCTGGTTACTGCGCCGCAGAAACAACAAAGCCAGGCGCAAGGCCTGGCTTTGTTCAGGAATGAGGCGGTGCCTTACTCGACGTTTCGCCCGATGTCTGATAAAGCCAGGCTGTTATCAGGAGTTGGACGGCAGGCACCTGTTTGTGCGTCATTCGAAGTTTATGTAGCGCGTCCCGAAGGGGCTGACATAAGAAGGTGAATGAGCCACTGGTTAATATTATGCATGAACTATGCCACCTTTCAAAACATTTTATTAACACGCTGATATATATGATATTAGCTCACGATCATTGCCATACCGGAACCGTACATTTTTTATTCATATTGTCGCTAATTGACGACACTAAACAGGCGCCGCACCACTGCTCAATAAAATCAATATGTTAAGTGTCTCCTATTGACGACACCATAACATAAGGGTTGTCGGCAATTCCCGACACCCTGGCGTGCCGGCCATCACAGATAAAAAAAGCCCCCTGCCTGAGCAGGGGGCTGATACATTCACATGAGGCGCTGCCGGAAGGTTAACCCAGCTGTTTACGCGCGTTACGGAAGATACGCATCCACGGGCTGTCCTCGCCCCAGTTCTCCGGGTGCCAGGAGTTGCTTACGGTGCGGAAGACGCGTTCCGGGTGCGGCATCATGATGGTCGCGCGCCCGCTTTCGCTGGTCACCGCGGTGATACCGTTCGGGGAACCGTTCGGGTTCGCCGGATAGGTTTCGGTCACTTTGCCAAAGTTATCCACGAAGCGCAGCGCCACCAGACCTTTGCTCTCCAGCTGGGCCAGATGCGCGCTGTCGCGCACTTCCACCTGACCTTCGCCGTGGGAGACTGCAATCGGCATCCGTGAGCCAACCATGCCTTCCAGCAGCAGGGATGGGCTTTGCGTCACTTCCACCAGGCTAAAGCGCGCTTCGAAGCGGTCAGACTGGTTACGCACAAAGCGCGGCCACAGGTCGCTGCCCGGGATCAGCTCGCGCAGGTTGGACATCATCTGACAGCCGTTGCACACGCCGAGCGCCAGGGTCTGCGGACGGTGGAAGAACGTTGCGAACTCATCGCGCACGCGCTCGTTGAACAGAATCGACTTCGCCCAGCCTTCACCCGCGCCCAGCACGTCACCATAGGAGAAGCCGCCGCAGGCCACCAGGGCATGGAAATCCCCCAGACCGGTGCGGCCCGCCAGCAGGTCGCTCATATGCACATCGATGGCGTCAAAGCCGGCGCGATGGAAAGCTGCCGCCATTTCAACGTGAGAGTTCACCCCCTGCTCGCGCAGGACGGCCACTTTCGGACGCGCGCCGGTGGCAATGTACGGCGCCGCAATGTCGTCATTAATCTCAAACGAAAGCTTCACATTGAGGCCCGGATCGGCGTCATTGGCTTTCGCCTCGTGCTCCTGATCGGCGCAGGCCGGGTTGTCGCGCAGACGCTGCATCTGCCAGGTGGTTTCCGCCCACCACATGCGCAGCGTAGTGCGGCTCTCGCTAAACACCGTCTGACCGTTGGCGGTCAGCACGAAGCGATCGCCCTCGACCGCTTTACCAAGGTAATGCACGCAGTCTGCCAGGCCGTTAACCGCCAGAATGGCTTCCACCGCCTCACGGTCTGCAGCGCGCACCTGGATCACCGCCCCCAGCTCTTCATTGAACAGCGCGGCCAGACGATCATCGCCCAGCGCGGCGATATCTGCTTCCAGGCCACAGTGGCCGGTAAAGGCCATTTCCGCCAGAGTCACCAGCAGGCCGCCGTCGGAGCGGTCGTGGTAGGCCAGCAGTTTACGCTGCGCCACCAGGGCCTGCATCGCGTCCCAGAAGCCTTTCAGCTGAGCGACATCGCGCACGTCAGCCGGCTTGTCGCCGAGCTGGCGATAGACCTGCGCCAGCGCCGTCGCGCCCAGCGCGTTGTGCCCTTTACCGAGGTCGATAAGCAGCAGAGCGTTATCTTCTGTAGAAAGCTGCGGCGTGACGGTATGACGAACATCTTCGACACGGGCGAAAGCGGAGATCACCAGCGACAGCGGGGAGGTCATCTCGCGCTGCTCGCTGCCTTCCTGCCAGCGGGTTTTCATCGACATCGAGTCTTTACCGACCGGAATGGTCAGGCCCAGCGCCGGACACAGCTCTTCGCCTACCGCTTTCACCGCCTCATACAGGCCAGCGTCTTCGCCCGGGTGACCTGCGGCGGCCATCCAGTTAGCCGACAGCTTCACGCGATTCAGCTCGCCAATCTGCGTGGCGGCGATGTTGGTCAGCGCTTCGCCGACGGCCAGACGGCCAGAGGCCGCGAAGTCCAGCAGGGCAACCGGGGCGCGCTCGCCCATCGCCATCGCTTCGCCGTAGTAGCTGTCGAGGCTGGCGGTGGTCACCGCGCAGTTGGCCACCGGGATCTGCCACGGGCCGACCATCTGGTCGCGGGCGACCATACCGGTCACGGTGCGGTCGCCGATGGTCACGAGGAAGGTTTTCTCGGCCACCGTCGGCAGGTGCAGAACACGGTTTACCGCATCAGCAAGGGTAATCGGTTGGCGATCCAGCGCGCTGCCCTGGGCTTTCAGGGTCTGCACATCGCGGGTCATTTTCGGCGTTTTGCCGAGCAGAACGTCCAGCGGCAGGTCGATCGGCTGATCGTTAAAGTGGCTGTCGCTCAGGCTCAGGTGCTGCTCCGCGGTAGCTTCGCCGATAACGGCATAAGGCGCGCGTTCGCGGCGACACAGTTCGTCGAACAGCGGCAGGTGCTCCGGGGCGACCGCCAGAACATAACGCTCCTGCGATTCGTTACACCAGATCTCCAGCGGGCTCATCCCTGGCTCATCGCTGAGAATATCGCGCAGCTGGAATTTACCGCCGCGGCCGCCGTCGCTCACCAGCTCCGGCATGGCGTTGGAGAGACCGCCCGCGCCAACGTCGTGGATAAAGAGGATCGGATTGGCGTCGCCCAGCTGCCAGCAGCGGTCGATCACTTCCTGACAGCGGCGTTCCATTTCCGGGTTGTCACGCTGTACGGAGGCGAAATCGAGGTCGGCATCGGACTGGCCGGAGGCCATAGAAGAGGCCGCGCCGCCGCCGAGGCCGATGTTCATCGCCGGGCCGCCCAGCACGATCAGCTTCGCCCCGACGGTAATCTCGCCCTTCTGCACATGCTCGCCGCGGATGTTGCCGATACCGCCGGCCAGCATGATCGGTTTGTGGTAGCCGCGCAGCTCTTCGCCATTGTGGCTGGTGACTCTCTCTTCATAGGTGCGGAAGTAGCCGTTCAGCGCCGGACGACCAAACTCGTTGTTAAACGCCGCGCCGCCCAGCGGGCCTTCGGTCATGATGTCTAGGGCCGTGACAATGCGGTCCGGTTTACCGAAATCTTCTTCCCACGGCTGCTCGAAGCCCGGAATACGCAGGTTGGAAACCGAGAAGCCCACCAGGCCCGCTTTCGGCTTCGCGCCGCGGCCGGTGGCGCCTTCATCACGGATTTCGCCGCCGGAGCCGGTTGCCGCGCCCGGCCATGGAGAGATGGCCGTCGGGTGGTTATGGGTTTCCACTTTCATCAGAATGTGCGCCGGCTCCTGATGGAAGTCGTAGCGCCCGGTCTGGTGGTCGGCAAAATAGCGCCCCACTTCAGACCCTTCCATCACCGCGGCATTGTCTTTATAGGCCGACAGGACGTAGTCCGGCGTTTTTTCGAAGGTGTTTTTGATCATTTTGAACAGCGACTTCGGCTGCTGTTCGCCGTCGATGATCCAGTCGGCGTTGAAAATCTTGTGGCGGCAATGCTCAGAGTTCGCCTGGGCGAACATATACAGCTCAATATCGTTCGGGTTGCGGCCCAGACGGGTAAACGCATCCTGCAGGTAGTCAATTTCGTCATCTGCCAGCGCCAGCCCCAGACGGAGGTTGGCGTCAATCAGCGCCTGACGGCCTTCGCCCAGCAGGTCAACGCTGGTGACCGGCGTCGGCTGATGATGGGCAAACAGCGTCTCGCCCGCTTCCAGGGCGTCGAAGACGCTCTCCATCATGCGGTCGTGCAGTTCCGCCGCCACGGCAGTCCACTGCGCTTCGGTCAGGGTTGAGGCTTCAACGTAATACGCCACGCCGCGCTCCAGGCGCACGACCTGAGTCAGACCGCAGTTGTGAGCGATATCGGTAGCTTTAGAAGACCAGGGAGAGATGGTGCCAGGGCGAGGGGTCACGAGCAGTAATTTACCGGTCGGGGTATGGCTGCTTAAGCTCGGGCCATACTGAAGCAGTCGCGCCAGGCGCTCGCGATCGTCAGCGCTCAGCGGGGCGTTCAGATCGGCAAAATGAATATACTCGGCATATATGGCGCTTACCGGAAGGTTGGCCGCCTGAAATCGTGCCAGCAGTTTATTGATACGGAATGCCGACAGTGCAGGTGAACCACGCAAAATTTCCATCATAAGTCTCTCGTCTTCGAAGCTTTCAGGGTGAGCCAGGGGGGGAAACGGGCGTCATTATAGTGAATCCTGCGCCCCGACGAAACCGTTTGCGTAGAAATAAAATCATTGATGCTGTTTATCAATAAATGTGACGACCATCGCGAATAAGTTGCCAACTGGCGCATTCTTAAGCAGAATGCCGCACATTCGACGACAACCTTGCGTTTTTTCCGGACATCGCCTGCTGAGGAACCTGAAGCTGCAGAAGATTAACGCTCTGAAAAAATTAAAGATTAATTATCTGCTGATCGGCATTGTCACCCTTTTGCTGGCGGCGGCCCTGTGGCCGTCAATCCCCTGGTCCAGTAAACCCGAGAACCGGGTGGCGGGTATTATCGCTCGCGGCGAGCTGCGCATCAGCACCATCAACTCGCCGATGACCTTCGCCACCATGAACGATAAAACGTTCGGTCTGGATTATGAACTGGCGAAGCAGTTTGCTGACTATCTGGGCGTGACGCTTAAGATAACCGTCCGGCAGAATATCAGCCAGCTGTTTGACGACCTCGACGACGGTCAGGCCGATATGCTGGCTGCCGGTCTGGTTTATAACCAGGAGCGGGTGAAAAACTACCAGGCTGGCCCCACCTACTATTCTGTTTCCCAACAGCTGGTCTATCGTGTCGGTAATATCCGGCCGCGCACTCTCGCGTCGCTAACCGCCGAGCAACTCACTATCGCTCCGGGCCACGTGGCGATCAACGACCTGCAGGCCTTAAAAGCGGAGAAATATCCGGATCTTACCTGGCGCGTGGACGAGAAGCGCGGTACCACGGCGCTGATGCAGGCGGTGATTGACGGCAAACTCGATTACACCGTCGCCGATTCGGTGGCCGTCAGCCTGTTTCAGCGCGTCCATCCGGAGCTGGCGGTGGCCCTGGATATCACCGACGAACAGCCGGTCACCTGGTTTAGCGCCCGGGGCGAAGATAATTCGCTGTCGGCCGCAATGCTTGATTTCTTCAATAACATTAATGAAGACGGGACGCTGGCGCGCCTGGAGGAGAAATACCTCGGCCACGGCAACGACTTCGATTATGTCGACACCCGCACCTTCCTCCGTGCAGTGGAAAATATTCTCCCGGACGTGCAGCCACTATTTGAAAAGTACGCCCGCGAGATTGACTGGCGCCTGCTGGCCGCGATCGCCTGGCAGGAATCCCACTGGGATCCGCAGGCCACTTCCCCCACCGGCGTGCGCGGCATGATGATGCTGACGCGCAACACCGCGCAAAGTCTGGGACTGACTGACCGGACCGATGCGGCGCAGAGTATCGACGGCGGCATGCGCTATCTGCAGGATATGATGGATAAAGTGCCGGATTCGATTCCGAAAGACGAACGCATCTGGTTTGCGCTGGCTGCTTACAATATGGGCTATGCCCATATGCTGGACGCCATGGCGCTCACCCGCAAACAAAAAGGCAATCCCAACAGCTGGGCAGACGTTAAGCTGCGTTTACCCCTGTTGAGCCAGAAGCCCTATTACAGCAAACTTAAATACGGCTACGCGCGCGGCCATGAGGCCTACGCCTATGTGGAAAACATCCGCAAATATCAGATAAGCCTTGTCGGCTATTTGTCAGAGAAGGAGCGCCAGCAACAGCAAACGCTGGCCCTGGCGGAGGATTACCCGGCCGTGCTCCCGAATGAACTCGAACAGCCGCAGGAGACCACCCTGCCCTTTTTCAAGTTTCGCGCCGATAAGCAGATGGATAATGCCCGGTTAAAACTCCCCGGCCACCTGTATTAACCTTCTCCGGTCTGCTCCCGGGCTTTCTTCAGCGCTTTTTTCTCTTCCCGCCGCCAGCGAAAGAAGTCGCTCAGCATGGTAGAGCAGGACTCCGCCAGCACGCCTTCGCTTATTTCAACCCGATGATTCATTCCCGGATGGTGCAGGACATCTATTAGCGAGCCAGCGGCGCCGGTCTTGGCATCCCTGGCGCCAAAGACCAGGCGGGCGATACGGCTGTGCACCATGGCACCAGCACACATGACGCAAGGCTCCAGGGTCACGTACAGCGTGGCGTCGATCAGGCGATAGTTTTGCAGCACCAGCCCGCCCTGGCGTAAAGCCATAATTTCCGCGTGAGCGGTGGGGTCGTGACGGCCGATCGGCCGGTTCCAGCCCTCGCCGATGACCTGGTTGTTATACACCAGCACCGCGCCCACCGGCACCTCGCCCTCTTCCCAGGCGCGCTTTGCCAGCGTCAGGGCATGACGCATCCAGTATTCATCATTGAGTTCGAGGTCAGACACAGCGGCCACTCCAGCAGAAAAAGCGGGGCGCATTATACATGGGCGCTATCAATTACACACTATTACTCCAGCTGCTGGAGCTCTCCCTGAGGCGTTACCCGCCAGCGATGCTGGCAAAAGCCGAGCAACGGGTTGTCCTGCTCGCTGTCGCTATAGCCGCTGTACAGCCGCAGCGGCGCGCCGATCTTTTTCTCCAGCTGCACCACTTTTTCATGCCCCAGGCAGCGCAGGGTCAATACCCAGCCGCCCCAGCGGCGCGCGGTGCGGCTGGCTATCAGATTCACCCGCGGCAGCCAGAGAGTATCGCGATAGACCTGCTCCACCAGCGACTGCGGCGAGCCGGTGATCAACCAGACGTCGGCATCGGTACTGGTCAGGTAGGCCGTGAGCCGCGCATGAACCACCGGAAACGCCGTCACATGATGGCGAAACCAGCCGACAAATTCCGCTTCCAGCCGCTTCAGTACCGCCTCGCGACGGCCAAAGGTTGACGCCCACAGCAGGAGGCTCATTGGCCAGCGCGCCGCCCGCCCACACACCGCCAGCCCGGCAAGGATCGCCGGCCCCATCGCCACCACCAGCAGCAGGTTTAGCGGCAGATTACGCAGCAGGTAGCGCAGGAAACTGCCGAACATATCCTGCTGATGCAAGGTTCCGTCCAGATCGAAAAACACCACTTTCCGTTCATTGTGCTGCAAACTGCCTCCTTATGTCAGGACTCGCTTCTCGTTAGGTTAAGCTTAACAGCCTTACGCCGCGAAGAGGGAAAACATCCCCTGCCGTTAAGGAACAATTAAATTAGCAGGCGAAGGAAAAATTGTGGCTCAAGAATTTTTAATTCGTGGTATACCCCTTATAATCGAATAAAAATTCTGTCAGTCACGAGCCGGACGGCTCCAGCGGAGCTCCAATGAACTGTTTAACGCGTATTCGTCAGCGCTATCCCACCCTGGCGGCGAGCGACAAAAAGTTGGCCGATTATATTCTGAGCCAGCCCGATGAGACCCGGCACCTCAGCTCGCAGCAGCTGGCGGCGGAAGCCGGTGTGAGTCAGTCCAGCGTGGTTAAATTTGCCCAGAAACTGGGGTTCAAAGGCTTTCCGGCGCTGAAGCTGGCGCTGAGTGAAGCGCTGGCCAGCAGCCCGGATCCGCACTCGGTTCCGGTACATAACCACATTCGCGGTGACGACCCGCTGCGTCTGGTCGGCGAGAAACTCATTAAAGACAATGTCGCCGCCATGCATGCCTCGCTGGACGTCAATACTGAAGAGACGCTGCGGGAAGCCGTCACGCTGCTGCGCAACGCCCGGCGGGTGATCGTCACCGGCATCGGCGCGTCCGGTCTGGTGGCGCGTAACTTTAGCTGGAAGCTGATGAAGATCGGCATCAACGCGGTTTCTGAGCAGGATATGCACGCCCTGCTGGCGACAGTGCAGGCCATGTCCAGCGACGATCTGCTGCTGGCGATCTCTTACTCCGGCGAGCGCCGGGAGATCAATATGGCGGCAGGTGAAGCGCTGCGCGTGGGCTGCAAGATCCTGGCGATCACCGGCTTTAGCCCTAACGCCCTGCAGCAGCAGGCAACCCACTGCCTGTATACCATTGCCGAAGAGCAGGCGACGCGCAGCGCGGCCATCTCCTCCACCAGCGCGCAAATGATGCTCACCGACCTGCTGTTTATGGGGCTGGTGCAGCAGGATCTGGAGCGGGCGCCGGAGCGCATTCGCCATAGCGAAGCGCTGGTGAAAAAGCTGGTCTGAGCAGAAAATGGGCGTATAATGCCCGCCCTGTTTGTGTTGTTTCTGAGACTTTCCTGATGGCGCTGTTAATTACCAAAAAATGCATCAACTGCGATATGTGCGAACCGGAGTGCCCGAATGAGGCCATTTCGATGGGTGATAGCATTTATGAAATTAACAGCGACCGCTGCACCGAGTGTGTGGGTCATTACGACACGCCAACCTGCCAGAAAGTGTGCCCGATCCCGAATACGATCCTGAAAGATCCGGCACACGTCGAGAGTGAAGAACAGCTGTGGGATAAATTCGTGCTAATGCACCACGCGGATAAAATTTAACCGCCATCCTGGCTAGCTTTCGACAATCACCGTGGCGCAGGCGTAGTGGCGTTCATCGGCGAGAGTAACGTGAATAGCGCTTACCCCCATTCGTTCCGCCAAAAGCTTTGCTTCGCCCCATAGTCGCAGCTTCGGCTTGCCCAGCTCGTCGTTGTATACCTCGAACTGATTAAACGCCAGTCCGTTACGGATCCCGGTTCCCAGCGCTTTCGCCGCCGCTTCCTTGACCGCAAAGCGTTTCGCCAGGAAACGCACCGGCTGCTGGTGCTGCTCCCAGATGCTCCATTCATGGTCGCTCAGCACCCGGCGGGCAAGGCGATCGCCGCTGCGGGCGATCACCGCTTCGATGCGGGCGATCTCGACGATGTCGGTACCCAGCCCGAGAATGGCCATTAGCCGCGCGCTTCCAGCATCAGACGCTTCATTTCCGCGACCGCCTCTTTCAGGCCACTCATCACTGCGCGACCGATAATCGCATGGCCGATATTCAGCTCATGCATTTCCGGCAGCGCGGCAATCGCTTTCACGTTGTGATAGGTCAGACCGTGGCCGGCATTCACCTTCAGGCCAAGGCTGGCGGCATAGGTGGCCGCTTTGGCAATACGTTCCAGCTCCTTCGCCTGCTCAGCATCGGTTTTGGCATCGGCATAGCAGCCGGTGTGAATTTCGATATAGGGCGCGCCAACGTCTGCCGCCGCTTTGATCTGCTCGTTATCCGCATCGATAAACAGAGAGACCAGGATACCGGCATCCGCCAGACGTTGGCAGGCATCGCGCATCTTGTCGCGCTGCCCGGCCACGTCCAGTCCGCCTTCGGTAGTGACTTCCTGACGTTTCTCCGGCACCAGGCAGCAGAAGTGTGGTTTGGTTTCGCAGGCGATCGTCAGCATCTCTTCGGTGACCGCCATTTCAAGATTCATCCGGGTGTGCAGCGTCTCGCGCAGGATACGCACATCGCGATCGGTAATATGGCGGCGGTCTTCACGCAGATGTACGGTGATGCCGTCGGCGCCGGCCTGCTCGGCAATGAACGCTGCCTGAACCGGATCCGGATAGGCGGTGCCGCGCGCGTTACGCAAGGTCGCGATATGGTCAATATTGACCCCTAACAGTAATTCAGCCATGACAATCCTCGTTAATCATTATTCGTATTATCCGCCCGCGCCTTTCGCGCGGGCATAAACTGGCGAAACAATTCCCGACTCTTAAGCGGTTTGCCGCCAAGATAGGGCTTCAGGGCGATACGGGTAAAGCGCTTCGCGGCGCGCAGCGTATCAACATCTGGAAATTCGCGACTCGCCAACGCTTTCAAATGGTGCCCGGTAAACGTGTTGTTATCAATCACCAGGCTGGCAATAAAGCCCTTTTCTTCGCGATAGCGATAGGTCATGGTGTCATCCACCGGCTCACCGCTGCCCGCGCAGTGAAGAAAATCCACGCCATAGCCCAGGTGCCCGAGCAGCGCCAGCTCAAAACGCCGCAACGCGGGCTCCGGCGAGCCGCTGGTTCCGGCAAGCGCCTGAATGCAGTGCAGATAGTCAAAAAAGAGTTCGGAGAAGCGTGTTTCGTGCTCCAGCACGCGGGAGATAAGCTCGTTCACATAGAGACCGCTGTAGAGCGTGATACCACTGAGCGGCAGCGCCAGCGAGACGGCTTCCGCGCTGCGCAGGGTTTTGACTTCGCCGCGGCCGCCGAAGCGAACCAGTAAGGGGGTAAAGGGCTGTAAAGCGCCTTTGAGATTAGAGCGTTTGGAGCGTGCGCCTTTGGCCACCAGGCGCACACGACCCGATTCTTCCGTGAAGACGTCCAGCATCAGGCTGGTTTCGCTCCACGGTCGGCTATGCAGGACAAAGGCGCGCTGCCATCCATCCACGTTGCGTTAACTCAGAGGTCGTCAACGTAACCGAGACTGCGCAGGGCGCGCTCGTCATCGGCCCAGCCGGATTTCACTTTGACCCACAGCTCGAGGTGTACCGGCGCTTCAAACATGTCCTGCATGTCCTTACGCGCTTCGATACCGATGGTTTTAATTTTGGCGCCTTTATTGCCAATCACCATCTTCTTCTGCCCTTCGCGCTCGACGAGGATCAGGCCGTTGATATCGTAGCCGCCGCGCTCATTGGTTACGAAACGTTCGATTTCCACAGTGACGGAGTACGGCAGCTCAGCACCGAGAAAACGCATCAGTTTTTCACGGATGATCTCGGAGGCCATAAAGCGCTGGGAACGATCGGTAATATAATCTTCCGGGAAGTGATGGATCGCTTCCGGCAGATGCTTACGCACGATCGCCGCGATAGTATCGACGTTGGTGCCGGTTTCCGCAGAGATCGGCACAATGTCGAGGAAGTTCATCTGGCTGGCGAGGAACTGCAGGTGCGGCAATAGCTCCGCTTTGTCCTGCACGTTATCCACCTTATTGACCGCGAGGATCACTGGCGCTTTCGCGTCACGCAGCTTGTTGAGCACCATCTCGTCGTCTTGCGTCCAGCGAGTGCCTTCCACCACGAAAATGACCAGTTCAACATCGCCAATTGAGCTGCTGGCCGCTTTGTTCATTAAGCGGTTAATGGCACGCTTCTCTTCCATATGCAGGCCCGGGGTATCGACGTAAATCGCCTGATACGGCCCTTCGGTATGGATACCGACGATGCGGTGACGCGTCGTTTGCGCTTTTCGGGAAGTGATCGAAATCTTCTGCCCAAGCAGCTTATTCAACAGCGTGGATTTGCCAACGTTTGGACGACCAACGATGGCGACAAATCCGCAATAACTTTTTTCTTCGCTCATTCCAGCTCCAGTTTTTTCAGCGCCTGTTCGGCGGCAGCCTGCTCCGCCTTGCGACGGCTGGAACCTGTGCCAACCACCGGTTCACTCAGGCCACTGACCTGGCAGTGGATAGTAAATTCCTGATCGTGCGCTTCGCCACGCACCTGGACCACCAGGTAGGACGGCAGCGGCAGATGACGTCCCTGCAGATACTCCTGCAGACGCGTCTTCGGATCCTTTTGCTTATCGCCCGGACTGATTTCGTCCAGACGGGTCTGGTACCAGGAGAGGATTAAGCGTTCAACGTTCTGAATATCGCTGTCGAGGAAAACCCCGCCAATTAACGCTTCAACGGTGTCCGCGAGAATGGATTCGCGACGGAAACCGCCGCTTTTCAGTTCGCCCGGCCCGAGGCGCAGACACTCGCCCAGTTCAAACTCGCGAGCGATCTCCGCCAGCGTGTTGCCACGCACCAGCGTCGCGCGCATGCGGCTCATATCACCTTCGTCTACGCGAGGAAAACGATGATAGAGCGCATTCGCGATCACAAAACTTAAAATGGAGTCACCTAAAAACTCCAGGCGCTCATTATGTTTGCTGCTGGCACTGCGGTGAGTTAATGCCTGTTGCAACAGCTCCTGATGATGAAAAGTGTAGCCCAGCTTTCGTTGAAGCCGATTAATTACGATGGGGTTCATGCGTTACCAATAAATGAATGCGTCAAAGATGCAGCACACGAAACCGACCTGAGCATACGCTTCATACAGCAAGTTGAAACAGTCCAATACGCTTTCGTGTGCAGTGTCACCCGGCAGAGCGACAACCAAAAACTTCGGGGGGATATTCTATACGCAACGACACGGGATGTCGTTAGTTTGAATGGATTTAAATATTAAATAATTCACGTCGCTGCGGTTATCGCAGCGACGTGAATTCAACAGGGGAAATTAATGAATTCCACCAATGCGCGATAACCGCACGCCGGTCGGCCATTCACCTTCCTGTTTTTCAAAACTCATCCAGATAGCGGTCGCTTTTCCGACCAGGTTCGCTTCCGGCACAAAGCCCCAGTAGCGGCTGTCGGCGCTGTTATCCCGGTTGTCACCCATCATAAAATACTGACCGGGCGGTACAATCCAGGTGGCCAGCGGCAGGCCGGACTGATGGTAGTACATCCCAACCTGATCCTGGGCAATCGGCACCATCAGAATACGGTGCGTGACGTCGCCCAGCGTCTCCTGACGCTCGGTCAGACGAATGCCGTCCGCTTTGGTTTCGCCCTTCGGCAACTGCCAGAAACCGCTGGACGCTTCGCCGCCGTTGCTGCGGGAGAAGGTCTGAACGAAATCGCTCGGCTCAACATTGGAATAGGTCACCGGCAGCGCGTTGCCGCAGGCCTGTCCGGAGCTGCAGCCCGGCTGAATAGTGACCTGCTTGGCAACCGGATCGTAGGTGACTTTATCGCCCGGTAATCCCACCGCGCGCTTAATGTAGTCGAGACGCGGATCTTCCGGATATTTAAACACCACGATGTCGCCGCGCTTTGGATGACCCGTTTCGATCAGCGTTTTCTGGTAGATCGGATCTTTAATGCCGTAAGCGAATTTCTCCACCAGGATGAAATCGCCAATCAGCAGGGTCGGCATCATCGAACCTGACGGGATCTGGAAAGGTTCATAGATAAACGAACGCACAATCAGCACAATCGCCAGCACCGGGAAGACCGAGGCGCCAGTTTCCAGCCAGCCCGGTTTCGGGCCCACTTTCTTCAGCGTTTTCTTGTCCAGTTGCTCGCCGGTCGCTGCCTGAGCAGCGGCCTGACGCTCACGACGTTTTGGTGCGAAGATGAACTTATCCAGACACCACAACAGCCCTGTCACAAGGGTCGCAATGACCAAAATCAGGGCAAACATGTTCGCCATGCCAACTCCTTAATTATTTGCCGTCTTTACCAACGTGCAGAATGGCGAGGAACGCTTCCTGCGGCAGTTCAACGTTACCGACCTGCTTCATACGCTTCTTACCTTCTTTCTGCTTCTGCAGCAGCTTTTTCTTACGGCTGACGTCGCCGCCGTAGCATTTCGCCAGGACGTTTTTACGCAGCTGTTTCACAGTAGAGCGCGCGATGATGTGGTTGCCGATAGCCGCCTGAATGGCGATATCGAACTGCTGACGCGGGATCAGCTCTTTCATCTTCTCGACCAGTTCGCGACCACGATAAGGGGCGTTGTCGTTGTGGGTGATCAGCGCCAGCGCATCGACACGCTCGCCGTTGATCAGCACGTCAACGCGCACCATGTTCGAGGCCTGGAAGCGTTTGAAGTTATAATCCAGCGACGCATAGCCACGGGAGGTAGACTTCAGACGGTCGAAGAAGTCGAGAACCACTTCCGCCATCGGGATTTCGTAGGTCAGCGCCACCTGTTTACCGTGGTAAACCATGTTGGTCTGCACACCACGCTTCTCGATACACAGGGTGATCACGTTGCCGAGGAACTCCTGCGGCAACAGCATGTGACACTCGGCGATAGGCTCACGCAGCTCCTGAATATTATTCAGCGGCGGCAGCTTGGACGGGCTATCGACGTAGATAACTTCTTTGGAGGTCGTTTCCACTTCATAGACTACCGTCGGCGCCGTGGTAATCAGGTCAAGATCGTACTCACGCTCCAGACGCTCCTGAATGATTTCCATGTGCAACAGGCCGAGGAAGCCGCAGCGGAAGCCGAAGCCCAGCGCCGTTGAGCTTTCCGGCTCATAGAACAAGGAAGCATCGTTCAGACTCAGTTTACCCAGCGCATCACGGAAGTTTTCATAGTCATCAGAGCTCACCGGGAACAGACCGGCATAGACCTGCGGCTTCACTTTTTTGAAGCCCGGCAGCGCTTTATCCGCTGGATTACGCGCCGCGGTCAGGGTATCGCCCACCGGCGCGCCGAGGATGTCTTTGATCGCGCAGACCAGCCAGCCTACCTCGCCGCATTTCAGCTCGGTACGGTCGACCTGTTTCGGGGTGAAGATGCCCAGACGGTCGGCGTTATAGACCTGGCCGGTGCTCATCACCTTAATTTTATCGCCCTTGCGCATGGTGCCGTTTTTAATACGAACCAGCGACACGACGCCTAAGTAGTTATCGAACCAGGAGTCGATGATCAGCGCCTGCAGCGGCGCGTCCGGATCGCCTTCCGGCGGCGGAATATCGCGCACCAGACGTTCCAGCACGTCCGGCACGCCAACGCCGGTTTTCGCCGAGCAGCGAACCGCGTCGTGAGCATCAATACCGACAATATCTTCAATCTCGTCCGCTACGCGCTCCGGATCGGCCGCAGGCAGGTCGATCTTGTTGAGCACCGGAACGACTTCGAGGTCCATTTCCATGGCGGTATAGCAGTTCGCCAGGGTCTGGGCTTCTACGCCCTGCCCGGCGTCAACCACCAGCAGCGCGCCTTCGCACGCCGCCAGGGAGCGCGATACTTCATAGGAGAAGTCAACGTGGCCCGGGGTGTCGATAAAGTTGAGCTGATAAGTTTCACCATCGCTGGCTTTATAGTCCAGGGTGACGCTCTGCGCCTTGATGGTAATCCCGCGCTCACGTTCAAGGTCCATGGAGTCCAGAACCTGGGCCGCCATTTCGCGATCAGAAAGGCCACCGCAAATCTGGATGATACGGTCAGACAGCGTCGACTTACCGTGGTCGATGTGAGCGATGATCGAAAAGTTACGTATATTCTTCATATTTAGAGTTAATTATGCCTTACGAGTATCATGAGGCCGCTGTACTGTGCCTGACGTTTTTTAATCCGAAAACGCCGCATTCTACACTACATCCGTGAAACCAGGAAATGCTGTTAGATCCAGCATAACGGCAGAAATTGTGGCGTTGTTACAGGAAGAGTAAATAAAGATGAGGGGCAGTGAAATCACTGCCCCATTTCAGAGGAGGGCGTATCAACACGCAGCAGATCCGGCGGCAAACCGACGCTTAAAATCACCGGCTGCCATGACTGGCGAGCAGCCAGCTGCGGCGACAGACCGCGCGCCACCAGGAAGCCGCCGACGCCGCCCAACAGCGCGCCGCAAAGTGACGCGATATCGCTGGCAAACAGCACCTGGAAAATGGACGCCATCACAAACAGCCCCACCAACGGCGCCATATAGACGAGCAGCGCTGAGCCCAGCAGGCTACTTTCAGCGATCCCCAGCTCCACTTTTTGCCCCGCGGCCAATGGCTGCTCGCAGGGCACGCTAATGGTATGGCTGGTCTGCGGCCCCAGCTTGTTTAACACCCGGCTACCGCAGCCGGCACGGGAAGCGCAGCTGCTGCAGGAGGCTTTAACGTCGCAGTGCACCTGCGCCACGCCGTTATGCCAGGAAACCACGGTGGCCCACTCTTTAATCATTGTACTGCCTTGAATTTAATACTGTCAGAGATACGCTTCGCCGTCTGCGGCGGCAGTTCGCCCACCACGGTGATCTCCGCGTTATCGCGTACCGTCGTGCTGACGGTACGTCGACCGGTGCGCAACAGCTGGTCGCTGCTGGCCGCCGTGGCGCGGTTGATATTGATCGAGAAGCTGAACAAGCCGTCGGAATAGAGACGTGATTCGACTGGACCGTCAAAAGTGGGCAGACGGCGCTGACTGCTGGAAACTTCAGCCATCCCCTGGGGAAGCCATGTTGGCGCCCAGTTGAAGTTGGCTTTGTCGCCCCCTTCAGGGACGGACAGCTGCGGCGGTAGATTCGCTTTTGCCAGCGTCTCCATGCTGGCGCTGACGTTATCGCCAACGTTGAAGGAGACAACCCGGAACTGCTCCAGCGTTTCACCGTCGCGGTCGAGCAAATCGACGCGCAGCGGCAGTTTGGTCTCGGCGTCCAGCCAGGCGATAAAGCTATAGCGCGTACCGTCGCGAGCTACGACGCGGATCACGTCGCAGAGGCGGTCAGCGATACGGGTACGGCCAACGGAGATAAAATCATACGCAGCGGAGAGGCGTTTGAAATCGCTATAAACCAACGATGGCAGCGAATCGACGATGTAGTCGCCGTTGAGGGTGAAAGGATCGAGACCGGGTTCAAAATAGCTGATTTCCGTGCCGCGCAGGACCACTTCCCGGCGCGGACCGTCCAGCTGCAGCAGTTGCGCCAGCGGTTGATTGTTCAGTCGCGCATGACGATAGCGCAGCGACTCAACGCCTTGTTTATTGATGCTGACGAAAGACAGCTCATAATTGAGGGACTGGCTGGCCAGGTTCATCTGCTGCAACAACGCCCCGGACGATGTATCAGCCGAGGCGTTGACAGAGAACAACAGGCTGCCTGCCATGAGCGACATGGCACACCAAAGTTGCTTCATTACTGCGATTGCGTTCCTAAAGTTTGATAACCCGGCACCTGGACTGCTGCCTGCTGAGTCTGGGCCTGGCCAAACTGCAGCTGCTCAGCGTGCAGGCGGCGCTGCAGTTCATAGTCCTGCAACATGGCGTTAATCCGGCGGCGCTGTTCCTGGACTTGCGCCTGCTGGCCGCTACCCGCTGATGCGTCAGCCGGCACGCCAAGGCTTACCGGGCTCGCTTTACCCATCATCGGCAGGGTATTGAACACTGGCGCCTCTGGCTGCTGAGTCGCATCAGATTGCCCATTATAGTGCTGGACGCCGACGATAACCGCAAGCGATACGCAGGCGGCAACGCCCATTTGGGTGAGTGAGCTGGCCCATGGACGCACTTTGTTCCAGAACGGCATCTGCCGCCACTGGTGGGGTGCGGGCTGAGATTCAGGAATAAGCGGCGCCGTCTGACGAACGGGCTCATTTTCAATGGCGGCCATCACCCGGGCGGAGATATCGAATTGCAGCACCTCTGCGGTATCGCCACGCAGCGTATCGCGAATGAGGTGATAGCTCTCCCAGGTTTTTTGCATCTCAGAGGAACGGCTCAGCTCGTTGAGCAGTTCTTTATCCAGCGTTTCACCATCCATTAAAGCCGAAAGTTGTTCTTTCTGCATGCCTGATACCCTTTTCCAGTATTCCGCTATCGTCAACGCCTGATAAGCGGTTGAACTTTATTATCAATAGCTTCTCGCGCCCGGAAGATACGCGAACGCACCGTCCCAACCGGACAATCCATGATAGCGGCTATCTCTTCATAGCTCAGGCCATCCAGCTCCCGTAACGTAATTGCCATGCGTAAATCTTCCGGGAGCGATTCAATGGTACGAAAAACTATTTGTCTCAGTTCTTCTGACAACATTAAGTTCTCAGGGTTCGAAATTTCTTTCAACGCCCCGCCGCTTTCGAAGTTTTCCGCCTCGTTGGCGTCAACATCGCTGGACGGCGGACGGCGTCCCTGAGCAACCAGATAATTCTTCGCCGTGTTGACGGCGATACGGTATAACCAGGTGTAAAAAGCGCTATCTCCCCGGAAAGAGTCCAGCGCACGCCATGCCTTAACGAACGATTCCTGAACAACGTCAGCGATATCGCCCGGCGGTACATAGCGGGAAACCAGACTCGCGACCTTATGCTGATAGCGCACCACCAGCAAATTAAACGCTTTCTGATCTCCTTTCTGGACCCGTTCAACAAGGACCTGATCCGTTAACTGCTCGCTCATCCGAGGTAATGTCTCCCCAAACCCAATTCCCATGCGTCTTCAAAACACCACCCAAAATCTGCATTATGAGCAAGCTGACTGTTGGAGTGCATGAAAACAATAAAGTTCCGTTACGCTTTTGTTTTTTGTCTGGCAACGGCGGCAGATCGTTATCAATCATTATATGCCCAGGTTGCTAAACAACAGGTTAGTCAATAAGAAAAAGCGCAGGCCCGACTGAAGGGTATCGTAACACAGTGTTTATTTCACTATAAAATCCAATGCTAACAACCTGCTCCACTTCTCTTTTTTACCGCACAACGCCCCTTTTCCCGGCCCCTTCTGTTTAGCCGTCACAACACCAGGCAAAAAATATGTACGATTCCTCACGCGCTGGTGCTATTGTGAGCTAAATGTGTTTAGTAAATTAAACAAAGACGATGAATACCACTCCTGACTTATCTTGTGATGTGTTGATTATCGGCAGCGGTGCTGCCGGTCTCTCCCTCGCGCTGCGCCTGGCGGAGCACAGTTCGGTGACGGTGCTGAGTAAAGGGCCGATCAGCGAAGGTTCGACGTTCTATGCGCAGGGCGGGATTGCCGCCGTCTTCGATGAGACGGACAGTATCGAATCCCATGTTGAAGATACGCTGATCGCCGGCGCGGGACTCTGCGATCGCCATGCGGTCACCTTCGTCGCCAGCAACGCCAGACCGTGCGTACAATGGCTTATCGATCAGGGCGTGCTGTTTGACACCCAGGTCCAGGCCAATGGCGAAGAGAGCTACCATCTCACTCGCGAAGGGGGGCACAGCCATCGACGCATTCTTCACGCCGCCGACGCTACCGGCAAAGCGGTAGAGACAACGCTGGTCGATAAAGCCCTTGCTCATCCGAATATCCGCATCATTGAGCGCAGCAATGCCGTTGATTTGATTGTCTCGGACAAGATTGGCCTGCCGGGCACGCGCCGGGTGGTCGGGGCCTGGATCTGGAACCGCAATAAAGAGCGGGTAGAAACCTGCAGCGCGAAGGCGGTGGTGCTTGCGACCGGCGGGGCCGCCAAGGTTTATCAATATACCACTAACCCTGACGTCTCTTCCGGAGACGGCATTGCGATGGCCTGGCGGGCGGGCTGCCGGGTAGCGAATCTCGAATTCAACCAGTTCCACCCCACCGCGCTGTATCATCCACAGGCACGCAATTTCCTGCTTACTGAAGCGCTGCGCGGCGAAGGCGCCCACCTTAAACGCCCGGACGGCACCCGCTTTATGCCGGACTTTGACGAGCGCGGCGAGCTGGCCCCGCGCGATATCGTCGCCCGCGCCATCGACCATGAAATGAAGCGCCTGGGCGTTGACTGTATGTTCCTTGATATCAGCCATAAACCCGAGGCGTTTGTTCGCCAGCACTTCCCGATGATTTACGAAAAGCTGCTCGGTCTGGGAATTGATTTAACCAAAGATCCGGTGCCGGTCGTCCCCGCCGCGCATTACACCTGCGGCGGCGTGATGGTGGATGATAATGGCCGTACTGACGTCGATGGCTTATACGCCATCGGCGAAGTCAGCTATACCGGGCTGCACGGCGCCAACCGCATGGCCTCGAACTCGCTGCTGGAGTGTCTGGTCTACGGCTGGTCCGCCGCGGAGGATATCGCCCGGCGCCTGCCGCTGGCCCAGAAGGTCACCACCCTGCCGGCGTGGGATGAAAGTCAGGTGGAGATCCCGGATGAACTGGTGGTTATCCAGCATAACTGGCACGAGCTGCGCCTGCTGATGTGGGATTATGTCGGCATTGTGCGCACGACGCGCAGACTGGAGCGCGCCCTGCGGCGCATTACCATGCTCCAGCAGGAGCTGGATGAGTATTACGCCCGCTTCCGCGTCTCGAATAATCTGCTGGAGCTGCGCAATCTGGTGCAGGTGGCGGAGCTTATCGTACGCTGCGCGATGTTACGTAAGGAGAGCCGCGGGCTGCACTATACCCTCGACTATCCGCAGCCGCTGCCGAACAGCGGCCCGTCGATACTGTCGCCCCTGGCTCACATAAAGAGATAAAAATCCCCGGTCAGAGCAGTAAACCCTTCAGAGTACTGCTGCTCTGGCCCGCGGATCGCCAGTCTGTCGCAGAAACACTCTCCTGCCGTCGGGGAGAACGCCAGCAGCACCCGGTGCGGCGGCCGCAGTTCGGTCTCCGCCACGTCAGTGCGCAGTCGCAAATGCCACCCCATCGCCGTTGCCCGCTCGATAAACGCATTACCGATATCCACCGGCAGCACCACGCAAAAAAAACCTTCTTCGGTGATATGCTCTGCGGCACAGGTCAGCAGGGAGGCGTGATCGAGCGTCGTGGTATACCGCGCCTGCTCCCGCTGCGAGGTAGCGCATGGCACGCCTTCGGCAAAAAAAGGCGGGTTACTGATTATCAGTTCATAGCGTCGGGTTTGCGACGGCTGCCACTGATGGATATCGGCCTGGCAGATTTCTATGCGCGAAGACCACGGTGACGCGAGGGCATTTTCCCGCGCCTGAGCGGCTGCCTCCTCGTCCAGTTCGACCGCATCGACTTGCACATCGTGACCGGTACGCTGGGCGAGCATTAGCGCCAGCAGGCCGCTGCCCGCGCCAATATCCAGCACATGCTTCACCCCGGCAATCGGCGCCCAGGCGCCAAGCAAAATGCCATCAGTGCCCACCTTCATCGCGCAACGATCGTGGGCGACAAAGAACTGTTTGAAGGTAAAACCATTGCGCGGCAGCGCAAACTTCGACTGAGACATCCTCAATAACCTTGCCGACAAAACTCCTGAACGTAAGGCTATGCACAATACCGGAGAACAGATAGCCTTACAAACAGATGAACATTACGTCAGTAACGTCTATAATCGGCGGCCCACTCAGAGGTAGAACATGACTGTAACGACTTTTTCCGAACTTGAACTCGACGAAAACCTGCTGGAAGCCCTCCAGGATAAAGGTTTCACTCGCCCGACAGCCATTCAGGCCGCCGCTATTCCGCCTGCGCTCGATGGCCGTGACATTCTCGGTTCAGCGCCGACCGGCACCGGTAAAACGGCGGCGTATCTGCTGCCAGCGTTGCAGCACCTGCTCGATTTCCCGCGTAAGAAATCCGGGCCGCCGCGCATTCTTATCCTGACGCCGACCCGTGAGCTGGCGATGCAGGTGGCTGACCACGCCCGCGAGCTGGCGAAGCATACCCATCTGGATATCGCCACCATTACCGGCGGCGTAGCGTACATGAACCACGCGGAAGTGTTCAGCGAAAACCAGGATATCGTGGTCGCTACCACCGGTCGCCTGCTGCAGTATATTAAAGAAGAGAACTTTGACTGCCGCGCCGTCGAGACCCTGATCCTCGATGAAGCCGACCGCATGCTGGACATGGGCTTTGCTCAGGATATCGAAACCATCGCCGGTGAAACCCGCTGGCGCAAGCAGACCATGCTGTTCTCCGCCACGCTGGAAGGCGATGCGATCAAGGATTTTGCCGAACGCCTGCTGGAAGAGCCGGTTGAAGTCTCCGCTACCCCATCGACCCGCGAACGTAAAAAAATTCATCAGTGGTACTATCGCGCCGACGATATCGAGCATAAAACCGCGCTGCTGATTCATTTGCTGAAGCAGCCGGAAGCAACCCGCTCCATCGTCTTCGTGCGTAAGCGCGAGCGCGTTCACGAACTCGCCGCTAAGCTGCACGAAGCAGGGATTAACACCTGCTGGCTGGAGGGCGAGATGGTGCAGATTAAGCGCAACGAAGCGATTAAACGCCTGACCGATGGTCGCGTGAACGTGCTGATCGCCACCGACGTCGCCGCACGCGGTATTGATATCCCGGATGTCAGCCACGTGTTTAACTTCGACATGCCGCGCACCGCCGATATCTATTTGCACCGTATCGGTCGTACCGGCCGCGCCGGTAAAAAAGGCATCGCCATTTCGCTGGTTGAAGCGCATGACCACCTGCTGCTGGGCAAGATCGGCCGCTACGTTGAAGAACCGCTGAAAGCCCGCGTGATTGATGAACTGCGACCGAAAACCCGCGCGCCGAGCGAGAAGTTAACCGGTAAACCGTCGAAGAAAGTATTGGCGAAGCGCGCCGAGAAAAAAGAGAAAGAAAAAGAGAAACCGCGGGTGAAGAAACGCCATCGCGACACCAAAAATATCGGTAAGCGCCGTAAGCCAAGCGCGGCCGGGACGCCATCAACGTCCACTGAAGAGTAAAAAAAACGCCGGGACATCCCGGCGTTTTCACATCTGGCTTCAGCCTTACAGGCTTTCGGTAAAGGTACGGGCGATAACGTCACGCTGCTGTTCCGGAGTCAGGGAGTTGAAGCGTACCGCATAGCCGGAAACACGAATGGTCAGCTGCGGGTATTTTTCCGGGTGCTCAACCGCGTCCAGCAGAGTTTCGCGACGCAGCACGTTCACGTTCAGGTGCTGACCGCCTTCCACGCGAACTTCTGGTTTCACGTCTACCGGAATTTCACGGTATTCGATTTCACCCAGTTTGCTCACCGCCACCACGTCGTCTTCCGCAAAACCACCTTTGGCACACAGGCAGCGCGCTTCGCCTTTTTCGCTGTCCAGCAGCCAGAAAGAGTTCAGCAGGTCGTCGTTTGCCGCTTTAGTAATTTGGATACCAGTAATCATTTGATGCCTCCCAGGCAGTGTTTATTCGATTTTGGCCTCTTCGCGGCCAATTGGTAAAACCATTGTTGTATGAGTGTATATATATCAGCCGCACCCTCGGCATTCCTTGATATAAATCAATAAAAACCACTCACACAAAGTGGGTATAGAGGGATTTTATTGTTTTACATCAAGTTAGGCCATGGGGTCTCATAAATAATTTTGTAAATTTTCAATTTTTTTTGCATAAAAGCCCACATCAAGCCGTGCCGATTTTGTTCTGTAGAAAGAAGCCGTTAAGCTATAGCGATGACCCTTTGCAGGAGAGCAAGATGACCACCTCTTTAACCTGGCATGACGTGCTGGCGGATGAAAAGCAACAACCCTATTTTCTCAATACACTGAAGACCGTCGCCGAAGAGCGCCAGTCCGGGATCACCATCTACCCACCGCAAAAAGACGTCTTCAATGCGTTTCGCTTTACCGAGCTGGGCGACGTCAAAGTCGTCATTCTCGGCCAGGATCCCTATCACGGCCCGGGTCAGGCCCACGGTCTGGCATTCTCGGTTCGCCCGGGCGTCGCGATCCCGCCCTCGCTCTTGAACATGTACAAAGAGCTGGAGGCCACGATCCCCGGCTTTACTCGCCCCACTCACGGTTATCTCGAAAGCTGGGCGCGTCAGGGCGTACTTCTGCTTAATACGGTCCTGACCGTCCGCGCCGGGCAGGCGCACTCGCACGCCAGCCTTGGCTGGGAGACCTTTACCGATAAAGTTATCGCATTAATCAATGAGCATTGCGAGGGGGTGGTCTTTCTGCTGTGGGGTTCTCATGCGCAGAAGAAAGGCGCGATTATCGATCGTCAGCGCCACTGCGTGCTGAAGGCGCCGCACCCATCGCCGCTCTCTGCGCATCGCGGCTTCTTTGGCAGCAACCATTTCGTACAGACCAACCAGTGGCTGGCTGACCGCGGCGAAGCGCCGATCGACTGGATGCCGGTCCTTCCCGCCGAAAGCGAGTGATCGACAGCCATAAAAAAAGCCAGCATCAGCTGGCTTTTTCGCATTCAGGCAGGCGAATTACGCCTTGTTCTGACGCCACCATTCTGCCAGCAGGACGCCGGTCGCCACAGAGACGTTCAGGCTTTCGACATTGCCGGTACCGTCGATGGCAACGCTGAGATCGGAGCTGGAAATCGCCGCATCGGACAGACCATCACGCTCCTGGCCTAACACCAGCACCATTTTCTTCGGCAGCTCGGCTTTAAACAGCGGCGTACCATTATGGCTGGACGTTGAGACAATCGCGTAGCCCGCTTTGCGGAACTGATCCAGGGTATCGATAAAGCTGTCGCCGGTGATCGGTTCAACATGCTCCGCTCCGCCCTCCGCCGTACGGATCGCCGCCCCGGACTCCAGCACGCCAGCATCCTGAACCACCACGCCCTTCACGCCGAAGTGCGCGCAGCTGCGCATGATCGCCCCGAGGTTGTGCGGGTTACCCACGTCTTCCAGCGCCAGAACACAATCTTCTTCTGCCGCCTTCGCGACCCACTGGGCAACAGAGGTGCCGTGGCGTTTTTTGATCAGGAAGCAGACCCCGCCGTGGTGCTCGGTGCCGGAGGCTTTCGCCAGCTCGGCTTCGTCCACCACATGATAGGCTTTACGGTTGGCCGCCATCCAGCGCAGCGCTTCTTTAAAGCGGGGCGTGACGCTCTGGATAAACCAGGCGCGAACGATAGCTTCCGGACGGCTCTGGAACAGCGCCTGGCAGGCGTTTTCGCCATACACGCGGGTCTCTTCCGCACGCTGACGACGCAGTACTTCCGGATCGATAAAGCTCTTCCCGCTGATCCCGCCGTGATCTTCTTTTACCGGCGTCTCATCGCCAGGAGCGCGGGAAACGGTACGCCACGGAGACGCATCGTCACGATGAAAATCATCGCGCTTGCGATCGTCACGCTTACGGTCGTCACGTTTGCGATCGTCGCCGCGGCTGTTTCGTTCGTCACGCGCAGGGCGGCTGCGGCCGTCAACACGAGATTTTCCTGGACGACCTCCCCCTTTCCCGGTACGTGGGTTATGGGTGCGTTTGTCAGAATCATCATCACTGCGGACATACATCACTTTGACCTTGCCGCTTTTATTTTTCAGTTCGTCGCTCATCAATTTTCTCCACCTGCGCTGCGCGAAGCGCGCAGATTACCCGATGTGTCATCGCTTCGCCATGATTTCGTTTAAAAGCCGGCCTCTATTGCACTCATCGAACAAAACGCATTGTCCTTAAATAACACTTAATCGATAATATGTAACATCACAGAAACATATCGGCCACGTGCCACGTTGCAACCCATAACCAGAGGTTAGTTATGAATACCGTTTGTGCCAGTTGTCAGGCTCTGAACCGCCTCCCGGACGATCGTAGCGCGGATGGCGCAAAGTGCGGACGCTGCGGTCACGATCTTTTTGACGGCGACGTCATCAACGCGACCGGGGCAACGCTGGATAAACTCTTAAAGGACGATCTGCCGGTCGTTGTCGATTTCTGGGCGCCATGGTGCGGCCCCTGCCGTAGCTTCGCGCCGATCTTTGAAGATGTCGCGGAAGAACGTAGCGGGAAGATGCGTTTTGTCAAAGTCAACACCGAAGCGGAACGTGAGCTTAGCGCCCGGTTTCGTATCCGCAGCATCCCGACCATTATGATGTTCAAAAATGGCGAAGTGATCGACATGCTCAATGGCGCGGTGCCAAAAGCGCCATTTGATAGCTGGCTGAACGAAGCCGGCCAACAGTAATCCTTCCGGGGCACCGCTTGTGCCCCGTTTTCACCTCTGCGACAATAGCGTTTTTCTCTAGCGACTCCCATGATTGAAAACGCAGTCCTTCGCCTGCGCGCTGAACGCCTCGCGCGTGCTACCCGGCCTTTCCTTGCTCGCGGCAACCGCATCCGCCGCTGTCAGCGCTGCCTGCTGCCGCTCAAGCAGTGCCTGTGCGCGACGTTAGTGCCCGCGCAGGCCACCAGCCGCTTCTGCCTGGTGATGTTTGATACGGAACCGATGAAGCCCAGCAACACCGGCCGGCTCATCGCCGATATTCTGCCTGATACCGAGGCTTATCAATGGTCGAGAACCGAGCCGCCGCAGGCGCTGCTCGATCTGGTCGCGCATCCTGATTATCAACCGATGGTGGTTTTCCCTGCCTCCTATGCCGGGCCGGAGCGCCAGATCCTGAGCGCGCCGCCGTCCGGCAAGCCGCCACTGTTTATTATGCTCGACGGCACCTGGACCGAAGCGCGCAAAATGTTCCGCAAGAGCCCTTATCTTGACGCGCTGCCAATAATCTCCGTCGATCTGTCACGCATCTCTGCCTATCATCTGCGCGAGGCGCACGCCGACGGACAATACTGTACCGCGGAAGTGGCCATCGCCCTGCTGGATCTGGCGGGAGATGCCCCGGCCGCCGCTGCGCTTGGCGAGCACTTCACCCGCTTCCGGACCCGCTATCTGGCGGGAAAAACCCAGCATAAGGGGAGTATCACAGCGGACCAGGTGGAAAACGTTTAAAATCATTCGGTCACTGGGATGAAAGGAGACCGGTATGAGCCAACGAGGCCTGGAAGCACTGCTGCGACCAAAGTCCATCGCCGTTATTGGCGCATCAATGAAGCCGCAGCGCGCTGGCTATCTCATGATGCGCAACCTGTTAGCCGGCGGTTTCAATGGCCCGGTACTGCCGGTGACCCCCGCCTGGAAGGCGGTGCTCGGGGTGCTGGCATGGCCCACGATTGAGAGCCTGCCGTTTACGCCGGATCTGGCGGTGCTCTGTACTAACGCCCGGCGTAATATCGAATTGCTCGAAGCCTTAGGGCAGAAAGGGTGTAAAACCTGCATCATTCTCTCTTCGCAGCCGGAACAGTATCCGGCGCTGCTCGAATGCGCCGCGCGCTATCAGATGCGCCTGCTCGGCCCAAACAGCCTGGGACTGCTGGCGCCGTGGCAAGGCCTGAACGCCAGCTTCTCGCCGGTCGCGATCCATCGCGGTAAACTGGCCTTTATCTCGCAGTCGGCCGCCGTCTCTAATACCATCCTTGACTGGGCGCAGCAGCGCGAGATGGGGTTTTCCTACTTCATCGCGCTGGGCGATAGCCTGGACATTGATGTCGATGACCTGCTGGACTTTCTGGCCCGCGACAGCAAGACCAGCGCCATTTTGCTTTACCTCGAGCATCTAAGCGATGCGCGCCGATTTGTCTCCGCTGCGCGCAGCGCTTCGCGAAACAAGCCTATCCTGGTGATTAAAAGCGGCCGTAGCCCCGCGGCGCAAAAGCTGTTGCACGTCAACTCCGGGATGGATCCGGCATGGGATGCAGCCATACAGCGTGCTGGCCTGCTGCGGGTGCAGGACACCCATGAGCTGTTCTCCGCCGTGGAAACGCTCAGCCATATGCGCCCGCTACGCGGTGAAAAGCTGATGATCGTCAGCAATGGCGCGGCTCCGGCGGCGCTGGCGCTGGATGAACTCTGGCTGCGGAATGGCAAACTGGCGGTCCTCAGCGAGGAGACCCGCGACGCCCTGCGCCAGGCGTTGCCGGTTGGCGTCGAGATCGCCAACCCATTAGATCTGCGCGATGATGCCAGCAGCGAACATTATCAGCAGGCCGTGAATATTTTGCTCAACAGTCAGGACTATGACGCGCTGCTGGTGATCCACTCGCCCAGCGCGGCCGCGCCGGGCACGGAGAGTGCGCTGGCCCTGATTGATGCCCTGAAGCATCATCCGCGCGGTAAATATGTCACCGTGCTGACCAACTGGTGCGGCGAATTTTCCTCGCAGGAAGCGCGACGTTTATTCAGCGATGCCGGCCTCCCAACCTACCGTACGCCAGAGGGCACGATCACCGCTTTTATGCATATGGTGGAATACCGTCGCAACCAGAAACAACTGCGCGAGACGCCGGTGCTACCGGATTCGTTAACCGCCAATACCAGCGAAGCGCATGCTCTGCTGCAGCAAGCGATAGATGACGGCGCCACCACGCTGGATACCCATGAGGTCAGCCCGGTGCTCCGGACCTATGGCATCCATACTCTGCCGACATGGATTGCCGCTGACAGCGCAGAAGCAGTGCATATCGCTGAGCAGATAGGCTATCCGGTCGCGCTGAAGCTGCGTTCTCCGGATATCCCGCACAAATCGGAAGTACAGGGGGTCATGCTCTATCTGCGTACCGCCGCCGAGGTGCAGCAGGCGGCAGATGCGATGATCGATCGCGTCAGACTGGCCTGGCCCCAGGCGCGCATCCATGGTCTGCTGGTGCAGAGTATGGCTAATCGCGCCGGCGCCCAGGAGCTGAGAGTGGTGGTTGAACACGATCCCGTCTTCGGCCCGTTGATTATGCTGGGCGAAGGCGGCGTGGAGTGGCGGGCCGAGGATCAGGCCGCGGTGGCGCTGCCGCCGTTGAATATGAACCTGGCGCGTTATCTGGTGATCCAGGCGATCAAAAATAAAAAGATCCGCGGTCGCAGCGCATTGCGCCCGCTGGATATCGCGGGCCTGAGCCAGCTGCTGGTTCAGGTATCGAATCTGATCGTCGACTGCCCGGAGATCCAGCGCCTGGACATTCATCCCCTGCTCGCCTCCGGCAACGAGTTTACGGCGCTGGACGTCACGCTAGGCCTGGCCCCCTTTGACGGCGACAGTGAAAGCCGCCTTGCGATTCGTCCCTATCCGCACCAGCAGGAGGAGTGGGTGGTAATGAAAAATGGCGATCGCTGCCTGTTTCGGCCGATCCTTCCGGAAGATGAGCCGCAGCTGCTCGCGTTTATCGCTCAGGTCACCAAAGAAGATCTCTATTATCGCTATTTTAGTGAGATCAACGAATTTACCCACGACGATTTAGCCAATATGACGCAGATCGACTACGATCGTGAAATGGCGTTTGTTGCCGTCAGGACCACCGCAGAGAAAAGCGAAATTCTCGGCGTGACGCGGGCGATCTCCGATCCCGACAATATTGACGCCGAGTTTGCCGTTCTGGTCCGTTCAGATTTAAAAGGGTTAGGCCTGGGGCGAAGGCTGCTGGAAAAGCTGATCGCTTATACACAAAGCCATGGCCTGCAACGCCTTAATGGTATTACGATGCCGAATAACAGGGGCATGATCGGCCTGGCCAGAAAGCTGGGATTCACCGTTGATATTCAGCTGGAAGATGGGATTGTCAGTCTATCGCTGCCCCTGAATCAGGGATAATCGCGTCACGCTGACCGCAATTGTTGACCACATTAGCGGGTAGTAATGGTATTATTGCCCGCTTACGTCGTCTGCATGGTACAGAAGACCCTTCAATAAACAGAGAAGAAACGCACTGTGATGTTGTCAAAATTTAAGCGTAATAAACATCAACAACACCTTGCCCAACTCCCTAAGCTTTCTCAGTCAGTTGATGATGTAGAGTTCTTTTACGCCCCTGCGGATTTCAGGGAAGCGTTACTGACCCGGATTGCCCACGCCACTCAGCGTATATGCATTATTGCGCTCTACCTGGAGCAAGATGATGGCGGAAAAGGAATTTTGCAGGCTCTCTACGACGCCAAACGCCAGCGTCCGGAACTGGATGTCCGCGTTCTGGTAGACTGGCACCGTGCTCAACGTGGTCGTATCGGCGCCGCCGCCTCCAACACCAATGCCGACTGGTATTGCCGGATGGCCGATGAAAACCCAGGTGTGGATATCCCCGTTTACGGCGTGCCGATTAATACCCGGGAGGCGCTCGGCGTTCTCCATTTCAAAGGCTTTATTATCGATGACAGCGTCCTCTACAGCGGCGCCAGCCTGAACGATGTTTATCTGCATCAGCACGACAAGTACCGTTATGACCGCTATCAGTGCATCCGTAACGGCAAAATGGCGGACGTCATGTTCGACTGGGTCGACAATAATCTGGTTCAGGGGCGCGGCGTTAATCGTCTCGACAGACCGGATCGGCCAAAAAGCCCGGAAATCAAAAACGACATTCGCCAGTACCGTCAGGAGCTCCGCGACCGCAGCTACCATTTTGTCGGCACCGCTGGTGACGAAGAACTCTCCGTCACCCCGCTGGTAGGACTGGGGAAATCCAGCCTGCTGAACAAAACTATTTTTCACCTGATGCCTTGTGCCGAGCACAAGCTGACGATCTGTACCCCCTACTTCAACCTCCCTGCCGTACTGGTGAGAAATATCATCCAGCTGCTGCGGGACGGTAAACAGGTGGAGATTATTGTCGGCGATAAAACCGCTAACGATTTCTACATTCCGGAAGATCAACCGTTTAAAATTATCGGTGCGCTTCCCTATCTGTATGAGATCAACCTGCGGCGTTTCCTCAGCCGACTGCAATATTATGTCAATACTGAGCAGCTGATCGTTCGCCTGTGGAAGGATGACGATAACAGCTACCATCTGAAAGGCATGTGGGTTGACGATGAGTGGATGCTGCTCACTGGCAACAACCTTAACCCACGCGCCTGGCGGCTCGATCTGGAAAACGCCATTCTGATCCACGATCCAAAGCGGCAGCTGGGGGCCATGCGGGAAAAAGAGCTGAAGCTCATCCGCACCCACACCACGGTAGTGAAACATTATCGGGATCTGCAAAGTATCGCCGACTATCCGGTGAAAGTGCGAAAACTGATCCGCCGCCTGCGACGGATCCGCATTGACCGGTTGATCAGCCGTATTCTCTGACTATCAGCCCCGCGTCGACGGGGCTTTTTTCTGGAAGCGCTATGCGTTCGATAATAGTGATGACATCGCTGCTGTTAACGGGCTGCAGCCACATGGCAAATGATGCATGGTCCGGTCAGGACAAAGCCCAGCATTTTCTGGCCTCGGCGATGCTGTCTGCCGCCGGCAATGAGTATGCGCAACATCAGGGTTACAGCCGGGACCGCAGCGCCGCCATTGGCCTGATGTTTTCCATCAGTCTTGGCGCGTCAAAAGAGCTTTGGGACAGCCGCCCGGCAGGGAGCGGCTGGAGCTGGAAAGATTTCGCCTGGGATGTCGCCGGCGCGACCACCGGCTATGCTGTGTGGCAACTGGCGCACCAGTAAGCGTTACAGGCGCAGGCCTTTTCCCTTGCGATGCAGCATCAGGGAAACCAGGAAGGCGATGGCCGCCATCACCGTCACATACCAGTAGAACGCGTGCTCTATCCCCGCCGACTTAAGCGACAGCGCGACATATTCCGCAGAGCCGCCGAACAGCGCGTTCGCGACGGCATAGGAAAGCCCTACCCCAAGCGCGCGGACCTGAGCCGGGAACATCTCTGCTTTCAGGATGCCGCTGATAGAGGTATAGAAACTGACGATCAGCAAGGCGCAGATCACCAGTCCGAAGGCGGCATACGGTGAGCTCACCTTCTGCAGAGCACTGAGAATAGGCACGGTAAATAACGTCGCCAGCACGCCAAAGCACAGCATGGAGGTGCGACGGCCAACTTTATCCGAAAAGGCGCCGAACAGCGGCTGAACCAGCATATAAACGAATAGCGCCGCGGTCATGATCACGCTGGCGGTGCTAGCCGTCATGCCCGCCGTGTTGACCAGATACTTTTGCATATAGGTAGTAAAGGTGTAGAAGGTCAGCGATCCGGCGGCGGTAAAGCCCAACACCATCACGAAGGCCCGGCGATTGCGCCACAACCCTTTAAATGATCCAGCCTCTTTCAGCGCCCGGGTCTCCTGCTTTGAGGTTTCGTCCAGCTGGCGACGCAGCCACAGCGCGACGATAGCCAGTACCGCCCCAAGAGCAAAAGGAATACGCCATCCCCAGGCATGGAGATCTTCATCGCTGAGCACCTGCTGGAGCGCGACAACCACTAATACCGCCAGCAGTTGACCGCCAATCAGCGTAACGTACTGGAAGGAGGCATAGAAGCCTTTCTTACCTTCCACCGCGACTTCACTCATATAGGTCGCACTGGTGCCGTATTCTCCGCCAACAGACAGCCCCTGGAACAGACGCGCCAGCAGCAGCAGCGCCGGGGCCCAGGTGCCGATGACCGCATAACCCGGCAGACAGGCAATCACCAGTGAGCCAAAGCACATCATGCACACCGAGATAAGCATGGAGGCTTTACGTCCGCGGCGGTCGGCGATTCGACCAAACAGCCATCCGCCGATGGGACGCATCAGGAATCCGGCGGCAAATACGCCTGCCGTCTGCAGCAGTTGGGTGGTGGTATTGCCAGATGGAAAAAAGATATGGGCGAAATAGAGCGAGCAGAATGAATAAACGTAAAAATCAAACCACTCAACCAGATTCCCCGAGGAAGCGCCAACTATTGCCCAAATACGACGACGGGTATCGGCCTGATCCGGCGCGCCCCGTTCGGTAATGCTACTTTCTGTCATTGTTATATTGCTCCAGCAAAGACTGCAATCTGTCTTGTCGGGCGTACCACGTCACGTAGACAAATTAGTTAGTGAACTAAATGTTATATAATTGTTATATCTTTATATGTGACTGTATTCACATTTTTTTTCGTAAGAGTGGTTTTCGCGATTAACGCCAGCGCAGGGGCAAGGAAAAAGTGGATTATGATGAAGGGATTACCATGACGGGGTTTTATGTTGCTTTGAATGAAGATAATGGGGCGGGTATGGCAGGGTTTTCCCCGGAGGCGGTGCTGCGCACCTTGTCCGGGCTACAGGTCGTGCAGGGCGGGTGCGAATCCGTAGCCCCGGTAAGCGCAGCGCCACCGGGGAGACATGCCGGCACGGTTGCCGGAC